>NZ_JBIVKJ010000001.1:0-637872 GCF_044750705.1 Kitasatospora sp. NPDC088783
TTCAACAGGGTCGACTTCCCGGCCCCGTTCTCCCCCATCAACGCGGTCACCCGACCGGCCGGGAAATCCAGGGTGACACCGGCAAGAGCCTGCACGGCATCGAAGCGTTTGACGAGGTTCTCGACGCCTGCGCCGCTGCCGGGGCTGCCGGTGGCGGGGGAGGGCGGCCTCTCGGCGGGTGTGGTCATGGCGGGCCTCGCTGGAGAGTCTGGGCGGTGGGGCGGGGGGAGAAGGGGTGCCGGTGCGGCCCGCGAAGGGGTGGACACGGGGCCGCACCGGCGGTCACGCGGGGAGCGTCAGCTGCAGGAGGCGCCGGCGCTCTTCCAGGTGGTGGCGTCGACCATGGTGGTGGGGGCGAACGCCTCGGCGGGGAAGTCCTTGCCGTTCTTGAGCTTGTCGTACATGGTCTGCACGGCCAGCGCGCCCACGTCCTTGCCGTTGATGAACAGCGCCGCCTTCATCCCGGTCGGCGCGGCGCTCTGCCAGTCCTTGCACGCCAGGTAGGCGCCCAGGCCCACACCGATCACGTCGTCGGCCTTGAAACCGGCGTTGGCCAGCGCGGTCACACCGCCCTGCACGTTCTCGTCGTTGCAGCCCCACACGATCCAGTGCTTGACCCCCGCGTTGGCGGTCACCGTCGCGGCGATCTTGTCCTGCGCACCGGTGGGCGTGTTGTCGGTGGCCACGTCGATCTTCTGCACCTGCGCGCCCGCGGCCGCCGCGAACGCCGCGTCGGCCGCGCCGACCCGGTCGCCGCACACGGTGACGTCCTGCTTCCACGCCGAGACGATCCGGGTGTCGGCCGCGCTCCAGCCCGCCTTCTTGAACTCCTCCGCGGCCCGCTTGCCCACCTCCCCGCCCATCTGCTGGCCCGAGAACCCGATCCGCGCGATCAGCCCCGCCTTGTCACACGAGGACGGGTCCGGGCCGGTCGCGCAGATCTGGTCGTCCGAGGTCAGCAGCGCCACCTTCGCGTCCTTCGCGGTCTGCACCACCTGCGGGCCCACCGCCGGGTCCGGCACCACGATGATCAGACCGTTGCTCTTCTGCGCGATGGCCGACTGCACCTCGCTGATCGTCTTGTTCGCGTCGTTGCCCAGGTTGACGACCTTCAGGTCGATCCCCAACTCCGCGGCCTTCGCCTTCGCACCGTCCGCCTCACCGATGAAGTACTCCTGATCACCCTGCTTCTGCAGGTACGTCAACGAGATCTTCCCGTCGACCGGGGCCACGCTGCCGGCGGAGGAGGTGGACTCCTTGCCGGTGGAGCAGCCGGTCAGCGCGAGGGAGGCGACCAGGGCGGCGGCGCCGAGGGCGGCGGCTCTCCGAGTGGTGGGGGTGAGGGACATGTTCGGCTCCAGGAGGGGTGGGGGTGCTGAGTGGAAGGGCGGTACGGGGGAAAGGTGGTCGGGGGCCCGGGCGGCGGCGGTGGCGCGGCGCTCAGGCGAAGCGGGCGGAGACGCCGCCGTCGACGGGCCAGTCCGCGCCGGTGACGAACCCGGAGAGGTCGGAGAGCAGGAAGGCCACCACGGCGGCGATGTCCCCGGGGGTGCCGAGGCGGCCGAGGATGTGCTTGTCCAGCGCTTCCCGGCGGACCTGCGGGGGGTTCTGGGCGAAGTACTCGGCGAGCAGGTCGGTCTCGATGTAGCCGGGGCTGACCGCGTTCACCCGCACGCCCCGGGGTCCGACCTCCAGGGCCAGGCTGCGGGTCAGGCCGACCAGGCCGGACTTGGCCGCCGCGTACGGGAACATGCCGGGGCAGGTCAGCGAGGCGTGCATGGAGGCGATGTTGACGATCGAGCCGCTGCCGCGGTCGAGCAGGTCGGGCAGGACGGCGCGGGCCACCAGCCAGGCGCCCTTGAGGTCGACGCCGAACACCTCCTCCCACTGGTCGACCGTCATGGCGACCGGGTCGGCGTAGGAGTTGCGGCCGGCGTTGTTGACCAGGCCGGTGGCGGGGCCGAGCCGCTCGCGCAGGGCCGCGACGGCGGTCGCGACCCGCGCCTCGTCGGTGATGTCGCAGGCGGCCGCGGCGGTGGCCGGGCCGAGCCGGTCGGCGAGCCGGGCGGCGCCGTCGCCGTCGATGTCCAGCAGGCCGACCCGGGCCCCGGCGCCCACCAGGGTGGTCGCGATGGCGGCGCCGATGCCCCGGGCGGCGCCGGTGACGAGGACGGTGTGGCCGGAGAGGTCGATCATGTGGTGCTTCCGTTCCGGACGGGGTGCAGGAACTCCTCGAACTCGGCGAGGAACCGGTCGACGCCGGCGGTCTCCTGCGGGTCCAGGGCGCGCGCGGGGCGGCGGCAGTACGGGCTGTCGATCAGACCGCGGCGGAACGAGACCAGCTTCTCGACCGCGATGATCAGCTCGACCTCCTGCATCCAGTACGCGAGGTAGGGGGTGAGCCGGGCGTGCAGCCGCAGGGCGTCGTCGTGCGCCCCATCGTGCCAGAGCTCCCATATCCGCTGGTAGACCTCGGTGAAGGAACAGCCCGGCTGCACCCCGGTGATGCCGCGGCGCAGGCCGTCGGCCAGTTGCAGGCCGGCGTAGCCGACGAAGGCGCGCAGGGCGGGGGTGCCGCCGGCCAGGTCTTCGGCGAGGCGGCCGGGCAGCGCGGTCTCGATCTTCACCGCGACCAGGTTGGGGTGCTCGTCGGCCAGGCGGCGCAGCCCGTCCGCGGTGAACGAGGAGCCGGTCTGGGCGGGCGCGTACTGGAGGATCACCGGGACGGGGGCGACGGCGGCCAGCACCGCGGTGACGTGCCGGTGGACCTCGGCGGCCGACGGCCCGAGGAAGTGCGGCGGCAGCAGGTTGACCGCGTCCGCGCCCGCCCCGACGGCCTCGGTGGCGCGCCGGACGGCCAGCCGGGTGGCGTGGTCGGGGATCGAGACCACGGCGGCCACGTCGGGCCGGGCGCCGGTCAGGTCGAGCAGCCGGTGGGTGAGCAGTTCCCGTTCGGCGTCGGAGAGTTTGTGGAACTCGCTGGCGAAGCCGGGGAACATGACGGCGCTGACGCCGGTGTCCAGGACGTGGCGCACCACCCGGTCGAAGCCCTCGAGGTCGAGGTCGCCGTCGTCGGTGAACGGCACTTCGAGCACCGGCATGACGCCGCGCAGCAGGCTCGCGGCCCCGGGCCGGTCGGTGGAGGCCGGGCCGGTCGCGTCGGTCGGGTCGGTCGCGCTCATCAGAAGGGGGCCTTTCCGGGCTGGTCGCCGCTGCGGCCGACCAGGAAGTCCAGGTCGACGCCCTGGTCGGCCTGCAGGACGCGCTCGACGTACAGCCGGGTCCAGCCGCGCTCGCCCTGGGCGGGGCGGGGCGGGGGCGTCCAGGCGGTGCGGCGGGCGAGCAGTTCGCCCGGGTCGACGTCCAGGTGCAGGGTGCGGGCGGCGACGTCGAGTTCGACGGTGTCGCCGGTGCGGACCAGGGCGAGCGGGCCGCCGACGGCGGCCTCGGGCGCCACGTGCAGCACGACGGTGCCGTAGGCGGTGCCGCTCATCCGGGCGTCGGAGATCCGCACCATGTCGGTGACGCCCTGGGCGAGCAGCTTGGCGGGCAGCGGCAGGTTGCCGAGTTCGGGCATGCCCGGGTAGCCGCGCGGGCCGAGGTTGCGCACCACCAGGACGGTGTCGGCGTCGACCGCCAGCTCCGGGTCGTCGGCGGCGCGCAGGTACTCCTCGATGCCGTCGAAGACCAGGGCCGGGCCCCGGTGGTGGAGCAGCGCGGGGGAGGCGGCGGACTGCTTGAGGACGGCGCCGCCGGGGGCCAGGTTGCCGCGCAGCACGGCGGTGCCGTTGTCGGCGCTCTGCACCGGGTTGTCCAGGGGCCGGATCACCTCGCGGTCCCAGACCCGGTGCCCGGCGAGGTTCTCGCCCAGGGTGCGGCCGGTGACGGTGGGCGCGCCGAGGTCCAGCAGGTCGCCGAGCTCGGCCATCAGGGCGGGCAGGCCGCCGGCGTAGGCGAAGTCCTCCATCAGGAAGCGGCCGCTGGGCATCAGGTCGGCCAGCAGCGGGACGCGGCGGCCGATCTCGTCGATGTCGTCCAGGGCCAGCGGGACGCCGACCCGGCCGGCGATGGCGAGCAGGTGCAGGACGGCGTTGGTGGAGCCGCCGATGGCCGCGTTGACGACCACGGCGTTGGTGAACGCCTCCCGGGTGAGCAGGTCGGAGGGGCGCAGTCCCTCGCGGGCCAGCTCGACGGCGCGGGCGCCGGACTGCTCGGCGAGCTGGGCGCGGCGGGCGTCGGCGGCGGGCAGCGCGGCGGCGGCGGGCAGCGACAGGCCGAGCGCCTCGGTGACGCAGCCCATGGTGGAGGCCGTCCCCATCGTCATGCAGTGGCCGGCCGAGCGGGCCAGGCAGCCCTCGAACTCGTCGAAGTCGTCCTGGGTGATGCGCTTGGCCCGCAGGTCCTCGCTCATCTTCCAGATGTCGGTGCCCGAGCCGACCGTCCTGCCGCGGAAGCGCCCGGTGAGCATGGGGCCGCCGGACAGCGCGATGGCGGGCAGGTCGACGCTGGCCGCGCCCATCAGCTGGGCGGGGAGGGTCTTGTCGCAGCCGCCGAGCAGGACGACCGCGTCCAGCGGGTTGGCCCGGATCGTCTCCTCGACGTCCATGCTCATCAGGTTGCGGAACATCATCGACGTGGGCCGCATCAGCGGTTCGCCGATCGACATGGTCGGGAACTCCAGGGCCAGCCCGCCGGCGGCGGTGATCCCGCGCCGGACCGACTCCGCGAGGGTGCGCAGGTGGGCGTTGCACGGGGTCAGTTCCGACCAGCTGTTGCAGATGCCCACGACGGGCTTGCCGCGCAGCTGGTCGCGGGTCAGGCCGAGCTGGCGCATGTGGTGGCGGGCGATGAAGCCCGCCTTGCCGGGGTCGTCCCACCAGGTGGAACTGCGCAGGGGGCTCATGGCTGACCGCCCTGGCGGGATGCTGCGGCGTGCTGTCGGCGCATCGGTGCGCGCCTCCTCAGAAAGTGCTCGGGGTCCGGACCGCGGAAGGGGGCCGGCGGACGGCGGGGCCGGCACCCGGGGCGGGTGCGGCGGTGGGCCGCCGGGGGATGTGGATCGATCGTGATACCTAGCAGCTAAGCTGTCAATGCTTCTCTTCATAACTTCTTAGCAGCTAGGCTCGGGCCCCGCTCCGGCGCGTTCGAACGAAAGGGGAATGGCCTCATGACCATCGCGAGGGAGACCCTGAGCGACCTCGTCGTCCGGGAGATCATCGGGGAGATCGCCCAGCGGCGGCTGCGGGAGGGGGACGAGATCCCCTCCGAGGGCGAGCTCTCCGAGCGGCACGAGGTGAACCGGCTGGTGGTCCGGGAGGCGATCCGGATCCTGGTGGCCCGCGGCGTGCTGGCCTCCAGCCAGGGCAGGCGGGCCAGGGTCGCGGTCCCCAGCCCGGCGGTGCTCGGGCAGATCCTGGAGTTCCGGCTCAACCAGAACTCCATGGACGTGCGCGACCTGCTGGACACCCGCCGGGTGATCGAGGGCGAGCTCGCCCGGCGCGCCGCGATCCGGATCGCCGCCGGGCAGGGCTCCGCCGCCGGGGCCGCGCGGGCCCTGGAGGTGATGCGCGAGTCGGCCGCGGACAGCGAGGCGTTCGTCGCCGCCGACCTGGCCTTCCACCAGGCGGTGGCCGAACTGGCTTCCTCCGAGGTCTTCTCGTTCATCCTGGCGGCCATGAACGGCGCCCTGCTGGAGGCCCGGCGCGCCAGCTACCGCGGCCGGCAGCGGCGCGGCAGCGGCCAGGGCGACACGGTCGAGGCCCACCGGCTCATCCTGGACGCCATCACCTCGGGCGACGCCGAACGGGCCTCGGCGGCCATGACCGGCCACCTGGAGGAGACCAGCCGCGACCTCGGCCTGCTGTGAGCGCCGCCGACTGCGCGCCCGGCCGACCGTGCGCCCTGTCGTCGCGGGGCAGGCCCCTTGGCAACTAGGCTGCTAAGCAGCTATAAGTAGGGGGTCGGGCCCACCGGTGCACCCCAGCGCACCGGCGGGCCCGGCATCCAGGCCCGGCCTCCCGTGCCCCGTCCGCACCGCGACCGGCCCGCACCGCGACCGGCCCGCACCGGTCCGCCGCGCCCGCGACCGCCCGGCCAGTCCGCGACCGCCCGGCCCGCCCCCGGCCACCCTCCGGCCGCACCCGCCGCCCGGCCCCGGCCGCCACCGCGCCACCACCCAAGGGACCCGCCATGCTCACCGACCTGCCGTACCGGACGATCGCCATCGTGCGCGGGAAGGACCGCGACGCCGCGCTGCGCACGGTGCTCACCCTCGCCGAGGAGGGCATCACCGCCGCCGAGGTGTCGTTCACCACCCCCGACGCCCCCTGGGTGATCGACCGAGCCCGCCGCGAACTCGGCCCCGACGCCCTGCTCGGCGCGGGCACCGTGCTGACCGCCACCGCCGCCGCCCGCGCCGCCGACGCCGGGGCGAACTTCCTGGTCACCCCCGGCCTGGGCACCGACCTGCGCCGCGCCGCGCCCTTCGCGCTGCCCCTCCTCGCCGGGGCCCTCACCCCGGGCGAGGTGATGGACGCCGTCGAGCACGGCGCCACCGCCGTCAAGCTCTTCCCCGCCTCGTTCGGCGGCCCCGACTACCTCGCCGCCCTGCGCGCCCCCTTCCCGGACGTCCCGTTCGTCCCGGTGGGCGGCGTCGACGCGGGCGCCGCCCGGGCCTACCTGGCCGCCGGGGCGGTCGCCGTCGGCGTCGGCTCCCCGCTGATCGGCGACGCCGCCGACACCGGCGACCTCGGCCCGCTGCGGGCCCGGATCGCCGCCTGGCGCACCGCGCTCGCCGAGGAGGCCGCCGCGTGAGCGCCGCCACCGCGCCCGAGGTCGTCACCGTCGGGGAGGCGATGGCCGCGCTGCGGGCCACCGGCCCGATCAAGCTCGGCCCCGCGATGGAGCTGTCCGTGGCCGGTGCGGAGTCCAACGTCGCCATCGGCCTGGCCCGGCTCGGCCACCGGGCCGCCTGGGTCGGCGCGGTGGGCGACGACGCGTTCGGCGCACTGGTCCTGCGCACCCTGCGGGCCGAGGGCGTCGACACCACCCACGCCCGCACCGACCGGGAGGGGCGGCCCACCGGCCTGCTGGTCCGCGAGAACGGCATCGGCGACCTGGCCCGGGTCGGCTACTACCGGGCGGGCTCCGCCGGGTCCGCGCTCCGGCACCACGACGTCCTGCCCGCGCTGGACCCCGCCGTGCGGATCCTGCACCTGACCGGCATCACCCCGGCGCTGAGCGGGACCGCCGCCGAGGCGGTCCTGGCCGCCGCCGAACGGGCCCGCACGCTCGGCATCCTGGTCTGCCTGGACGTCAACTACCGGGCCCGGCTGTGGAGTCCGGACCGGGCCGGGAAGGTCCTGCGGCCCCTGGCCCGGTTCGCCGACATCCTGGTCGCCTCCGCCGACGAACTGCACCTGGTCTGCGACCGGCCCGGCCTCGACGAGGACGACGCGGTCGCCGAACTGCTCGCCCAGGGCCGCCGCGAGGTGGTCCTCACCCGCGGCGCGGACGGCGCCGGCGTCACCACCGCCGACGGCACCGTCACCGCCGCGGCCCGCCGGGTGCCGGTCGCGGACGTGATCGGCGCCGGCGACGCCTTCGTGGCCGGGTACCTCTCCGCCACCCTCGACGGGCTCGACCCGGCGGCCCGCCTGCACCGGGCCACCGCCACCGGCGCCTTCGCCGTCGCCACCCGCGGCGACTGGGAGGGCCTGCCCGTCCGCGACGACCTCGACCTGCTGGACCGGCCCGCCGGCACCACCCTGCGCTGAACCCGGAGACCGCCCATGGCACCGGAACCCACCCCCCGCACCGTCCACGCCCCCGGCGACCACGAGCTCGCCGAAGGCGCCCGCTGGGTCGACGGGCGGCTGGTCTTCGTCGACATCCCGACCGGACGGCTGCTCGAACTCCCGCCCGCCACCCCGCACACCCCCCGGGAACTGCTGCGCCTGGACGTCCCGCTCGGGGCGGTCGCGCCGCTCGCCGACCGCCCCGGCCACTGGATCGCCGCCGCCGGGACGGGCATCGCCCTGCTCACCCCGCACGGGCTGGTGCGCTGGCTGGCCCGGCCCGAGGACGGACGCCCGTTCCCGGTCCGGATGAACGACGGCGTCTGCGACCCGGCCGGCCGCTTCTGGGCGGGCAGCATGTCCGAAGGCGGTGCCGTCCCCGGCGCGGGCTCGCTCTACCGCACCGACCCGGACGGCTCGGTGCACCGCGTGCTGAGCGGGCTGACCGTCGCCAACGGCCCGGCCTTCAACGCCGACGCCACCGTGCTCTACCTCGCCGACAGCGCCCTCGGCACGATCCACCGCCTCACCCTCGACCCGGACGGGGAGCCCACCGGCACCGAGGAGTTCACCCGACTCGCCGCCGGCGCGCCCGACGGCATGACCGTCGACACCGAAGGCTGCCTGTGGGTGGCCGTCTGGGACGGGGCGGCCGTCCACCGCTACCACCCCGACGGCGCCCTGCTCGACGTCCTGCGCCTGCCCACCCCCCGGCCCACCTCGGTCTGCCTGCGCCCCGAGGGCGGCCTGCTGCTGGTCACCACCGCCCGCCAGGGCCTGAGCGGCGACGTCGGCCCCGCCGGGTCGGTGCTCGCCGTCCCCGTGGACGCGGCGGCACCCCCCGCCGCCGCCTTCCGCCTGCACTGACGCCTGCGCTGACGCCTGTCCCGACGCCTGCGCCGACCACCCCCGCACCCCGGGGGAGCTCCACCGCCGACCGCCGCGCCGCACGACCTGCCGCGGCGGTCGTCGGCATGCCCGCACGCGTTCCGACCAGGGCGGCAGTCGGCGGCGGGAGCCGGCGGTCCGGCAGCGGGCGGGAGGCGGGAAACGGCGGCGGGCGGGTGGCGGGTTGGCGGAAATCCGCCGGAAACATCTGCTGCGCGGGGTATTGCCGCCGGGGCCCGCGTCCCCTTATATCTGCTTAGAAGCTTAGCTGCTAAGAAAGGCACGCCGGTGACGCCACCCCGCCACACCGCCCCCACCCCGTCCGACTCCACCGGTGGCGGCTTCTCGCGCCGCGCCGCGCTGAAGGGCCTCGCCGCCGCCGGACTGCTCACCGCCGTCGGGACCGGCGGCCTGTTCCTTGCCGCCCCCGCCGGCGCGGCCACCGCCACCCCCGAGATCCCGCCGCTGCCCGACACCGTCTCCGGGGTCGCCACCCCCCGGCTGCCGATCACCTCGGGCTGGCGCTACACCACCACCCCGCCCGCCTCGTTCTGGACCACGGGCACCGACACCTCGTCCTGGGCGCAGGTCACCGTCCCCGGCGAGCCCGCCCTACAGAGCCAGGACGTCAAGTCCGGCACCGAGTGCGCCTACTCCGTCCAGGTCACCGTCCCCGCCGACTACGCCGGACGCCGCGTCCTGCTGCGCTTCGACGGCGTCTACAACTACGCCCGGCTGTGGGTCAACGGCACCCTGGTGCGCACCCACGACGGCGGCTTCACCACCTGGTACGCCGACATCACCTCGCTGGTCACCCCCGGCCAGCAGGCCACCGTCACCCTCGGCGTCACCGACAGGCCCACCAGCATCGCCGGGCAGTCCGACTACGCGCACCACGTCATCGGCGGCATCCTGCGCGACGTGACGCTGGTGGCGCTGCCCGCCGCCTACCTCACCCGGCTGCACGCCGACACCACGTTCGACTCCTCCTACACCAACGCCACCCTCACCGTCACCGCCGCCGCCGCGCTGCTGCCGGCCGGCACCAGCGGCACCGTCGCCCTGACCCTGACCGACCCCGACGGCCAGCAGGTCGCGCTCTCCCCGGCCACCCTCACGGTCAGCGCCACCGCGCCGCAGACCTCGGTGGCGATCCCGGTCACCGCCCCGCGCAAGTGGGACGCCGAGCACCCCGACCTCTACACCCTCAAGGCCACCTTCCAGGCCCAGGGGCAGACCCAGACCGTCACCCGGCAGATCGGCTTCCGGCAGGTCAAGGTCCAGGGCAACCAGCTGCTCGTCAACGGCAAGCCGGTGCACCTGCTGGGCGTCTGCCACCACAGCATCACCGAGACCCTGGGCCGCTCCACCACCCCCGCCCAGGAGGAGCAGGCCGCCCGCCTCTACAAGGAGGCGAACTGCAACTTCATCCGCACCTCGCACTACCCGCCGACCCCCGCCCTGCTGGAGTGGGCCGACAGGCTGGGCCTGTACGTCGAGGTCGAGGCGCCGGTCTGCTTCCAGTACAACACCGTCGACGACGCCAACTACACCGAGCAGTACATGACGCAGTACGCCGAGATGCTGGAGCGCGACCGCAGCCACGCCTGCGTGGTGGAGTGGTCGGTCGGCAACGAGAGCGGGATGGGCACCAACTTCGCCCAGGAGAACACCTACTCGCACCAGACCGACCCGTCCCGGCCCACCGTCTTCGAGGACGTCAGCCAGAAGAACGGCGGCACCCAGACCGACGTCTACAGCGGCCACTACCCGACCCTGACCAACTCCAACGGCAACGCCAACCAGCCCGTCCAGTACGGCGAGTTCTCCCACGTGCCGTGCTACAACACCGGCACCCTGCAGGTCGACCCCGGCGCCCGGGACTTCTGGGGCCACAGCATCGCCAAGCACGCCGAGAAGTTCCGCACCACCAGCGGCGTGGTCGGCGGCGCGATCTGGGCGGCCATCGACGAGGTCTTCCACCTCGACTCCGGGCCGATCGGCTACGGCGAGTGGGGCGTCATCGACCTGTGGCGCCGCCGCAAGCCGGAGTTCTGGCTGACCAAGAAGGCGTTCTCGCCGGTGCGGATCGCCGACGGCGTGCTGACCGGGCTCACCCCCGGCGGGGCGATCCCGGTGCCGGTCACCAACTGGTACGACCACACCGACCTCTCCGAACTGACCATCACCTGGAAGATCGGCAGCCGGTCCGGCACCCTCACCGGCGTCGGCGTCCCCGCCCGGCAGAGCGGCACGCTCACCGTCCCGGCCGGCGCCTGGTCCGCGGGCGACGCGCTGCGGCTGACCTTCTCGCGCTCCGGCGCCCTGGTCGACGACTACAGCCTGTGGCTCAACACCCGCACCACGCCCAGCTTCCCCGCCCCCGGCGGCACCACCCCCACCGTCCAGGACGCCGCCGGGCGGATCACCGTCACCGGCGTCGACACCCCCTTCACCGTCGTCTTCGACAAGGCCACCGCCCGCCTCGTCCAGGCCACCGCGGGCAGCGCCACCGTCCTCACCGGCGGCCCCGACCTGGTCATCTCCCGCACCTCCCCCGGCCAGTGGACCGGCAGCTCGGCCGCCGTCACCACCACCGGCGGCCAGGCGGTGGTCACCCTCACCGGCCAGTTCGGCTCGATCAACACCACCGTCAAGATCGCCATCGACGGCCGCGGCCTGCTCACCACCACCTACACCATCGCCAACCCGCCCGCCGGCTCGCCCAGCGACGTCGGCATCCGCTAAACCCTCGCCGAGGGCACCGACACCCTGAACTGGCAGCGCGACGCCCAGTGGACGGTCTACCCCGACGACCACATCGGCCGGGCCGCCGGCACCGCCACCAGGACCCGGGCCTCCGGCACCGACGGCTACCGCACCGCACCGACCTGGCCCTGGTCCCAGGACACCCACAGCTACTTCCTGTTCGGCAAGGACAGCGCCGCCCACTGGACCAACGACTTCCGCAGCACCAAGGCGAACGTCCGCCTCGCCAAGGCCACCGCCGGAGCCTCCGGCCCCGGCGCCCAGGTCGAGTCCGACGGCAGCGACTCGGTCCGCCTGGAACCCGCCGCCCCGGCCGTCATCGACGACTCCTCGTCCCAGATCGTCTACACCGGCGCCTGGACCCACGCCGACCCGTCGAGCAGCTACACCGGCGGCGACCTCTTCTCCACCGAGTCCTTCAGCAGCGCCACCGGCGCCAACGCCCAGCTCACCTTCACCGGCACCGGCGTCGGCCTCTACTCCGCCCGCGCCAACAACCTCGGCATCGTCAAGATCTCCATCGACGGCACCCAGGTCGCCACCGTCGACCTCTACGGCCCCGGCAAGATCCCCGCCCAGCTGGTCTTCCGCAGCGCCGACCTCCCCTACGGGCAGCACACCGTCAAGGTCGAGTGCACCGGCACCAAGAACACCGCCTCCAGCGGCACCTACGCCCTGATCGACGCCTTCAAGGTGGTCAGCTCGATCATCGACGACGCCTCCGGCCAGGTCACCTACACCGGCACCTGGACCCACGGCGACGCCACCCAGTCCTGGACCTCCGGCGACCTGGCCCGCACCGAGTCCTTCAGCCGGACGAACGGCGACACCGCCACCACCACCTTCCGCGGCACCGGCATCCGGGTGATCGCCCCCAAGAGCTCCAACCAGGGCATCGCCGAGATCTCCGTCGACGGCGGCACCCCCACCCAGGTCGACCTGTACGCCGCCGGCAAGCAGTTCGCCCAGACCGTCTTCGAGAAGACCGGCCTCACCAACGGCCTCCACACGGTGAAGATCAAGGTCACCGGCACCAAGAACGCCTCGTCCTCCGACACCTACGTCGTGCTCGACGCCTTCGAGGTCATCACCCCCGACCCCTACGCCGCCCTGCCCGGCGTCAACCTCGTCATCAGCTCCAAGCTCAACTACCCCGACCTCGCCTGGGGCAACTACACCGACCCGGCGATCACCCTGCCCGCCAACTACAGCGCCACCGCGAAGCTGCGGCTGCTCGGCTGACGGGCCGACCGGCCGTTCGCCGACCCGTGACACCGGCCGGGGCCGCTTCCCGCGAGGGGGAGCGGCCCCGGCTGCTTTCGGTGCGGGGAGGGCGCAGCGGGTGCCGTGCGGGCGCGTCGGTCAGGAGTCGACCGACGGGCCGACCGGCGTGCCGACCGACGGGCCGGCTGGTGTGCCGACCGACGGGCCGGCTGGTGTGCAGACCGACGGGCCGGAGGACGGGCCGGCCGGTGTGCCGCAGCGGGCCGCCAGGACGGCGCCGGCCCGGTACAGCCAGTGCGCCGGCTCCCGGCAGGCGGCGGCGGACGAACCCGCCAGGGCGGAGAGCGTCAGCACCTCCGGGGCGTCCGCCGCACCCGCCACCACCACCGAGGGGACCCCGGCCGCCGAGGCCAGCCGCACCACCTCGCCGACCGCCTTCCCCTGCAGGCTGGTCGCGTCGAACCGGCCCTCCCCGGTGATCACCAGGTCGGCCGAGGCCACCGCCGCGGGCAGCCCCAGCAACCGCGCCACCGCCGCCGCACCGGGCTCGACCACCGCGCCCCAGCCGGCCGCCAGGCCGTACCCGGTGCCACCGGCCGCCCCCGCGCCCGGCGCGGCCGGGTCGCCGCCCAGCAGCTCGGCCAGCCGCGCCAACCGCCGCTCCAACAGGGCGACCTCGGGCTCACCGGCCCCCTTCTGCGGGCCGTACACGGCCGCCGCGCCGCGCCCGCCCAGCAGCGGGTTGGTCACGTCGGTCAGCAGCACCACCCCGCCGGGCGGCGCCGTCCGCAGCGCGGAGCGGTCGAGCACCCGGGCCGCCTCCAGGGCCCGGTCGAGACCGGCCGGACCGTCGTCCAGCACCCGGCCCGCGCCGTCCCGCAGCCGCGCGCCGAGCGCGGCCAGCAGCCCGTAGCCGCCGTCGGTCGACGCCGACCCGCCGAGGCCGATCACCAGCCGCCGGGCACCGGCGTCCAGGGCGGCCGCGACGGTCTCCCCGGTGCCCCGGGTGGTGGCCGTCAGCGGGCGCAACCGGCCGCCCAGCAGCGGCAGTCCACTGGCCACCGCGAGCTCCACCACCGCCGTCCCGTCCGGCAGCAGGGCGAACCGCCCCCGCACCGGCCGGCCGTCCGGCCCGCTCACGTGCGGCACCTCGACCAGCCGCACGCCCGCGCCCGCGCCCGCGCCCGGGGCCGCTTCCGCGTCGGTGTCGGTGCTCGTGCCGGTGCTCGTGCCGGTACTCGTGCTCGTGCCGGTGCTCGCCGAGACGACCGCCGCGAGGGTGCCCTCGCCCCCGTCCGCCATCGGCAGGCAGCGCAGCTCGTCCCACCCGCGCACCGAACGCCACCCGGCGGTCAGCGCACCGGCCGCGTCCGCCGCGTCGATCGTCCCCTTGAACGAGTCCGGTGCCACCACGACCCGCATCAGCCCGCCTCCGCCCTGCCCGCGCCCATCGCCGTCAGCACCGGACGACGTGCGTCCGGTGGCGCTCCCGCACCGTCGCCAGGGTCTGCGCGCCAGGAGTGTTCCACACCGCCTCGTTGAACAGCTCGACCTCGATCCAGCCGGTGTAGCCGGCCTCCGCGACCCGGTCGGTCAGCCACCCGAAGTCGATGTGACCGTCGCCGACGTGCCCCCGGCCCAGCAGCGCGTCCGCCGGCAGCGGCAGCGTCCAGTCGCACACCTGGTAGGCGGCGATCCGGCCGCCCGCCCCGGCGCGGGCCAGCTGCCGCGCCAACTCCGGGTCCCACCACACGTGGTAGCTGTCCACCACGACGCCCACCCGGTCCGCCGGGTGCGCCTCGGCGAGGTCGAGGGCCTGGCCGAGGGTGGAGACGACGGCGCGGTCCGCGCAGAACATGGGGTGCAGCGGCTCGATCGCCAGCCGGACGCCGAAGTCCCCCGCGTGCGGGGCCAGTTCACCGATCAGGTCGGCGACCTGGCGGCGGGCGCCCACCAGGTCCCGGCTGCCGGGCGGCAGGCCGCCCACCACCAGCACCAGGGTGTCGGTGCCGAGCTCGGCGGCCTCCTCGATCGCCGCCAGGTTGTCCGCCAGCGCCGCGCGCCGCGCCGCCTCGTCACCCGCCGTCAGGAAACCGCCCCGGCACAGGCTGCTCACCGCCAGGCCCGCGTCCCGGCACAGCCGGGCCGCCCGGGCCACGCCGGTCTCCGCGACCTTGTCCCGCCACAGTCCGATCGCCGGGACGCCCGCCGCCACGCACCCGCGCACCGCCTCCTCCAGCGTCCACCCCTTGGTGGTGATCTGGTTCAGCGACAGCCGCTCGCAGCCCTCGGCCGCCCCCGGCGCCCGCCCCGCGCTCACGCCCGCACCCCCGCCAGCGCCAGGAACTCCCGCATCCGGCCCGCGGCCAGCTCCGGATCGCCCAACACCCCTGCGGCGTCCGCGAGTCGGAACAGCTCCACCAGGTGGCTGACCGACCGCCCGCTCTGCGCGCCCGCGACCATCGTGAAGTGCTCCTGGTACCCGCACAGCCAGGCCAGGAACACGATGCCCGTCTTGTAGTGGAACGTCGGCGCCGCGAACAGGTGCCGCGCCAGCGGCACGGTCGGTGCGAACAGCGCGTCGTAGCGCGCCGGGTCACCGGCGTCCAGCGCGTGCAGCGCGGCCGCGGCGACCTGCGCGATCGGGTCGAAGACGCCCAGCAGTGCGTGGCTGTGGCCGAGTTCGTCGCCCTTGACCAACTCCGGGTAGTGGAAGTCGTCGCCCGTGTACAGCCGCACCCCGGACGGCAGTTCGCGCCGCAGCGCGACCTCCCGGTCCGCGTCCAGCAGCGACACCTTGATGCCGTCGATCCGCCCCGGGTGGCTGCGGATCAGCTCCAGCACCGTCGCCGCCGCCGCGTCCAGGTCGTCCGCGCCCCAGTAGCCGGCCAGCGCCGGGTCGAACATCTCGCCCAACCAGTGCAGCACCACCGGCCGCTGCGACTGCTCGACCAGCCGCCCGTACACCTCCAGGTAGTCCTCCGGCCCGCGCGCCGACGCCGCCAGCGCCCGGCTCGCCATCAGGATCGGCTGCGCCCCGGCCTCCTCCACCACCGCCAACTGCTCCTCGTACGCGGCCAGTACCGCCGTCAACGGGACGTCGGTGCCAGTCAGTTGGTCGGTGCCCGCGCCGCAGGCCAGCCGCCCGCCGACCGAGCGGGCCGCCGCGCCCGAGCGGCGGATCAGCTCCCGGGTCGCCGCCCAGTCCAGGCCCATGCCGCGCTGCGCGGTGTCCATCGCGTCGGCCACCCCCAGGCCCAGCGACCACAGCCGGTGGCGGAACGCGAGCGTGGCCTCCCAGTCCACGGCCGCCGGCGCGCCCGGCGCGTTGCCGCCGAACGGGTCGGCCACCACGTGGGCGGCGGCGAACGCCACCCGGGAGACGGCCGGCTCCGACGGGACGCCGTCCAGCGGCTGCGGGTCGCGCAGGCGGTACCGGCCGGTACCGGGCAGATCGAGATGCGTCATGGGTCAGACCTCGCTGGTCGGGCGGTCCCGCGCGGGCGGGACCGGGGTGGGGTGGGAGCGGGGGCGGGGTGGGAACGGCTTGAGCGGCGGGATCGCGGGGATCGCCGGGAGCGCTGGGAGCGGCGGGGCCGGGTCAGAGGCTGAGCTCGGGCACCTCGAGGCGGCGGCCCTCGCGGGCGGAGCGCAGCCCCAGCTCGGCGAACTGCACGCCCTTCGCACCCTCCAGCAGGTCCCACCGGTACGGCGCGCCGGTCGCCACGTGCCGCAGGAACAGCTCCCACTGCACCTTGAAGCCGTTGTCGAACTCGTCGTTGTCCGGCACCTGCTGCCACTGCCCGCGGAACCGCTCGGTGGCCGGCAGGTCCGGGTTCCACACCGGCTTCGGCGTCGAACCACGGTGCTGGATGCGGCAGTTGCGCAGACCGGCGACCGCGCTGCCCTCGGTGCCGTCCACCTGGAACTCCACCAGCTCGTCCCGGTCGACCCGCACCGCCCAGGACGAGTTGATCTGCGCGACGATCCCGCCCTCCAGCTCGAACACCCCGTACGCGGCGTCGTCCGCCGTCGCCCGGTACGGCCGGCCCGACTCGTCCACCCGCTGCGGGACGTGGGTGGCGGTGTGCGCGTACACCGAGCGGACCGGGGCGATGATGCCGTCCAGCACGTACCGCCAGTGCGGGAACATGTCGAGGATCATGCCGCCGCCGTCCTCGGCCCGGTAGTTCCAGGACGGGCGCTGCGCGCTCTGCCAGTCGCCCTCGAACACCCAGTAGCCGAACTCGCCGCGCACCGACAGGATGCGGCCGAAGAAGCCGCCGTCGACCAGCCGCTTGAGCTTCAGCAGGCCCGGCAGGAACAGCTTGTCCTGCACCGCGCCGTTGCGGACCCCGGCCTCCCGGGCCAGCCGCGCCAACTCCAGTGCGCCCGCCAGCGATTCGGCGGTCGGCTTCTCCGTGTAGATGTGCTTGCCGGCGGCGATCGCCGCCTTGATCGACGCCTCCCGGGCCGGGGTGACCTGGGCGTCGAAGTAGATCTCCGCGAGCGGGTGGGCGAGCGCCTCGTCCAGCGAGGTGCTCCAGTGCTCCAGCCCGTGCCGGGCGGCCAGCGCCTCCAGCTTGGCGGCGCTGCGCCCGACCAGGATCGGCTCGGGCCACAGCACCTCGCCGTCGCCGAGCGGCAGGCCGCCCTGTTCGCGGATGGCCAGGATCGAGCGCACCAGGTGCTGGCGGTAGCCCATCCGACCGGTGACGCCGTTCATGACGATGCCGATGACCTTGCGGGACATGGGGGTTCCTTGTCTGAGTGGTGACGAGGGGGCGGGGAGGGGGAGGAGGGGGTGACGGCGGGGGTGCCTCCGGGTCCGGACGGCCGGAAACCGCTCTCCGAACCGGCTTCCGGCTGGGGCGGGACGTGGCGTCCGGGAGGTTCGGAGGCAAGATGGAAAGCGCTTTCCGAGATGGCCCTCAGAGGTGCTGGAAAGCGCTTTCCAAGCACTGAGGCTAGGCGGCCGGATCGCCCCGGTCAAGGCGCTCCGGTCAGGCGGTAGCCTGTTCCCTCGGTCAGCGAGGGAACAGGGCGAGGGAACGAGGAGCACCCGTGGCAGTCACTCTCGGCGACGTGGCCCGGCACGCCGGGGTCTCGCTCGCCACCGCCTCCCGGGCCCTGAACGGCTCGGCCCGCTCGGTGACGGAGGAACTGTCGGCGCGGGTGCGGGCGAGCGCCGCCGCCCTCGGCTACCTCCCCAACGCCCCGGCCCAGGCGCTGGCCCGCTCCTCCGGCACGACGGTCGGTGTGCTGCTGCACGACGTCGCGGACCCGTACTTCGGCGGGATCGCCCGCGGCGTGGGCGACGCCGCCGCCCGGGACGGGCTGCTCACGCTGGTCACCAGCACGGACGGCGATCCCCGGCGGGAGTTGCAGACCATCCGGATGCTGCACGCGCACCGGGTACGGGCGATCGTGCTGGCCGGGTCGGCGTACAGCGACGTCACGGCGGTCCGCGAACTGGACGAGGCGCTGACCGCCTACGAGGCCCAGGGCGGCCGGGTGGTGGCGATCGGCGACCACGGCCCGCTGTACGACACCGTGCACGTCCACAACCGCGAGGGCGCCGCCTCGCTGACGTACGCGCTGGCCCAGCTGGGGCACCGCCGCTTCGCGGTGATCACCGGGCCGCGGCGGCTGCGGGTCTCCGCCGACCGGCTGGAGGGCGTGCTGGAGGCGCTGGGCGAGGTGGGCCTCACGCTGCCCGAAGGGATGCTCCAGCACACGGAGTTCACCCGCGAGGGCGGGAAGGCGGCCATGGCGCGCATCCTGGACACCGCCCGGGAGCACGGCACCCCCGGCCCCACGGCGGTGATCGCCCTCTCCGACATCTGCGCCGCCGGGGCGCTCGCCGAACTGCGCGACCGGGACATCCCCGTCCCGGCCGGGATCTCGGTAGCCGGCTTCGACGACATCCCCCTGGCGACCGACCTGGCCCCGGCCCTCAGCACCGTCCGACTGCCGCTCACCGCGATGGGCGAGTCCGCCGTCCGGCTCGCCCTCCGCGAGCGCGGCGCGACCGCCCAGCGGAGCGAGGTCTTCGCCGAGGTGGTGCTGCGCGACAGCACTGCGGCCCCGGCGAGGGACTGAGGCCCTGGCAGCCGCCGCCGGTGGCGGTGGCGGTGGCGGCGGTGGTGGTCGGCGGGAGCCGGGTTCGGCGGCGGCCCGGCCGTCCCGTGGGTTCGGGGCGGGGACGCGTCCGCCCGGCGGGAGGGCCGGGGCGATCGGTGGCCTGGGGCGCGGCAGCCCGGAGGTCGGGTGTCCGCCCCGCCGAGTTCGCCGCCGTGGCGGCGGCCGTCCTGCTCCGTCCGTGCGGGAAGAGCGCTCTCGTCCGGGTCCGTTCCGTCCGGGTCCGTTCCGTCCGGGTCCGTTCCGTCCGGGGCCGTTCCGTCCGGGGCCGTTCCGTCCGGGGCCGGGGCTGCGTGCTCTCGGATCCGTGGACGGCGCCGCCGTGCCCGGTGGTCGGCGGGAGCCGGGTTCGGCGGCGGCCCGGCCGTCCCGTGCGTTCGGGGGTGGGTCCGCCCGAGGGCGGTGGTTGGGGGGGCGGTTCTCGCTCGGGCCCCGGTACCGGTCGGGGCGGTTCGGACGGTCGGTCGGCGGGGTCAGGGGTGCGGCCGGGTGGCCAGGTAGGCGAGCCAGTCGCCGTGGTGGGTGATGTCGGGGCCGGTGGCCGCGGTGTGCGGGTCGCACTGGAAGCCCAGGACCCAGGTGGCGTCGTCGAGTTGGATGCGGCCCAGGGACATCGGGGCGGGGAGGTCGGCGAGGAAGCGGCCCAGGGCGGCGGGGGAGAGGGTCCACCGTTCGCCGGTGACCGTGCCGCCCCCGTCCGGGCCGACGTGGACCAGGCCGGGTTTGGGGGGTGTGGTGGGGAGGGCGGTCAGACGGTAGGCGGGGGCGGTGCGGACGGGGCCCGCGTAGCGGGCGCCAGGGTCGGTGAGGTGGTGGTTGAGGGGCTGGCCGCGGCGATGGGCGCCGAGCACGACCAGGTCGATGCCGGTGTCGGGAAGGGGGGTCGGGAGGTCCTCGCCGGTGAGGCGGGCGGCCAGGTCGAGGCCGACCTGGTCGTCGAAGGCGCGGGTGAGGACGCTGACGCCGAACGGGCTGCCGTCCGCCTCGCCGGCCGGGACGGCGACGGCGGCCAGGTCGAGCAGGTTGACGAAGTTGGTGTAGGTGCCGAGCCGGGAGTTGACGCCAACGGGGTCGGCCCGGACGGCGGCGAGGGTGGGGTGCTCGGTGGTGGTGGGCAGCAGGAGCGCGTCGAAGCCGGCCAGCAGGCGGGCGGCGTCGGCCCGGTGGCGGTCGAGGCGTTCCTGGTCGGCGGCGAGGGCGTGGGCGGGCAGGTCGGCCGCGGCGAGGACGATGGCGGCGACGGTGGGGTCGGCGCCCTCCGGGTCGCGGGCGAGGAACTCCCCGACGGCCGCGTACCGTTCGGCGACCAGGGCGCCGTCGTAGAGCAGCCGGGCCGCCGCCAGCAGGGGCGAGACGTCGACGGCGGCGGTCTCCGCGCCGGTCTCCCGCAGGCGGGCGGCGGCCGCGTGGAAGGCGGCCCGGGCCTGCTCGGACAGCGGCGCGAGGTCCTGCTCGCGGGGCAGCGCCACCCGGGGCCGCTCCGGTGCCGCCAGCCGGACGGCGTCGGGCCAGGCGCGGCTGCGCGGGTCGGCCGGGTCGGGGCCGGTCAGCACGGCCAGCGCGGGCAGCGCCTCGGCCAGGGTGCGGGCGAAGACGGTGACGGCGTCGTAGGGGCGGGCGGCGGGGACGACCCCGGTGGTGGGGACCAGGCCGAGGGTCGGTTTGACGCCGACGATGCCGTTGAACGCGGCGGGCACCCGGCCCGAGCCCGCGGTGTCGGTGCCGAGCGCGAAGTCCGCGATGCCGAGCGCGACGGCGACCGCGGAGCCGGAGCTGGAGCCGCCGGAGACCTTCTCCGGGTGGTGGGCCGCGCGCACCGCGCCGTACGGGCTGCGGGTGCCGACCAGCCCGGTGGCGAACTGGTCCATGTTGGTCTTGCCGAGCACGATCGCGCCCGCGGCGGCCAGCCGCCGCACGGCGGTGGCGGACACCTCCGGGTGCCGGGCGTAGCCGGGGCAGGCGGCGGTGGTGGGCAGGCCCGCGACGTCGATGTTGTCCTTGACGGCGTACAACAGGCCCCGCAGCGGCAGGAGTTCACCGGCCGCCGCGCGGGCGTCGAGGGCGCGGGCCTCGGCCGCGACCTCCTCCCGGGGGCGCAGGGTGATCCAGACCTCCGGCCGGTCGGCCTCCTCGATGCGCCGGTAGGCGGCGGCGACGCGCTCCTCGGCCGTGGCGGCCGTGGCGGCCGTGGCGGCCGTGACGGCTTCGGCGGTCCCGGCGGTCCCGGCGGTCCCGGGGGCGGGGGCGGCGGGGGCGGCGCTCTCGGGGGTGGTGCGGTTCACGCTGCTTCCTCTCGCAGGACGACGGTCAACGGGGTGCCGGCGTCGATCTGCTGGCCGGGGGCGACCAGCACGTCGGCGACGACGCCGGCCGACGGGGCGCGGACGACGACCTCCATCTTCATGGCCTCCAGCACGATCAGCGGCTGCCCCGCCGCGACCCGGGTGCCGGGTGCGGCGGCCACCTTCCACACGCTGGAGCTGAGCGGCGCCTCCACCAGCCCGGCGCCGGGCGGCAGCGCGCGGGGCGCCGCCGCCGGGGCCGGGACGGGCTCGGGCCGGTCGGCGAGTTCGCCCGCGGCCTCCCAGGCCCGCCGCTCGGCGGCGAAGGCGGCGGACTGGCGGGCCCGGAAGGCGGCGATGCCGTCGGCGTTCTCGGCCAGGAAGCGTTCGTGCGCGGCCAGCGAGAAGGTGCCGGGGCGGATGTCGAGCGCGCGGCGGCCGGCGGCCAGGTCCGCCCGGACGTCGAGGAGTTCGGCCGGGGAGACGGGGTGCCAGACGATCCGGTCGAAGAAGCGCAGCAGCCAGGGGATGCCGTCCGCGAAGGACCGGCCGGGGCGCAGGCCGCCCCAGATCGGGACGGTGCGGCCGATCAGCTGGTAGCCGCCGGGGCTCTCCATGCCGTAGACGCACAGGTAGGAGCCGCCGATGCCGACGCCGGCCTCGGCGGTCCAGGTGCGGGCCGGGTTGTACTTGGTGGTGACCAGGCGGTGGCGGGGGTCGAGCGGGGTGGCGGCGGGGGCGCCCAGGTAGACGTCGCCGAGGCCGAGCACCAGGTACCGGGCGTCGAAGACGGTCCGGCGGACGTCGTCGACCGAGTCGAGGCCGTTGATCCGGCGGATGAACTCGATGTTGGACGGGTTCCACGGGGCGTCGTCGCGCACCGAGGTGCGGTAGCGGGAGATCGCCTCGTCCACCGTGGGGTCGTCCCAGGACAGCGGCAGGTGGACCTCCCGGCTGGGCACGGTGAGGTCGTGCGCGGCGGGGAGCCGGTCCTCGGCCTCCTGGAGCAGGCCGAGCAGGGTGCGCAGCGGGAGCGCGTCGGGGTCGGTGTGCAGGTGCAGCGAGCGGACGCCGGGGGTGATGTCGACCAGGCCGCGGGGCCGGTGCGCGGCGAGGTGCCCGGCCAGGGCGTGCACCCGCATCCGCAGGGCCAGGTCGAGGGCCATCGGGCCGTACTCGACCAGGATGTTGTCGTCGGCGCCGCGCCGGTAGACCACCTCGGGCGCGGTGTCGGTGGCGGGGCGGCGGGCGAGGACGCCGTCGTCGGGGTCGGGGCCGTCGGCGGGCAGGGTGCGCGGGGCGGGGGAGCGGCGCAGCTCGGCGGCGCGGGCCTCGGTGACGGGGACGAAGCGGACGGTGTCGCCGGGGCGCAGCTGTCCGGCCTTCCAGCGCTCGCCGGCAACCACGGTGAACGGGCAGGCGAAGCCGCCGAGGCTGGGGCCGTCGGGGCCGAGGATGGCGGGGGTGTCGCCGGTGAGGTTGACGGCGCCGACGGAGTACGCGGTGTCGTGGACGTTGGAGGGGTGCAGTCCGGCCTCGCCGCCGTCGGGCCGGGCCCACTCGGGGCGGGGGCCGATCAGCCGCACGCCGGTGCGGGCGGACTGGGCGGAGACCTTCCAGTCGGCGCCGTACACCGTCCGCAGGCCGGCCCGGGTGAGGAAGTCCGGTGCGGGGTGCGGGCCTTCGGAGACCGCGAGCCGCCAGCGGGTGGTGAAGTGCGGGCGCCGGGCGGCGGGGACGGCGGCGGGCGCGGGCGCGCCGGGCGCGGGGTCGGCCGGGCGCAGCACGTCGCCGGTGCGCAGGGCCCGTCCGGCGTGGCCGCCGAAGCCGCCCAGGGTGAAGGTGGCGGTGCTGCCGAGGTAGGCGGGCAGGTCGAGGCCGCCGCGCACCAGCACGTACGTCCGCATGCCGGGCCCGGCGGGGGTGCCGACCTCCAGCAGGGCGCCGGCGGGCAGGTCGAGCGGCTCCCACTGGGCGGCGGGGGCGCCGTCGACCGTGACCGGGGCCGGGGCGCCGGTGACGCAGACGACGGCGGGCCGGGAGAAGCGCAGGGCCGGGCCCTCCAGGGTGCACTCCAGGCCGGGGGCGCCCTGCGGGTTGCCGACGGCGGTGTTGCCGAGCCGGAAGGAGAGGTCGTCCATCGGACCGCCGGGCGGTATGCCGACGTCCCAGTGGCCGGTGCGGCCGGGCCAGTCCTGCACGGTGGTGAGGGTGCCGCCGCGGACCACGTCGATCCGCGGGCGCGGGTCGGTGACGCCGGCCAGGGTGGCGGTGGTGTGCCGGGCCGCCAGCACCTCGGGGGTGCGGCAGGCGGCGCGCAGCAGACCGAGGTTGGTCTCGACGCCGTCGATCCGGGTGGCTTCCAGGGCCTCGGCCAGCCGGGCGAACGCCTCGGCGCGGTCGCGGCCGGTGGCGATCACCTTGGCGAGCATCGGGTCGTAGGCGGGGGAGACCTCCTGGCCGGTCTCCACCCAGCCGTCCACCCGCACCCCGGCGCCGGGAGCACCGCCGGTGGCGCCGTCGGGAGCACCGCCGGGGAGTTCGACCCGGGTGAGCAGGCCGGAGCTGGGCCGGTGGTCCTGGCCCGGGTCCTCGGCGTAGAGCCGGGCCTCGACGGCGTGCCCGCGGACGGGCGGGCCGTCGGGGCCGACGCCGGCCAGCAGGTCCCGCTCGCCGCGGGCCAGCCGCAGCATCCAGCCGACCAGGTCGACGCCGGTGATCTGCTCGGTGACCGGGTGCTCCACCTGGAGGCGGGTGTTGACCTCCAGGAAGGCGGCCTCCTCGCGTTCGGCGTCGTAGACGAACTCCACGGTGCCGGCCGAGCGGTAGCCGACCGAGGCGCACAACTCCCGCGCGCTGCGGTGCAGTCGCTCGCGCAGTGCGGCCGGGAGGCCGGGGGCCGGGGCCTCCTCCAGGACCTTCTGGTGGCGGCGCTGCAACGAACAGTCCCGGTCGCCGAGGCTGACGACCCGTCCGGTGCCGTCGCCGAAGACCTGCACCTCGACGTGCCGGGCCCGGGCGACGTACCGCTCCAGGAAGACCCCGCCGTCGCCGAAGTTGCCCCGGGCCAGCCGGGTGACCTGGTCGTGGGCGGCCCGCAGTTCGTCCGGCCCGGCGCAGGCCCGCATGCCGATGCCGCCCCCGCCGCCGGTGGCCTTGAGCATCACCGGGTAGCCGATCTCCTCGGCCGCGCGCAGCGCCTCCTCCGGTCCGGCCAGCAGTCCGGTGCCGGCCAGCAGCGGGACCCCGGCGGCCTCGGCCGCCGCGCGGGCGGTGTGCTTGGCGCCGAAGACCTCCAGCTGGCGGGGGGTGGGGCCGACGAAGACCAGGCCGGCGGCCTCCGCGGCGGCGGCGAACGCCGCGTTCTCGGACAGGAAGCCGTACCCGGGGTGGACCGCCCCGGCGCCCGTCGCGCGGGCCGCGGCCAGCACCAGGTCGGCCCGCAGGTAGCTCTCGGCGGCGGGCGCCGGGCCCAGCCGGACGGCCTCGTCGGCCATCCGGACGTGCGGGGCGGTGCGGTCGGCGTCGGAGTACACGGCGACGGTCCGCAGACCGAGCGCGGACGCGGAGCGGATGACGCGGCAGGCGATCTCGCCGCGGTTGGCGACGAGCAGGGTGTCGAACACGACGGCGGCTCCTCAGGGGCGGGCCGGACGGGGCCGGGCGGGGTCGGGCGGGCCGGTACGGGGCGGCCGGTCCGCCCCGTACCGGTGGCGGAGCGGGTTACGCGGTGGCGGACGCGGCGGGCGTGACGGGTGCGGCGGGCGCGGCGGGCAGCACGTGGTCGCCGACCCGGTCGGTGCTCAGGCACAGCGAGCAGACGACGGCGTCGTGGGTGGCGCAGGCGGCCAGGTCGGGGCGCTCGTACGGCTGGTGGCAGACGTGGCAGACCAGGGTGGCCGCGCTCGGGTTGCCCTCGTCGTCCAGCAGCGGCTCGGCCAGGCCGTCGTCGGTGCGGCGCAGGTAGTACCGGCCCCGGGTGAGGACGGCCATCAGCGGGGTGAGGACGAAGGCGATCAGGGCGGCGGCCACCGGGGAGTACGGCTGGAGGGTGTCGCCCAGGGCGTGGAAGTACAGCGCGATGGACAGGCCCGAGGCGGCGGTGAAGGCGACCACGCCGACCGGGTTGACGGCGTACAGCATGCCGCGGCGGAACTCCGGTCGCAGCGGGGAGATCCGCAGCAGGTGCTTGTTGACGCCGATGTCGGTCGCGACGGTGACCACCCAGGCGATCGCGCAGTTCGAGTAGAAGCCCAGGACCCCGTTGAGGAAGCTGAACATGTCGGCCTCCATCAGGACGAGCGCGATGCCCAGGTTGACCAGGACGAAGACCATCCGCCCGGGGTAGCGCCGGGTGACCCGGGTGAAGGAGTTCGTCCAGGCGAGCGAGCCGGAGTAGGCGTTCGTCACGTTGATCTTGATCTGGCTGATCACCACCAGCACCACCGCCAGCGGGACGACCAGCCAGGACGGCAGCATCGCGTCGAAGGCGCCCTTGAACTGCCGGATCGGCTCGGGCGCGAGGCCGGGCCCGACCGCCGAGAGGATGTGCACGGCGAGGAAGACCCCGATCGCCTGCTTCAGCGCGCCGACCACCACCCAGCCCGGGCCGGCCAGCACCACCGCCGTCCACCACCCGCGCCGGTTGGCCGCCGTCCGGGGCGGCATGAAGCGCAGGTAGTCGATCTGCTCGCCGATCTGCGCGATCAGCGACAGGCAGACCCCGGCGCCCAGCAGCACCGAGGCGGTGTTGACCCCGCCCGCGCCGTCGGTGCCCGGGTAGGACAGGAAGCGGTGCACGCTGCCCGGGTCGGTGGAGATCAGGTACACCAGCGGGGAGACCATCAGCACCAGCCAGACCGGGGTGGTCCACACCTGGAGCCGGCTGAGCGCCTTCATGCCGTAGACCACCAGCGGGATCACCATCAGGGTGGAGACCAGGTAGCCCAGCCAGAGCGGCAGACCGAGGCCCAGCTTGAGGCCCTGGGCCATGATCGAGCCCTCGAGGGCGAAGAAGATGAAGGTGAAGCTGGCGAAGATGACGCTGGTCAGCACCGAGCCGTAGTAGCCGAAGCCGGAGCCGCGGGTGATCAGGTCCAGGTCGATGTTGTAGCGGGCGCCGTAGTACGCCAGCGGGTAGCCGGTGACGAAGATGACCACGGCGGCCACGGCGATCGCCACCAGCGCGTTGCCGGTGCCGTGGGCCAGGCCGATGCCGGCGCCGATCGAGAAGTCGGCCAGGTAGGCGATGCCGCCGAGGGCGGTGGTGGCCACCACCATCGGGGTCCAGCGGCGGTAACTGCGCGGCGCGAAGCGGAGGGTGTAGTCCTCCAGGGTCTCCTTCACCGCCTGCCCGGTGCCCGGTGCCGCCGACTGCGGGGGGCCGGGCTCGGCGGCTTTCACCAGGCGTGGCTCGACGTTCATGCGGTGCCTCCTTGCCGTGCGGAAGAGCGGAAGGGTGCGCGGGTACGCAGGTGTGCGGGTGCGGGTGCGGGTGCGGGTGCGGGTGCGGGTGCGGGTGCGGGTGCGCGGGCATGCGGGTGCGCGGGACGGCGTGCGAAGGGGGCGCGCGGCGGCGACGGGCGGTGCGCGGGCGGGGCGGCCGGACGGGGCGGACCCGGGGTCAGACCCGGTCCGCGTGCAGGGCCATCTGCGTCAGGGCACGCCGGGCGCGCTCCAGGACGACGTCCATGGAGGCCCCGACGTGGCTGTGCAGGGCGCGGTACGCCTCGTCCAGACGGCCATCCCGGACGTGCTCCATGATCTCGATGTGCTCGGTGACGGTGGAGTCCACCCGGTCCCGGGTGAGGAAGTCGTACATCCGGACCCGGCGGATCCGCCGGTTGACCGCCACCAGCGCCTCGGTGAGCGCGGGGTTGCCCGCGGCCCGGGACAGCGCGGTGTGGAACTCCTCGTCCAGCACGACGAACCGGGGGTCCGGCTCGGGGGGCGCCTCCCGGATCGCGTACCAGCGCCGCAGCTCCGCCTCGACCACCGCCGGGTCGTGCCGCAGCGAAGGGTCCTCCAACGCCCGTGCCACGCCGCGCAGTTCGAGCGTGACGCGGAGCTCGTACAGGTCCCGCAGCTGCGGGAGGTTCGGCACCACCGGGAAGTAGCCGCCGTCGCCGCGCTCGATCATCCCGTCCGACCGCAGCCGGGCCAGCGCCTCCCGCACCGGCGTCCGGGAGACCCCGAACCGGGCCGCCAGCCGCTCCTCGGTCAGCCGTTCGCGCAGCCCGATCCGACCGGACAGCAGCTCCTCGCTCAGCTCCGCGTGGACCCGCTCGCGGTGCGGGAGGCTCGGTGTGTCCGGGGATGTATACAGCGCTGTGTCCATGGCCGGAGACGCTAGGCAGCGGCCGTTTCCGCCGGACGCGCCCCGGGTGAAGGAGGCGTTTCGGAAGCCTCCCCGGGCAACGGCACGGTTAACGGCGCTGCTCACGGCCGGGCCTGACGGCCGCTCAGCCGCTCAGCCGTGCTCCCCGGCCCCGCCCCCGGCCCCGCCCCCGGCCCCGGCCCCGGTGCGGGCGGGGCCGAAGCCCTCGCTGGTGAGCAGGTAGAACGCGGGCACCAGCAGGAACACCCCCAGCGCGACCAGCGGGGCCAGCGCCGCGCCCAGCACGCCGGCCGCCGCGTAGAGGCCCACGCCGATCCACGACCGCAGGCTGCCGTGCCGCAGGTAGGACGGCTCCACCCCGGTGGCGAGCAGCTCCGGGCGGCGGCGCAGGCAGTGGTAGAGCACCACCCAGCTCAGGCACATCGCCGCGGCGACGCCCGCGTACAGGGCCACCGCCGTCCGGGCGTCCGCGCCGTCGAAGTCCTCCTGCAGCGCGCGGGAGAGCACCCCGGTGGGGAACGGCAGGGCCGCGGTGGTGAACAGCACCAGCAGGTTCGCGGCCTGCAGGCCGCGGTCGAGCGAGCGCACCCGGACGAACGCCTGGTGGTGGTTCAGCCAGATCACCGCCACGTAGCTGAACGAGGCCGCGTAGCCGACGTAGGCCGGCCACTGCTGGGCCAGCGCGTGCGCCAGACCCCCGCTGCGGTGCGGCGGGTCGGACAGGTCCAGCACCAGGATGGTCACGGCGATGGCGAAGACCCCGTCGCTGAACGCCTCGGCCCGCGCGGTGTCCGACCGGGTGAAGCGCGTCCCGGCACGCATCACCGGCCGCCGTCCGGCACGGGCACTCCCCGGGGGACCGCCACGAGGACCGCCACCAGGACCACCACCAGGACCGACACGAGCGACTCCACCGGGGCCGTCACCTCACCTTCGTCCGCCACCGGCGCCGGGCCGGCGGTCCGTGCCGCCCGCGGGCACGGGCGGCGCGGCATCCGTTCCCGCTGTCGCCGCCCGCCCCGGCCGCCGGGGCCCGACGTCCTCCGACCGGCCCACCCGCGGCCGCCCGGTCAGGCCACTGCGCCGTCCGCGCCGCCCGTCACTTCTCCGCCGCCCGCGCCGCCCGCGCCGTACGGGCTGAGCGCGGCGAGCCGGGCGAGCAGCAGGTCCAGCACGTCCGGGAAGGCGGAGCCGGCCATCTCGGGCAGGTGGTCCCGGACGGCGTGCAGGTGCGGGTACTCCGCGGCGGGGAGGTTGCCGTGGACGGAGCGCCAGGAGCGGTCCTGCTGGTCGCGCTGCTGCGCGGTGAGGGTGCGGACGTCGGCGTCGAGGGCGGCGTGGGCGAGGACGGTGTCGATGAAGGCGCGGTAGTGCCGCACCGCGTCGGCGGGGGAGAAGCCGGCCGCCAGCAGCAGGCCGATGCCGGTGTCGACCGCGCGGCACTCGGCCGGGCCGGCGGTGACCCGGGAGGCGCGGACGGCGGCCAGCCGCGGGTGGCGCAGCACCGAGCTGTGCACCCGCACCCCGAACTCGCGCAGGTCGGCCCGCCAGTCGGCGGTGGGGGCGAAGCCGTCGAGCGAGTCGCCGATCAGCCGGTCGGCGACCGCGAGCAGCAGGGCGTCGGTGTCGGCGAAGTAGCGGTAGACGGTGGACGGGTCACAGCCGAGGGCGGTGCCGAGCCGGCGCACGGTCAGGGCGTTCCCGCCGGGCGCCTCGATCAGGTCGAGCGCCGCGGTGACGATCAGCTCCTCGGTGAGCACGGTGCCGTTGCGGGTGGGGCGCCTGCGGCGGCGTTCGGCGGGGATGCGCGTCGGTTCCGGCACGTCGGGGCTCCTGGGGCGGGATCGGCGGCGCTGCGGGGCGTCCGCTCTTACGACAACTTATTGACGTAACTATGGCAGGGTTGTTTCATCGGTGCACCCCCCTCCGCCCGCCCCGCGCCGCTCAGGCCCGGGCGGAGGGTCCCCCACGAGTCGAGGAGACCGACATGGCCGCTGGCATCCCCGCCGGACCCCCCGCACCGGAGCTGCGGCGCACCCTGGGCGTGCGCGACGGCGTGGCGATCGCGGCGTCCAGCACGGCCGCCACCACCAGCATCGGCATCGGCATGGGCGCGCTCGCGGTGTACGCGGGCCGGCAGACCCCGGCGCTGCTGCTGGTCGCGTTCCTGCCGATCCTCGGCATCGCGCTCTCCTACGCCCGGCTCAACCGCACCGAGCCGAACTGCGGCAACGGCTACACCTGGGTCGGCCGCTCGGTCGGCGCCTGGCCGGGCTTCCTGACCGGCTGGGTGGTGCTGGTCGCCAACGTGGTCTTCATGGCCTACACCAGCGCGATCACCGGCTCGGTGGTGCTCCAGTTCGTCAACAAGGCCGGACTGCACCGCCTGCTCGGCGTCGGCCTCGACCCGGGCTCCACCGGGATCAGCACCGTGGTCGGCCTGGTCGCCCTGGTCGCCGTCACCGTCACCGCGGTGACCGGCGTGCGCTCCGCGACCCGCCTGCAGTGGGCGCTGCTCGCCTTCGAGTACACCGTGCTGCTGGTGTTCTGCACCTGGGCGATGCTCGCCGGGCACGAGTCGTTCTCCTGGAACTGGCTCGACCCGTTCGCCATCGACTCCTTCCGCTCCCTCGCCCAGGGCCTGGTGCTGGCGGTGTTCGTCTTCTGGGGCTGGGACGCCGCCTTCACCGTCAACGAGGAGACCAAGAACGCCTCCGACGCCTCCCGGGGCGGCCTGATCGCCCTGCTGGCGATGCTCGGCCTGCTGGTGTTCGCCGCGATCTCCTTCCAGCGCATCCTGGGCAACGACGAACTCGTCGCCCAGGGCCCGCAGGCCCTCACCTACCTCGGCGCGAAGCTCGCCCCCGAGCCGTGGGCCTCGCTCCCGCTGGCCGCGCTGATGTGCTCGGCGTTCGCCTCGCTCCAGTCCAGCGTCATCCCGACCGCGCGCGGCGCGCTCGCGATGGGCCGGGACCGGACCCTCGGCCGGCTGTGGACCAGAGTGCACCCCCGCTACGGCTCCCCGGCCGTCGGCACCCTGCTCATCATGGCGACGTCCGCCGCCGTGGCCGTCCTCGCCGTCGGCATCCCGAAGATCAACCTGATGATCCTCACCGCCGTGAACTCCATCGGCCTGATCGTCGCGCTCTACTACGGCCTGACCGCCCTGGCCTGCGCCGTCCGCTTCCGCGCCGACCTGCGCGCGGGCCTGTCGCCCGCCCTGCGCGGCGTCATCGTGCCCGGCCTCAGCGCCCTGGTGCTGTTCGGCCTCGGCGGGTACCTCGCCTACCAGTACGCCACCATGAGCGACCACTTCGAGGCCACCCCCGACAACGGCTGGTTCATGCTGCTGATCCCCGCGCTGATCGTCGGCTCCGGCCTGCTCGTCGCCGCCGTCGCCAAGTGGCGCCGCCGCTCCCCGTACTTCACCACCGGCCGGGGCACCGACGCCGACGCCATCGCCCTGCCCATGGACGCCACCGCCTGACCCGCCCGTCCGCCTTCTGCCCGTCCTCCGCCCGCCCTCCGTCCGTCCGCACCCCCGTCCTGGAGCCCGCATGCACGCCGCCACCGCCGACCTCGTGTTCACCGGAGGGCCGGTCCACACCGTCGACCCGGTCCGCCCGTACGCCACCTCGGTGGCGGTGCGCGGCGACCGCGTCCTCGCGGTCGGCCACGACGAGGTGCGCGACCTGGTCGGACCGGCCACCGAGGTCGTCGACCTGCGCGGCCGGCTGCTGATCCCGGGCTTCCAGGACGCCCACGTCCACCCCGTCGGCGCGGGCGTGGAGGCGGGCCAGTGCGACCTGTCCGGCGCCACCGGCCCGGCGGATTGCGCCGCCCGGATCCGCGCCTACGCCGACGCCCACCCCGACCGCCCCTGGATCACCGGCGGCGGCTGGTCGATGGAGTCCTTCCCCGGCGGCACCCCCGACCGCCACCTGCTCGACACCCTGGTGCCGGACCGCCCGGTCTACCTGGTCAACCGCGACCACCACGGCGCCTGGACCAACACCCGGGCCCTCGAACTCGCCGGCCTCGACCGCCGCACCCCCGACCCCGCCGACGGCCGGATCGAACGCGAGGCCGACGGCACGCCCGGCGGCACGCTCCAGGAGGGCGCCATGCGCCTGGTCGCCGACCACGTCCCCGCGGTGACCGCCGACGAGCAGCTGGCCGGCCTGCTGCACGCCCAGGCCGTCCTGCACGGGTACGGCATCACCGCCTGGCAGGACGCCCTGCTCGGCGCGCACGCCTCCACCCCCGACGCCGCGCCGGTCTACCGCCGCGCCGTGCGGGAGGGGCTGCTGACCGCCCGGGTCCGCGGTGCGCTGTGGTGGGAGCGGTCCGAGGGCCTCGGGCAACTGCCCGAACTCCTGCGCCGCCGGGAGGAGTTCACCCTCGGCGGGCTGAACACCCACACCGTGAAGATCATGCAGGACGGCATCGCCGAGAACGGCACCGCCGCCCTGCTCGGCCCCTACCTGGACGCCTGCGGCTGCGCCTCCGGCAACTCCGGCCTCTCCTTCGTCGACCCCCGCGAACTCGCCGAGGCCGTCACCGCACTGGACGCCGAGGGGTTCCAGGTCCACTTCCACGCCCTCGGCGACCGGGCCGTGCGCGAGGCGCTGGACGCCGTCGAGGCCGCCCTCCGGGCCAACGGCCGGCGCGACAACCGGCACCACCTGGCCCACCTCCAGGTGGTCGACCCGGCGGACGTCCCGCGCTTCCGCGCGCTCGGCGCCACCGCCAACGTCCAGGCCCTGTGGGCGGCCCACGAACCCCAGATGGACGAGCTCACCATCCCCTTCCTCGGCCGGGACCGGGCCGCCCGCCAGTACCCGTTCGCCGACCTCGTCCGCAGCGGCGCCACCCTCGCCGCCGGCAGCGACTGGCCGGTCTCCAGCCCCGACCCGATCGCCGCCCTGCACACCGCCGTCAACCGCCACCAGCCCGGCTCCGACCGCCCGGTCTTCCTCCCCGAGCAGCGCATCCCGCTGCACACCGCGCTCGCCGCCTACACCGCGGGCAGCGCCCACGTGAACCACCTCGACGACACCGGCACCATCACCCCCGGCAAGCTCGCCGACCTCGCCGTGCTCGACCGCGACGTCTTCGCCCGCCCCGCCGAGGAGATCGCGCTGGCCCGCGTCCTGGAGACCTTCGTCGGCGGCCGCCGGGTCCACCGCGCCCCCGACGCCTGACCCGCCTCAGGCCCGGTCGGCCGGGACGCCCCGGCCGACCGGACCCAGGACGGTCCGGGTGCGGGCGGCGAGCGCGGCCGTGCGGGTGAGCATCATCGCCACGGCCATCAGCAGCAGGGCGTCGGTCAGGGCGTCGCCGGAGACCCGGTGCTCGCGCATCCAACCGCCGAGCGGGGCCGCGAACCAGTGGACCGAGCCGTAGGAGAAGGCGGCCCTGGCCCCGATGACGCCGACCCACACGGCCGCGTACGCCCAGCCGGCCCGGCTGACGGGGCGCCCGGTGCGCGGGCTGCGGTAGACCCGGAACGCCGCGGCGGCCAGGGCGCCGCCCAGCAGCCCGGCGACCACCCCGGCGATCTCCAGGGACAGGCCGGCGCCGGAGAGCGCGGGGTTCCGCACGAACAGCGGCACGATGGCCCCGGCGGCCAGGACCGGGCGCAGCAGCCGGAAGGCGCCGATCCGGCGGTGCGGCCCGAGGTCGGCCTCCAGGATGGCGAACAGGACGGCGGCGTTGACGACGAGCGCCTGGGCGGTGGGGGACATCGGGGGGCCTTCCGGTACGGAGCGGTGCCTGACCCGGCCCACGCTCCCCGGCCGCCCCCGGTCCGCGCGTCGCCCGCCGCGGTGACCTCCGGGGTGGAACGGGCCGGCCGGACGTCACCCCGGAGGTCACCGCACGGGGTGACGCCCGGCCGGGGAGCCCGTCCCTAGCCTGGCTGTCCTCCGGCGGCCCCCTCCTTCTCCCGGCGCCGCCCCGACCGTCAGGAACCTGGCCGATGCCGACCCTCCTCCGGGTGCTGCCCGTGCTCGTGACCGTCGCCGCCGTGGCGGTGCGGCAGTGGCGGGGCGGCCCGCTGCGCCCGCGCCGCGTGCTCCTCGCGCCGCTCCTCCTGCTCGTCCTCGGTCTGTTCACCCGGGCGGGGCTCGGCGGCCCGGCGGCCCTGCTCGCCCTGGCCCCGGCGGACGCCGTCCTGCTGGCGGTCGCCGCCGCGGGGGCCGCCGCGGTCGGCGCGGGCCAGGGGCGGACGCTGCGGTTGGAGGACCGGGCCGGGGTGCTCTGGGCCCGGATGCCCGCGGCCGGACTCTGCTGGTGGCCGGTGCTCGCGGGACTGCGCGCGGCGACGGCCCACGCGGGCGCGGCAGCGGGTGCCCACGCGGCGGCCTCCGGTGCCACCGCCGTCCTGTTCCTGGGCGCGAACCGGCTCGGGCAGGCAGCCGTCCTGCTGCCGCGCGCCCGGGCGACCGGCCTGCCGTCCGCCACCGGTCTGCCGCCCGGGGCCGCCGCCCGGCCCGGCCGTCCGGCCGGGCACCGCCCGCAGCCCCTGCTCCGGGGGCCGAACCCGCGCGGGGAACAGCGGTACGGGGCCCCGCACCGCGACCGCGACCGCCACCGGGACCGCCGGGAGGAGCGGCGCCGGGAACGGTCGGCCACGCGTCCGGACCGCCGCCGCGGCGGTGCCCGGTGAACCGGGCCGCAGCCACGGCCCCCGTCGCCGACCGGGAACCGCCGGCGCCCGGACCGCCGGGGCGCCCGTCCGCCCGCCGCTCCGCCACCGGATCGGCGACTTATCGTGGAGCTGTGCTCCGCACCGTCTCCTGGACGATCCGAGGCGTGGCCTTCGCGCTGATCGGCCTCGACACCTTCGTCCGTTCCACCGGCCTGCCCACGGGCCCCGGCCGGACGGCGATCGCCGCCGGCTACCTGTTCTGCGGCGGCTGCCTGGCGCTCTGGGCCGTCCTCGACCTGCGCGCCCCCGTGGGCGCGCCCGCGGGCGGACCGGCCGTGCCGCTGCTGCTCGGGGCGGTGTCCGCCGTCGCCGGGGCCGCCTGCGCGCAGCCCGGGGCGGGCACGACGGTGGGCCTCGCGGCGATCGCGGTGATCGCCGCGGGCAGTGACCTCCCGCTGTCGGCCGGGTGGACCGTGGCCGCGCTCGGCGTGCTGGCCGTGCAGGCCGGTGCGCTGGCCTCGGGCGCCGGCCGCGGGGTCTTCCTCGGCTACCCGCTGCTGCTGGTGGTCGCCCTGCTGGCCGGTCACAACCGGCGGGCGCACCGGCTCCGGGCCGAGCAGGCGGCCCTGCTGCTCGACCGGTCCGAGGAACTGCGCGCGGAGCAGCGCCGTACCGCGGTGCTGGACGAACGCGCCCGCATCGCCCGGGAGATCCACGACGTGCTCGCGCACTCGCTCGGGGCGCTCGGCATCCAGATCCAGCTGGCCCGCGCCCTCGCCGCCCAGGACGGCGGCCCGCCCCCCGACCCGCGGCTGCTGGAGACCCTCGACCGGGCCCGCCGGATGGCCTCCGACGGACTGGTCGAGACCCGCCGCGCCGTGCACGCGCTGCGCGGCGGCGACGTCCCGCTGCCCGAGGGGCTGGAGGCCGCGGCGGCGGAGCACCGCCTGCGCCACGCGGCGTCCGTCCGGCTGGAGGTGCACGGCGCCCGGGGCCCGGCGCTCGGCCCCGAGCAGAACCTCCACCTCCTGCGGACGGCGCAGGAGGCCCTGGTCAACGCCGCCAAACACGCACCCGGGCGGCCGGTGTCCGTCACCCTCGACTACCGGGAGCGCCACGTGTCGCTGACCGTCTCCAACCCGCTGTGCCCGCCCGGCCCCGGGCGGGTGGAGGCCGGGGTCGCGACGGTCGACGGGGGCTACGGGCTCACCGGCATCCGGGAGCGCCTGGCGCTGCTGGGCGGCACGCTGCGTGCCGACGGCGCCGACGGCATCTGGACCCTCACCGCGCGGGTGCCGCGGTGAGCGCGGACCCCGGCCCGCTGCGGATCGTCGTCGCCGACGACCAGGCCAGCATCCGGGAGGGGCTGGCGATCATGCTGGGCCTGCTGCCCGGGATCGAGGTGGTGGCGACCGCCGCCGACGGCGAGGAGGCCGTCGCCCAGGTCGAACGGCACCGGCCGGACGCCGTGCTGATGGACCTGCACATGCCCCGCCTGGACGGGACCGGTGCCACCCGGGTCCTCGCGCGCGAGCACCCGGGCGTCGCGGTCGTCGTCCTGACCACCTACGTCGACGACGCCTCGGTCCTGGCGGCGCTGCGGGCCGGGGCGTGCTCCTACCTGACCAAGGACGCGGACCGGGCGGACATCGCCGCCGCCCTGCGCGCCGCGCACGGGGGCTTCGCCGTGCTCGACCCCCGGGTGCGCGGGGCGCTCCTCGCCGCGGCCGGCCCGGCACCGGACCCGCCGCCTTTCCCGGACCCGGCCCCCGCCCCCGCTCCGGAAGGCCCGCGGCCGGACGGGCTGACCGCCCGGGAGGCCGAGGTGCTGGCCCTGGTGGCCCGCGGGCTCAGCAACCGGGAGATCGGCGCGGCCCTCTTCCTCAGCAACAACACCGTCAAGACCCACATCAACCGGATCTTCGCCAAGACCGGCTGCCGCGACCGGGTCGCCGTCGTCCACTACGCGCGGCAGCACGGACTGGGCGGCCCGGTGCCGTGACCGGCCGGGGCCGCGGCGCCGACGGCCGGGCGTCAGGCGTGCGGGGCCTGCTCGGCGCCGACCCGGACCTCGCGCTGCCGGGCGGCCCACGCGCGCATCCGCTCGACGGCCTCCGGGTCGTCGGCCGCGCCGGTGTCCAGCACCGTGGTCGCGCCGTCGCCGAGGTCGACGAACCGGTGCTCCATGGTGCCGGTGGCGACGATCGACAGCACGGCGAGGAGTTCCTCCTCCACCTCGCGGGTCAGGTGCGCCCGGTCCTCGGGGGCGAGGTCGAGGACGTGGTCCTCGGCGGGGGCGGCGAGGGAGGCCACCGCGGGGGCGAGGAGGCGGCCCAGCACCCGGAACTCGTCGGGGGACATCCGGGCCCGCAGGGTGTCGAGGTAGAGGCGGACCCGTTCGGCCCGGGTGGGGGTGGTGTCGTCGTGCACCCGGCCATCCTGCCAGCGCCCGCGCCCCGTTCCCGGCCCGGGGAGGAGAACGTTTCCGATCCGGGCGGTGAACCGTGCCGTTTCCTTGGGGTGCACCCCCTGACGCCGGGGGCGGGCCCGGGTGGGACAACGGAGGGAGAGCCCGCCAACCGCACCCGCTGGAAGTGATCGCCGTGGCCACGACCGAGATCCCGACGGCCCCCCGCCCCGCCCCCGCCGTCCCCGCCCCCGCGCCCGCGCCGGGACGGGAGGGGGAGCACTGGGCGGTCGAGCACCGCCCCGACGCGCTCGGGCCGCTCCGCCGGTCGGCCCGGGCGTCGCTGAACTCCTGGGGGGTGGAGCCCGCCGCCGCCGACGCCGCGGTCCTGGTGGTGTCCGAACTGGTGACCAACGCGGTCCGCCACGCCCTCCCGCCGGTCGCCCTCCGGCTCCGCCACGACCGCGCCGACCGCCGGCTCTGGGTCGAGGTCACCGACGGCGGCCCCGCCCGCACCGCCGCCCCCGACCTGCCGCCGCCCGACGAACACGGCCGCGGACTGCTCCTCGTGGCCACCCTCGCCCTCGCCCACGGCGCGCGCCCGCACCACGGCGGGACGGTCGTCCGCTGGGCCTGCGTCGCGGCGGGCTGAACGCCGGGCCCGACGCTCGGCCGACCGCGCCCGCTCCGGCCGGTCGGACCGCCCCTGACCTGGACCGATCCGGTGCGAGCGGCGAAGATGGGCACGTGAGCGCCGAACCCGGGCCGCCCCCGGCCCCCGTACCGGACGCGGCACTCCTCGAACGCGGCCACGAGTCGGCCGTCCTCGACGCGACGGTCGCCGCGGCCGGGCGCGGTGCCGGGGCGGCCGTGCTGCTGGAGGGGGTGGCCGGGATCGGGAAGAGCGCCCTGCTGCGGTACGCCCGCGACCGGGGCCGGGCGGGCGGCGTGCGGGTGCTCACCGCGCGGGCCACCGAGTTGGAGACCAGTTTCGCCTTCGGTGTCGTGCGGCAGTTGCTCGAACCGCTGCTGGCCGCGGCACCCCCCGAGCGGCGGGCGGCCCTGCTGGTCGGCCCGGCACTGGCCGCCACCGCGGTCCTCGCACCGCTCCGGGAGGAACCGGCGGCGGCCAGGCCGGCGATCGGCGACTTCGCCGCGCTGAACGGCCTGCTGTGGCTGGCGGTGAACGCGGCCGAGGAGGAGCCGCTGCTGCTCGTCGTCGACGACCTGCACTGGTGCGACCCGCCGTCGCTGCGCTGGCTGGCGTTCCTGCTGCCCCGGCTGGCCGAGCTGCGGATCGCCCTGGTCGCCGCCGTGCGCAGCGACGAGGCGGTCGAGGCCCGGCCGCTGCTCAACCAGGTCGCCACCGACCCGGCGTTCACGGTGCTGCGCCCGCGCCCGCTCGGCCGGGGCGCCGCCGCGGAGTTCCTGACCCGGGCGCTGGACCGGGGTGGCGTCGAACCGGACTTCGTCCGGGCCTGCCACGACGCCACCGCGGGCAATCCGCTGCTGCTGCGCGAGCTGGCCCGGGCCGTGCGCGAGCAGGACCTGCCGACCGACGCCGCGCACGCCGGGTACGTGGTGGACCTCGGGCCGCACGCGGTGGCCCGGCTGGTGGAGCGCCGCCGGGACCGGCTCGGTCCGCGGGCGCAGCGCTTCGCCGCCGCGCTCGCCGTGCTCGGCGACGACGCGCCGCTGGCCGACGCGGCGGCGCTGGCGGGCATCGACCCGGGCACCGCGCTGCGCTGCCTGGACGAGATCGGCCACCCCGGCACCGTGCACGACGGGGAGGGCTCCGCGGCCGGGCGCGGCCCGCGCCGCCTGCGCTACGTCCACCCGCTGATCCGGGCCGCCGTGTACGCCTCGATCCCGGCGGCCGACCGGGCCCTGCTGCACCGCCGGGCCGCCCGGCTGGTGGAGGCCAGGACCGGCGACGGCGACCCGGCCCGGATCGCCGCGCACCTGCTGCACGCGGTGCCCGCCGCCGACCCGCACGCGGTGGCGCTGCTGCGCCGGGCCGCTGCGCGGTCGGCCGCGATGGGCGCGCCCGCCGAGGCGGCGGTGTTCCTGCGCCGGGCGCTGGAGGAGCCGCCGCCCGAGCCGGAACGGGTGCCGCTGCTGCTGGAGCTGGCGGAGGCGACCATCACCCAGGACATCGCCGCCGCGGCCGGCCACCTGCGCACCGCGCTGCGGCTGGCGTCCGGCCCGGTGGAGCGGGCTCGGATCGCGGCGCTGCTGGGCGAGGCGGCGACCTACGTGCAGCCGACCGAGCAGGCGATGGCCGACCTGGAGCACGCGGTGGCGGCGCTGGAGCGGGAGGAGGGCGGCGTTCCGGCGGAGGACCTGCGGCGCCGGCTGGCCGCCACGATGCTGTTCACCGCGTTCGCCTCCCGCTCCGGCCGGGGGGAGCTGGCGCGGCGGATGCCGCGGCTGCGCGAGCTGGCCGAGCACGACGGTCCGGGAGCCCGGATGCTGGACTGCGCGATCGCCTACCAGGACGCCATGACGGGCCGCCCGGACGCGGCGGACCGGGCCCGGCGCGGGCTGTCGGGCGGGCTGCTGGAGCCGTCCGAGCACACCGTCACGGCGCTGGCGCTGGCCCTCGCGGTGCTGCTGCTGGCGGAGGACCCGGGTGCGGCGGCCCGGCTGGACGCGCTGACGGCCGACGCCCGGCGGAGCGGTTCGCTGCGCATGCTGGCCTCGGCGAGCACCGTCCGGGCCCGCGGCTGGCTGCTGGCCGGGCAGTTGGCGGAGGCCGAGACGGACGCCCGGGAGGGACTGGCCGCGGCCCGGATCTACGAGCGGACGGGGCTGCGGACCACGGTGCTCGGCCCGGTGGTGCGGGCCGCGCTCGGCGAGACGCTGATCCTGCGCGGCGACCTCGACGAGGCCGGGCGGGTGCTGGCCGCCGCCGGACCGGCGCACCTGCTCGGTGCCCCGCGGGCCCGGCTGCGGCAGGCCCGCGGCGACGCCCCGGCGCTGGTGGCGCGCGAGGCCCTGGAGGCGGGGAGCGCCGCGGAGGCGATCGGGGTGCTCAACCCGGCCATGGTGCAGTGGCGGGTCCCGGCGGCGCTGGCCCTGCACGCGGACGGCCGCACCGGGCAGGCCCGGGAGCTGGCCGTCCGGGAGCTGGAGCTGGCCCGGCGGTGGGGCGCCCCCGCGCCGGTCGGTCGGGCGCTGCGGCTGCTGGCCGACCTGGCGCCGGACCGGGTGGGCGCGGTGGAGCTGCTGCGGGAGTCGGTCGCCGTGCTGGAGGGGTCGGCGGCGCGGCTGGACCTGGCGGCGGCGCGGGCCGACCTCGGGGTCGCGCTGCACGCGGCGGGCCGGGCGGCGGAGTCCCGGGCGGTGCTGCGCGCGGCGCTGGACGCGGCCGACCAGTGCGGGGCCCGGCCGCTGACCGAGCGGGTGCGCGGGGCGCTGCGGGCGGCGGGCGCGCGCCCGCGCCGGGCGGCGCTGTCCGGGCCGGGGGCGCTGACCCCCAGCGAGCTGCGGGTGGCCGAGCTGGCGGCGGCGGGGGCGACCAACCGGGCGATCGCGCACCAGCTGTTCGTCACGCCGAAGACGGTCGAGGTCCACCTGTCGCGGATCTACCGCAAGCTCGGCATCTCCGCCCGCACCCAGCTCGCGGCGGCGCTGAGCGGCTGAGCGGACGGCTGCGCGGACGGCTGCGCGGGCCCCTTACCCGACCCCCCGATCTTTTCCGTCGCCGCGGCTGCGGGGTGTCCGTCCGGGGCGGCCCGGCGTTGACTCGTCCTTTCGGGCCGGTGTTCCGTCGTGCGCCGCAATCGGTGGATCTGTTCATCATATGTTGCATGCCTATTGCTAAAAGCGGATGAGCTAGCCACGATATGAGCCACCACCCACCAGTTCGAAAGGCGGTCCCCCATGACTGCTGGCCCTGTCACGCGCCTGCGTCGCCGCACCCTCGCCGGAACGGTCGGCCTCGCCACCGCCCTCGGCCTGCTCACCGCGGTCGGCCCGGCCGCCGCGACGGCCGGTGCGACCGGCGCGCCCTGCGCCGACCCCGCCGGCGTGAGCTACCCGCTGCCCTGCCTGCGGCAGGTTTTCGCGGACGACTTCGACGGCACCGCGCTCGACCCCGCGAAGTGGAACGTCCGCCAGACCTCCTGGTCGAACGACTCCAACGTCTCGGTGAGCGGTGGCGAGCTGAACATCGACATGAAGCGGGTGAGCGCCTCGGCCGGGAAGGACGGCTTCCGCGGCGGCGGCATCTCCTCCAGGCAGCGCTTCGGCTACGGGTACTACGAGATCACCGCGACCCTCCCGCAGTTGACCCCCGGCTGGCACCCGGCGTTCTGGACCCAGCTGTGGGACGGTGCCGAGGGCCGTCCGGTGTACGACCGGCCGTTCACCGAACTCGACGTGTTCGAGGTCCAGTCGGTGGCCCCGCACGGCACCGTCCCCGCCACCACCAAGCTCGACGGCGGCGTCATCACCTGGAACAACAACACCTCCGGCAACGACATCAAGAACTCCGAGTTCAAGCCGCGCTTCCCCTGGAAGAAGGCCGACGGCACGCCGCTGTGGAACGAGCAGCACCGCTACGGCCTCTACTACACGCCCACCGCGCTGACGTACGTGCTGGACGGCACGCCGATCGGCACCGTGCCGAACCCGGTCCGGGACCCGATGCCGGGCACCGCGAGCTACCCGGCGGCGTCCTACAACTCGCCGATGTCGATCTGGATCTCGGCGGTGCTGACCACGCCCGCCTACATCGGCGCGGACGTCCCGGTCGGGACCAGCTTCGGCACCTACCGGGTGGACCGGGTCGCCTACTACGCGCCCGACGGACAGGTCCCGCCGGTGGACGACCCGACGCCGCTGCCGGACGCGTTCACCACCGTCGCGGAGGACTTCGCCGACGGAGCGGCCCGCTGGTGGAAGAAGCCCGGTTCGACCTGGACCACCGTCCCGGCCGGGACCGGCCACGGCCTGCGCCACCCCTCGGCGCAGGGCGACGCGATCGCCCTGCTCGGACAGCCCGTCACCGACCCGCAGCCGCCCAACACCCTCCCGTTCGCGCCGGACTGGACCAACGTCGCGGTGGAGGCGACCGTCACGCTCGACGGCGCCGGCCAAGGGGCCGGGCTGATGGCCCGCGCCAAGGACGACCAGAACTACTACTACCTGCAACTGCTGCCCGCCAAGCAGCAGGTCGCGCTGGTGCGCAAGGCGGACGGCGTCTCCACCGTGCTGGCCACCGCCCCGGCGGCCAGCACGCCCGGGACGGCGTACCGGCTGAAGCTGACGGTGGAGGACAACACCCTGACCGGCTACGTGGACGGGGTGCGCAAGCTCGCCAAGGACGACTTCGCCTTCGGCACCGGTCGGATCGGGCTCAAGGGCTACCAGCAGGCGTTCACCGCCTCCGATCTGACGGTCACCGCCCTCGGCTGAGCCGGCGCCCGGGCGGGGCGGCGGCACCCCCGACCTCCCGCCGCCCCGCCAGGCAACGGATTCATATAGTAAATCTGACATCCATTTAATGGATGTGTATTCCGGGATACGGTGACGTGTCGTCACAGTATGAGGAGTGAACATGGCGATAACCACCGAACCCCCGCCCGTCCGGACCGCGGACCCCACCCCCCGCCCCGCCGCGCGGCCCCGGTCGGCGGGCGCCCGGGACCGCACCTTCGGCTTCATGCTGGCCGCGCCCGCGCTCACGCTGTTCCTCGTGGTGGCCGTCTACCCGCTGCTGGCCGGCATCGCGACGAGCTTCTACGACCAGTCCCTGATCCGGCCCGAGCGCAGGTTCGTCGGCCTGGACAACTACACCGCCGTCTGGCCCGACTTCGTGGACCGGCTCGGCACCACCCTGGTCTTCTCCGGCCTGGCCACGCTCTTCCCGCTCGCCGTCGGCCTCGCCCTCGCCGTCCTGCTCAACGCCCGGCTGCGCGGGCGCGGCCTGCTGCGCGGCGCGCTGATGCTGCCGTGGCTGCTGCCCGGCGTGGTGGTCTCCTTCCTGTGGGCCTGGATCTTCAACGACAGCTACGGCGTCCTGGACCACCTGCTGTCCGGCCTGGGCCTGCCCCAGGTCGACTTCCTCGGCCGCCCGGCCACCGCGATGCTCGCCGTCGTGGCCGCCAAGACCTGGAACTCCTTCCCCTGGGTGATGGTGGTCGCGCTCGCCGCCCTGCAGTCCCTGCCGCGCGAGCAGCTGGAGGCCGCCGCCCTGGACGGCGCCACCCGCGCCCAGCGCTTCCGGCACGTCTCGCTGCCGCACCTGGCCGGGCCGGTCGCCCTGGTCGCGATGCTGGAGTTCATCTACAACTTCGGGTCCTTCGACATGATCTTCGTGATGACCGGCGGCGGCCCCGGCACCTCCACCATGACCCTCGCCGTCAGCCTCTACCGCTACGCCTTCACCGAGTTCTCGCTCGGCCGAGCCGCCGCGATGGGCGTGCTGTGGCTGGTGTCCCTGTCCGTGGTGTGCGCGGGCTACTTCCTGCTGGACAAGAAACTGGAATCCCGCTGATGGCCCTGCTCGCCCCCCGTTCCCCCGGCACGCCCGCCCGCAAGCCCGCCCGCCGGGCCGCCCGCCGCGCCGCCCGCCAGGTCGGCGAGGGCATCACCGCCCCGGCCCTCGGCCCGTGGGGCCGGATCGCCCTCACCGCCCTCGCCCTGTTCGGACTGCTGCCGGTCTACTGGCTCTTCGCCACCGCGTTCATGCGCCGCGGCGACGTCTTCGCCGCCGACCGCCCGCTGTTCCCGGTCCACCCGACACTGGAGAACTTCCGCGCGTTCTTCGACGACCCGGCCCTGCTGCACGCCCTCGGCAACTCCGCGGTGGTCTCCACCGCCACCGCCGCGGTCTCGGTGCTGGTCTCCGGCCTGATGGCGTACTCGCTCTCCAAGTTCCGCTACCGCGGCCGCAACGCCATCATGGTGATGTTCCTGCTGGGCCAACTCCTGCCCGGTGCCCTGCTGCTGGTCACGCTGTACCTGATGTTCAGCGCGGTCGGACTGCTGCACACCTACACCGCGGTGGTGCTGGCGTTCACCACCTTCACGCTGCCGCTGTCCGCGTTCCTGCTCAAGGGCATCATCGACGGCCTGCCGGACGAACTCATCGAGGCCGGCCGGGTCGACGGCCTGTCGAACACCGCGATCCTGTTCCGGATCGTCTTCCCGCTGATCACCCCGGGCCTGGTCACCGCCGGGATGTTCGCCTTCATGCGGGCCTGGAGCGACCTGCTGTTCGCCCTCACCCTGGCCGGGCCCGACCGGCAGACCCTGCCGGTCGGCCTGACCACGGCCTTCATCCACGAGGGCGCCGCCGACTGGCCGGCCCTGATGGCCTCCTCCGTGGTGACCTCGCTGCCGCTGGCCGTCGCCTTCGTCGCCCTGCAGCGCTACTTCGTCTCCGGCCTCGCCGCCGGGGCCGTCAAGGGCTGACCGCCCGCCCGCCCACCCTCGCCCCCCGTTCCCCAGGAGCAGCGATGTCCTTCACCCCCGACACCCACCGGCCGCTGTCCCGCCGCGGCCTGCTCGCCGGCCTCGGCGCGCTCGGCGTCCTCGGCGCCGCCGGCCTGACCGGCTGCTCGACGCCCGCCCCCGCCAAGTCCGCGGCCGGCGGCGCCACCGAGATCGGCACCATCAACTTCTACAACAACGTCCTCGGGGAGGAGTCGCAGAAGGCCGCCTGGCAGGCCGCCGTCGACGGCTGGCAGAGGAAGTCCGGCCGGAGCGTCAAGCCGGTGATCTACCCGTACGACCAGGCGTCCACCCAGCTGGCGCTGGCCGCGAGATCCGGCGACTTCGCCGGCGTCGGCCAGGCCGGGCCCTGGCAGGTGCTGGTGCCCACCGGCATCCTCGCCGACGTCTCCGACCTGGCCGCCGGGATGAGCCTGCCCAGCCGGATCACCGACTCGCTGCGGATCGACGGCAAGCTGCACTACCTGCCGGTCAACGCCTCCGGCATCGGCCTGGTCGCCGACGGCCGGATCGCCGACGAGGTCGGCCTGCGGGCCGGGCTGGGCGTGGAGGAGTTCGCCGCCGCCCTGGAGCGGATCAAGAAGCAGGACGCCAAGCTCATCCCGTACGCCGCCGTCACCAAGAACCCCGATCTGAAGGACGCCGTCCACTGGATGTGGGGCTGGGGCAGCCCGGTGGTCACCGACGACCGCAAGGTCACCATCGGTGACGCCGAGTCGGTCGCCGCCGTCACCTGGTACAAGCAGCTCCAGGACGCCGGGCTGACCAAGTCCGGGGTGGCCCGCGGAGACGCGCGCATCCTGTTCGCCCGGGGCCAGGCGGTGCTGTACGACGACGCGCCGCTGGCCCGGAAGTTCGTCACCACCAACGGCGGCAGCGCCGAACTGGCCTCCGCCGTCCGCCCGTTGCAGCGGCCGCAGGCCGGGGGAGCGCCGTCCTTCAACCGGTTCTGGGGCAGCGGCCTGTTCTGCAGCTCCGGCAAGGGCGAGAAGACCAGCAAGGACTTCATCGCCTACGTCGCGGGCGACCTGGCCGCCGCCACCGCGCTGTACCAGCAGTCCGCCCTGGCCCCCGCCGACGCCACCGTCGCCGCCCAGGTCCCGGGCCTGGCCCAGGACACCTTCCAGACCCTGTTCCGCACCGAGATCGCCGACCACTCGCGGGCCGCGGCCTGGGACCGGCTCGCCGCCTACGCCCAGATCGACACCGCGATCGGCGACGGCGTCGCCGCGATCCTGGCCGGGCAGAGCCAGGTGCAGAGCGGCCTGAACGACCTGCGCAAGAAGGTCGAGGACATCCTCGCCCAGAATCCCTGAGCCGCCCCTGAACCGCCCCCGCGCCGACCTGCCCCGCCGCCCCTCCGGGCGGCGGGGCAGCCGCCGCTGGTCACGGGGCCGCGGTGGCACCTCAGTGGTACGCATGATATGCAAGCGTGTTGCAACTTGTGGATAGCCGATGGCGCGGCCGGAGCGGCCGCGCCCGACCGAGGAGGGCCATGACCACCGAATCCGGGGCCGGCACCCAGGCCGTCGAACGCGCCATGTCGCTGCTGCTCTGCTTCTCCGACGAGGACAGCGAACTGCGCATCTCCGAACTCTGCGCCCGCACCGGACTGGGCCAGTCCACCGTCTCCCGGATGGTCGCCTCGCTCGACCGGCTGGGCTTCGTCGTCCAGGACGCCCGCACCGGGCTCTACCGGCTCGGCCCGACCTCGGTGACGCTCGGCTCCGTCGCCCTCAACAGCTCCCCGCTGTTCCGCGCCGCCCGGCAGCTCGCCCAGAACCTCGCGCAGAGCACCGGGCTCGGCGTCAACCTCGCCGAGTTCCGCGACGACCAGCTGTTCTACCTGTGCAACTTCGAGGGCGCCCGCTCCCCGAAGAACTTCACCATGGCCGGGCGCACCGCCCCGCTGCACGCCACCGGCATGGGCAAGGCCGTCCTCGCCGACCTCGACCCGGACTACGTCGACGCCTACTACGCGGCCGGCCGGGCCGACGGCTACACCCCCCACACCCTCACCGACCTCGCCGCGATGCACACCGCGCTGGCCGAGGTCCGCAGCCGCGGCTGCGCCACCGAGGTCGAGGAACTCGCCTTCGGCCGGGCCTGCGTCGCCGCCCCCATCCGCGGCCGCGCCGGGAACGTGGTCGCGGCGCTGTCGCTGAGCGGCCCGCTCTCCGAACTCGACCTGCCCCACCGGCAGCAGGAGTGGGCGCTCACCGTGATCGAGGCCGCCGACGAACTCTCCGTCGGCCTCGGCTTCTCCGTCACCCGCGCCCCCCAGCCCCGGCTGCCGGCCGCCACCGCGGAGCCCGCGCGGTGAACCCGCCGCTGCGGCGCACCGCCCTGCCCCGCACCCGCCTCGGCGAGTGCCCCCGGCCGGACGCCGCCACCGCCACCCTGAGCTGGGTCGACCTGGTGGCCGGACGCCTCTGGCGGGCCGACGCCCGCCCCGACGCGGACGAGCCGCTGGGCGCGCCCGTGCTGCTGGCCGAGTTCCCCGGCGAGACCGGCTGCGCGGTGCGGGCCGGGGACGGCGCGGACTGGCTGGTGGCGCTCGGCGGCGCGGTCGTCCACTGGCGGCCCGGCACCCCGCCCGCCGCCGCCCCGGTCGTCGCGCAGCTGGAGGCCGACCCCGGCCCGGCCCGGCTCAACGACGGCGCCGTCGACCCGCACGGCCGCCTCTGGGTCGGCTCGATCGGCCACCGCCGCCCGCTCGAACCCGTCGCCCGCCTGCACCGGCTCGGACCCGACGGGACGCCCGCCGTCCTGCTCGACGGCATGCTCGCCGCCAACGGCATCGGCTGGAGCCCCGACGGCACCCGGGCGTACGTGGTCGACACCGGCCGCCGCCTCGTCCACCGGCTGCGCACCGACCCGTCCGACCCGACCGCCCCGCCCCGGCCCGGCGGCCCCCCGCTGCCCGTCCCGCAGGGCCTGCCCGACGGCCTGGCCGTCGACCACGAGGGCTGCCTCTGGGTGGCGCTGTGGGACGCCGCGGCCGTGGTCCGGCTCGCCCCCGACGGCACCGAACTGCGCCGGGTGGAACTGCCCTGCTCCCGCCCCACCGCCTGCGCCTTCGTCGGCCCGCACCTGGTGATCACCACCGCCGCCGTCGCCGGCGAGGAGGCCTCCGGCTGGACGTACACCCTGGACGTCGGCGTCGGCGGCCCCGCGGCGCGCCGGGCGGTGCTCCCGGCCGGGGGCTGAGGCGGGGGAGTGCCGCTGCGCGGGGCGTCGGGGGCGGAAGGGGGGAAGTGCCGTGGGGCGTCCGGCGGTCGGGGGCCGCTGCTGGGGACGGCGGGTCCGCCGCAGCGCGGGGCGCCGGGGGCGGACGGGGGAGATGTCGCGGAGCGTTCGGAGGCGGAGGGCCGCTGCTGGGGACGGCGGTGTCGGCGGGGCCCCGCCGGCTCGTGACGGGCGAGCGGGCGGGGCACCGGGGCGGGGGTCAGGCGCCGTCGTAGAGGCGGGCGCGCAGGTCGGGGCGGAGGAAGGCGGCGGGTGAGGCCACGGACAGGCCGCCGTCGACCGGGAGGACCACGCCGGTGACGAAGGTCGCGCCGGCCAGGAAGTGCACCGCGTGGGCGACCTCCTCGGGGCGGCCGACCCGACCCAGCGGGTAGCCGTCGGCGACGTGCGGGAGGTGCTCGTTGCCGATCATCCCGGGCGCCACCGCGCTGACCCGCACCCCGCGCGGCCCGTAGTCCAGGGCGAGTTGGCGCACCAGCCCCTCGACGCCCGCCTTGGCCGCCGCGTACCCGGGCAGCCACGGCGCGGCCAGCGTCGCGTTCACCGAGCCGACCGCGACGACCGCCCCGCCCGGGGGCAGCACCCGCAGCGCGGCGGCGGCCGGGAAGAACGCGGTGTCCAGGGTGTTGTCGAGCGCGGCGCGCCACTGCTCGGGACCGATCTCGTGCGCCCGGCCGGGCGCCATCACGGCCGCCGCGAGGACCAGCACGTCCAGGCCGCCGAGCAGGTCGACGGTGCGGGCCACCGCCCGGTCCGCGCCCTCGGCGGTGCCGGCGTCCAGCACCAGGGAGTCGGCGAGCGCCGGGTCGGGGTCGGGCTCGACGCTGACCCCGACCACCCGGTCCCCGCCGCGGGTGAAGACCTCGGTGATCGCCCGTCCGATCGGGGAGGAGCTGCCGATCAGCAGCACGGCCCGGCTCACCGGACGCCCGCCCGTCCGGCGCGCTGCGGCCCGGCGTTCCCCGGCTCGGCGCCCTCCCGCCGCCCGGCGGGCACCCGGCCGGTGGCGGGCGCCAGTTCCAGGTCGGCCAGCACGTCGTCCAGGGCGCGGGCGGTCAGCGGGTCCAGGTCCTGGGCGGGCAGCCGGACGGCGGCGGAGGCGATCACCCCGCGCCGGCGCAGCACCTCCTTGTGCACCGCCCACGCCTGCCCGGGCCGCATGCCGAGGTGGATCAGCGGCAGCAGCCGGGTGAACCCGGCCCGGGCGGCGGCGGTGCGCCCGGCGGCCAGGTCGTCCAGGACCGGGCGCAGCAGGTCGGTGAATTCGCAGGCGGGCATGGTGCCGACGCTGCCGTTGGCGTACTCCTCGCACAGCGCCGCCGCGTTGAGCCCGCCGAGGACCGCGAAGCCCGGCCCGGCGGCGGCGGCCACGGCGGCCATCTTCACCGGCGTGGGCGGGGCCTCCACCTTGACCGAGGTGATGCCGGGGACGGTGGCCAGCACGCCGATCGCGGCGGCGTCGATGGCGACGCCGGTGACGCCGGGCGCGTCCTGCACCATCACCGAGGCGTCGGTGGCGGCGGCGAGCGCGCCGTAGAAGTCGATGACCTGCCGGCGGTTCGGCTTGGCGAGGAACGGCGGCAGCACCATCAGCTGGTCGGCGCCGCCGTCGGCGGCGAGCCGGGCCTGCTCGACGGCGACCACCGTGCCGGTGCCGTTGACGCCCGCGACCAGCGGGACGTCCGGACCGGCCACGGTGCGGACCTCGCGCAGGACGGCGCGGCGCTCCTCGGCGGTGAGCGCGAAGCCCTCGCTGGCCATGCCGAAGACGGCCAGCCCGTCGGCGCCGGCGGCGAGTTGGAACTCGACCAGGGTGCGCAGCGAGAACAGGTCGAGCGCGCCGGTGTCGTCGAACGGGGTGGCGAGGATGGGGACGAGCCCGGTGGGGGTGCGGGTGGGGGACAACGGTCAGCTCTCCTCGGCGAGTCGTTCGACGGTCTCGGTGTCGACCTCGATGCCCAGGCCGGGGCCCTCGGGCAGGGTGAAACCGGCCGGTCCGGCGGTGATCGGGGTGCGCAGGACGCGCTGCGCGTAGGGCAGCGGGGTGGGCTGGTACTCGAAGAACGGGCAGTCGGCGGTGGCGGCGGAGGCGTGCAGTCCGGCGGCCAGCGCGACCCCGAGGCCCACCGAGTGGTGGTGGGCCACCGGCACGTGGTGGGCGTCGGCCAGCGCGGCGATCGCGGTGGCCTCGGTGAGGCCGGTGCGGGCCACGTCGGGCTGGGCGACGGACAGCGCGCGGCGGGTGATCCAGTCGCGGAACTCGTAGCGGTTGCGCAGGCACTCGCCGACGGCGACGGGGGTGGCGATCCGGCCAGCCAGTTCGCGGTGGCCCTCGATGTCCTCCGGGGCGAGCGGGGCCTCGAAGAACAGCGCGCCGCGCCGGTCGAGTTCGCGGCCCAGACGCAGCGCGTCGGCCAGCGAGTAGACCCAGTGCGCGTCCAGGGCGATCCGGACGCCGGGCGCGGCGGCGGCCACCGCGTCGTAGGTGGCCAGGTCGGCCTCCACGCCCTGGCCGGCCGCCAGCTTGATCGTGGTGGCGCCCTCGACGGCGAGCCGGGCGGCGAGGGCGGCACGGCGCTCGTCGGTGGGTTCGGCCAGCCCGGAGACGTACGCGGGGATCTCGGTGCGGTGGGCGCCGCCGAGGAGTTGGGCGACCGACAGGCCGGTGGTGCGGCCGAGCAGGTCCCACAGGGCGATGTCGAGGGCGGCCATCGCGTCGGCCTGGTGGCCGGTCAGGTGGCCGCGTTCGCGCATCAGGTCGCGCATGCCGTCCCAGAGCGGCCGGACGGCGCGCGGGTCGCGGCCGGTCAGCCAGGGGCCGAGCATCCGGTCGACGATCGCGCCGACCACCTCGGGGGCGACGGGGGCGAGCGCCTCGCCCCAGCCCTGCTGGCCGTCGTCGGTGGTGAGGCGGACCAGCAGCGTCTCCATCCGGGCGGAGTAGAGGCTGCGCCACGGCGGGCGGGTGAAGTAACCGGGGTCGTCGTCCCCCACCGCGCCGTCGGTGGGGCCGGACGGTCCGGTGGGCTGTTTGAGGATGAAGGTCTTCACATCGGTGATGCGCAAGGGAGCTCCCAAAGTTGGATCATCCGCATTATGGCTTGGCACTTGCGTATGTTGAAAGTAGTATCCACGCTCACCGGGGTACGAGAAACCCCCTGACCACCGGAGGAACCCGTGGACCTGCTGACCGAACTCACGGACCGCAAGGTCCTGGCCGTCGTCCGCGCCGACACCCCCGACCTCGCCGTCGCCTGCATCCGCACCCTGGCCGGGGCCGGGGTCACCGCGCTGGAGGTCTCGCTCACCACCCCGGGCGCGCTGGACGCCATCGCCCGCGCCCGGGCCGACAGCCCGCCGGACGTCCTGATCGGCGCGGGCACCGTCCTCACCGCCGAGCACGCCGAACTGGCCGCCACTGCCGGCGCCTCGTTCACCGTCACCCCCGGCCTCACCCCCGGCGCGCCCCGCAGCACCGCCCTCGGCCTGCCGCTGCTGTGCGGCGCGCTCACCCCCACCGAGGTCCTCGCCGCGCTCGACGCCGGCGCCACCGCGGTCAAGGTCTTCCCCGCCGCCACCCACGGCCCCGGCTACCTGCGCGACCTGCTCGCCTCGCTGCCGCACGCCCCGCTGATCGCCATCGGCGGCATCGACGCCGCCGCCGCGCCCCGCTACCTCGCGGCCGGCGCCCGCGCCGTCGGCGTCGGCTCGCCGCTGCTCGGCGACGCCGGACGCGGCGGCAGCCTCACCGCCCTCGCCGAACGCGCCGCCCGCCTGCTGCGGGCCGTCGGGCACCGCGACACCCCGGCGGCGGCCCGATGAGCGGCGTGCTGGCCGTCGGCGAGACCATGGCCGCCCTGCGCACCGCCGCCCCGCTGCGGCTCGGCGGCCCCGCCCAACTCTCCGTCGCCGGCTCGGAGAGCAACGTCGCCATCGGCCTGGCCCGGCTCGGCCACGAGGCGCACTGGCTCGGCGCGGTCGGCGCCGACCAGCCCGGCGAACTCGTCCTGCGCACCCTGCGGGCCGAAGGCGTCGGCCTGCGGTACGCCCGCACCGCGCCCGGGGCGCCCACCGGCTTCATCGCCTTCGACCGGGCCGCGCACGACACCACCCGGGTCAGCTACCACCGCACCGGCTCCGCCGGGTCCACCCTCACCGCCGCCGAGACCGCCGCCGCCGTCACCTCCTGCGCCCCCGAACTGGTGCACCTCACCGGCATCACCCCGGCGCTGTCCGCCACCGCCCGGGCCGCGACCCTGGCCGCCGCCCGCACCGCCCGGGCCGCCGGAGCCCGGGTCACCCTCGACGTCAACTACCGTGCCCGGCTGTGGAGTCGGGGCGAGGCCGCCGCCGTGCTGCGCGAACTGCTGCCGTGGGTGCACACCGTCTTCGCCTCCGAGGACGAACTCGACCTGCTCACCCCCGCCGCCGACCCCGTCCCCGACCTGCTGGCCCGGGGCGCGGCCGAGGTGGTCGTCACCGCCGGAGCGGCCGGGGCGCACGCGCACACCCCCGACGGCAGCCGCTCGCTGGCCGCCCTGCCGGTCGCGGTGGCCGACAGCATCGGCGCGGGCGACGCCTTCGTCGCCGGCTACCTCTCCGCCGCGCTCGACGGACTGCCGACGGAGGACCGCCTCGCCCGGGGCGTCACCGCCGGAGCCTTCTGCGTCGGCGGCCACGGCGACTGGGAGTCCCTGCCCACCCGCGCCGACCTGGCGCTCCTCGCGCGCGGCGGCGGCACCGCCCTGCGCTGACCGTGCTGCGCTGACCGGCCCGCGGGAGTGCCCGGCGGCAGGTCAAGATTCGGCAATGATTTTCATCTCGGCCATGAACTCATGGTGATGAAAACCGTTTCCATCTATGGTGAGGGGGTTCGCACCCCCCTGCCGAGGAGCACCACCGCCATGCGCATCTCCGCGCCCGCCCGACCTGCCCGATCCGCCCGACCTGCCCGATCCGCCCGACCGGTCCGGCTCGCCGCCGCCACTGCCGCCGCGCTGGCGCTGGCCGCCACCGCCGCCTGCTCGACCAGCCCCGCCAAGTCCGACGCCGCCACGGGGGCGGCGGACGCGGCTGCGGGTGCGGCAGGTGCGGCGGGGAGGACCATCCGGGTCGCCGCCGCGGAGAGCTTCTGGGGGTCCCTCGCCGCCCAACTCGGCGGCGAGCACGTCGAGGTGAGCGACATCATCAGCAACCCGGACGCCGACCCGCACGACTACGAGCCGACCGCCGCCGACGGCCGCACCGTGGCCGGCGCCCGGTACGTCATCACCAACGGCATCGGCTACGACGCCTGGGCGGACAAGCTGCTCGCCGCCAACCCCGCCCCCGACCGCACCGCGCTCAAGGTCGGCGACCTGGTCGGCATCCAGGAGGGCGGCAACCCGCACCAGTGGTACTCCCCGGCCAGCGTGCACCGGGTGATCGACCGGATCACCGAGGACTACCAGAAGCTCGACCCCGCCGACGCCGCCTACTTCGACCAGCGCCGGACCGAGTTCCTCGGCACCGCGCTCGCCCCCTACGACCAGCTGATCGCGCAGATCAAGGCCACCTACGCCGGCACCCCGATCGGCGCCTCCGAGTCGATCGTCACCCCGCTCGCCGAGGGCCTCGGCCTCCGGCTCCTCACCCCCGAGGGCCTGCTCGACGCCGTCAGCGAGGGCGCCGACCCGACGGCCGCCGACAAGTCCACCGCCGACCGGCAGATCAGCGGCAGGCAGATCGGCATCTACGTCTACAACAGCCAGAACGACACCCCGGACATCAAGGCCCAGGTCCAGGCCGCCAAGGCGCAGGGCATACCCGTCGCCACCGTCACCGAGACGCCGGACCCGGCCACCGCCTCCTTCCAGGACTGGCAGCTCGCCGAACTCCGTGGCATCGCGGACGCGTTGAAGCAGGCGACCGGCAAGTGACCGCCGCATCCGCCGAGCGCGCCACGACCCGCCCGTCCGACCCCGGTCCCGGCCCCGCCGCCGGAAGCGGCCCCGGCCCCGACCCCGGCCCCGCCGTCCGCCGGCCCGTGCTCGAACTGCGCGGCGCCGCCGCCCGGGCCGGTGGGCGCACGCTCTGGTCCGACGTCGAACTCACCGCCCGGGAAGGGGAGTTCACCGCCGTCCTCGGCCCCAATGGGGTCGGCAAGTCCACCCTGGTCAAGCTGCTGCTCGGCGCGGTGCCGGCCGCCGCCGGCGAGGTCCGCGTCCCGGAGCGCACCGCCATCGGCTACCTGCCGCAGCGCCGCACCTTCGACGCGGGCGTCCGGATCCGCGGCACCGACCTCGTCCGCCTCGGCCTCGACGGCCACCGCTGGGGCGTCCCGCTCCCCGGACTGCGCGCCGCCACCCGGGCCCGCCGCCGCCTCGCCCGCCAACGCGTCGACGAGGCCATCGAGTTGACCGGCGCCACCGGCTACGCCCGGCGGCCGGTCGGCCAGTGCTCCGGCGGCGAGCAGCAGCGCCTGCTGCTCGCCCAGGCCCTGGTCACCCGCCCCCGGCTGCTGCTGCTCGACGAACCGCTCGACAGCCTCGACCTGCCCAACCAGGGCGCCGTCGCCGCGCTGCTCGGCCGGATCTGCCGGGAGAGCGGGGTGTGCGTCGTCATGGTCGCCCACGACGTCAACCCGATCCTGCACCACCTCGACCGGGTGGTGTACCTCGCCGAGGGCCGGGCCGTCTCCGGCCCGCCGGCCGAGGTGATCACCTCCGCCACCCTCAGCCGCCTGTACGGCGCCCCCGTCGAGGTGCTGCGCACCGGGGACGGCCGACTGGTCGTGGTCGGCGTGCCCGAGGACTGCCGGAGCTGTGGCCCGTGCTGCTAGCCGACACCGCCGCACCGGCCTTCTCCTGGAACCTCGCCGCCGACCTCCGGGACATGTGGTCCTACCTCTTCATGGTCAACGCGTTCCGGGCCGGGGCCGTGGTCGCCGTGGTCGCGTCCGCCGTCGGCTGGTTCATGGTGCTGCGCCGGCAGACCTTCGCCGGGCACACCCTGTCCGTGGTGGCCTTCCCCGGCGCCGCGCTCGCCACCCTGCTCGGCCTGCCCGTCCCGCTCGGCTACCTCGGCGCCTGCACGGCCGCCGCCCTCGGCCTCGCCCTGCTGCGCGACAGCGGCCGGGCCGGGGCGGCGCAGGAGTCCGCGGCCACCGGCACCGTGCAGTCGTCCGCCCTGGCCTGCGGCTTCCTCTTCGTCACCCTCTACAAGGGCCTGCTCGGCGGCCCGCAGGCCCTGCTGTTCGGGACCTTCCTGGGCATCACCACCGGCCAGGTCGTGCTGCTCACCGCGGTCGGCGCGGCCGTCCTGCTGGCACTGGCCCTGATCGCCCGGCCGCTGCTGTTCGCCACCCTCGACCCGGACGTCGCCGCCGCCCGCGGCGTCCCCGTCCGGCTGCTCGGCGCCGCCTTCCTGCTCCTGCTGGGCACCGCGACGGCCGAGGCCGGGCAGATCACCGGCAGCCTGCTGGTCTTCGCCCTGCTGGTGATGCCCGCCGCCACCGCCCAGGTGCTGACCGCCCGGCCCGCCCTCGGCCTGCTGCTGAGCGCCCTGATCGGCCTCGCGGCCTGCTGGCTCGGCCTGTTCGCCGCCTACTACCAGCCCTACCCGCTCGGCTTCTTCGTCACCACCTTCGCCTTCGCCGGCTACCTGCTGGCCCACCTCGGCCGCGCCCTGCACACCGCCCTCGGCCGCACCCGCGGCCCGCTGCCCACCGGAGCACCGGCATGACCGCCGCCCGCCGCCGGTCCTGCCACCGGCTCCTCCACCGGCCCGCCCCGTCGGCCGGCACCGCGATCGCCGTCGCTGTCGCTGTCGCTGTCGCCGTCGCCGTCGTCCTCGCCATCGGTGACGCCTTCGCCATCGGTGACGCCCCGCCGCCCGGTGCGTCCGGCCGCCGCCCGCCCCTCGGAGCACCGGAACGATGAACGCCCTCCACCAGCCCTTCTTCCAGCACGCCCTGCTGGCCGGCACCGCGATCGCCCTCGCCTCCGGCCTGGTCGGGTACTTCCTGGTGCTGCGCGCCCAGACCTTCACCGGCGACACCCTCAGCCACGTCGCCTTCACCGGTGCCATGGCCGCCCTCGCCGGCGGCTACGACCTGCGGCTCGGCCTGTTCGCCGCCACGGTCGGCGCCGCCCTGCTGCTCGGCGCGCTCGGCCGCCGGGGCCGACCCGACGACGTGGTCATCGGCACCCTGTTCTCCTGGATCCTCGGCCTCGGCACCTTCTTCCTCACCCTGTACGCGACCCACCGCGGCGCCGACCGGGGCAACGCCGGGATCAGCGTCCTGTTCGGCTCCGTCTACGGCCTGGACGCCGCCCGGGCCGCCACCGCCGCCGCGATCGCGGCGGTCATCGCCGCGGCCGTCCTGCTGATCGCCCGCCCGCTGCTGTTCGCCACCCTCGACGAAGCCGTCGCCGCCGCCCGCGGCGTGCGCACCGGTACGCTCGGCCTGGTCTTCCTCGCACTGGTCGGCGCCTGCGCGGCCGAGGCCACCCAGGCGGTCGGCTCGCTGCTCCTGCTCGGGCTGCTCGCCGCGCCCGCCGGCGCCGCCGTCCGGCTCACCGACCGCCCCTACCGGGCGCTCGGCCTCTCCGCCGCCCTCGCCGTCCTGGAGATGTGGGCCGGACTCGCCCTCTCCGTCACGGTGCCCCGACTGCCGCCCAGCTTCAGCATCATGGCGGTCGCCACCACCTGCTACGCCGCCGCACTGCTGGTCCGCCCGCAGGCCCGGGTCCGTCCGGCGGCAGGCTGATCGCGCCCCACGGCCGGGGCGGAAACCGCTCCCCGGAAACTGACCCCCGGAAACAGGGTGGGTTCGGGGCCGACGGAGAGTAACCTGGAGATCACCGAAGGCACTTCGCATGCCGGCACCGGATACTGGCGTCGTCTCCGGCGAACGGCAATGCCGGACCGGCCCGTTCGGGCCAGGCCCGGAGACAGGTGCTTGGCCATGACCGCGATGCTCGATCGTGCGACGACGCCCACCGCCCTGGAATCCACCCCACGGCTCTCCCTCGCCCCCCAGGGGGTCCGGCCCGGCCGGCTGGACGGGGCCTGGTGGCCCCGCTCGCGGGACCTCCTCCTCGAACTGCCCTCCCTGGCCGCCGAACTCGACCGGCGGTGGGGCCGGGTCACCCGGATCACCGTCAACCCCGCGCAGTGGCCCGTCATCCCCCGGCGCATCCCGGTCACCGGGCACGTCGTCCACGCGGGCTGGTTCACCGTCGAGCAGGACGAGCACCTGATCAGGGTCTGCTCGTACACCCCGCGCAGGCTGGACCTGCTGGTCGTCCCGCCGGAGACGGACCCCGTCGACGCGGCCCGGCTGATGACCGCGGCGGCCGACCCGGCCAACGTCCGGACGGCGAGCGCGCTGCTCGCCGCGCCCGCGCAGCCGGACGACGACCCGGCGGGGGAGGCGGCCCGCTCCGGCTTCCTGCCGTCGGCCGCCGAGCCCGCCGACGGAGCCGGCGCGGCCGGGGAACGGGCCGAGGTCGCCCGCGACCGGGCCGCCGCCTGGCCCGGACGGGCGTAACGAGGGGCGGCCGACGGGCCGTTCGTGGGCGCGGGGCGCCCGGTCGATCGTGACCGGGCGCCCCGTCCGTGCTGCGGGGTGGACGGTGCCGGGTCACCAGTAGTGGCGGCGGCCGGCGATCTCGTGCCCGAGCGCGCCCGCGAGCACCAGGCCGAGGCCGATGACCGCGAGGATGATGCCGATGGTCCACAGGACCGGGATGCCGGCGATGAAGCCAATGACGAGGAGGATGACTCCGAGGGTGATCATGGTGGCCTTCGTTCCTGTTCCCCCTGGTGAAACGGTGCTCCGCTGGGCGGAGGCGGTGCTGTTCCCTTCGATGGCGGTGGCGGTCCCCGGTGCGACGGAGGTCAGGGCGGTGCGGCGGGGGTCAGGGCGGCTCGGCGGCGAGGCCGGAGAGGAGGAGGTCGAGGCCGCGTTCGAGTTCGGCGGCTCCGTCGTAGCAGACGAGTGCGGGGGCGAGGCCGCGCAGGACGGGGAACTCGCGGATCGGAAGCCGGTACAGGCCCAGCCGGAGCAGGGCGTCGGTCTCGTCGGGGTTGTCGACGAGTTCCTGCAGCTCGTTGAGGACGTGACCGTGCAGCAGCCCGATCAGGGAGCGGTAGGCGTGCAGGGCGGCGGTGCCCGTGAAGCCCGCCCTGACGAGCAGGGCGAGGATGGCTTCGAGCGGGCGGAGGGTGCCGGTGGGCCGCAGCGCGAGCGGCGTGGCGAGGGGACGGGTGACCAGCAGGGGGACGGCGTTGGGGTGGTCGAGGGCGAGTCGGCGGTAACCGCGGGCGAAGGCGCGCAACTGGCCGGTCCAGTCCGGGTCGTCGGCGTCGACGGTGAGCCGGCGCAGCAGCGTGTCGGCGACGCCGTCGAGCAGGGCGGCCTTGTTGGGGGCGTGCCGGTACAGGCTCATCGGATCGCGCCCGAGGGCCCGGGCCAGCCGCCGCATGGACAGCTTCTCGACGCCGTCCCGGTCGACGATCTCCAGCGCGCAGCCCAGCACCCGCTCCAGGCTGAGCCGCTCCACGGCGGGTGGTTCGACCTCCCGCGCGGAGGCGGGAGCCTCGGAAACGGCCATCGTGGCGCCTCCTCGTCGGGCGGGCCTCGTCGTGCCGGGGTGAGCACCGGTGACGCAAAGTTCGTGGACATCCGGTGTGGACACCAGTGTAGTCCGGACGTTGACTGTAGGCATACGACGTAGACCCCTTGGGAGCACGTCATGCTCGTCATCCTCGGACTTGTCCTCCTGGTCGTCGCGGCCGTCGTCGCGGTGGCGGGAATCCTCGGCAACACCGGCAGCGCGCACCAACTCGCCGACTCCTTCGCGGTGTTCGGACACCACATGACCGGCTCCACCGGGATGCTGTTCCTCTGGGGCGTCGTGGTCGGAGCGGTCGGCATGCTCGGCCTGGCCCTCCTGCTGGCCGGCGCCCGGCGCGGCGCGACCGCCCGGCGCGGACCGCGACACTCCCGCCGCGCGGCGGCGGACGCCCGCGAACGCCGCGACGCCCTTGCGGAGGAGCACGCCCACGCGGAGGAGCGCGCCCGGGACGAGGAACGTGCCGAGGTCGAGGAGCATGCCCGCGCCGAGGAGCGCGTCCGAGCCGAGGAACGTGCCGAGGTCGAGGAGCATGCCCGCGCCGACGCGGAGTCGGCCGAGGGGCGCCGCGAGAAACGCCGCGGGGAGCGTCGTGAGGCGTACCGCCAGGAGTTCGCCCGACAGCGCGAGGCCCTGGCCAAGGAGCCGGATCACGCGCGGGAGCAGACCGCGGGCACCCGGACCGGCCCGATGCCGCAGGACGGCCCCGAACCCGGGAGCGCCGACCGGAGCCGCCAGTCGCACCTGCTGTGACCCGGGACGTCGCCGACGCGCGGGACGGTCGGGCAGCGGGACGGTCGGGCAGCGGGGCAGCGGGGCGGCCGGGCCGCCGGGCCGCCGGTCAGGCGTCGGCTGCCGGTCCGTTCTCCGCCGCCTCCTGGAAGTTGACGACGGCCTCCCCGTGCGCCCGCGCCCAGTCCGGCAGGGCGGCGATCGGCCCGACGAGGGTCGTGCCCAGTGCGGTCAGGCGGTACTCGACCCGTGGCGGGGCCTCGGCGTACGCGCGGCGCTCGACCAGGCCGTAGCCCTGCAGCCTGCGCAGCGTCTGGGTGAGCACCTTGCGCGAGACGCCGCCGATCAGGTCGACGAGTTCGCCGTGCCGGCACGGTCGGCGGCTGAGCGCGAACAGGACGACCACCGCCCACTTGTCGGCGATGATCTCGATGGCCGGCCGGGCCGGGCAGTCGGCGAGGAAGACGTCCTCCGCAGGGTCGCGCACGGGCCGAAAGGTACCAAGGGGTACCTGTCGGCTGCGTAGCGTCCTGGACATGAGTACACCGCGAACGGAAACCTACGTCCTCGTCCACGGCGCCTGGCACAACGGGCGCGTCTGGGACCGGGTGGCACCCCTGCTGACCCGGGCCGGGCACCGCGTCCTCGCCCCCTCGCTCACCGGCCACGGCGAGCGGGAGCACCTGCTCGGCCCGGAGGTCGGGCTCGACACCCACGTCGCCGACGTCACCGGCCTGATACTGGCGGAGGACCTCACCGACGTGGTGCTGGTCGGGCACAGCTACGCGGGGTTGATCACGTCCGCCGTGGCCGACCGGCTCCCGGACCGGATCGCCGCACTGGTCCACCTCGACGCGATGGTCCCGGCCGACGGCGAGAGCGCGCTCGACATCATGCCCGTGACCGGGCACCTGCTCGAACTCGCCGCCGGCACCGACACCCCCTGGCGCATCCCGCCGCTGCCGGAACTGCCGCCGCCCGCCGGCCTGTTCGGCGTCACCGACCCGGCAGACGCGGCCTGGCTGCGCACCCTGCTCTCCGACGAGTCCGCGCGCTGCTTCCAGCAGCCGGTCCGGCTGACCGACCCGGCCGCGGACGCCATCCCCCGCACCCACATCCACTGCGTCGGCAGCGTGCCGGAGGGCGTCGTCCGCCGCCCCGTCCCCGCGACGCAACCCAACGGCACCCCGTCGCGGGTGTGGCAGCTGAGGAGCGGCCACGACTGCATGGTCACCGTGCCGGACCAACTGGCCGAACTCCTGCTGAAGGTCGTCCACGGCAGCGAGGAACCGCAGCCCGCCTGATCGTGCGGCGGGTCGGTCGGAAGGTGCGCCGTGGGTGACTGCCGGGTGCCGACGGATTCCCGGCGGGGTCGTCAGCCTGGCGCAGACCTGGCCGCCACGGGGGAGGCGGCCCCGGGGAGGACGTCCACCACCGCGCACGAGACCGGCTGCGGGCCGGGCGAGGACCGCCAGGGGGCGGCAGGTGCGACGGGAACGGTGAGCGGGACGGGTGCGGCAGGCGTGACCGGACGGTGGCTGCCCCGCTCGGCCGGATGCTTACGGGAGGGTCGGCGTCGGCGTGACCTCGGGGCTGACGGCGACCGGGCCCGGCGCCAGTGCCGGGCGCGGTCGCCGCCGACGCGCGGGCCGCCGAGGGGGGGTGTCCGGCGCAGGTCCGACCGGACCCCGGTCGGTCGAGGCCCTCGACGATGCGGACGTCGCGCTCGACGCCGTTGGGGAGCACGGCCAACGCCTCTCGGTAGGCCGCGCTCTCGCGTGCCGCGACGGTCTGCTCGAAGCTGTCGAACTCGATCAGGACGGTGCGCTCGGCGAGTCCGGCCTCGTGCGCCACGACCCGGCCGTCACGGGTGAGGACCCGGCCGCCCTGCGGTCCGGGCGGTCGGGCTTCTCCGGGTACGACACGGCGCGGTAGACGCTGACCCAGTGGCCCTCGGGCATGGCACCTCCAGCGGAGGGGCGGGTCCATGGTGCATCCCGCTCACGGGTCTGCCCCGGACGGGGATCGGGTCGACGCTCTGCGAACCGGTCCGCCGTGGACCGGCCCGCCGTGAACCGGGGCCCCGCGCGGGCGGTGGCGCGGCGGACTCCCAACTCGTCTTCCTCCAGCCGGACTTGATCCATTCGGCCGCGCGGAGCCACCCCGTTTACACGCACTTGACCGCCCGTTACTTTGGGCCTTGGGAGCGCTCCCACAGAACCCCCCGCTCATGGCATGAGCATGGCTTTTCCCCAGTCAGACGGCCTGCCCGGCCGGGACGGCACGGGCGGGCCCCCTCCACCAAGGCGGTGAAAGTTTCATGTCACGACGCAAGACCTCATCGATCGTCGCGGCCCTCGCAACCGCGGCCGCGACGATCTGCGCGCTGCTGCTGGGGCTGCCCTCGGCGCACGCGCACGGCGTGGCGATCGTGCCGGGCTCGCGCACGTACCTGTGCTACCAGGACGGGCTCACCGGGACCGGTGCGCTGACGCCGACCAACCCGGCCTGCAAGGCCGCCGTCGCGCAGAGCGGGACGACCCCGCTCTACAACTGGTTCGCGGTGCTGGACTCCAACGCGAACGGACGCGGCCAGGGCTACGTCCCGGACGGCACCCTGTGCAGCGCCGGCAACAAGTCCCCCTACGACTTCTCCGCCTACAACGCGGCCCGCGACGACTGGCCCAAGACGCACCTCACCTCCGGTGCCGCGATCGAGGTCGACTACTCCAACTGGGCTGCCCACCCGGGTGAGTTCAGGATCTACCTGACCAGGCAGGGCTGGTCCCCGACCACCCCGCTGGCCTGGGCCGACCTGAGCCTGCTCACCACCGTCGCCAACCCGCCGCAGGTGGGCACCCCCGGGACCGACGGCGGCCACTACCGCTGGAACATGACCCTCCCGTCGGGTCGCAGCGGCCCCGCCGAGATGTTCATCCAGTGGGTGCGCTCGGACAGCCAGGAGAACTTCTTCTCCTGCTCCGACCTGGTCTTCGACGGCGGCAACGGCGAGGTGACCGGCATCCACCTGCCGACCTCCCCGTCCTCCCCGACGCCCTCGCCCTCCTCGCCGACGCCCTCGCCCTCCCCGTCCTCCCCGTCCTCCCCGGGCAACTCCCCCTCCCCGAGCCCCTCGTCCTCCCCGAGCAGCTCGCCCACCGGTCCGATGCCGAGCAGCGGCTGCATGGCGACGTACAGCGTCGTCAGCTCCTGGAGCGGCGGCTTCCAGGCCGCGGTCGAGGTGATGAACCACAACACCTCGCCGATCAAGTCCTGGACGCTCCAGTGGCAGACGGGCACCGGCACCACGATCACCAGCCTGTGGAACGGTGTGCTGACCACCTCGGGCAGCGGCGTGACGGTGAAGAACGCCGCCTACAACGGCACCATCGCGGCGGACTCCAGCACCACCCTCGGCTTCACCGCCAACTCCACCGGCAACAACTTCCCGACCGGCTCCATCTCCTGCACCGCCGCCTGACCCCCGCGCCCCGGTCCGGGCCCGCCGCAGCCCGCGGCCGGTCCGGACCGGGGCCCGCACGACCGTACGACCCACAGCCAACGTACCGACGACACAAGGAGGTTCGACATGGTGCGGAGTGACGCGAGCGCGCGCGGCGGTCGGCGCGGCCGGGAGGTGGTGTTCGCCGTGTGCACGGTGCTCGCGGTGGCCCTCGGACTGCTGACCGGGCTCGGCCAGCGTCCGGCCCCGGCCTGGGGCGCGGGCGGCGGGGCCTGCCAGGTCTCGTGGACGGGCAACCAGTGGACCGGCGGCTTCACCGCCCAGGTGTCGATCATCAACTCGGGTGCTGCGGTGAGCAGTTGGACGCTGACCTGGACGTTCGCAGCCGGTCAGCAGGTGACCTCGGGGTGGAACGCGCAGGTGAGCCAGAGCGGCACGGCCGTCACGGCGAGCAGCCTGAGCTACAACGGGTCGGTGGCCGCCGGTGGTTCGGTGGCCTTCGGGTTGCAGGGCACCTGGTCGGGCGGCAACCCGACCCCGACCGACTTCGCCTTCAACGGCGCCTCCTGCCAAGGCGGTTCGGCCACCGCGTCCCCGACCCCGTCCCCGACCCCGTCTTCCACCCCCAGTCCCAGCCCCAGCCCCACCCCCTCGCCCTCGCCCTCGGCCAGTTCCGGTGGGGGCTCCGGCTGTTCCGCCGCCGTGGTCTGCTCGGGCTTCGAGGACCAGAGCGGCAGCAGCCTGGGCGGTGACTGGACGGTCGCCGCCCCCGACTGCTCGGGCGCCGGCACGGTGACCGTCGACACCGCGGTCGCCCACGGCGGCAGCCGTTCGCTGCGGATCGACGGCCGGGCCGGCTACTGCAACCACGTGTTCGCGGCCACCACCAAGAACGTCTCCGCCGTCGGCCCCGTGGTCTACGGCCGGTACTGGGTCCGCCACACCACCGCGCTGCCGGCCGACCACATCGCCATGGTCACCATGGAGGACGCCGCCAACGGCAACAAGCACCTGCGCCTGGGCGGCCAGAACGGCGCCCTGCAGTGGAACCGCGAGTCCGACGACGCCACGCTGCCCGCGCAGAGCCCGGTCGGCGTCGCGCAGAGCGTGCCGCTGCCGGTCAACCAGTGGTCCTGCGTCCGCTTCGCCGTCGACACCACCAGGCAGTCCATGGACACCTGGCTGAACGACCAGCAGGTGCCCGGCCTGCACGACGACGGCGTCCCCACCGCGGACATCGACCAGCAGTGGCTCACCCGCACCACCGCCCCGCGGCCGACCACCCTGGACCTCGGCTGGGAGTCCTACGGCAACGGCGCCGACACCCTCTGGTACGACGACGTGGCCCTGGGCTCCGCACCGATCGCCTGCTGAACCGCGACACCGTCGTTCCCGCGGCTGCCGCGGCTGCCGCGGCAGCCGCGGCAGCCGTCACCGCCGCCCCGCCGGAGAGCAGACCGGGGCCGGTTCGGCAAGGGTTTCGGCAGAACGTCCGATTATCGATCGTACTGGAAGGGGTAGCTGAGGTTTCGTCAGTTAATGGATCGGGAGCGGCCGTACGGGGTACGGCCCGCTCCCGCGTGATTCCGTCGGCTGACGAAAGACCAGGAGACCACCGTGCGCATGCTCTTCACCGGACCGGCCGCGCCCACCCACCTGTTCCCGATGGTGCCGACCGCGCAGGCGCTGCGGGCCGCCGGGCACGAGGTGCTGTTCGCCTCGCCGGCGCCCTTCGACCAGCTCCGCCAGGCCGGGTTCCCGATCGTCGAGATCGGTGACGGCCGTTCGCTGCGCGACTCGTTCGAGGCGGTCACCCCCGCGGGAGAGTCCGTCCGCTACGCCCGGCCGCACCTGACCCAGGACGAGATCCTCGACCGGGCGGCGGTCGCCTTCGCCCACGCCTCCCGGGCCACCGTGGACGGCCTGTACGCCGTCGCCGACGAGTGGGGCGCGGACCTGCTGGTGCACGACTCCTGCCTGGCGTCCGCCCAACTGGTCGCCGCCAAGCTGAAGATCCCGGCGGCGCTGCACAACTTCGGCTTCACCTCCGGCCTGGACCTGGCGGCCCGGCTGGCCGACCACTTCACCGACCTCTACGCGGCGCACGGCGTCGCGGGACCGGCCGCCACCACCCCGCTGAACATCGTCCCGGAGTCGCTCGGCGGCGACCCCGGCGGGCTGCGGATGCGCTACCTGCCCTACAACGGCGGCGGCGTGGTGCCGGCCGACCTGCTGCGCCGCGGCGGGCGGGCCCGGGTCGCCGTCACGCTGGGCACCGTGGTCACCGAGGTGGACGGCGTGGACGCGATCGCCCGGCTGGTGGCCGCCGCCGCCGAGGTCGACGCGGACTTCCTGCTCGCCGTCGGCGGCGCCGACCTCGCCGCCCTCGGTACCCTCCCGGCCAACGTCCGGCCGCTGCCCTGGGTGCCGCTGGCGGAACTGCTGCGGGTCTGCGACGCGGTGGTGCACCACGGCGGTTCCGGCAGCGCGCTCACCGCCCTCCAGGCCGGCATCCCGCAGCTCGTGCTGCCCCAGGGCGCCGACAACTTCACCGTCGCCGACACCCTGGTCGCGGCCGGCGCGGGCCTGCGCGCCACCTCCGGCGACGTCGACACCGCCCTGCTCACCCGCCTGGCCACCGACCCGGCCCTGCGCGCCGCCGCCACCCGGCTGCGCGCCGAGAACGAGGCCCTGCCGACCCCCGCCGCGACCGTCCCCGCGATCGAGGCCCTGGCGGCCGACCGCCGCTGAGCCCCGGCCGGGGCCGCTGGGCGCCCCGATGCGCAGTCCGCCGTTGCCGGCGGCCGGGAACCGGCCTTTCCCGACCGCCGACGACGGCGGTGGCGGTGGGCGGGGCGGCGGTGGCGGAACGTGTGCGGAAACATGTGCGGAAACGGGCACGGGGAGGTCGTGGAAAGGGCGGGGAGAGAATGATCTGACGGGCAGTAATTCCTATCGCCGGATGGACACTTCAATCAATTCCTGGTGCGCGGGGTATTCGCATTCGGGTACTCTCTGTCCGAACGGCATGGAATTCCGGGTCGGTTCGACGGGCCTGGCGTGCGCGGCGGTGGGTGAAGGTGGGCGAGCTCGGTGAACGGTTCTGCGGCTGACCCGGAGGGGGCGGCGGAGGGAGCGTCGGCGGAGGTGCGGGCCGCCCTGGCGGCGGTCTTCGACCCCGGGCTCCGGGCCGATCCGTACGGGCCGCTGGCGGTGCTGCGCGAGGCCGCCCCGGTGCTGTACGACGAGGAGTCGGGGACGCGCTTCCTGACCGGGTTCGCCGACTGCCAGGCCGTGCTGGCGGGCCCCGACTTCGTGGTGCCGGACGGGCCGTGGCTGGCGCGGGAGCACCCCGAGTGGGCGGCCCGCCCGGCGGCGGACTTCTTCTACGCCTCGCTGCTGGGGACGAACGGGGCCGCGCACGAGCGGCTGCGCGGGCCGCTGACGGCCGTGTTCGGGCCGCGCCGGGCGGCGGAGCTGTCGGCGGGCGTGGAGAAGGTCGTCGACGAATTGCTCGACCGTTTCGAGGACGCCACCTCGGACGGCGGGGCGGCGGATTTCCAGGCGCTGGTCGGGTACCCGCTGCCGGTCGCCGTGGTCGGCGAGCTGATCGGCGTGCCCCGGGCGGAGCAGGAGCGCTTCCACCGGCTGGGGCGGGACGCCGCGCGGCTGCTGGAGCCGGTGCGCTCGGACGAGGACTGGCGGCGGGCGGACACCGCGGTGACCGCGCTGCGGGAGTACTTCACCGGCCTGCTGCGCGAACGCCGCGCCCGCCCGGCCGAGGACCTCGCCTCCGCGCTGCTGGCCCGCGAGGGGGCGGCCGGTTCCGCCCCTGCGCGGCGGGTCCGCGAGCCGGCCGCCGGTCCGTCCGGCGGACGCACGCGGCCGTCCGGCGGGCGCGCACGGCCCTCCGCCGCCCGCGAACGGCCGCCCGCCGAGAACGGACACCCGCTCGGCGAGCGGGAGTTGGCGGATCTGCTGCTGCTGGTCTTCGTCGCCGGGTTCGAGACCACGGCCGGCCTGCTGGGCACCGCGGTGTCCGCGCTGCTGGCCCACCCGGAGCAGGCCGCGCTGCTGCGGGCCGACCCGGGGCTGCTGCCCGGCGCGGTCGAGGAGGCGCTGCGCTGGGACGGGCCGGTGCTGATGACCGAGCGGCTGGCCGCCCGTCCCACCGAGGTGGGCGGGGTGGCCGTCCCGGCCGGGGGCAGCGTGACCGCGGTGCTGGGCGCCGCGAACCGGGACCCGCGCCGCTACCCGGACCCGGACGCGTTCCTGGTCACCCGCCCGGACGTCCGCGTGCTGAGCTTCGGCGCCGGGCCGCACTACTGCTTCGGCGCGGCCCTGGCCCGGCTGGAGGCGGCCGTCCTGCTGGGCCGGCTGTCGGCCCGCTTCCCCCGGCTCGCCCCGGCCGGCCCGCCGGTGCGCCGCGCCTCCGCCTGCCTGCGCTCGTTCGACGCGCTGCCGCTGGCGGCCACCGGCTAGCGCCGCGCCGGTCGCCCGCCGAACGACCCCAGGCCGGGTCGTACCGCCCCTCCCCGAAGGACGTGCCCGTGAACTTCCTGCACCGCGAACGCGCCGAACTCGAAGCGCTCATGCCCGGGTTGGACCGGGCGCTGGCCCGCCACCCGCTGGCCGAACTGGAGCAGGCGCCCAGCCCGGCGATCGCCGCCTTCAAGGAGGCCGGCGGCCCCGGGCTGCTGGTGCCCGCCGCCCACTCCGGCGCCGGGGCGAGCGCGCTGCAGGCCGTCCGGGTGCAGCGCGCGGTCGGTGCCCGCTGTCCCTCGCTCGCGGTGGCCACCACCATGCACCACTTCTCGGTCGCGGGCCTGGTCGAGGCCGCAGAGTACTCCGACGGCCCGGAGGGGATGCTGCTGGAGACCGTCGCCAAGCAGCGGCTGCTGGTCGCCTCCGCCTTCGCCGAGGGCCGCCCGGGCCGGAACATCCTCACCCCGCACCTCACCGCCGAGCGGCGCGGCGACCGGATCGTGCTGAACGGCAGCAAGATGCCGTGCAGCCTCTCCCGCTCGATGGACCTGCTGACCGCCTCCGTCGCCCTGCCCGGCCCGGACGGCGTACCGCGGCTGGCGGTCGCGCTGATCCCGGCCGACAGCCCCGGCATCACCGTCCACCCGTTCTGGGGCACGCCGATCCTGGCGGGCGCCGAGAGCGAGGAAGTCCGGCTCACCGAGGTCGAGTTGGACCCGAGCATGGTGGTGGCCACCGAGGTCACCGCCGACGCGGTGCCGGACGCGCTCAACGTCGCGGGCTTCCTCTGGTTCGAACTGCTGCTGACCGCCGGCTACCTCGGCGTCGCCAGCGCCCTGGTCGAGCGCGTCCTCCGGCGTCCCGGCGCCGACCGGGACGACCCGACGCCGTACCTCGTCCCGGTCGAGGGCGCGATGCTGGCCGTGGAGGCCGTCGCCCGGGCGATGGCCGAGGAGGAGTGGGACGAGGCGCTGCTGGTCCGGGCGCTGACCGCCCGCTACGCCGCGCAGGACGCGATCGCCGAGACCACCCGGACCTGCCTGGCCGCGCTCGGCGGAATGTCCTTCATCGGCTCGCCGGACGGCGCCTACCTCGCCTCCGCCGCCGTCGGCCTGACCTTCCACCCGCCCGCCCGCACCAGGATGGCCCGCCCGCTGCGGGAGTACCTGGACGGCCGCCCGCTGCGGATCGGCTGAACCGGTGGAACGGGCGGACGCGCCACCGGCCGATCGTTCGGACGCGCCACCGGCGGAGCGGTCGGACGCGCCACCGGTCCGGCTCGAAGTGCTGCGCAGCATCGACCAGTTGCCGCCCGGCAGCTGGGAACGGCTGGCCCCCGCGGGCGACCCGATGTGGTCCCGGAGCGTCTTCCGCGCCCTGGAGCGCAGCCGGATCGGGCCCGCCGGGTACGCCTACCTGACGGTGCGTCGGGGCGGCGAGACAGTCGCGGTGCTGCCGCTCTGCCTCTTCCCCGACCTGTGGCTGGACCGGATCGTCGGCCCGCACGAGCGCCGCCTGCTCGCCCCGCTGCGCCGCCTGGCGCCCCGCCTGCTGCGGGTGCCGATGCTGTTCTGCGGACACCTGCTCGGCCAAGGCCACGTCCTGGCGGCCGAGCCGCTCGACGGGCCGACCGGGCGGCTGCTGGTCACCGCCGTCCTGGACTTCGCCCGGCGCGAACGGCTCGGCACCGTGGTCTTCAAGGACTTCGCCGGGCCCGACCTCGCCCCGCTGCGCGCCCCGCTCACGGAGGCCGGCTTCTTCCTCGCCCCGAGCCTGCCCGACACCGAACTCGCCCTGCCCACCGACTCGTTCGAGCAGTACCTGGCCGCCCTCCCGGCCAAACCGCGCCGCAACGCCCGGGCCAAGATCCGCCGCTTCGGCTCCCGTCCCGGCCTGCGGATCGAGGTACTGGCCGCGTTCGACCACCTGCTGCCCGACCTGCTCGCCCTGTACGGGCAGGTGATGGACCGCGCCGACCAGACCCTGGACGTGCTGGACCACGCCTTCCTGGCCGCCCTCGCCGCCGACCCGCTCAGCCGCCTGGTGGCCTGCTTCGAGGGCGAACGGCTGGTCGGCTTCCTGCTCTGCCTCTTCACCGCGCAGCCCGGCGCGGGCGGTGCGGGCGGCGCGGGCGGTACGGAGAGCGCGGGCGGTGCGGAGAGCGCGGGCCGCGAAGGCGGTGCGGGGGGCACGGGTGGCACGGGCGGCGCGGACGGGATCGCGCCGGGGGCGACCGGGGCCCGGATCGGCCTGGACTACCGGCTGGCCCACGACGCCGCGCTCTACCACAACCTGCACTACGCGGCCGTCCGGCTGGCGATGGACACCGGCTGCCGGCACATCCGCTTCGCCCAGACCGCGTACCTGCCCAAGGTGGAGATGGGCTGCGCGCTGATCGAGCAGTGGCACGCGATGACCCACGTCCGGCCGCTGCCCCGCGCGGTGCTCCGCCGGCTCCTCCCGCCCGCCCTGGCCGCCGCCCGCGCCCAGGCGCTGGACCCGCCCGGCGGCACCGGCCCCGCACCCCGTCCCCGCACCGAAGAGAGGCCCCCGCATGCCGCACGTTGAAGTGGAACTGCCCGTCGCCGCGGCGCCCGAGGACGCCTGGCCGGTGGTGGTGGACGTCCTCGGCTACCCCGACTGCATGGAGAGCGTCGACTCGGTCGAACTCGTCGAGCAGCCCGACGAGCGGCACCGCACCACCGCCTGGTCGGTCCGGCTCAAGGGCTCGGTGCTGCGCTGGACCGAGGCCGAGGTGATCGACCACGCCGCCCGCCGCTTCGACTTCGAACAGACCAGCGGCGACCTCGGCGCGTTCACCGGCCACTGGTCGGTGTCGCCCGCGCCCGACGGCGGCAGCACCGTCGCCCTGCACGTCGACTTCGACATCGGCATCCCGCTGCTCGCCGAGATGCTCAACCCGGTCGCGGCGGACGCCCTGCGCGAGAGCGCCGCCCAGATGCTCGGCGCCCTCGAACAGCGGCTCCTGCTCCAGGGGGCCGCCCGGTGACCACCACCGTCCCCGGCACCGCCACCGACCCCGCGGTGGTCTTCGACCGGCTGCGGCGCCACCTCTCCCCGAAGCTCGCCCTGACCGGCGGCTTCGCCGGGCGCGGCGCGGTGGAGGCGGCCGGCGAGGGCTGCCGGGTGACGCTCTCCGACGGCCGGACCGCGCTGGACTTCGGCTCCTACGCCGTCACCCTGCTCGGCCACCGCCACCCCGCGGTCACCGCGGCCGTCCGCGCCCAGCTGGACACCATGCCCACCGCGACCCGCAGCCTGGCCAACCCGGTCACCGCCGAGGCCGCCGCCCGGCTCAGCGGCTACCTCGGGGACGTCCTCCCGAAGGTGTACTTCGGCCTGAACGGGGCCGACGTGGTCGAGGTCGCCGTCAAACTGGCCCGGCTGGCCACCGGCCGCCCCCGGGTGCTGGCGGTGCGCGGCGGCTTCCACGGCAAGTCGCAGGGCGCCCTCGCGCTCACCCACAGCCCGCTCTACCGCCGGGGCCTGCTCGGCTGCGAGGTGGACGTGGTCCACGTCGACGCCGAGGACCCGGCGGCGGTCGGCCGGGAGACCGCCGGCGGCCGGGTGGCCGCCGTGGTGCTGGAACCGGTGCAGGGCGAGAACGGCGCCCTGCCGCTGCCCACCGGGGTGCTGCGGCAGTGGTGCGCGGACGCGGCCCGGCACGGCGCCTTCGTGATCGCCGACGAGATCCAGTGTGGCCTGCGCCGCTGCGGCGAACGCTCGGTCGCCCTCGCCGACGGGCTGCCCGTCGACGCGGTCCTGCTCGGCAAGCCGCTGGGCGGCGGCGTCGTCCCGCTCTCCGCGCTGCTCTGCTCGGAGCGGCTGTACGCGCCGCTGGCGGCCGACCCGTTCCTGCACTCGGCGACCTTCGGCGGCCACCCGCTGAGCTGCGCCGCCGTCCCCGCCGCCCTCGAAGCGATCGAGGAACTCGCCGACCACGGACGCGAGTTGGCCGCCCAGCTGGACGCCGCACTGACCGGCCTGCACGAGCGCCACCCGGACGTGGTGCGGGCCGTGCCCGGCCGCGGCCTGCTGCGCGGCCTCGACTGCGCCTCCCCGCAGGCGGCCGGCGCGATGGTGCTCGAACTGGCCGCCGCCGGGCTGCTGGTCTCCCCGTGCCTGAGCCGCCCGACCACCGTCCGGCTGCTCCCGCCGCTGATCGGCACGGCGGCCGAACTCGCCGAGGCGACCGCCATCCTGGACGCCGCGCTCACCGCCACCGGACGCACCCTGCGGACGGGCGGCACCGGCTGACCCCGGGACGCCGGGACGCCGGCTGAGCACGCCCGGCGCACGTGCACGGGCACGGACACCGGCCGACCGCGGCCGGTGCGGAGTACGGAGCAAGCCGCCCGGTGCGGCGAAAGGAGCGAACCCAGGTGCCCACACGAGAGGAACTGGCCGTGACGGTCAGGGCGGTCATCTCCGACGTCCTCGGCACGGACCCGGACGAGCTGCGGGAACGGACCAGCCTGGCCGAGGACTACGGCGTCGACAGCCTCGAACTCATGGAGATCGGCGCCCGGTTGGAGCGGACGCTGCGCCTGCGGATCGACCCCGACGACCTGGTCTCGGCCCGCGACGTCGGCCACGCCATCGACCTGCTGCGCGCCCGGCTGGACGACCCCGCGACCGCCGCGCCCGGCAGCCGGCTGCACGGCGCGGTGATCGACCTGTCGGCCCCGGCACCCGTCCCCGCCCCGCCCGTCCCCGCCCCGCCCGCCGCCGTCGCCGTCACCGCCGCCCCCACCGTCCCGGTGTCGGAGGGCCCCGCGTGAGCCCGCAGGACCGGCACCCCTCGGGCGGGCACCGGGTCGCCGTCACCGGCATCGGCGTGAAGTCCCCGGCGGGCAACAGCCTCGACGAGGTGTTCGCCGCGGTGCTGGCCGGCCGGTCCGTCGCGGCCCGGGTGGACCGGCTGGTCGAGGCCGACCTGCCGGTCCACTTCGCCTGCCTGGTACCGGAGTTCGACCCGGAGCGCTACCTCAGCCGGCGCGAGGCCCGGCAGATCGACCGCCCGGCCCAACTGCTGCTGTGCGCCGCCGACGACGCGCTGGCCGACGCCGCCCTGCCCGCCGACCGCCGGCCCGACCGGATCGGCGTGCAGATCGGCACCGGCATCGGCGGGCTGTCCAGCATGGAGGCCGCCACCGCGGGCTTCGTCGACCGCCCCCGGGACCTGCCGGTGCACACCGTCCCGCGCACCATGGCCAACTCGCCCGCCTGCCGCATCGCGCTGCGCCACGGCTTCCAGGGCGTCTGCACCACCTACTCCAGCGCCTGCGCCAGCGGCGGCACCGCCCTGGGCGAGGCCGCCCGGCGCATCCGGTACGGCGAGCTGGACGTGGCGGTGGCCGGCGGCGTCGACGCGGCGGTCAGCACGGTGGTGATGGGCGCCTTCGCCCGGATGCGCGCGCTCTCCACCCGCAACGACCGGCCCGCCCTGGCCAGCCGCCCGTTCGACGCCGACCGGGACGGCTTCGTGATGGGCGAGGGCGCCGCCGTCCTGGTGCTCGAACGCTGGGAGTCCGCCCGGGCCCGCGGCGCCGTCATCCACGGCGAGATCGCCGGCTACGCCGAGAACTGCGACGCCTTCCACATCGCCGCCCCGCACGAGGACGGCGAGGTCGCCGCCCGCTGCATGCGGCAGGCCGTCGCCGACGCCGGGCTCTCCCTCGCCGACATCGGCCACATCAGCGCGCACGGCACCTCCACCGTGCCGGGCGACCGCGCCGAGGCCCGGGCCATCGAACGCTGCTACGACGGCCAGCCGCCGCCGGTCACCGCGGTCAAGGGCGTCACCGGCCACCTGATCGGCGCGGCGGGCGCGCTGGCGGCCGCCCTCGCCCTGCGCAGCGCGTCCCGCGCACTGGTGCCGCCGATCGCCAACCTGCACGACAGCCCCGAGGGCGGCCGGATCGACCTGGTGCACGGCGCGCCGCGCGCCCTCGCGCCCGCGCCGGTGCTCTCCAACGCCTTCGGGTTCGGCGGCCAGAACTCCTGCCTGGTGCTCGCGCCCCCGCCCTGAGCCGCCCCCGTCCTGACCCACCCCCCGTCCTGACCCCCCGTCCTGACCCACCCCTCCAGCAGACCTCCAGCAGAGGAACCAAGCAGATGCGAGTCCTTCTCACCGGGGCGACCGGAGTGGTCGGCACCGAACTCGCCCACCAACTGCGCACCGTGGCCGCCGCCCACGGCCGCCCGCTCGACCTCGTCCCGGTCGCCCGGCGCGGCGGCGGCACCGCACTGCCCTGGCGGATGGGCGCCGAACCGCCGCCCGCCGCCCTCGCCGGGCACTGGGACGTCATCGTGCACGCCGCGGCCAGCACCCGCTGGACCCTCGGCCGGGACGAGGCGGTCGCCGCCAACCTCGACCCGCTGCGCGCCGTCCTCGCCCTCGCCGACCGCGACACCCACCTCGTCCAGGTCTCCACCGCGTACGTCGGCGGCGAGCGCAACCCCGAGGACCTGCGCGGCGCCGAGTTCGAGGGCTACCGCAACGGCTACGAGTGGTCGAAGGCCCGCTGCGAGGAGATCGCCCGCGACGAGCACCCCGGACCGCTCACCCTGGTCCGCCCGCCGCTGGTGGTCGGCCGCCGCACCACCGGCGAGATCGCCCGCTTCTCCGGCCCGTACACCATGCTCCAGGCCCTCGTCTCCGGCACCGCCGCCGTGGTGGTCGGCGACCCGGCGGGCCACGCCGAGATCAGCCCCGTCGACGAGGTCGCCGCCGCCCTGACCGCCGCGGTCCTGGACGCCCCGCCCGACCGGCCGCGCACCGAGGTGATCGCCGCCGGCCCCGACAGCCTCGACCTCGACACCCTGCTCGACGTCATCTGCACCACCCTCAACGACTTCCGCGCCGCGCACGGCGTCACCCCCGTCGAACGGCCGCCGCTGGTGTCCGTCGACAGCTGGGAGCGCTTCTTCCTCCCGCTCTCCGACCAGTACCTCTCCCCGATCCAGAGCCAGGCCGTCAGACTCCTCGCCATGTTCCAGAGCTACACCAGCATGCGCCGCCCCTTCGAACCCACCTGGAAGGTCCCCGACCCGGCCGCCGCCATGGCCGCCTCCGTCCGCCACTGGGCCGAACGCCGCCCCCGCCTCGCCCTGGCCCGCCCCGAACCCTGGACCCTGCTCGGCCCCGGCCGCTGAGCGCACCCGCCGGTGCGCCCGACGGCCGGGGCCGGGGGAGTCGTGATCAGCTGGTGGTGCAGGTGGCGGTGGGCCAGGTGGTGGAGCCGTTCTTCATGATGGTCATGCCCCAGGTGTTGCCGGAGCCGTTGGGGGTGGCGACGAGGGTCTGGGCGTCGGGGTAGGTGGTGGTGGCGTTCCAGGTGGAGCTGACCTTCTCCGGCGAGGGCACCTTGACGGTGACCTTCCAGGTGCTGGAGCCGGTGACGGCGACGTTGAGGTTGTAGCGGTCGCTCCAGGAGGTGCCGGCGGAGAGGGTGGCGGTGCAGCTCCCGCCGCCGGTGCCACCGCCCCCGGTACCGCCGCCCCCGGTGGAGGAGCCGAGGGTGAGGTTGGAGCTGCCGCTGCTCTGGTAGCCCTCGGTGGCCAGGATCTCGTAGTTCATGCTGCCGAGGTTCATGCCGTACTTGGCCCACGCGTCGAAGTGGTTGCCGACCGTGATGGTGCCGCCGGTCCGCTTCGACTGGCGGACGCTCCAGTACTGGTTGAAGGTCTTGTTGCCCTCGATGGAGGGGGCGTTGACCCGGGTGGTCTCGTAGATGTCGTAGGTGCCGCCGTCGCTGGTGACGGTGCCCTTGTAGGTGCCGGTGGGCTTGTACGAGCCGTAGTTCTCGACCACGTAGTACTCGACCAGCGGGTTGGTGGTCCAGCCGTACAGCGACAGGTAGGCGTTGCCGCTGGTGCTCCAGGTGCCCGAGTAGGTCACCGGGTTGCGCGAGCCGGTGCTCCAGCCCTTGCCGGCCACGAAGTTCCCGGCGTTGGTCCAGGAGGTGCTGTAGTTGCCGCCGCCGTTCAGGGACATCGAGGCCGCACCGCTGCCCTCGGTCCAGAACGAGTAGAAGTACCCGCCGTCGTTGCCGGTCTGGTTGCTGGTGACGGTCGCGGCGTCGGCGGTGCCCGGCAGCACCACGACCGCCGCGAGGGCCAGCGGGAGGACGCGTGCCTTGCGGACCAGCCGCCACATCCGGCCGGCTCGGGGGCTCTTGGGGTGGGGGAGTGTCACGAGGGGATCCGTTCTGCGAGGGGTGGGTGGGGGTGCCGCGCCGCGCTGTCCCTGATCCAGCGTCAACAGGCGTGCGCCGGACGCGGATTGGCGCGTACGGCCCGGGCCCTGGGCCGTACGGACTTGTCGACGGCGACAGTGTTGGGCGGCGCTCGACGGGCTGTCAACGCTTTCGACAGGACTTCCGAATGCGTCGGCCGCCGCCTCGGCGGGGTGTGGTCGGTGAAATCACTGGTGGGGGCGGGTTTTTCCGGCTTCCGGCCTCCGGTGTCGAGCGCGGGTCATGCGGTTTCGATGGCGTTCGGCTGGTCAGCGCGGCACAATTTTCGGCAACATGCTTTCGAAACTTTCGAAACCGGGGAGGGGTGGGCCGGGGCTCCGGAGCGGTTCGGTAGGAGGGTGGGAATTCCCCGGGGAGGGCGGCGCGGATGCGACGGGATTTCCCTGGCGGGGAATTATTTCCGCCGCGCTCGATTTCTTGTGGTGCGTACACGGTTCAGCGGCGGGGAATTCCCGGTGCGGCCCCGGTGGCAGGGGTCAGCTGGTGGTGCAGGTGGCGGTGGGCCAGGTGGTGGAGCCGTTCTTCATGATGGTCATGCCCCAGGTGTTGCCGGAGCCGTTGGGGGTGGCGATGAGGGTCTGGGCGTCGGGGTAGGTGGTGGTGGCGTTCCAGGTGGAGCTGACCTTCTCGGGGGTGGGCACCTTGACGGTGACCTTCCAGGTGCTGGAGCCGGTGACGGCGACGTTGAGGTTGTAGCGGTCGCTCCAGGAGGTGCCGGCGGAGAGGGTGGCGGTACAGCTCCCGCCGCCGGTGCCACCGCCCGTGCCCCCGCCGGTACCGCCGCCCGTGCTGCCGCCGCCGTTGTCGGTGGGAGCGACGGCGCGGCCGGTCTGCGGGGAGATCATGCCGGCGCACAGCCCGCGGGAGGCCAGGTTCTGGGCGATCTGCGGGATCGCGGCCAGGGTGTTGGCGGGCCACTCGTGCATCAGGATGACCTGGCCGTTGCCGAGCCGGCCGACGGCCTGCACGATCGCGGCGGTGCTGGCGCCGTTCCAGTCCTGCGAGTCCACGTCCCAGATCACCTCGGTCAGGCCGTACTTGGCCTCGACCGACTTCAGGGTCGCGTTGGTCTCGCCGTACGGCGGGCGGAACAGCTTCGGCGTGCCGCCGCCCGCGTTGGCGATGGCCGACTGGGTGCCGCCGACCTCGGAGTCGATCTGGGCCTGGCTCTCCTGGGTCAGGTGGGGGTGGGTGTAGCTGTGGTTGCCGATCCACATCCCGGCCGCCGACTCGGCCTTCACCTGGGCCGGGTAGGCGGCGGCGAACTGGCCCTCGTTGAACACGGTGGCCCGCAGCCCGTTCTGCTTGAGTGCGTTCAGCAGGGCCGGGGTGTGGTCGTTGGACGGGCCATCGTCGAAGGTCAGCCCGACGTAGCCGGTGCAGGCGGCGGCCCGGGCCGGGGCGGGATCGACGGCGGCGGCGGTCAGGCCGGCCGCCACGGTGGCGGCGACGGCGAGGCCCGCGATCAGCGGGCGCGGCGAGAGACTGGTGCTGCGCATGGGGGTGCGACTCCTCGTGGTTCGCTGGGGAGCCCGGGAGGCGGATGGAACCGGCGACCCGGCTCGACTGGAAGGTCGGCGACGGCCGACTGCGAAGAGTTTTGACCCGGGCAGTTCACGTGTCAATGATCCGGTTGAAACTTTCGGCTGCTATTCGGTGCGCGACGGCAATGACGGCCGGAAGCGGCAGCCGTTTCGGCCGGAATAGGGGCGTGCGCCGCTCCGGAACGGCGGGAAATGTGCGTCCGGGCGGGTCCGATCCGCTCCGATCGTCTTTCGGGCGGCGGGCGGCGGGCGGCGGGCGGGTCACAGCGGGTGGGTGACAGCGGGCGGGGGCGGGGGCGCCCGGGCAGCCTGGATCGGCCGTCGGCGGGTTCCGCGCCGTTGCGGGCCGACGGCCGACCGGCCCGGCCCCGGTGCGTGCCGCGGGCCCGGCCGTGCCCGGGCCGGTGGCCGGGCGCGGGCGGTGCGGCGGAGCAGGGGGACGGGCGCCGCCGGCCGGGCGGGCGAAGCGGGGTGCCGCCCGGCCGACGGAGTGGCGGGCGTCGGCCGGGGCGGCCGACGCGGGGGAGGAGACAGGGGGGAGGAGAGAGGGGGACGGGGACGGGGGAGCGGCGGCGGCCGCGGGGTCAGTCGGCGGTTCCGGCCAGCTGCTCGGTGAAGCGGTTGGCGAACTTGCCGTCCGGGTCGAGTTCCCGGCGCAGCGCCAGGAAGTCGCCCAGCCGCTCGTAGGCGGCGCCGACGGCGGCCCGCGGCGCGTGCGTGATCTTCCCCCAGTGCGGGCGTCCGCCGAGCGGCAGGAGGGCGCGTTCGACCGCGGCGAGGGCCGGGGCGACGGCGGCGGGGTCGGGCTTCCAGGTGAAGTGGAAGGCGACCGAGTCGCGCCCGTGGGAGGGGCTCAGCCAGAGTTCGTCGGCGGCCACCGTGCGTACCTCGGAGATGTGCAGTACTGGTGCCAACTGCTGTCCCAGCGCGCGCAGTTCGGCGACGGCGGCGCGGGCCGCGGCGCGCGGCAGCAGGTACTCGGACTGGAGTTCCGCGCCGCTGCTGGGGGTGAACTCGGGGCGGAAGTGCGGCAGCCGCCGGTACCAGGGGCCGGGGGCGCCGAGCTGCGGGGTGCAGGCGTCGGTGGGCAGGCCGGGCACCGGGTGCTCGGGGCGGTCGGCGGGCCGCGCGCCGGGGACGGCGGCGGGCGGGGTGCCGTCGTCGAGCTGCTTGACCCAGACCCGGCCGGTGTCCGAGCCCCAGTCGGTGAACAGGCTGACGCTGTAGCCGGCGGCGTGGATCTCGTCCAGGTGGGCGATGTAGTCGGCGAGGGCGAGCCCGGTGTGGACGTACTGCCGGACGTCGAAGGCGGGCACCGTGTCGAGGGTGAGCGCGGTGACGATGCCGAGCGCGCCCAGGTGCACCACCGCGCCGGGGTGGGTGGTGGTGCGCAGTTCGCCGTCGGCGCCGACGACCTCCAGCGAGCGGACGGCGGCGGCGAGCGAGCGGCGGGTGTCGCCCGAGCCGTGGGTGCCGGTCGCGGTGGCCCCGGCGACGGAGATGTGCGGCAGCGAGGCCAGGTTCTCCAGGGCCAGGCCCGCCGCGTGCAGGACGGTGGCGAGTTCCGCGTAGCGGGTGGCGGCGGAGACGGTGACGCTGCGGCGGTCGGGGGCGATCTCGATCCGGGTGGGCAGGCCGTCCAGCCGGACCAGGTCGCCCTCGGTGTCGGCGACCGGGCTGAAGGAGTGGCCGCTGCCCAGGGCCCGGACGCGGTCGCTGCGCCGGACCAGTTCCCGCAACTCGTCCAGGTCGCGCGGGCGGTGGACGGCGCGGGCGCCGAAGGTGAGGTTGCCCGCCCAGTTGGTCAGCGGGCCGGCGGGCGGCGTGCCGTCGGGCGGCGGGCCAACCGGCCGGGGGCCGGTGGTGGACGGGCCGGTGTCGGAGGAGCCGGTGGTCGTCATCGGGTCACACCCAGGGGTCGGGGGCGGGTCGCCGGAGCGGGCGGACGGCCGCCCGTCCGGCACCCCGATTCGTCATGGTAGAAAACAAATTAGTCCGCCCAGGTCGACGGGGCAAGGGCGGCCGAACCTCGAAACTTTCGAAACCCGATGCTGAGCGGTCCGGGTCGCAGCCCGGGCGGTCCGGTCGGTCCGGTCAGCCCCCGGCGGGGCCGGGTGCCACAGTACTGGAGCGCACCACCAGGGTGGTGGAGAGTTCGAGCCGGGTGGGGGCGGCCGGGGCCTCGCCGGTGCGCAGGGCGAGGATCAGCCGGGTGGCCTGCTCGGCCATCTCGCGCAGCGGCTGGCGGACGGTGGTCAGCGCGGGGCTGGTCCACTGGGCGATGTCCAGGTCGTCGTAGCCGACCACGGACAGGTCCTCGGGGACGCGCAGCCCGCGGACCCGGGCGGCCTCCATGACGCCGAGCGCCTGTAGGTCGCTGCCCGCGAAGATCGCGGTGGGGCGGTCGGGCAGCTCCAACAGCCGCTTGGCGCAGGCGAGTCCGCCCTCGGCGTGGAAGTCGCCGAAGGCGATCAGGGCGGGGTCGGTCTCCAGCCCGGCCATCGACATCGCCGAGCGGTAGCCGTCGAGCCGGGCCAGCGAGCAGAGGGTGTCCTCGGGGCCGGTGACGATGCCGATCCGCCGGTGGCCGAGCTCGATCAGGTGCCGGGTGGCGGCGAGGCCGCCGGCCCAGTTCGCCGAGCCCACCGAGGGCACGTCCGGATCGGGGTTGCCGGCCGGGTCGATGATGACGAACGGGATGGAGCGGGCCCGCAGTTGGCGCTTGAGCTCGGGCGGGAGGCCGGAGAGGACCAGCACCACGCCGAGCGGCCGCCGCCGCAGCACCGCGTCGATCCAGCCGGGCCCCGGCGCGTGCCGGGAGCCGCTGTGGGCGACCACCACGGCCGCCCCGTGCTCGTTGGCCACCGTCTCGACGCCGCGCAGGAGTTCCATCGCCCAGAGGCTGTCGAGCTCGTGGAAGACGATCTCGATCAGCGGGGCCTCGCCGCCGTTGCGGGCGGCGCGCTGGTAGTCGTGCTCGCGCAGGACCCGTTCGACCCGGCCGCGGGTGGACGCCGAGACGTCGGTACGTCCGTTCAGGACCTTCGAAACCGTCGAAACGGAGACTTCGGCCTCTCGCGCGATGTCCGCGAGGGTGACCCGTCCCAGTTCATCGCCCTTTTCCATGCCCGCAGCATAGGGCACGGGCGGCGCGGGACGACCCCCGGATCACGCTTCAGTAACCCTCGGTACGAGGGGTTGACCCGAAACATGCCCGCAACTTAACGTCCCGGCCAGGCACTGATTTCGAGAATAGCCTCGAAACTTTAGGAGACTCCTGATGAAGAGACGCGCGTTCGCTGTGGCACTCGGGCTGTCCCTGGCGACGGTGGGGGTGACGGCCTGCGGCAGCGGCGCCTCCACCGGCGGCGGCTCCAACACGATCCACGTGCTGGTCTACGGCGACGCCAGCAACAAGGTCGAGAAGCAGATGGTCGACACCTTCAACAAGACCTCGAAGGTCAAGGTGGTGCTGGACACCATCCCCGGCGCCGACTACCAGGCCAAGCTCAACACCATCATCAACACCGCCCAGGCGCCGGACGTCTTCTTCAACTGGGGCGGCGGCAGCATCCAGCCCTACGTCAAGGCGGACCTGCTGCTCCCGCTGGACGACATGATCGCCGCGGACCCGGGCCTGAAGGACAACTTCCTCTCCTCGGTGTTCAACACCGCCGTGATCGACGGCAAGTCGTACGGCATCCCGATGCGCGGCACCCAGCCGGTGCTGCTGTTCGACAACAAGAAGGTGCTGGCCGACGCGGGCCTGAGCGTCCCGAAGACCTGGGACGACCTGCTGAACGCCGTCCAGGTGCTCAAGGGCAAGGGCGTCACCCCGTTCGCCCTCGGCGGCGGCGACCAGTGGCCGACCCTGATGTGGTACGAGTACGTCTTCGACCGGGTGGCCGGCCCCGAGCTGTTCCAGCGGGCGCTGTCCGGCGACAAGGCCGCCTGGGAGAGCGAGGACGCCAAGAAGGCGCTGGGCATGCTCAAGCAGCTGGTCGACGCCGGCGCGTTCGGCTCGAACTTCGACTCGGTCAAGTTCACCGACGGCGGCTCCCCGGCCCTGCTGGCCAAGGGCAAGGCGGCGTTCGAGCTGATGGGCTCCTGGGCGTACTCCACCCAGCAGGACGCCAACCCCGACTTCGCCAAGAACGACCTCGGCTACAGCGGCTTCCCGTCCGTCGCGGGCGGCAAGGGCGACCCGGCGGACGTGGTCGGCAACACCAACAACTTCTACTCGGTGCTGAAGAAGAGCAAGCACCCCGAGACCGCCGCCGCCTTCCTCAAGCTCATGTACTCCGACGAGTTCGTGAAGGCCCAACTGGCGATCGGCAACCTGCCGACCACCACCAACACCGAGCAGTTCCTCGACACCGCCGCCAGCCCGGACTACTCGAAGTACCAGTACGAGCTGGTCAAGGCCGCCCCGTCGTTCCAGCTCTCCTGGGACCAGGCGTACCCGCCGGCCGCCACCACGCCGATCCACACCGCCGTCCAGCAGTTCTTCAACGGCAAGCTCGACGTGGACGGCTTCATCAAGGCCATGCAGGCCCTGCCCGCCTCCTGAGACGAATGCCGATGAGTGCTCCCTCCTTCGCGTCCGCGTCCGGCCGCCGCCCGCGGGCCGGGCGCCGGACCGGCGTCGGGGTGACCCGCCCGGGCCTGGTCTGGGCGGTCCCCGCGACCGTCTTCTTCCTGCTGTTCGCCCTCCTGCCGCTGGTGCTGGTCGCGGTGCTCTCCTTCACCAGCTGGGACGGCGTCGGCGCGCCCCGCTTCAACGGCCTGGACAACTGGACCGAGCTGCTGCACGACCCGGTGATGACCCAGAGCGTCTGGCTGACCCTGGTGCTGACCGCGGCCGGCGTGCTCGTGCAGACCCCGGTCAGCGTCCTGCTGGGCGTCTGGGCGGCCGGCCACCAGCGCAACCGGGCCGTGTTGTCCGCGGTCTTCTTCATCCCGCTGCTGCTGTCCGCGACCGCGATCTCGGTGGTCTGGCGGGCCATCCTCGACCCCAACTTCGGCGCCCCCTCGCAGCTGACCTGGCTGTTCGGCGACGGCAACCTGATGGGCAGCCGGAGCGGCGCCATCGCGGTGCTCACCTTCGTCGGCATGTGGCAGTGGACGCCCATGCACGCCCTGCTCTACCAGGGCGGCGCCCGGGCGATCCCGCAGGTGCTCTACCAGGCCGCCGCGATCGACGGCGCCGGCAAGTTCCGGCAGTTCGTCCACATCACCCTGCCGCAGCTGCGCAACACCATGATCACCTCGGTGATCCTGATGCTGGTCGGCGGCCTCACCACCTTCGACACCGTCCTCATCCTCACCCAGGGCGGCCCCGGCACCGACACCACGAACAGCGCCTACTACATGTACCAACAGGCTTTCAAGAGCTTCGACTTCGGCTCCGGCTCGGCCATCGCCCTGGTCCTGGTGGTGGTCGCCACCCTGATCTCGCTCGCGGTCGTCCGGTTCTCCGGCTACGACAAGATGCGCGGCACCACGGAGGGACTGTGATGCGCAGGCGTCCCAACCACCTCGCCGGGCTGGGCTCGCTGGTCTGGCTGGTCCTGGTCGGCTTCCCGCTGTACGTCCTGCTGATCTCGACCTTCCGGACCCGCTCCAACTACTCCACCCAGGGCCCGCTCACCTTCCCCTCGCAGCTCACCCTGCAGAACTACGTCGACGACTTCTCCAACGGCTTCGGGCAGGACTTCCTCAACACCGTCGTCGTCACCGCGAGCGTGGTCGCGATCGTGCTGCTCGTCGTGCCCCCGCTGGCCTACGCGATCGTCCGGGCCCGGGGCAGGACCATCAGCACGGTCTTCCGGATCTTCCTGCTGGGCCTGGCGATCCCCGCGCAGGCCGTGATCGTGCCGATGTTCTACGTCATCAGCAAGGCCGGCCTGTACGACCACCTGATCGGCGTGATCCTGCCGACCGCCGCGTTCTGCCTGCCGGTGTGCACGCTGGTGCTCACCGGCGCGATGCGGGACATCACCGGCGAGCTGTACGAGGCGATGGCCATGGACGGCGCCAGCCCCTGGCGGGTGTTCTGGCAGCTGGTGGTGCCGCTGTCCAGGGGCGGCCTGTCCTCCGTCGTGGTCTTCTCGGCGCTCCAGGCGTGGAACGGCTTCCTGTTCCCGCTGATCCTCACCCAGTCGGAGAGCAGCAAGGTCATCACCCTCGGCCTGTACGACTTCCAGACCGAGCACGGCGTCGACGTGCCCGGCCTGCTCAGCGCCGTCGTGCTGTCGATGCTCCCGATCTTCATCGTCTACCTGTTCGCCCGGCGTGCCTTGGTCCAGGGCCTCATGGGCGTCGGAGGAAAGTGACCGACAAGATGAACCTGGCCGTTCCCGCCGAAGCCCCCACCCCGCCCGCCGCGACCGCGGCCCCCCGCTGGCGCGACCGCGCGCTGGGCCCCGAGGAGCGCGCGGACGCCCTGATCGCCGAGCTGACCCTGCCGGAGAAACTGGCCCAGCTGGTCGGCGTCTGGGTCGGCGCCTCCGACGAGGGTGGCGACGTCGCCCCGCACCAGCACGACATGGAGGAGCCGCCCGACCTCGACGACCTGCTCCCGAACGGACTGGGCCAGCTGACCCGCCCGTTCGGCACCGTCCCGGTCGACCCGGCGCTCGGCGCGCTCTCGCTGGCCCGCAGCCAGCAGCGGATCGCCGCCGCCAACCGGTTCGGCATCCCCGCCCTGGCCCACGAGGAGTGCCTGGCCGGCTTCGCCGCCTGGGGCGCCACCGCCTACCCGGTGCCGCTCTCCTGGGGCGCCACCTTCGACCCCGAGCTGATCCGGCGGATGGCGGCGGCGATCGGCCGCGACATGCGCGCCGTCGGCGTCCACCAGGGGCTGGCCCCCGTCCTCGACGTGGTCCGCGACGCCCGCTGGGGCCGGGTCGAGGAGACCATCGGCGAGGACCCGTACCTGGTCGGCACGGTGGCCACCGCCTACGTGCAGGGCCTGGAGTCCGCGGGCGTCGTCGCCACCCTCAAGCACTTCGCCGGCTACTCCGCCTCCCGCGCCGGACGCAACCTCGCCCCCGTCGGCATGGGCCCCCGCGAACGCGCCGACGTCATCCTGCCGCCCTTCGAGATGGCCGTCCGCGAGGGCCGCCCCCGCTCCGTCATGCACGCCTACACCGACACCGACGGCATCCCCTCGGCCGCCGACGAGGCCCTGCTGACCGGACTGCTGCGCGACACCTGGGGCTTCGACGGGACGGTGGTCGCCGACTACTTCGGCATCGCCTTCCTCCGACTGCTGCACGGCGTGGCCGGCGACTGGGCCGAGGCCGCCGCGCTCGCCCTGGCCAGCGGCGTGGACGTGGAGCTGCCCACCGTCAAGACCTTCGGCGAACCGCTGCTGCGGGCCGTCGAGGACGGCACCGTCCCCGTCGCGCTGGTCGACCGGGCGCTGCGCCGGGTCCTGGTGCAGAAGGCCCAGCTCGGCCTGCTCGACGCGGACTGGGACGCCGTCCCCGCCGCGCTGGCCGGCCGCCCGCTGGACGACCCGCGCGCCCTGCGCGGCACCGTCGACCTGGACCGCCCCGAGAACCGGGAGCTGGCCCGGGAGATCGCCGAACGGGCCGTGGTGCTGCTCAGCAACGACGGCACCCTGCCGCTGCGCGCCCCCCGCCGGATCGCCCTGATCGGCCCCAACGCCGACACCCCGACCGCGGTGCTCGGCTGCTACGCCTTCCCCGTGCACGTCGGCAGCCAGCACCCGGACACCCCGATCGGCATCGAACTGCCCACGCTGCGCCAGGCGTTGGCGGCCGAGTTCCCCGACAGCGAGATCCGGACGGCGGCCGGGGCGGGCATCGACGGCACCGACACCTCCGGCTTCGCCGAGGCCCTCGACGCGGCCCGCCGGGCCGACGTGGTGATCGTCGCGCTCGGCGACCGGGCCGGCCTGTTCGGGCGCGGCACCAGCGGCGAGGGCTGCGACGTGGAACTCCTCGAACTGCCCGGCGTGCAGCGGCAGTTGCTGGACGCCCTGCTGGACACCGGCACCCCGGTGGTGCCGGTGCTGCTGGCCGGCCGGCCCTACGCGCTGGGCCGCGCGGTCACCGAGGCGGCGGCCCTGGTGCAGACCTTCTTCCCCGGCGAGGCCGGGACCGAGGCGGTCGCCGCCGTGCTCAGCGGACGCACCAACCCCTCGGGCCGGCTCCCCGTCAGCATCCCGGCCCGGCCCGGCGTCCAGCCCTCCACCTACCTGGCCGCCCGGCTGGCCGGACCCAGCGAGGTCTCCAGCACCGACCCCACCCCGGCGTTCGGCTTCGGACACGGCATCGGCTACACCTCGTTCGACTGGAGCGGCCTCGAAGTGGAGCGCGAACTCGCTTCCACCGACGGCGAGTTCACCCTCTCCTTCACCCTGCGCAACACCGGCGACCGGGCCGGCAGCGAGACCGTCCAGCTCTACCTGCACGACCCCGTCGCCAGCGTGGTCCAGCCCGTCCAACGACTGATCGGCTACCGGCGGATCACCCTCGACGCGGGCGAACACGCCCGGGTCGAGATCACCGTCCCCGCCGACCTCGCCTCCTTCACCGGCCGCGACGGCCACCGCGTCGTCGAGCCCGGTGCCCTGGAACTCCGCCTCGCTGCCTCCAGCACCGCCCCCCGCCTCACCACCACCGTCCACCTGGAAGGCCCGCCCCGCGTCCTCGACCACACCCGCCGCCTCCACGCGCACTTCCGCACCACCTGACGGCCCGCCGGCACCACCAGCCCGGCCGCGCCCCTTCCCGGAGGGGTGCGGCCGGTGCGTGTCCGGAACACCGGCGGTCAGACGGGTAGTCGCCAGGCCGGCCCCGACGGGGAGCCGATCCACACCCGCTGTTCCTCGCCGTCGACAGTGAGCCCGAAGGCGTCCTGGGCGGGTGCGCCCACCTCCTCCCACTGCGCGAAGGCGTGCTCGACGGCGTCCCAGAGCGGCAGCGGCCCGTGCTGGTGGACGATCGGGCCGGAGCCGGTGTCCTCGGTCCACGCCTGGGAACCGGTGGCGGTGTCCACCAGGATCGCCCTGGGGCCGGCGCCCAACAGTTCGGCGGACGGCGCGGCGAGCTGGGCGAGGAAGCGGCCGGTCCACGACCAGATCCGGGCCGGGGCGAGAAAGGTCCTCCGCTCGTGGCCCGTGTGCAGGGTGAAGGTCGGCCGGGGCGGCGGCTGGTGGGCGCGGGCGAGCATGAACGCCACCTCTTCGCCGGTGAACCTTCCCTCCGCGGTGCCGTCGCCCCGGACAGTGAGGTTGACCAGGCCGGAGGCCTGCGACCAGCCGCCGAGGCAGGTCGTGACGGTCCCGCCGGGGTGGACCTGCCAGACCCAGGGGTACGGGATGCCGCGGACCGAGCACGTGGCGACGATCCGGTCGAAGTCGGTGCCGGCCTCGCGGGCGTCGAGGCCGTCGGCGATGACGAGGTCCGGGGCGTGCCCGGCCGCGTGCAGGGCGTCGCGGGCCCGGGCCCCGGTGGCCGGGTCCACCTCGACGGAGGTCACCTGCCGGTCGCCGACGCGATGGCAGAGGATCGCCGTCGAGTAGCCGGTGCCGGTTCCGATCTCCCGTACGCGGTCGCCCTCACCGATGTCCGCGGCCTCCAGCATCCGGACGACGAGCGAGGGCAGGGTCGAGGAGGAGGTCGGCAGGCCGTACACCGGCCCGGTCGCGGTGACGGCGTCGACGCCTCCGACCTGGGTCACCCAGGTCTCGTTGCGGTAGGCCATCGAGAGCCATTCGGCCTCCGGTACGTCCTGGCGCCGCACCGGATGGTAGACGGTCGAGCCCCGGGCGTCGGTGGCGGGCCGGAACACGGCGTTGCCGAGGAAGACCTCCCGGGGTACGGCTTCGACGGCCTTCCGCCAAGCAGGGTCGGTCAGGCCCTGCCCGGTGATCCGGTCGGCGAGCCGCTGCCGCAGGCGCGCGGTGCCGGTCATGCGGTTCCTCGCTGGAGCAGGTCCGCCAGAGCGGCGGTCATCGGCAGTCCGGTCGGCGGTTCCATCCAGGCCCATTGGCCGGACGGGTTGCACTCCATCCACACCCAGCTGTCCTCGTCGTCGGTGGGACCGGTGAGTGCGAAGTCGAACGCGCCGAAGACCAGACCGAAGTGCGCGAGGTAGGCGAAGATCGCGCGTTCGACGCACTCGGGGACGGAGGTCGCGGTGTAGGTGTGGGTGGAGTAGTCGACCCGCCAGTCCAGCAGACCGCTGTCGATGCGGACGGCGAACACCTGCTCGCCGATCACGGTGACGCGGATGTCGGCGGTCTTGTCGACGCGCTGCTGGAACAGGTGCATGGTGCCGGACACGGTGCCGTCGATCTCGTCGGCGGTGACCTCGGTGACGGGCACGGTCTGGGCGATGCCGTCGACCAGGTACGTCGGCATGCTGATGGGTTTGTGGACCACGGGCCCGTGGGCCCTGACGAACTCGCGGGCCCGGTCGGGCTCGTTGGTGACGACGGTCGGCGGCAGTCGAAAGCCGCACGCCGCCGCGGCGGCGAGGCCGGCGGGCTTGTACTCCGCGTCGCCGATCCGGTGAGGGTGGTTGACGTACAGGCAGTGGGGGAGGGACACCAGGACGCCGCCGAGTCCGTAACGCGCCTGGGCGGCGGCGACGCGTGCGTCCTGCGGACCGAGGTGGGCGAACGTGAACGCGGACGGGCGCCGGTAGTACAGCGACCGGACCGCGCCGAGCCCGGCCTGCCGGGTGGGCGTCCGCAGGCTACCCCGCCACCCGGTGTCCTCGCCGCCGACGAGGGCGGTGCAGGACAGGGCGGCCGGGAAGTCGCCGGCGTCGAACCGTACGACCGGGACGTTCCGGCGGTGCAGCTCGGCGATCACCAGGTCGGCGGTCGGGTCCTGCAGGTTGGTGACGACCGCCACCGGTCGTGCGTCGGGAACGGTCATTGGTCGGTGTCGTTCCCGGTGTCGCTGTCCGGAGCGTCCCCACCCTGGGTGTCGCCCTGACCGGTGGTGCCGGTCGGCGGATTGGTGCCCGAGGAGGTGCCGTGCTCCGGCGTCATCAGCGGTTCGCCGTCGAGGCCGAAGTAGCGGGCGGTCTGGGAAGCCGGGTCGAGCGTGATGCGGCCGACCGCGGGGCCTCCCCGGAACGGCGGGTACGGGGCGATCCGGCCGAGAACGAACGGGGCCGAAGTCGGGCGGCCCTGGGGGAGCGGGCTCCCGGTCGGGAACCGCTCGGCGTGAACGAACATCGACTGCCTCCTGCTGTGCGTCAGCTGTGCCGGTGCCTCCGGAAGGCGGTGTCCTTCGGGTCCCCGGGGCGAACCGGTGCCGCTGCCCGTGGCCACCACGAGGAGTTCCCGCTCGTCCGCCGGGCCTTCCTCCGTGACACGACGTTAGGGGCGGGCCGACCGGGCCCTCCAGCGAGTTGCACGCGGTTGCACGAGTTCACCCGACAGCGTTGACCGCCGTGGTGACCAACGCCCGGGCGCCGTCGCCGTGCACGGCCAGCTTCGCCAACTCGGAGAACGCGCGCAGGTAGGTCCGGATCTCTCCGGGCGCGGTGATGTTGATCTCCGCCGTCAGTGTCTCGACCGCCACGAGGGATTCGTCGAAGGCGTAGAACGCTTCGAGGGGCCAGACGGTGCGTCGGCGCCGGAACGGGATGACGCCGAGCGACACGTTCGGCCGGGCCATGACGGCCAGCAGGTGGCGCAGTTGCCCGACCATCGCCTCGTCGTCGGCCACGGCGTGGTACAGCGCGGCTTCCTCCAGGACGAGGGCGAAGCGATGATCCCCCTCGGTGAGGACGCGGGAGCGGCTGAGGCGGGCTGCGACGGCCTGCTCGACGTCGTTCGGCGTTCCTTGGAACGCCGCGATCGAGCCGAGCAGGCCGGCGGCGTACGGCCCTGTCTGCACCATGCCGGGCACGACGGTGGAGGCGTAGACCCGGAAACCCCGGGTGCGCTGGTACAGCGGCACCGTCCTCCGGTGGACGTGCCGCATTCCGTCGCGGTGGATATCGGTCCACTGGGCGTACATCGACTCCGCGGTACGTGACGCGGCGATGATGTCGGCAGCCTGGTCCTCCGCGCCGCAAGCCGCGCACCGCGCCCGGACATCGGCATCGGACGGCACCGTCCTGCCGTTGGCGATCCGGGACGACTTCGACTTGTGCCACCCGCACAGTTCGGCCAGTTCGAGCCCTGAGATCCCGGCACCGCGGCGCAGGGCGTCAAGCCGTTCGGCGACGGCGAGGCGCGCTGCCCGCGCGTTGGAGAGGGGGGAAGTGGACATGTGCCGGCTGAACCGCGACTCGGCGGATCAGACGGTGAACCGGTCGTGCGGAGTGGCCCGCTCCCAGACCGCGTCGAACGCGGAGGAGCAGAAGAGCGCCACCGCCGGGTCGTCCGTCTCGTCGGTGTGCACCCACCGCCCTTCGCCGTCGAAGACGTTGAACTGTACGGTCCGGCGGTCGAAGACCCAGAAGTCGTTCCCCGGCAGGGGCAGGACCGAGGCTTCGCGGCGCGGAAGCCACCGGATCTCCTCGCCGGCCGCGATGTTGGTGAAGGAGAACGAGTGCTCGTACGCGACGTACTCGGACACCGGCTCCGAGACGACCCGGGCCCGACGGACCGAGACGCCCTTGGCGGTCACCTCCCTCACGAGGTCGAGCCACGGGCGCCACCAAGTCCCCGGAGCACTCGGATCGAGCCGGTGCCCGTCCTTCCACGACCGGAAGCCCACCGCCTCGCTCTCGACGGTGTACACGTCGCGCAGTTCGAGGTGCACGGCGGACTCCTCCGCGGAGCGCAGGAGAGCCGCGAAGTCACTCAGCGTCTGCGACACCCAGGGCCTCCTTCAGGTACTTCGCCATCCGAGCCGGAACGCGAACGACGGTCTCGTGAGCGGGAATCGGTCCGGCGGCCCGTACCTCGGCCTCTGTACCCGGGTCGAGCTTCCAGCCCTGGACGATGAGATCGGACGTCTCCTCGTCAACGAAGATCGTCGGCGAGCCGTGGTCGCCCGACTTGTCATCCTTGCCCACGAACCGTAACGCCATCTGGGGCCTCCCCGGACCGATTGCGGCTGGTCGTTCTCGGAACCCGTGGTGGCTTCTCCGTGCCCCGGCCGCCCGGGGTTCGGCGGAAGTGAGGCGGCCCGCGGGGACGCCCCGTGGGGGGTTACCGCGGGGCCTGGCGCGCGCCGAGGGCCCGTCCGCGCCGTCCGCGGGCGCGGTACCGGGGGCGTCCGGGTACCGCGGGCGTGGTACGGCGGGTGTCTGCGGGCGGGGGACGACAGGGGGCGGCTCGGGACCGCAGGGTGGAGGAGACCGGGAGAAGGCCGAATTCTGGAGCGCGCATGTCCGTTCTCGCCCGCTGGTGCCATCGGCACCGGCTCGTCACCGTGCTGTTGTGGCTGGGCCTGCTGGTGGGGCTCGGAGCCGTCTCCGGCGCCGTCGGGACGAAGTACAGCGACAGCATGGCGATGCCGGCCACCGAGTCCAGCCGGGCGATGGACCTGCTCAGGGCGCAGATGCCCGCCGCGGCCGGCGACACCGACACCGTGGTGTGGCACACCGCGAACGGGACGGTGCGCGACCCGGCCGTCCAGGAGCGGATGACCGGGGCCCTGGACGCCATCGCCCACAGCCCCTCCGTCGCCTCGGTCGGCAGCCCGTACGCCGAGCAGGGCGCGGCGCAGGTCAGCGCCGACGGCACCACCGCCTACGCGCAGGTGACCTTCAGCGGCGCCGCCCACGACGTCCCCAAGGCGGACGTCGAGCACGTGGTCGACCTGGCGAAGCAGGCCCGCGCCGACGGCCTGGACGTCCAGCTCGGCGGGCAGGCCGTGCAGAACGCCGAGACCGAGATGGGCGGCACCAGCGAGATCATCGGCATCGTCGCCGCGCTGATCGTGATGACGCTGGTGTTCCGCTCGGTGTGGGCCGCCGCGCTGCCGATCCTCACCGCCGTGGCCGGCGTCGGCACCGGCGTGATCGGCACCGGCCTGCTCAGCCACGGCATGAGCATCGCCTCGGTCGCCCCCACCCTGGGCGTCCTGGTCGGTCTCGGCGTCGGCATCGACTACGCCCTGTTCATCGTCAACCGGCACCGCAAGGGCCTGATGGCCGGCCTGGAGGTCGGGGAGGCGTCCGCCAAGGCGCTGAACACCTCCGGCCGCGCGGTGCTGTTCGCCGGACTGACCGTGGTGATCGCCCTGCTCGGCATGCTGATCCTCGGCATGGGCTTCCTCAACGGCATGGCGGTCTCGGCCGCCCTCACCGTCGCGCTCACCGTGCTGGCCGCGATCACCCTGCTGCCCGCCCTGCTCGGCCTGCTCGGCCACCGGGTGCTCAGCCGCGCCCAGCGCCGCCGCCTGGCCGAGCACGGCCCCGGCGAGGCGCACGCCACCGGCTTCTGGCCGCGCTGGGCCGCCCGGGTGCAGGCCCGGCCGACCGGCAAGGCGCTGGTCGCCCTGGTGCTGATGCTCGCCGTGTCGCTGCCGGTGCTGTCGCTGCGCCTGGGCAGCTCGGACGCCGGCAACAACCCGAAGACCACCACCACCCGGCAGGCGTACGACCTGATGGCCGACGGCTTCGGCCCCGGCTCGAACGGCCCGCTGCTGCTGGTCGCCGAGGCCCCCGGCGCGGCGGACCGGGCCGCCCTGGACGGGCTGGTGGCCGACCTGAAGGGCCTGGACGGCGTCGCCCGGGTCGCGGCCGTGCCGATGCGCGAGGGCCAGCAGGTCGGCATCGTCCAGGTGGTGCCCACCACCTCCCCGCAGTCCGCGCAGACCTCCGCGCTGATCACCGAGCTGCGCGAGCACACCGTCCCCGGCGCCGAGGCCGGCACCGGCCTGCGGGTGTACGTCGGCGGCGCGACCGCGACCGCCGCGGACTTCGCGGACGTGCTGATCTCCAAGCTGCCGCTGTTCATCGCGATCATCGTCGGCCTGGGCTGCCTGCTGATGATGGTGGCCTTCCGCAGCCTGCTGGTGCCGCTGATCGGCGTGGTGATGAACCTGCTGACCATGGGCGTGGCGTTCGGCGCGATCGTCGCGGTCTTCCAGTGGGGCTGGGGCTCCGAGGCGCTCGGGGCCGGCGCGGCCGGGCCGGTCGAGGCGTTCGCCCCCGTGATGATCATCGCGATCCTGTTCGGCCTCTCGATGGACTACCAGGTCTTCCTGATCAGCCGGATGCACGAGGAGTGGACCCACACCCGGGACAACCACCGCGCCGTCCGGGTCGGCCACGGCGAGACCGGCCAGGTCATCACCGCCGCCGCCGTCATCATGGCCTGCGTGTTCGCCGCCTTCCTGTTCGGCGGCCAGCGCATGATCGCCGAGTTCGGGCTCGGCCTGGCCCTGGCCGTCCTGCTCGACGTGCTGGTGCTGCGGATGGTCCTGGTCCCGGCCCTGATGCACCGCTTCGGCGCCGCCAACTGGTGGCTGCCCGGCTGGCTCGACCGCCTGCTGCCGCACGTCTCGGTGGAGGGCGAGCCCGACCCGGCCCCCGCCCCCGCCGCCGTCCGGCAGCCCGAACCGGCCGACGCCGGGCGTTGACACCCCGCGGGGCCCGGCCGGTCAGTGCCACCGGCCGGGCCCCGCTGCGTACGGTGAAGGAGTGCGAATGACGCAGACGGTCAGACGGTGGTGCGGCGGACGGCCGGGGCGCACCGACGTGGCGGTGGCGCTGGCCTGCTTCGTGCTCGCCACGCCGATCACCGCCGCCACCGCGTACCACCGCGACGCCTCGATCACCGGCTACCTGCTGTTCCTGCTGCTGTCCTGCCTGCCGCTGCTGGCCCGCAGCCGGTGGCCGGTACCGGTGGCCGCCGCGACGGTGCTGATCGGCGTGGTCGAACTGGTGCTGATCCCGTTCTCGCCCGGCCCGCGCCCGGAGGCCCTCGGGATCTCGATGTTCGCCGTCGGCGTCGCCCTGTACGCCGTCGCCACCCGCACCGACCGGCCCACCGCCTGGCGCACCGGCTGCTGCGCCGCCGCCGCGCTCACCCTCACCGCGCTGATCGTCCGCCCCGGCCTGGAGGAGATCCCGCAGAACCTCGGCCTGATCGCCTGGCCGTTCCTCTCGGTGGCGATCGGCGACGCCGTCCGCAGCCGCCGCGAACTGCTCGCCTCCGCCGTCGAACGCGCCGAACGCGCCGAACGCACCCGCGAGGAGGAGGCCCGCCGCAGGGTCACCGAGGAACGGATGCGGATCGCCCGCGAACTGCACGACGTGGTCGCCCACCACATCACCCTGGTCAACGCCCAGGCCGGCGTCGCCCACCACCTGATGCGCACCGACCCCGACCACGCGTACCAGGCCCTGGAACGCATCCGCGACACCAGCCGCGCCGCCCTCGACGAACTGCGCGCCACCGTCGGCCTGCTGCGCCACAGCGGCGAGCCGGCCGCGCCGCGCGAACCCGCACCCGGCTTGGCCGGACTCGACGACCTGCTGGACGCCTTCCGGCACTCCGGCCTGGACGTCACCCTGGAACGCGGCGACGCCGCCGGCCTCGACGACGCCCCCGCACGCGACGGCACCTCCGCGGTCCTGCCGCCGATCCTCGACCTGACGGCCTACCGGATCATCCAGGAAGCGCTCACCAACACCCACAAGCACGCCGGGCCCACCACCGCGCGCGTCCGCCTCGACTTCGGCCCCGACACGCTGCGGCTCACCGTCGAGGACGACGGCCGGGCCGACGGCGGCGGGGCGCCCGACGGCACCGGCACCGGCCACGGCATGATCGGCATGTACGAGCGCGCCCGCGCCGTCGGTGGCACCCTGAGCGCCGGACCGCGCCCCGGCCGGGGCTTCCGGGTCCACGCCGAACTGCCGCTGCCCGCCGGCCCCGCCCGCAAGGCCGGCCGGCCGTGAGCCGCCCGGCGGTCGGCGGCCCGGCGGTCGGGGGCGCGGCACCGGCGACCGCGGGAACCCCGCGAACCGCGCGAACCCCGCGAACCGCACCGAGGACCACCGGAAGGAGCCGCCGACCATGACCGTCCGCGTCCTGCTCGCCGACGACCAGGCCCTGCTGCGCGGCACCTTCCGCCTGCTGATCGACTCCGCCCCCGACCTGGAGGTGGTCGGCGAGGCCGGCACCGGCCGGGAGGCCGTCGCGCTGGCCCGCACCCTGCGCGCCGACCTGGTCCTGATGGACATCCGGATGCCCGACCTGGACGGCCTCGCCGCGACCAGGCTGATCACCGCCGACGAGGACCTGGCGGGCGTCAAGGTGCTGGTCCTGACCACCTTCGAGAGCGACGAGTACGTCGCCGAGGCGCTGCGCGCCGGGGCCAGCGGCTTCCTCGGCAAGGGCATCGACCCGGAGGAGCTGCTGGACGCCATCCGGGTCGTCGCGGCCGGGGACGCCCTGCTTTCCCCGGCCGCCACCAAGGCCCTGATCGGCCGCTTCCTCGCCCAGCCCGACCCGGGGCGGCGCGCCGCGCTGCCCCGGCTGGACGTGCTCACCGCCCGCGAGCAGGAGGTGGTCGCCCTGGTCGCGGCCGGCCTGTCCAACGACGACATCGCCGAGCGGCTGTTCGTCACCCCGCTCACCGCCAAGACCCACGTCAACCGCGCGATGACCAAGCTCGGCGCCCGCGACCGCGCCCAACTGGTGGTCATCGCCTACGAGACCGGCCTGGTCCGCCCGGGCGGGGCGTGACCGGCGGGGGCGCGAGCGGCGGGGCGTGAGCTGCGGGCCGTGACCGGCGGGACGCGCGGCCCGGCCGGTCAGCCCGCGCCGCGGTCGGCGGACAGGTAGGCGAGGACGGCCCGGACCCGGCGGTTGGTGTCGTCGTCGTTCGCCAGGCCGAGCTTGGCGAAGATCGTGGTGGTGTACTTGCTGACCGAGCCCTCGGAGAGGAACAGCCGGGCCGCGATCGCCGTGTTGGACAGGCCCTCGGCCATCAGCGCCAGCACCGAGCGCTCCCGTTCGGTCAGGGCCGCCAGCGGGTCGGCGCGCAGCGGGCGGCCCAGCAGCTTGGCGACCACCGTCGGGTCGAGCGCGGTGCCGCCGTCGGCGACCCGCTGGACGGCGTCCATGAACTGCCCGGCGTCCAGCACCCGGTCCTTGAGCTGGTAGCCGATGCCGCCGTGCCCGTCCGCGAGCAGCTCGCGGGCGTACAGCTGCTCGACGTGCTGGGAGAGGATCAGCACCGGCAGGCCCGGCACCGCCCGGCGGGCGGCCAGCGCGGCCTGGAGTCCCTCGTCGGAGCAGGTCGGGGGCAGCCGGACGTCCACCACCGCCACGTCCGGCCGGTGGTCGAGCAGCGCGGCCAGGGCGGCCGGCCCGTTGTCGACGGCCGCGACCACGGTGTGGCCGAACGCCTCGACCAGGCGCACCATCCCGTCGCGGAGCAGGAACAGGTCTTCGGCTACGACGATTCGCACGGCACCGCCACGGTGATACGGGTGGGTCCCCCGACGGGGCTGTCGATCTCCAGCCGCCCGCCGAAGGCCGCCACCCGGCGCTCGACGCCGCTCAGCCCGGACCCGGGGGAGGCGGCCGCCCCGCCGGTTCCGTCGTCGCTCACCGTAGCGGTCAGCGTCCGGTCCGCGTACGCCAGTTCGATGCCGATCCGGTCGGCGTGCGCGTGCTTGACGGCGTTGGTCAGCAGCTCCGCGACGCAGAAGTAGAGCGCCGCCTCCACCGGCCGCTCGGGCCGGACCGGGACCAGGCTGACCACGTCCACCTCCACCGCGGCGTCCAGCGCCAGCGCCCGGACGGCGTCGACCAGCCCGCGCTCGACCAGCACCGGCGGGTTGATGCCGCGCACCAGCGCCCGCAGTTCGGCCAGCGCGCCGACGGAGTCGGCCCGGGCCGCGGCGAGCAGCCGCTTGGCGGCCGCCGGGTCGCGGTCCACCAGGTGCTCGGCGGCGCCCACCGACATGCCCAGCGCGACCAGCCGGGCCTGCGCGCCGTCGTGCAGGCCGCGCTCGATCCGCTCCAGCTCGGCGGCCTGGGTCTGGGTCAGGTCCGCCCGGACCGCCTCCAGTTCGGCCACCCGCCGGCCCAGCCGGGTGGACGCCACCGGCCCCAGCAGGCGGCGCCCGACCGGCCCCAGCGCCCGCCAGCCGAACGGCGCCGCGGCCAGGCCGGCCGCCACCAGCGCCGGTCCGCAGGCGGGGTGAGCGGGCGTCAGTGCCGCACCGCACCCCAGCGCGAGCAGCGGCAGGACGGCGAGCGGCAGCACCGTGCCGGCGGCGGCCAGCAGCCACACCCCGTCCCCGTGCAGCTGCGGGTCGTGGAACCGGGCGTGCACCGCGGCCCGGCGGCGGGCCTCCCGCTCGGACGCGTGGTACTCCCGGCCGTCCCACCAGTGGCCGGTCGCCATCCGGGTCACCGGCCGGGCCCGCCGGTACTCCACCGCCGACTCCAGGCCCAGCCAGCGCGCCGCGCACCGGCGGGCCGCCCCCGCCAGCGCCCGGCTGGTGAACGGGTGCACCGTCCACAGCGCCACCGCCACCCAGAGCAGCACCAGCAGGGTCTCGCCGGACACCGCCAGCACCCGCAGCGGCAGCGCCGCCGTCGTCCCCGCCGACCAGGAGTAGGCCAGCGCCGAGCCCGCCCACCCCACCGGCCCGGCCACCAGCACCGGCAGGCAGGTCAGCGCGGTCAGGACGGCGCACCGCCACAGCCCCGCCCCGACCGCCGCCACCGCCCGGCGCGGCCACCCGCCGCCCCCCGCTTCCCCCACCGACCCGGCCCCTTCCGTCGCGACGGCCGATTCTGCCACCGCGTTCACTTCCCCCCGCCCGAGCGGGTCAGCACGGCCACCGGCACCAGCGCCAGCGCCGACAGCCCCTGCAGCACCGTGTACCAGGCCGGGCACAGCCCCGGAACCAGGTCGACGCCCACCACGGCGAACGGCAGCACCGTCGACAGCGTCCGCAGCCGCTCCCGGGCCCGCCCGTCCCCGCCCCGGGCCCGCGCCACGTACCGGCGCAGCAGGAACACCAGCAGGAACAGCAGCGCGCCGCGCACCCACAGGAAGGGCGTGGTCGACTGCCCGGCCAGTGCCAGCACGGCGACGGTGCCCAGCACCACCGCGCCGATCGCGCCGAACAGGGTCACCCAGGTCCGCGCGGTGTCGAACACGTCCTGCGTGCGGGTCTCGGTCTCGGTCACTGCCATCGTTCCGCTCTCCTCCGTGGCGTCGTCTCCTGCCGACCACGACGCTACGGAGCCGCCGCCCGCCCCGACATGGGCCTGCCCGTACACCGGGGTGGGCCCAGACCCACTCCCGCCCCCGCCCCCGCCCCCGCCCCCGGCCCCGGGCGGGAGCGGGAGCGGGGGCGGGAGTGGGTCCGGTGGGGGCGGGGCGAGGGTTCAGTGCCGGGCGGTGAGGGCCGGGTCGGTGGCGTCCAGGGACTGGAGGATCTGCTCGACGCTCTGCCGGGCGTCGCCGAAGAGCATGGCGGTGTTGTCGCGGAAGAACAGCGGGTTCTGGACGCCCGCGTAGCCGGAGGCCATCGAGCGCTTGAAGACGACGACCCGGTCGGCCTCCCAGACCTTGAGGACGGGCATGCCGGCGATCGGGCTGGCGGGGTCGTCGAGGGCGGCGGGGTTGACGGTGTCGTTGGCGCCGATCACCAGGACGACCGAGGTGTCCGCGAAGTCCTCGTTGATCTCGTCCATCTCCAGCACGATGTCGTAGGGGACCTTGGCCTCGGCGAGCAGCACGTTCATGTGGCCGGGCAGCCGGCCGGCCACCGGGTGGACGCCGAAGCGGACCTCGACGCCCCGCTCGCGCAGCCGGCGGGTGAGGTCGGCGACGGGGTGCTGGGCCTGGGCGACGGCCATGCCGTAGCCGGGGGTGATGATCACGGACCTGGCGGCGGCCAGCAGCTCGGCGGCCTCCCGGGCCCGGATCTCCTGGTGCTCGCCCTGCTCGGCGTCGCCGCCGGAGGGGGCCTCGATGCCGAAGCCGCCCGCGATGACGGACAGGAAGGAGCGGTTCATCGCCCGGCACATGATGTAGGAGAGGTAGGCGCCGGAGGAGCCGACCAGCGCGCCGGTGACGATCAGCAGGTCGTTGTCGAGCAGGAAGCCCGCGGCGGCGGCCGCCCAGCCCGAGTAGCTGTTGAGCATCGAGACCACGACCGGCATGTCGCCGCCGCCGATCGAGGCCACCAGGTGCCAGCCCAGCAGCAGGGCCAGCACCGTCACGGCGACCATCAGGCCGAGGCCGGGGGAGGCGGTGAACCAGACGGTCAGGGCGAGGAACGCGCCCAGCGCGCCCAGGTTGAGGGCGTTCTTGCCGGGCAGCACCAGCGGGCGGGAGGCGATCTTCGCGGAGAGCTTCAGGTAGGCGACGATCGAGCCGGTGAAGGTGACCGCGCCGATGAAGATGCCGATGAACACCTCGGCGTGGTGGATCGTCAGCAGGTCGGCGGCCACCGCGGTCTGCGCGGCGCCGTGCCGCTCCACCTCCAGGTAGCTGTTCCAGCCCACCAGCACGGCGGCCAGGCCGACGAAGCTGTGCAGGACGGCGATCAGCTCCGGCATCCGGGTCATCTCGACCCGGCGGGCCCGCCACAGGCCGATCGCGGCGCCCAGCGCCATCGCGACCAGGATCAGCGCGACCGCGCCCGCGCTGATGCTGCGGGAGGCGACCACGACGGTGGCGACCAGCGCCAGGGCCATGCCGGCGATGCCGTAGACCACCCCGGCCCGCGAGGTGCGGTGCTGGGAGAGCCCGGCCAGGCTCAGGATGAACAGCAGGGCGGCGACCAGGTCCGCGGCGTGCGCGGCGGTGAGGGACGTCATCTCGGCTCAGCCTTTCGAGAACATGCTCAGCATGCGGCGGGTGACGGCGAAACCGCCGAAGACGTTCACGCTGGTCAGCAGGATCGCCACCGCGGACAGCACGGTCACCAGGGCGCTCTCGTGCCCGATCTGCAGCAGCGCGCCGATCACCACGATCCCGGAGATCGCGTTGGTCACCGACATCAGCGGCGTGTGCAGGGCGTGGTGGACCTTCCCGATCACGTAGTAGCCGATCACCACGGCCAGCGCGAACACCGTGAAGTTCTCCGCCAGTTGGGCCGGGGCGAAGGCGATCAGCAGGAACAGCGCGAGCATCCCGAGACCGATCAGGCCGAACCGGACGGCGGGCGTGACCCGGGCGGGCCCCGCCCCGGCGGCGGCCGGGGGAGCCGCGGGCGGCGCGGCGGGCGGCGCGGCGGGCGCGGCCGAGACCGCGACCGGCGGGGGCGGCCAGGTGGTCTCGCCCTCCCGGACGACCGTCACCGCGCGCTGCACCACGTCCTCGAAGTCGATCGCCAGCCGCCCGTCCCGGCCCGGGGTGAGCAGCTTCAGCAGGTTGACCAGGTTGGTGCCGAACAGCTGCGAGGCCTGCGCGGGCAGCCGGGACGCCAGGTCGGTGTAGCCGATCAGGGTCACCCCGTTGTCGGTGACCACCGTCCGCCCCGGCACCGTGCCCGCCACGTTGCCGCCCTGCGCGGCGGCCATGTCGACCACCACGCTGCCGGGCTTCATCGCCGCCACGTCCTCGGCGGTCAGCAGCCGGGGCGCGGGCCGGCCGGGGATCAGCGCCGTGGTGACCACGACGTCCACGTCCGCGGCCTGCGCCCGGTACAGCGCGGCCGCGGCCCGGTCGTAGTCCGCCGAGGTGGCCTTCGCGTACCCGTCGGCGCTCGCCTCCTGGACCGCCTCCACCGCCAGGTACTCGCCGCCCAACGACCGCACCTGGTCCGCGACCTCGGGACGCGGGTCGGTGGCCCGGACGATCGCCCCGAGGCTGGACGCGGCCCCGATCGCGGCCAGCCCGGCCACGCCCGCGCCCGCCACCAGCACCTTCGCCGGCGGCACCTTGCCCGCCGCGGTGACCTGCCCGGTGAAGAACCGGCCGAAGGCGTGCGCGGCCTCGATCACCGCCCGGTACCCGGCGATGTTGGCCATCGAGCTGAGCACGTCCATCGACTGCGCCCGGGAGATCCGCGGCACCGCGTCCAGCGACAGCGCCGTCACCCCGCGCGCCGCCAGCGCCGCCAGCAGTTCCGGCCGCTGCGCCGGGGCCAACAGCCCCACCAGCACGGCCCCTTCGCGCAGCCGCCCGACCTCGGCCTCCGACGGCGCGTTCACCTTCAGCACCACCTCGGCCGCCCAGGCGTCCCCGACGGCGGCGCCCGCCGCCCGGTACGCCGCGTCGTCGAACCCGGAGGCCGCGCCGGCCCCCGACTCGACGACCACCTCGTAGCCCAGGCCCAGCAGTCCGCGCACCGTGGCCGGGGTCGCCGCGACCCGGGTCTCCCCGGGCACGGACTCGGCGACCACGCCGACCCGTTGGGGCGGGCGTGCGGAGGAGTCGTTTCCAGACATCGCTCGTTCTCTCTCGTCGGAGGAGGTGGTGCCGGACGTGTTCCGCGCTCGAAGGGGAGTACTTCCCCCTGGTCGCAGGAACCTAGACTCCCGACCCCCTCCGGCAGAACCGGGCGAACGGTGAAATGTGTCACCACAACTCCCACCGACCGGACTACACCCCGCCCCCCGGGGACGGTCGGCGCTCAGGACGCGGGGGCCTCCTGCTCGGCCTCGACGACGGCGTTCCACTCCCGCTTGGACGCCTGCCAGCCGTCCTCGTCGTGGCCCAGGCGCCAGTACCCGGAGACCGACAGGTCCTCGCGCGGCACGCCGAGCTCCACCCGCAGCAGCGCCCGCAGCTCCTTCACGAACCCGGCCTCGCCGTGCACGAACGCCTGCACCCGGCCCGCCGGGAACTCCAGCGCGCGGACCGCCCCGACCAGCGCCTCGCCGACCGGCCGGTCCCCGCGGTGCAGCCAGACCACCTTCGCGGCGGTGTCGACCGGCTGCTCGTCCTCGGGCCCGGAGACCTCGACGAAGGCGTGCACCAGCGCGTCGGCGGGCAGCGCCTCCAGGGCGGCGGCGATCGCGGGCAGCGCGCTCTCGTCGCCCGCCAGCAGGTGCCAGTCGGCGGCCGGGTCGGGCGCGTAGCCGCCGCCGGGGCCGAGCAGCCGCACGGTGTCACCGGGCCGGGCGCGCACCGCCCACGGCCCGGCCAGGCCCTGGTCGCCGTGCACCACGAAGTCCAGGGTCAGCTCGCGCCGCCCGGCGTCCCAGGCACGCACGGTGTACGTCCGGGTGGTCGGCCACTGCTCGCGCGGGAACTCGGCCCGGATCCGCTCCAGGTCGTACGGCTCCGGGTAGGCCGCCCCCGGCGCGTCGAACAGCACCTTCACGTAGTGGTCGGTGTACGTGCCCGCGTCGAACGCGGCCAGCCCGTCGCCGCCGAGCACCACCCGCTGCATGTGGGGGGTGAGCCGCTCGGTGCGGACGACCTGCGCGGTGTGCGGCGTGCGGGGCTTGCGGGGCGGACGCTCTGCCATGGGACGGCTCCTCGGTGGACGGACCGCTCGGCCGGCCGGCCGGGGCGGTGCGGGACCAGTCTGCGCCACGGGCCCGCCGCCCCCGGCCGCCCGGGGCTGCGCGGACCGGCTCCGGGGCCGGATCATCGAGGTGGGCGGATCGGCGGCCGGGGGACCGATGAGTTCGCCCGCCCTGATCCGTCCGTACTCGTGACCGGACCACCGACCGACCCCCAGGGGAGCACGTCATGGGCTTCATCCACATCGAGCTGTTCACCACCCTCGACCTCGTCGGCCAGGCGCCCGGCGGGCCCGACGAGGACCCGGTCGACTTCCCCTTCGGCGGTTGGCAGGCCCCGCTGGTGGACGACGTCTCCGGTGCGCAGGTCGACGCCGCCTACGCGGGCACGGACGCCCTGCTGCTCGGCCGCCGCACCTACGACATCTTCGCCGCCTACTGGCCGAAGGCCGGGGACAACCCCTTCGCCAACCTCTTCAACAGCATCCCCAAGTACGTCGCCTCCCGCGGCGAGCCCGAGCTGACCTGGGCCGGGTCCGAACTGCTCGGGCCGGACCTGCCCGCCGCGGTGCGCGGCCTGCGCGAGCGGCACCAGCAGGTGACGGTGGTCGGCAGCCTGGACCTGGTGCAGACCCTGCTCCGGGAGAAGCTGTACGACCGCCTGGACCTGTGGGTGCACCCGGTCATCCTCGGCACCGGCAAGCAGGTCTTCGCCGGGGGAGCCGTCCCCACCAACGTCACCCTGCTGGAGCCGCCCGCGGCCGGCCCCCGCGGCACCGTGCTGCTGCGCTACGGGCTGGCCGAGGGCGTCCCCGCCACCGGCGACATGAGCGCGCCCCGCGAGGACTGAGCCCCGGACCGCGACCACCGGCCGTCGGCTGCCCGCGCACCGGCCGTCGGCGTCCCGGCCGCCCGCGCGGCGGCCGGGACGCCCGGCGCTTTTCGAACGGCGGGTTCGCCTCGCCGCCGTCCCGGGGCTATCCTCGGGCCCAGGTTTCGGGCATGGGGCCCAAAAGGTGTCTTGGGGGTTGGCATGGTTGCCGGTCGCGTGGTGCGGTTCGACGGTTCGCGGGGTTACGGGTTCATCGCTCCGGATCAGGGCGGGGAGGACGTCTTCCTGCACGTCAACGACCTGCTGATCCCCGAGTCGTACATCCGGGCGGGCCTGGCGGTGGTCTTCGAGGTCGAGGAGGGCGACCGCGGCCCGAAGGCGTCCTCCGTCCAGCTCGCCCCCGGCGCCGAGCTGAAGGCCCCCGGCGCGCCGGTCGCCGAACGCGTGGTGCGCGCGCCCGTGGACGACGACGAGCAGCTCGCCTCCGACGACTACCTGGACGACGTCACCGAGGCGCTGCTGGAGTACGCCCCGTCGCTGACGGGCACCCAGATCCTCCAGGTCCGCTCGGCGATGCTCCAGCTGGCCAAGAGCCACGGCTGGATCGGCTGAGCAGGGCGAGGGCGGCGGCGGACGGGCTGTCGGGGGCGGCACCGTAGAGCAGGACGCGGTGGGTGGTGCCGTCGGAGAGCGGCAGGCTCTCGAAGTGCAGCTCCATCGGGCCGACCAGCGGGTGCCGGAAGGACTTGCTGCCCACCGCGCAGTCGCGGACCGGGTGGCGGGCCCACAGTGCGGCGAACTCCGGGCTCTGGATGGCGAGTTGGCCGACCAGGTGGGCCAGTCGCCGGTCCTGCGGGTGGCGGCCGACGGCGAGCCGGAGCGCCGCCACGGCGACCTTCGCGTCCTCCTCCCAGCGGGCGTGCAGTTCGCGGGTGTGCGGGTCGAGGAACAGCAGCCGGGTGAGGTTGGGGCGGTCGGCGGGCCGGTCGGGGGCGGTCGGGTCGAGGTGGCCGGCCAGCAGGGCGTGGCCGAGGGCGTTCCAGGCCAGCACGTCGTTGCCCCGGTCCAGGACGACGGCGGGCACCTGCGGCATCGCGTCGATCAGGTGCCTGGTGGCGGGCCGGACCCTGGCGGGCCGGTCCTGCGGGGTGCGCCCGGCCCGGGCGGGGCGGGCCAGGTCGTACAGGTGGGCGCGTTCGTCGCCGGTCAGCCGCAGGGCGCGGGCGAGCGCGTCCAGGACGCCGTCGGAGGCGTTGGCGCTGTGGCCCTGTTCGAGCCGGGTGTAGTAGGTGACGCTGACCCCGGCGAGCATGGCGAGTTCCTCGCGGCGCAGCCCGGGCACCCGGCGCCGGTTGGGGTAGGGGGTCAGCCCCGCGTCCTCGGGCCGCAGGCGGGCGCGCCGGTTGCGCAGGAACTCCCCGAGGGCGGTCGATGTCTCCATGCCCCCAGTCTGCCCGGGCGGGGCGATCCGGTGGCCGCCGCAGGGTATCCCCGCGAGTGCTACCTTCCGCAGGGCCCTGGGTGGGCCGTCCGGTCCGGTGCAGGCTCCTTCCCGTCACGCCGAACCCGACGAGAGGGAGGCCCGCCATGGCGACGGCCGAAGCGACCGGAACAGTCGAACAACCGCAACAGGCAAGCGGCACAAGCAGATTGACGAGCCGTCAGCGCGTCGTCCTGGTCGTCCTGCTGGTCGCCCAGTTCATGCTGGCGGTGGACTTCTCCATCCTGAACGTGGCCCTCCCGGCGATCGGCGCGGGCCTCGGCTTCCCGCTGGGCGACCTCCAGTGGATCGGGACGGCGTTCGCGCTCTCCGCCGCCGGGTTCACCCTGCTGTTCGGCCGGGTCGCCGACCTGTTCGGCCGACGGCGGCTGTTCCTGCTCGGACTGGCCCTGCTCGGGGCGTCCTCGCTGGCCGGCGGCCTGGCCACCGGACCGGCGGTGCTGATCGCCGCCCGGGTCGCCCAGGGCCTGGCCACCGCGGCGGTCACCCCGGCCGGGCTGGCGCTGCTGACCACCTCCTTCCCGGAGGGGCCGCTGCGCGACCGGGCGCTGGGCCTCAACGGCGCGCTGATGTCGGCCGGGTTCACCGCCGGAGCGGTCCTCGGCGGGGTGCTCACCGACCTGCTGTCCTGGCGCTGGGCGTTCTTCGTCAACGTGCCGGTGGCGCTCGGGGTGCTGCTGATCGCGCCCGGCGTGATCCGGGAGAGCCGCCCGGACGCCCGTCCGAGGCTCGACCTGCCCGGCGCGCTCTCGGTCACCCTCGGCCTGCTCTCCCTGGTGTACGGCCTGACCCGGGCCGGGCTGGCCGGCTGGGGCGACCCGCTCGCGCTGGGCGCGCTCGGCCTGGGCGCCGCCCTGCTGCTGGTCTTCCACGCCGTCGAACGGCGCGCCCCGGCGCCGCTGGTGCCGGTGGCGGTCCTGCGCCGCCGCAGCGTGGTCTGGGGCAACCTGGCCGGGCTGATCGCCTTCCTCACCGAGACCTCGCTGGTCTTCCTGCTGACCCTCTACCTCCAGGAGGTGCTGGACTTCTCCGCGCTCGCGGCGGGCCTGTCCTTCGGCGTGCTGGGCCTGGGCACGGTGCTCGGCGGCGCCACCGCCGCCCGCCTGATCGCCGCCACGGGCACCCGCGCCACCCTGGTGGTCGGCGGCCTGGTGCAGGCCGCGGCCACCGCCGCCCTGCTGCTGCTCGGCCAGGGCCAGTCCTCGCTGTGGCTGCTGCTGGCGGCGACCTTCGTCGGCGGCGTCGGCAACATGTTCGTCATCGTCGGCTTCATGGTCACCGCCACCTCCGGCCTGCCCGACCACGAGCAGGGCCTGGCCACCGGGCTGGCCACCATGACCCAGCAGATCGGCATCACCCTGGGCACCCCGGTGATGAGCGCGATCGTCGCCGCCCGGGCCGGCGGCGCCCCGTCCGTCCCGGCCGTCCTGGACGGCATCGCCCTCGCCGTCCTGGTGAACGCCGCCCTGGTCCTGGTCGGCGTCCTGGCCACCGCCTTCCTCCGGCCCCGCGAGGGCTGACGCCGACCGGCACGCCCCGGCACCGGCCCCCGTCCCGATCGGACGGGGGCTCAGCGGCGGGCGGCGGCCAGCCGGAGGAAGTCGGCGGCCAGCGCGCCCGCGTCCAGGGCGTCCGGCTCGCGGCCGCTGAGGATCCAGAAGAAGACCGGCCCGACCAGCAGCGCGGTGGCCTGCGGCATCGGGACGGCCAGGGCGTCGCCGGGCAGGGCGCGGTCGATGACGGCCGCCGCGCTGGCGCCGATCGGGTCGGTGCCGCGCAGCAGGTCGCGGACGGCCGTGTCGTGCTGGGCCTCGCCGACCAGGGCCCGGTAGGCGGCGCCCGCGTCGGAGGTGGTCAGGAAGGCGACCAGGGCCCCGAGGTAGGCGGCGAGGTCGGCGGCGGGGTCCTCGTGCGGGGGGACGTCCAGCTCCTGGCGGGCGTCGATCGCGCTGGCCTCCAGCAGGATCTCGGCCTTGGTCGACCACCAGCGGTAGACGGTCTGGCGGGAGACGCCCGCGCGCTCGGCGATGCCCTTGAGGGTGACCGCGCCGTAGCCCAGCTCGACCACCAGGTCGTCGACGGCGTGCAGGACGGCCGCCCGGGCCTGCTCGCTGCGCGGACGACCGACCTTGCCCTGTTCGCCGACCATGCCGCTTCCTCTCCCGGACCTCTGGTCCGGCCATCGTAGGTGACGAGACAGAATGTACACAAATGTGACAAAAGCCTTGCCCGGCCGCCCGGTTGGCGGCCCGGTGCCCGTGGCGGCGTCCGCCGTGGTGCCCGTGGCCGGGTCCGTCGCGGCGTCCGCCTATTAATGGACACCGTGCACCGGATCTGTTAGTTTCGGTGCATCGTGAACAGTAATTGTCGGCGACGCCGGCACCGTGCCCGACAGGGCAGAGAGGAGACCGCGCGATGCGCGTCTTCGTGACGGGTTCCACCGGCTGGATCGGCTCGGCCACCGTGGACGAACTGCTCGCCGCCGGCCACCAGGTCCTCGGGCTCGCCCGCTCCGACCGGGCCGCGGCCGCGCTGGCGGCCAAGGGCGCCCAGGTCCACCGGGGCGACCTCGACCACCCCGACTCCTTCCGGGCCGGCGCGAGCGCCGCCGACGCGGTGGTGCACCTGGCCAACAAGCACGACTGGGCCGACCCGGCGGGCACCGACCGCGCCGAACGGGCCGCCGTGGAGGCGATCCTGGACGGCCTCGAAGGCTCCGGGAAGCCGTTCGTGATCGCCAACGGCCTCTCCGGCCTCGTCACCGGCCGCCCGGCGCTGGAGACCGACCCCTCGCCCGAGGTCGGCCCCGGCGCCGACCGCGGCGGCTCGGAGAACCTCGCCCTGGAGGCCGCCGCGCGCGGCATCCGCCCGATCGCGGTCCGCTTCGCCCCGAGCGTGCACGGACGCGGCGACTGGGGCTTCGTCAACTGGCTCACCGCCGCCGCCCGCAAGCACGGCGTCAGCGGCTACCTCGGGGACGGCACCAGCGAGTGGTCCGCCGTCCACGTCACCGACGCGGCCCGGCTCATCCGCCTCGGCCTGGAACGCGCCCCGGCCGGCACCCGCCTGCACGCCGTCGCCGAACAGGCCGTCACCACCAAGGCGATCGCCGCGGCGCTCGGCACGGCCCTCGACCTGCCCGTGGTCGCCGTCGACCCCGCGGACGCCGCGGAGCACTTCGGCGTCGTCGGCCACTTCTTCGGGCAGACCCTGACCGGCTCCAGCGAACTGACCCGCGAGCTGCTCTCCTGGCAGCCCGCCGGCCCGACGCTGCTCGGCGACATCCTCGCCGGCGCCTACACCACCGACTGACCAGGCCCGCTCCCGTGAACGAGAAGCCCATGACCGCGACACCCCCCGACCGCGCCGCCTCTCCCGGCACCGCGACACCCGCTCCCGTGACACCCGCTCCCGCGCCGACCGCCCCCGTGACACCCCCCGCCCCCGAACCGGCCGCCCCCGCGGGCGTGCGGCGCGCCGAGACGCTCGTGCTGGCCTGCGTCTCGGTCTGCAGCGTGCTGGTGGTCGGCCTGGTGGCGGCGATCAACCTGGCCGTGCCGATGCTGGCCGCCGGGCCGCTGCACCCCAGCTCCGCGCAACTGCTGTGGATCGTCGACGCCTACGTCCTGGTCTTCGCCTGCCTGGTCATCCCCGGCGGCGCGGCGGGCGACCGGTTCGGCCGCAAGGGCACCCTGCTCGCCGGGCTGCTCACCTTCGCCGCCGGGGCCGCGCTCACCGCGCTGGCGCCGAACATCGGCGTCATGCTCGCGGGCCGGGTGGTCAGCGGGGTCGGGGCCGCGCTCGTCCTGCCCAACAGCGTCGGCGTGCTGGTGCACGCCACCCGCCCGCAGCGGCGCGGCCACGCCCTGGCGCTGTGGGGCGCGGTCACCGGGCTGGGCGGCCTGGTCGGCAACCTCGGCGGCGGCGCGCTGCTGTCGTCCGGCTCCTGGCGGCTGCTGTTCTGGGCCGTCGTCCCGCTCGCCCTGGCCTGCGCCCTGGGCGTCGCGCTCGCCGTCCGCCGCAGCGGGCGCAGCCCCCGCTCGCTCGACCCGGTCGGCACCGTCCTGCTCGTGCTCGCCACCGTCGCCCTGCTGATCGGCATCATCGAGGGCCCCGGCTCCGGCTGGGGGAGCCCGCTGGTGGTCGGCGCCTTCGCGGTCAGCGCCCTGCTCTGGGCGGCCTGGGTGCTGGCCGGGCTCCGCGCCGCGCACCCGCTGCTCGACCCGCGGCTGTTCCGGATCCCGATGCTGAGCGCGGCGAGCCTGGGCATGTTCGTGATGTTCTTCGGCAGCTTCGGCCTGTTCTACCTGAACGCCTCGCTGCTCCAGTACGGCCGCGGCTTCTCCCTGGTGCAGACCGGGTTCGGAGTGCTGCCGGTCGCGCTGCCGATCGTGGTGGTGGCCCGGTTCGTGCCCGCGCTGGCGAAGCGGATCGGCTTCGCGGCCACCCTGCTGATCGCCTTCCCGTGCATCGGCGGCGGCCTGTTCGGACTGGCCTCGGCCGCGCACGCCCCCTACCCCGTCTACGCGCTCTGGCTGGTGGTGGTCGGCGTCGGCTTCGCCCTCGCGATGCCGGTCCTGACCGTCGAACTGACCTCGTCGCTGCCCCCGCACCGGGCGGGCGTCGCGGGCGGCCTCCAGTCCGCCACCCGCGAACTGGGCAGCGCCCTCGGCGTCGCCGTCGTCGGCACCGTCCTCACCGCCGCGTTCACCGCCGCCCTGCCCGCCGCCGCGCACGGACAGCACTCCGTCCCCGCCGCCCTGGCCGCGGCACCGGCCGAACGGACCGCCGTGGTCGACGCGTTCGTCACCGGGGCGGGCAGCGCCCTGCACGTCGCGGGCGCGGTCACCCTGGCCGCCGGAGCCGTCGTCGTCCTCGCCGCCCGGCGGGCCGCCCGCAAGCCCGCGGGCGCGGACACCGCCGCGCCCTGACGTCCGTACGATGGCCCGCCTGTATGCCTGTACGCCTGTACGCCTGTACGCCTGTACGCCTGTACGCCTGTACGCCTGTACGCCTGCACCCTTGCGCGCTTGCCCGCCCGTACGTCCGCCCGTACGTCCGCCCGGAGAAGGACCCCCATGCCACGCCGCCTGCTCGACGCCTTCCTGCTCCCCGCCACCGTCGCCGCCAACGAGCCGCTGGGCAGGCGCTGGCGCGCCCTCACCCTCGAAGGGCCGCGGCTCGCGGACCTGACCGCCCTGCCCGGGCAGCAGGTGCGCGTCCAGGTCGGCGCGGCGAACCCGCTGGTCGACCGGCTGGTCGGCACCCTGCGCACCTACTCGGTCTGGGCCCACCGCGGCGAGCGGCTCGACCTGCGGGTGCTCGACCACGGCGGGGGTCCCGGCGCCGCGTGGGGCCGCACCGCGCGGCCCGGCGACCGGGTGCACCTCGGCAAGCCGGAGGGCAGGTTCGTCACCCGCCCCTCCTCGTACCACCTGTTCGTCGGGGAGGAGACCGCCTCCGCCGCGTTCGGCCCGATGCTGGCCGCGCTGGGGCCGGGGGCCGAGACGCACGCCGTGGTCGAGGTCGACACCGAGGACGACCAGTTGCCCGTCCCGGGCGTCCGGTGGGTCCGGCGCGACGGGCGGTCCGCGGCCCGCTCGGCCGGACTCGTCGCGGCGGTCGCGGCGCTCGACCTGCCGGCCGCGCCCGGCACCGCCTACCTGGCGGGCGAGGCCGGGACCATCCAGCTCGTCCGCGACCACCTGGTGCGCGAACGGGGCTGGGACCGGCGCGACGTCCTCACCAAGCCGTTCTGGACGCCCGGCCGCACCGGCCTGGAGTAGCGGGCGGCCGGGGACGTGGCTGGGCACGTGGGCGGGGGCTGGCATGATCGGGGGATGGTTGAACGAGTCATCGCCGCCTGCGACGGAGCGGCCAAGGGCAACCCCGGGCCCGCCGGGTGGGCCTTCGTGGTCGCCGACGGGAACGGCGCCCCGCAGCGCTGGGAGGCCGGTCCGCTGGGCCGCAACACCAACAACGTCGGGGAGTTGACCGCCCTGCAACGCCTGCTGGAGGCCACCGACCCGGCGCTGCCGCTGGAGGTCCGGCTGGACAGCACCTACACCCGGGACGCGGTCACCAAGTGGCTGCACGGCTGGAAGCGCAACGGCTGGAAGACCGCCGCGGGCAAGCCCGTCGCCAACCAGGAACTGATCCAGCGGATCGACGCGCTGCTCACCGGCCGGGACGTCGCCTTCGTCTACGTGCCCGCCCACCAGGTGGACGGCGACCCGCTGAACGCCATCGCCGACAAGGCCGCCAGCGACGCCGCCCGCACCCAGCAGGCCGCCGCCGGCACCGCCGCCGACCTGCCGGTGCCCGACCCGGTGACCGCCCCCGCCCCGCGCGCCCGCCGCACCGCCCCGTCCGCTTCGTCCGGCTCGTCCGGCTCGGCGTCCGCGGCCTCGAACGGCGGTGCGGCCCGGCGCAGTTCGGGCGGTGGTGGCGGTGGCCGGACGCTGGCCGCGAAGTTCCCCGGCCGGTGCCCGTGCGGGCGCCCCTACGGCAAGGGCGAGAAGATCACCAAGGTCGGCGGCAGCTGGGGCCACCCGGAGTGCGCCGCCGCCCACGTCTGACCGGAGGACCCGCCCGGACCGGACCGGGCCGGGCCGGGCCGGGCCGGTCCGGGTGCCGCGTGCCCGGTTCCGCCCGGCCGCGCCCGGTCCGGCCCGGTCTGTCAACGGCGTTTGTCCGCGCCGCCGCCGGTGTGTCAGATTGCCACGGAGCGCGTGCTCCCGTACCCGCACTGTCACCCGAGCGAAAAGGACCCCATGAGCACCGAGACGCTGGAGTTCCAGGCCGAGGCGCGGCAACTGCTGCAGCTGATGGTCCACTCGATCTACTCGAACAAGGACGTCTTCCTGCGCGAGCTGATCTCCAACGCGTCGGACGCCCTGGACAAGCGGCGCCTGGCCGGCCTCACCGAGGAGCGGCTGCGCGCCGACGACCTGCACATCGCCGTCGACACCGACCCGGACGCCCGCACCCTGACCGTCCGTGACAACGGCATCGGCATGACCCGCGACGAGGTCGTCGCGCTGATCGGCACCATCGCCCGCTCCGGCACCGCCGAGACACTGCGCCGCCTGCGCGAGAGCAAGGAACCGGCCGAGCTGATCGGCCAGTTCGGCGTCGGCTTCTACTCCACCTTCATGGTCGCCGACCGGGTCACCCTGCTGACCCGCAAGGCCGGCGAGCCCACCGGCACCCGCTGGGAGTCGGCCGGCGGGGGCACCTACACCGTCGAGACCGTCGAGGACGCCCCCGAGGGCACCTCGGTCACCGTCCACCTGCGCCCCGAGGACGGCGAGGACGGCCTGCACGACTACACCGACCCGTCGACCGTCCGGCGGATCGTCAAGCGCTACTCCGACTTCATCGCCTTCCCGATCCGCACCACCGGACCGGACGGCACCGAGCAGACCCTCAACTCGATGAAGGCGCTCTGGGCCCGGCCGCGCGCCGAGGTCGCGGACGAGGAGTACCGGGAGTTCTACCGGCACGTCGCCCACGACTGGACCGACCCGCTGGAGACGATCCGGATGCGGGCCGAGGGCACCTTCGAGTACGAGGCCCTGCTGTTCATCCCGGCCCGCCGCCCGCACGACCTGTTCCAGCGCGACGGCCGCCACGGCGTCCAGCTGTACGTGAAGCGGGTGTTCATCATGGAGGACAGCCGCGAGCTGCTCCCCGACCACCTGCGCTTCGTCAAGGGCGTGGTGGACGCCGCCGACCTCTCGCTCAACATCTCCCGCGAGATCCTCCAGCAGGACCGGCACATCCAGCTGATCCGCCGCCGGCTGGCCAAGAAGGTGATGGCCACCGTCAAGGAGATGATGACGGCCGACGCCGACAAGTACCGCACGTTCTGGCGCGAGTTCGGCCCCGCCGTCAAGGAGGGCCTGCTCGACCCGGCCGAGGACCGCAAGGCCATCCTCGACGTCGCCTCCTTCCCGAGCACCGCCGGCGAGGAGCCCACCACGCTCGCCGACTACCTGGCCCGGATGAAGGACGGCCAGGACAGGATCTACTACATGACCGGCGAGAGCCGCGCCCAGGTCGAGAACTCCCCGCACCTGGAGGCGTTCCGGGCCCAGGGCTACGAGGTCCTGCTGCTCACCGACCCGGTGGACGAGATCTGGATCGAGGGCGTCCCCGACTACGAGGGCAAGGAGTTCAGCTCGGTCGCCCGCGGCGCCGTCGACCTCCCCGCCGAGGACGTCCCCGAGGAGCGCACCGGCTCCTACGCGCCGCTGCTCGGCTGGCTCGGCGAGACGCTCGCCGACGTCAAGGACGTCCGCCTCACCACCCGACTCACCAACTCGCCCGCCTGCCTGGTCAGCGACGCCGACGGGCTCACCCCCACCCTGGAGAAGATGTACCGGGCCATGGGCCAGGACGTCCCGCCCGCCCGCCGCATCCTCGAACTCAACCCCGACCACCCCCTGGTCACCGCCCTGCGCACCGCCCACGAGGAGCGCCCCGAGGACCCGGCCCTCCCCGAGACCGCCGAACTCCTCTACGGCACCGCTCTGCTGGCCGAGGGCGGCGACCTCGCCGACCCCGCCCGGTTCGCCAAGCTCCTCGCCGACCGCCTCACCCGGACGGTCTGACCGCCGCGCCGTCCCCGCCGGTGCCGGCGCCGTTCAGGCGGTCTCCTCCTGGCGGCGTCGGCGGCGGGGGCGGCGGGGGCGGAAGCGTTCGCCGCGGGCGAGGCGGCGCAGGCCCGCGAAGCGGGAGAAGCGGTCGCGGTTGGCGACCGAGGCGCGGTCGAGCTCCTCCATCAGGCGGCGGCCGCGGTGTTCGAGGTCGAGTTCGTCCAGGATGCGGTCGACCTCGGCGAGCAGGGAGCCGTGCAGCTGCCACGCCTCGGGGCTCTCCTGGACGCGGCGCAGCAGCAGTTGGGCGACGTTCTCCCGGACGGACCAGGCGGCGGCGAGTTCGGCGGCCAGCCGCTGCTCGGCCTCCTCGGCGTTGCGGCTGACCTGGGTGGTGACCAGCACCGCGAAGCTCACCAGCGCCCCGCCGACGTGTTCGAACAGCTCCTCCAGCGCCACCGCGACGTCCGCCGGGAAGAGCCGTTCGCCCGGGGCGCGGCGCTTGGCCAGGTCGGTCAGCGAACGGGCGATCACCCGGATGACGACCACGCAGATCTCCAGCGTGTCCAGCCCGGTGCGCAGCACCAGCCGGGACAGCAGGCCCTCGCTGATCCGCGGGTTCAGCCGCAGGCTGTCCTCGGCCTGCCGCAGCGCCCCGTCCACTTCGGCGATCGCCTGGTCCAGCTGCCGGGCCTCGTGCAGCCGTTCGGCGGCCCGCTCGACCGGGACGGGGCGGTCCAGCTCCTCGGCCAGGCCGAGCAGCAGGTGGCGGGCCCGGCGGGCCAGGTCCTCGATCGACTCGCCGGCCTTGTCGACCCAGACCGGGGGCGCTATCACCAGGTTGAACACCAGGCCGACGGTCGCGCCGATCACCGTCTCCAGCACCCGGTCCCACGCCTGCGTGGTGACCTGCGAGACGCCCAGGATCAGCATCGCGCTGATCGCGACCTCCTGGACGAACTCGTCGACCCGGACGAACCGTCCGACCACCAGCGAGGCCATGATGATCAGCCCCAGGCTCCACCAGGACAGCCCCACCACGGCCGAGAACCCGATCGCGATCAGCACCCCGACCACCACCGAGTTGACCCGCCGGATGCTGGTGGTCAGCGTCGAGTAGACCGTCACCTGCACCACCAGCAGCGCCGTCAGCGGCGCGGTCAGCGGCACCGGTTCCCTGCTCAGCCAGGTCGCCACCACGTACGACAGCGTCGCCGCGACGGTGGCCCGCACCGTCTGCACGACGAACGCATCCCTGGCACCGCGGCGTACCACCGCGGCCACCGACTCCGGAACAAAGCGCATGCTGTCCCTTCTATCCCTCCGGTGTCCGCACACACCGCCGCGACCCGCGCAAAAGGGGCTGATGGGGACGGTGGGGCTGGTGGGGCGGCCGGTACCTCAGGCCGTCGGGTGCGGCGGGCGGGCGGCCAGGCCGGCCATCCGGGCGGTGTCGGCGGCGGTGGCGGGGGTGAACAGCAGGACCAGCGCGGACGGGTCGTCGACGGGGTGGAAGGAGCTGAGGGCGAGGCGGACGGGACCGACGCCGGGGGGCTCCACCAGGACGGTGCGGGCGGTGAGTTCGGCGACCGAGTGGCAGCCCCACCAGTGGCGCAGCTCGGGGGCGTCGGCCTCCAGGCGGCGGTAGACCTGGTCGGTGCGCGGGTCGGCGAGGGCCGGGCCGGCCTGGGCGCGGAAGTGCTGGAAGACGTTCATGGCGAGCGGCTCCCAGTCGGGCAGGACGCCGCGCAGGCGCCGGTCGACGGCCATCAGCCACATCAGGTTGCGGCGGTCGGCCGGGACGGCCTCGGGGGCACCCCACAGCGCGGACCAGGCCGCGTTCCAGGCCAGCAGGTCGAAGTGCCGGTCGACCAGGACGGCGGGGCTGGCGGGCCAGGAGTCGAGCACCGGGCGGACCGTGTCGGCGAGCCGCCCGGCGGCGGTGCGGTCGGTGTCGACGGGGACGGGCTCGTGGTGGCCGGCCAGTCGCATCGCGTGCCGCAGACCCGCCGCGTCCAGGCGCAGCGCCCGCGCCACCGCCTCCAGCACCTGCCGGGAGGCGCTGACCCGGCCCTGTTCGAGCCAGGTGTACCAGGCGAGGCCGACGCCGGACAGCGAGGCGACCTCCTCGCGGCGCAGCCCCGGGGTGCGCCGCCTGGCGGTGGCGGCGAGGCCGACGTCGGCGGGTTGCAGCAGGGCGCGGTGGGCGCGCAGGAACGCGCCGAGTTCCTGGCCGGTGGCGGGGGTGGACACGGTGCTCGCTCCTCGTCGCGGACGGTTCTCCGGTGCGGTGGCCCGCCCGGGGCGTCGGTGGGCGGGTACGTCGACATGCCAGTACGTCGGGTACGCCGGTACGTCAGTAGGTCGGTACGTCGGTACGTCGGTACGTCGGTCCCAGGCTAGGCCGGACCGGGGGCCGGTTCCGCTCCCCGCAGCGGACTCCTCGCGTCCGGCCGGTCCTATGACCACCGGTACCCGTACGAACGCCTGCCTGGCTGCCCCGCCCGCCGTCCGCGAGCCTCGTCCGAACAGCCCCGACGGCCCTCGCCGCCCTCGCCGCCCTCGCCGCTCGATGGCGCCGCCGTCCGAACCGGAGGACCCGCCCCGTGACCGCCACCGCCACCGCGACCACCGCCACCGCCCGCCAGCCCGCCTGGGGCGTCACCCTGCCGCTGCCCGGCCTGACCGTCGACCGGCACCGCTTCCTGGTCGAACGGCTCCCCGACCTCGGCTACGGCGACGTCTGGAGCGCCGAGGGCGGCGGCACCGACGCCTTCACCCCGCTGGCCGCCACCGCCGCCTGGTCCCCGCGCCTGCGGATCGCCACCGGCGTCGTCCCGGTCCACACCCGCGGGCCCGCCGTGCTCGCCCAGACCGCCGCCACCCTCGCCCAACTCGCCCCCGGACGCGTCCTGCTGGGCATCGGGGCGTCGGTGCCCGCGCACGTCACCGACATCAACGGCATCCCGTTCGACGAGCCCTTCAAGCGCACCCGCGACGTGCTGCGCTTCCTCACCGCCGCCCTGCGCGGCGAACACGTCGCCGGCGACTTCGACACCTTCTCCATCGCCGGCTACCGCCTGCCCCACCCGCCCGCCGCCCCCGTCAAGGTCATCCTCGGCGCGCTGCGCCCCGGCATGCTCCGGCTCGCCTTCGCCGAGGGCGACGGCGCCATCACCAACCTGCTGCGCGCCCGCGACCTGCCCAGGGTGCTGGACGCCGTCGGCCCGCAGCCGCCCGGCAAGGAACTCGTGGTCAAGGTGTTCGTCTGCCCCACCGAGGACACCGCGTACGCGCGCCGCACCGCCCGCCCCTTCCTCGCCTGGATCCTCAACCGCGAGCCCTACCGCAAGTTCCACCAGTGGCTCGGCAACGGCGACCTGCTCGCCGAGACGCACCGCCGCTGGGCCGACGGCGACCACGCGGGCGCCCAACGCGCCCTGCCCGACGAACTGGTCGACGCCCTCTTCCTGCACGGCTCCCCGGAGCAGTGCCACGAACAGATCCTCCGCTACCGGCAGCCCGGCGTCACCGCCATCCAGCTCTACGTCTCCCCGCCCCCCGAGACACCCGCCCACCACCCCCACCTCCTCGACACCCTCGCCCGCCTCGGCCCCGCCGCCCGCTGACCGCCCCCGCCAGCCCGCCGGCCCGCCGGGCCCGGCCCACCGGGACCGGGCGGGTCAGGGGAGGAGGCGGAGTTTGTCGGGGTTGGAGATCGCGTGGATGCCGGAGATCAGGTCGCTGTCCGGGAGCAGGTCCAGGACCAGGACGGCGAAGGGGCGGCCGGAGGCGGAGAAGAGGACGGCGGGGGCGCCGTTGACGTCGCGCCAGGTGAGGGCGAGGCCGGGCCCGGACTTGGGGGCCAGGGCGGTGAGCAGGCGGGCGACCTTGGTGCGGCCGGTGAGGGGGCGACGGCCGCCGGGGGCCTTGCCGCCGCCGTCGCCGACGAGGGTGACGTCGGGGGCGAGGAGCCGGAGGAGGGCGGCCAGGTCGCCGCCGAGGGCGGCGGCCAGGAAGCGTTCGGTGACCTGGCGGCGCAGGCCGGGTTCGGGCTCGTAGCGGGGGCGGCGGGAGCGGACGTGCGCGCGGGCCCGCTTGACCAACTGGCGTACCGCGGCCGGGCTGCGGCCCAGGATCGCGGCGACCTCCGGGCCGGTGTACCCGAACACCTCGTGCAGGACGAACGCCGCGCGTTCCAGCGGTGAGAGCGTCTCCAGCACCACCAGCAGGGCCAGCGACACCGACTCGGCCCGTTCGGCGGCCAGCGCCGCGTCCCCGGCCGCGCCGTCCGACCCGGCCAGTGATCCGGTCAGCGATCCGGTCAGCGACTCGGACGGTGATCCGGTCGGCGGGCCGATGAGCGGTTCCGGCAGCCACGGGCCGACGTACGTCTCGCGCCGCCGGCTGACCGCGGCCCGCTGGGCCAGCGCCCGGTTCACCGCGATCCGCACCAGGTACGCCTTCGGGTGCTCGATCGGCTCGGCGGCCGGGCCGGTGGCCCCGGTGGCCCCGGTGGTCCGGGTCGCTCGGGCGGCCCAGGCCAGCCAGGTGTCCTGGAGGACGTCCTCGGTGTCGGCGACGCTGCCGAGCAGGTCGTAGACCAGGGAGAACAGCAACTCCCGGTGCTCCGCGTACTGGTGCGTCGCCCGCTCCGTCGCTGTCGCTGTCGTCGTCGCTGTCGCCGCCGGGTCCGCCCCGTCCGGCCCGCCCCCGTCGCTGCCGCTCATCCCGGTCGGCCTTCCTCTCGATCGTGTCGGGAACAGCGAGCCCGACCGGCCCGCCGGATGTCACGCGAAACCCGCGAATGTGGCCCGGATCACAGCGGTGTCCCGGGTTCGAACGGCCGTGCGCGCGGCTCAAGTACGCTGAGCGCGGCCGGAAGTGACGGTGCCGCGACGAACCGGGGAACACCCGGCTCCGCCCGGGCACCCGCCGAGGGGGACGGCCGACGGGGAACGAGCACGGGGGACTGGCACCAGTGGACAGCGACAACCGCACCGGCGTCCGACTCGCGGACCGGGCGGAGGACGGCACCCCGGAACGGGGCGGGCCGGCGGTCTGGCAGTACCTGCTGGACGACGGCCTCGACCCCGCCGGACGGATACCCGTGCACGCCGTCCGCGGCAGCACCCCGCCCGGCAGCACCCCGCCCGGCAGCACCCCGCCCGGCAGCGGCCCCGGTGACAGCGGCAGCACTTACCGCCCCCACCCGCGCCACGGCCGCCCGCTGCCCCCGCCCCCGGCCGCGCCCGCCGACGCCCCCGCGCCCGGCCTGCCCCCGCTCGGGGCCGGGCGCCGCCCCGCCGGGCGCGCCCTGCTGTCCTGGCTGGAGGACGGCCGCGCGCCCCGGCTGTGCCGCATCGCCGGCTCCTCCGGCAGCGGCCGCACCCACCTGCTGACCTGGCTCGCCGCCGCCTGTCCGCCCGACCACCCGCGCCCCGGCCGCCGCGTCCACGCCCTGCTGGACGCCGAGGGGCTGACGGTCCGTTCGGCCACCGCCCGGCTCGCCGACCTGCTCGGCCTCACCGCCGGCGAACCCGCCGACCTGCTCGAAGCGCTCCAGGACGGCACCCCGCGCACCGTCGTGGTCACCGACCTCGACCGGGCCGGCGGCCCCCGACTGCCCGGCACGCCCGAACGGCTGGCCCGCGAACTCCTCGTCCCGCTGCTGTCCGTCCCCTGGCTGCTGCTGATCGTCGAGGCCGCCCACGGCCCCGCCGCCGACGCGCTCGCCGACGCCGCCCCCACCGGCGCCGTCCTCGACCTCGACCAGCCGCAGTGGACCGACCCCGCCCCGTACGCCGCCTGGTGCGCGAGCCTGACCGGCCACCCCGTCGACCCGGCCGCCACCCACCCCAGCCCCGGCCTCGCCCAACTCGCCGCCCGCACCCCCGGCGCCGCCCCCGACCCCGCGCTGCCGCCCGCCGACCGGGCCGCCGCGCTCGCCGCCGCCTGGTGGCGGGCCGTCCCCGCCCCCGAACGCGCCGCCCTCACCGCCCTGGCCGCCGCCGACGGCCCGCTCAGCACCGCCCTGTGGGCCACCCTCCCCGGCGCCGACCCGGCCGCCGTCGCCGCCGCCGCGGACCTGCTGCCGCCGCCCCCGATCGCCGACCGCTGGCGGCTGCGCCCCGCCGCCCTCGCCGACCTGGTCGCCGCCGACGGCCCGCCGGTCGACCACGCCGCGATGATGTGGGCGGTGGCCGGCGGCATCCCGGTCCGCGCCGACGGCGGCCCCGACCTCGCCGCCAGCGACCCCGAACGCCTCGCCCTGCTGGTCCGGCACGCCTCCGCGGGCGACCCCGGCAGCCCGATGCTCGCCGAGATCGACCTGCTGCTGCACGCCGAACCCGCCACCGTCACCGCCGCGTTCCAACGCGCCGAGGACGCCGGACTGCCGCCCACCCCGCTCGCCGAAGCCTGGCGCCGGGCCGCCCCCGACCGGGCCGCCGCCGCCCGTCCCGCCGACCGCGCCGCCGTCCTGCACGCCCACCTCACCGGCCGCCACGACGCCGCCGCCGCGCACTGCGCCGACCTCGCCCGGCAGGCCGACACCCGCTGGCGCGCCGTCTGGCAGCACGCCCCCGCCGCCGGCCCGTGCGCCGCCGCCCTCGGCACCGGCCCGCTCGCCGGACACCTGCTGCTCGCCGACGGCGCCGGACTGCACCTGGCCGACCCCGCCACCGGCCGACCGCTGGGCCCGCCCGAACCGCTGGTCGAACCCCACCCGCGCGCCCTGGCCGCCACCCCGTTCGGCGGCGCCCTGCTGCTGAACGCCTCCGGCACGCTGCGCCCGCTCACCGTCCGCGGCGCACCGGCCCTCCCGCCGGCCCTCCCGGCGGCCGGCGCGCCGGCCGTCCCGGTGGTCGTTCCCGCGGCGTGCACCGCCGTCGCCGGGCACCAGGGCGTGCTGGTGTTCGGCGGTCCGGACGGGCTGGCCACCTGCACCGAGACCGCCACCGGCGCCGCCCACCGGCCCGAGCACCCGCTGCACGAGGGCCCGGTCACCGCCCTGGCCGCGGCCGCGGCCGACGGCGGCACCCTGGTCGCCAGCGGCGGCGAGGACGGCCGGGTCTGGACCTGGATGCCCGGCCGCCCGCCGCTGCCCGCCCCGGTCGACCGGCGCCCGTGGCCGGTCACCGCCGTCGGCCTCGCCGCCACCCCCGCCGGGCTGCTGCTGGCCGCCGCCTGGTCCGACGGCCTGCTGCGGCTGCGCCGCTGGGGCGAGCGCCACCGCGGCGCCGACCTCCGGCTCGGCGCGGCCGTCCGCACCCTCGCGGTCACCCCCGACGGGCTGGTGGTCGCCGCGCTGCCCGGCTCGGTGCTCGCGCTCACCCTGGTCGGCTGAGCGCCGCCGTCCGAGCGGTGACCGGCGGCCGATGTTGAAAGCCGTCGAAATCGACGCGATCTTCAACCGAAGACCGCGCAATTCGCCGTTTCCGGGTGGTTCCTGATCGAGTTTGATCACCGGAAGGGCATTCAGCGTCAACGAGGCCGCTGCTCCTTCCCCCTCAACGGATGAATCCCCTGCTGGACCCCCAGAGAACACGCACCGCGCGTCGCGGACCAAGCCCGACCGGAAACGAGGAATCGATGTCTGACCACCGAGACGGGGCCGACCACGTGGAGAAGGAGTGCGCCGCCCTCGCCGGGCTGCCCGCCGCCCAGCGGCTGGCCGAACTGGAGAAGCTCTGCCGCCGCACCGAGCGGGCCCTCGGCCGGGCCGTCCTGGACACCGCCGCCGAGGTCTACGAGCAGGGCCACGACACCGCCCTGCACCGCTCCCCGTACGCCTACGGCTACCTGCGCCGCAGCCTGGGCTTCCGCAGCGAACACCGAACGGACGGCTGACCGTTGTACACCTACATGTGCCGCACCCGCTGGGGCGACATGGACGCCTTCGGCCACGTCAACAACCTCAAGGTGCTCCAGTACGTCCAGGAGGCCGTCTACTGCCTGCTGTACGACGACACCGAGGGACAGGACCTGTTCGAGGACGGGTTCATGATCGCCCGTCACGAGATCGACTACCGCTCCCCGCTCTACCACTGCCCCACCCCGCTGCCCGTGCAGATCTGGGTGGAGCGCCTCGGCCGGTCCTCGATCAGCACCACCTGCGAGGCCCGCCGACGCGGACAGCTGGTGTTCCAGGCCCGGACGGTCACCGTGCCGACCGACGCCGCGACCCGGCGCAGCCGACCGCTGCGCGAGGCCGAACGCCACCACCTCAACCGCTACCGGGTCCGCCCGGCCGGACCGGTCGCCCCCGTCGCCCCCGTCGGCCGCGTCCCCGTGCGCTCCCCCGGCCGGATCAGGGTCCCCGTCCTCGGCGAACGGGCCTCCTGAGCGCGGCACGGGAACACCCTCCCCGCCCCCGGGAGGAGCACCGCCGGCCCCGGCCCGGGCACCCCACCCCGGCCCCGGGGCCGGCCCCGTTCCGCCGGTGCGCCGCCGTCCACCGCCGGAGCCCCGGGCGCCCCGGGGACTCCGGGGGCCGGTGCGGGCTCCGGGGACGGTGCCTCCGGCGCCTCCGGGGACGACGGCCACGGGGGGACGGGTGAGACCAGCGGGTAGTACGAGGGATCGTTCATACCCCCATTGACCACCCGCCGCCCCGGCCCGCCAAGCAACCGGCCCGCCCGGCTCACCCCCCGGCCCGCCCGGCTCACCCCCCGGCCGGGCCGGGCCTCCGCCTGCCCCCGGACCTCCGCCCGCCCCCGGGGAACTCGGCTACCCGCCCAGCCGGGCGAACCGGCTCTCCAGGCGCGACAGTCGCAGCGTCGTCGCCGGGGAGCGCAGCGCGTCCTGCCGCTCCCGGAAGCTCGTGTACGCCCGCCGGGCCTGGTGGATGTTCCCCGCGTCCAGCTCCAGGTGCGCCAGTTGCAGCAGCGACACCCCGATCGTCCGGTGCTCGCCGGCCGGCCGGGCCCGCAGCGAGGCCCGCAGGTACGACAGCGACAGGTCGGTGGCCCGCAGCGAGCGGTGCACCTGCGCGGCCTGGTAGAGCAGGGCGGGCTCCGGGTACCGGTGCGGGCCGCCCTCCGCGGTCGCCCGCCCGGCCCACTGCTGCGCCCCCTCCAGGTGCCTGAGCGCCTCCGCCGCCCGGCGCAGCCGGGCCGCCGCCACCGCCTGCTGGGCCAGCACGAAGGCCCGCACGCCCGGTGCCGCGTCCGGCGGCAGGTGCTCGGCCGCCGCGTCCGCCAGCCGGGCCGCGTACGCCTGGTGCCCGAGCGCCCCGGCCTGGGTGCTCTGGTCGCGCAGCGCCATCGCCTGGGCCTGCCCGTCCTGCGCCTCGGCGGCCAGCTGGTACGCCAGCCGGTAGTGCCGCTGGGCCTCGCCGTGCCGGTTGTCGTCGGTGTACGTCCGCCCGACCAGGCGGACCAGCTGGGAGGCGGCGACCAGCAGTTCGCGGTGCCGCGCGCCCACGGCGGGGGACTTCGCCCAGGGCAGCACGTGGTCCCGCAGGTAGCCCAGCAGCAGGCTCCGGGCGATCGCCCCGCCGTACCCGTCGTAGTGCCGGGCGCCGAACGCCGTCATCTCCCGCACCGCCTCCACCTGCCGGGCCCCGACCCGCTCCGGGCCGGGCCGCCGTCCGGCCGGGACCAGCGGCGGCCGGGGCGCGGATCCCGCGGCCGGGGCGGATCCCACCGGGGAGCGGGGGGAGGGCAGCGTCCGGATCTGGAACAGCGGGGGCTGGGACGCCTCGTCCTGCGGTTCGCCGGAATTCGGCCAGGAATGCAGCAGGCGCAGCCCCGTCAGGGCGTCCGTCGGATCGGTCTCCGGCTCCTCGGCGGCGCTCTGCTCGGTCGGCTGGAGGCCGAGTTCGCTCCGGGAGACCGGGCGGCCCAGCCGCCGGGCGAACGCCTCCTCCAGCAACTGCGGCCCGGGCGGGCGGGGCTGGGTGCCGGACAGCCAGTGCGCCACCGTCGTCCGGTCGTAGCCCACGCTGAAGCCGCTCTCCCGGGCCACCTTCTGCAACGCGGCCGCCAGCGCGGGGCCGTTCCACCCGGCCTCCGCCATGCAGCCGCGCAGCGCGACGTTCGGACCGCGGGCGTGTGACATCGACGACTCCTCGTGCGGACCACCTCGGGGGCTGGCCTCAGAATAACGGGCGGCGCCGACCGCGAATACCGATTTCCGGCGAATACCGGCCGTTCCGCGGCCGGGACGGAAATCGACACCGCGGCGGCCGTCTCCGTTCGGTGGCGAAGGAGTGATTGACGCTGCGGTGGCCGGGTTCTCGGCCGTGGAGAATGTGATGACCCGACAGGAATATGATCGGCCCGGTGTTATTCGTATTTCTCCGGTCCCACGGCCTCGGCCAGAATCCGGCGCAGCAGCCCCCCGGCGTCCAGCAGCAGGTGCTCGGTGCCGGCCGGCACCACCCGGTGGGTCAGCTCCAGGAACTCGCGGACCGGCCCGGCCGGGGTGTGCAGCACCGCGGTCTGCCCGGGCGTGCTCAGCGCGATCGCCAGCAGGTCCCCGTCCGCGCTCGACCGCCGGATCGTCACGTCGCCGATCCCGGCCCACCCCTCCAGGCCCTCCACCAGCAGCTCGCGGGCGAACAGCCAGGTGATCGGCTCCTCCAGGTCCACGTGGCAGTCCAGGTGCACGGCGTACGGGTCGGCCCGGTGGTAGCGCAGCCGGGCGGGCACCGAGACCCGCAGCCCCGGGCACGGCGACACCGTCACGTCCAGCAGCAGCACGCAGTCCGGCCCGCCGTTGCGCCGGAGCCAGGCGCGCGGGGTGTTCTGGTGGGTCACCGGTCCTCCCTCGGACGGACGACGGACGGGGTGGTGGGGGACGCGACGGACGGGGCGGTAAGCGGCGCGGGTGGCGGGGCGGCGGGGGCCGGATCGGGCGGGGGGTGCGGGGAGAGGCGCTCCCGTTCGGGGGCCGGGTGGGCGGAGAACCGGGGCGGGGTGACCAGCCGGGACCACTCGTGGTCCCGGCGGCCGGGCACGGTGCGGCCGGACTGGTGCCAGAGGGTCACCAACCGTGCGTAGATGGGAGCTTGCTGAATCGTTTCGTCTCGGACGCCCATAGGGGCCCATGGGTCGGCACTCACGTTCGGGGATAACGACCGAACCCGGGGGCGGTCACGGCACTCGTCACCCCTCGCACCGGACGGGTGCCGTCCCGCCGCCACGGCCCCGCCGCGGTGCCCCCGTAGTGGTGAACCGGCCGCCCCGGACGCCCGTCCGACTCGTCCCGACGACGGGCGCCGGGAGGGAGGGGCCTGGAGGGGACGGGACGCGGGGCCGGGTCAGGCGGGCGCGGCCGTCCGGTCGTCGCCCGTCCCGTCCGCGGCGGCCAGGGACGCGGCCAGCGCGCGGGCCCGGTCGAAGGCCCGGACCGGGTCGGACCCGGCCGACCACGGGTGGGCGCCGCACCACGGGCCGATCCGCCGGAACTGCTCCAGCGCCAGCGCGGGCTGCCGGGACGTCAGGGCGAAGTGCGCCAGCAGGTGCCGCAGCAGCGGCACCTGGTCGTTCGACGCGGGGGTGCCGTCCAGCGCCGCCGCCACCCGGGGCAGCAGCTCCCGGTACCGGCGACCGCCGGGCAGCCCGCGCGGGCCGTGCCGCGACTCCAACTCGGTGAGCGCCTGGAGGTACAGCCCGGGCAGCGGAGACCCGGCCGGGGCGGAGTGCACCGCGCGCACCGCGAACCGCAGCATCAGCGCGTCGCTGCCGTGCCACTTGGCGCACCAGTACTGCATCGCCTGCCAGTGCCCGCCGACGTGGTGCGGGGCCCGCGCGACCACCTCCCCCCACAGCTCCCGGAACTCCCGCCGCGGCAGCCGCAACCCGCGCGCCGCCGCGATCATCACCACCCACGGGCCCGGATCGCGCCCGTCCGACTCGGCCGCCCGCCGCGCGAGTTCGTACGCCGCGGTCAGCTGCGTCCGGAACGCGGCCAGCCGCTCCGGCGCGACCTGCGCCGGGAAGCCGCTGCCGCGCGCCTCCCAGGCCCGCTGCACCAGCAGCCGGGCCCGGACCGTCGCGGCGGCGCACGGCGCCGTCCCCGCCTCCTCCCAGGCGGTCAGCCAGGCGTCGCGCTCGGCCGCCACCCGGGTCAGGAAGTCCAGCCGGGACCAGCGCTCGTCCCAGTCCGTCCCCGCCGCCGCCACGTACGCCTCGGCGGCCCGCCAGCCACCCGCCAGGCAGGAGTCCGCCAGCGCCCCCAGCTCCTTGCGGCGCAGCAGCCGCATCGGCGGCCCGGCCCGCCCCGGGTCCAACTCCGCCGAGGGCACCAGCCCGTACGCGGCCGGATCGAACCCAGCCGGGACGGCCCCCGCCCGCTCCGCCACCGGCCCCGGCCGGGGCCCGCCGGTCCGCCGCCGCGTCCACAGCATGATCATCGCGGCGAGGCCGAACACCAGAACGGGGGTCATACCGAGAATGATCGCCCACCCCCGCCCGACCCCCGGCCACGACCGCCCGTCGGCAGGCTCACCCCGCCACCGACCAGTCGAGGCCCCCGTCCGCGCCGACGACGGCGGTGACCGGCGGGGCGGAGCCGCCGAGGGCGCGGTGGCCGAGCAGGGCGGGAGCGCCGGTCGTCAGGGCGCGCGCGATGTCGTGCAGCATCGCGGTGACGGACGGCCACAGCGGGGCGTCCGGCCGCCAGGTCTCGTGGTCCCAGAGCCGGACGGCGCCGCGGGCGTCCCCCGGGCCCAGGTCCACGAACAGGGTGTCGCCGCCCGGGCTCTCCGCGATCGGCAGGAACTCCGGCCGGTAGCGGGGCGCGGGACGGCCGTCCGGGCCGACGGACTCGCCCTCGGCCGCGGCCACCTGGAGCTGGACCTCGCGGTACTCCAGGGCCGCCGGGAGCGCGAGCGGCGCGAAGGCGCCGGGGAGCCAGTGGTCCCCGTCCACGTCCGGCAACAGCCACCAGCACCGCAGCTCGGCGGGCAGCGACAGCCCGAGCGCCGCCCCGGCGGCGTCCAGCGCGTCGGGACCGGCGGCCGGCCGGAGCGGGCCCGGGCGGGTGCGGTCGTCCAACCAGGCGCGGATCGGGGCCCAGACGGCCGGGAGCGCGGATGCGGAGGTGTTCACGGCGGGTCAGTCTGCCGTACTCCGCCGACACCTCGCGGGGTGGCTCAGGACAGGTCGTGGCAGAGGCGGAACGGGTGCCCGGCCGGGTCGAACAGGACGCGGACGCGGGGCTGCGGCTGGTGGTCGGTGAGGGTGGCCCGCTGCTGGTGGGCGAGTTGGATCGGCAGTGGGAGGCGAAGGAGTGGTGCGGATCGGGCCGGATGGCGGACGGCCTGGCCCGGTTCGGCCCGGCCGCCGCGGCGGCGGCTCGGTCGCTGCACCGGTTCTGGGCGCACACCCCGCACAGCTACGAACGCCCCGCCCACCCGCGGGCGTTGCACGCGATCGACCCCGGTGCGGCGGGCCCGCTGCTGGTCGAGTCGCTCTGGGACTGCGAGGCGGACGCCCGGCACTACGCCGTCCGGCACGCACCCGGGGGCGGGCGGCCCGGCGGATGGCCGGGTTGCGGGACAGCCCGCTGGAGTCCGCGGAGCTGCGGGCGGACGCCGCGCGGCGGGTGGGGTGAACGTGCCGGCGGGCAGGGCGGAGGTGTCGAGGCCGTGGTGGACCGCGTACCCGCCCGGGTGGCCGCCGGTGCGGAAGCGGTCGAGCATCCGGTGTACGTCCGCCGGGTGCTGCTCGAACATGGAGCGGACGGCCAGGTGGCCTCACGGGCCGGCCCGGGTGGAGTCGGCGTTGTCGTACGTGTTCTGGAGGACGGTGGACAGGCGGGAGGTGTGTTTGCCTGCCTCGGCCACTGCCCGGGTGTCGGTGGCGCCCTTCAGGCCCTAGACCATGAACGCGGTATCACACGGCGGGGGAGTGGGCCGCGCGGTGGCCGGGCCTGGGCTCAGGTGCGGGGTGGGCGGAACGTCCGGGTGGCCCAGTCGTGCAGGTGGGGGGGCCTCGCCGGCGAGTTCCCGGTATGCGGCGGTGGCGGCCCCGGACAGGGTGTCGGCCAGGTCCGGGTCGATCGCGGCGCGGCGCCGCAGCAGGACGTGGCGCAGCCACAGGGGCGTTCCCAGCAGCGGCCTGACCGCGACGCCCGGTACCGGTGCGGTGCTGCCCGGCACCGGCGCCGCGCCCAGTCCGGGGGCCACCGGGTCGAGCACTTCCCGTCGCCCGTACGGCAGTTCGCGTACCGCGGCGGGGGTGAACGGGGTCGACTCGTGGGCTGCCCGGAACAGCGCGAGCCAGCACCCGCCGTCGGCGGTCGGCAGCAGTCGGCACTCGCCGGCCAGGTCGGTCGGCGCGGGTTCGGCGTGGTGGCGCAGTGGGTGGGCGGCGGGCAGGGCGACGAACACCGGCTCGGTGGCGCCCGCGCGGCCCGCCGACGGTGGCGTCGGGCGCAGTCCGGAGCCGGGGTGGTCGAGCAGCAGCGCGAGGTCGGCGGGCGGTTCGGCGTCCCCGGGCGGGGTCAGGACGAAGCACAGTTCGGGCCGCAGGTGCCGGACCCGGGCCAGGGTGCCGGGCAGCAGGGCGGTCGGTCGGCGGCCAGCCGCAGTTCGCGGTGCGGGCGCCCGCCGCCCGGGATGGCGCCCCGCCCGAGCCGGTCGACCCAGGCGAGTACCTCGCGGGCGGCGGCCAGCACCTCGGCCCCGAAGATGGTGGGCACCACCCCGGCGGCCGTCCGGTCGAACACCGCAGCACCCAAGCGCCTTTCGATCCGCCGCAGTTGGGTGCTGGTGGCGGGCTGGGACACACCGATCGCCGCCGCCGCCCGGCCCACGCTGCCGCTGTCGGCGATCGCGCGGAGCACCCGCAGGTGTCGCAGTTCCAGATCCACGGCCGACCCTCCTCGCGCGCGGGCGGCCCCGCCCCGGCGGTGACATCGGGCACTCCACGCAATGCCGCACGCGACATGTCAGTCGATTTCGCTCGCCTTCGTCTCCCGGAGCTGCCGCGTCGAGCCCCCGGACGCCGAGGGCGCGCCCGGCAGCGGGTGGTGCTGGTACCACTCGGTGCCCGCCATCCGGGCCCGGTCCGCCGGGGTCGCGGCGGCCAGCCGTCCCGGCAGGGCGCCGCGCTCCACCTCCGAGCGGTGCGCGAACACCGCCGCGAGCTTGCGGTCCAGCCAGGGGGAGACGTCCAGCGCCGTCACCTCCGCGTCCGGCACGGTGTACGCCGTCCGGCCGGGGCGCAGCAGCAGCGGGGCCAACTCGCGCGCCGCGCCGTCCGGATGGGTGGCGAGCAGCAGGCGCCGCACCCGCCAGGGGTCGCCGAGCTCCGGGTACAGGGCGGGCAGCGCGGCGGCCTGGACGGCGAGCAGCGTCAGCCGGTGGGTCTGCCGGTGGTCCGGGTGCCCGGTCATCCCCCCGTACGCGTCGTGCGTCACCACCCAGTCCGGCCGGAACTCGCGCAGCTGCGCGACCAGTTGCCGCACCGCCGGTTCCACCGGCACGTCCACCAGTCGGTCCGCGCCCGGGGCCGACTCCGGCACCTTCGCGTCCGCGTACCCCAGTAGCCGCGGCGCACCCGCGCCCAACTCGGCCAGCGCCCGAGCCAGTTCCGGCACCCGGTGGGTCCCCTCCGCCCAGGTCGCGGTCACCACGCCGGTCCGCGCCCCCGCCGCCGCGTGCCGGGCCAGCAGCCCGCCCGCCGACAGCGACTCGTCGTCCGGGTGCGCGAACACCCCCAGTACGTCCGGCAGTTCCATCCCGCCACCCACCTCTCCCGCTCCGCGCCACCGCGCGCACTCGCCGTCACGCTAGCCGGGGCGGGTCGGCGGAGGCGGGGGAAAGGGCGCGGAGACGCACCGGCGGGTGAGGGGAGGCGAACGCCTGATCAGGTCGGGGGCCGTCGAGTGCGGTGCGGGGGGTGTTCAGGGGGTCGGGGCGGCGGGGCAGGTGCAGGGCGCGCACTCGCCGTCACGCTAGCCGGGGCGGGTCGGCGGAGGCGGGGGAAAGGGCGCGGAGACGCACCGGCGGGTGAGGGGAGGCACGAACGCCTGATCAGGTCGGGGGGCCGTCGAGTGCGGTGCGGGGGGTGTTCAGGGGGTCGGGGCGGCGGGGCAGGTGCAGAGCGGGGCGAAGGCGCGGGTGGCGGCCGTGGCGAGGGCGGTGGCGACGGTGGCGGGCGGGTCGCCGGCCAGGACGCGGCGGCGCAGTTCGCGCAGGGTCGCGCGGTGGAGGCCGGCCAGGGCGCCGGCCAGCAGGGGCGCGGTGGGGGAGGAGGGCAGGGCGGCGGCGAGGGCGGACTCGACGCGTTCGCCGATCTCGCGTTCGCGGGCGCGCAGCGCGGGGCTGGCCTCGACGGTGCGGAAGAAGCCGGCCGAGCCGGGGCCGAGCCCGATCGCCGGGTCGCCCCGTTCGAGCGCGGCGCACAGGTCGTCGCGGACGGCCGCCGCCGGGCAGCAGGTGCCGGGCGGCAGCGGGTCGACCAGGGCGGCGAGGTGGCGCTCGACCTCGGACTGCCGGTCGAAGAACAGGTCCTCCTTGGTCGGGAAGTAGTTGAACACCGTGTTGGTCGACACGCCCGCGTGCCGGGCCACCTCGGCGACGGTGACCCGGTCGAAGCCGTGCTCCAGGAACAGCGGGAGCGCGGCGTCCGCGATCGCGGTGCGGGTCTGCTGCTTCTTGGTCTCGCGAAGGCCCATGGCGCCCATCGTACGGAATGGTAGGGTCACTGAAAAATTGGTGTGACACCAAGATTCTCTCGGGATGCCCGGTGCCGGGCGGCGAGGAGGCCGGAATGAACGGAACGACCGGAGCGGGCGGAACGACCGGAGCGAATGGGACGGGCGGCTCCGGGTTCGGGTTCGGGATCTACCCGGGCGCGCTGCTCGGCGACGAGCGCGGCGTCCTCCATCCCGTCCGGCCCGACGACCCGGTCCGGCTGGCCCGGGCGCTCGACCTGTTGCAGGGCGCCGAACCCGGCTTCCGGATCCGGATCTACCGGTCCTTCGCCCGCACCGTCACCCCGCCGCCGCAGACCCCCGACGGCTGGCGGCCGTACCTCGACCGGCCGGGTCGGCGGATCGACCTGGTCCTCCAGTTCCGCGAACCGAGCGGCAGCCTGGACGGCTGGGAGGCGTACGTCCGGGCCCAGGTGCGCGAACTCGGCGGCCGGCTCGGCGCGGTGCAGGTCTGCGAGGAGCCCAACGCCGACCTGCCGGTGCTGGACGGCAGCACCCCCAACGTGCTGGCCGCCCTGGTCGCCGGGGTGGTCGCCGCCAAGGACGAGGTGCGCGCGCTCGGCCTCGACGCCGCCGTCGGCTTCAACGCCGTCCCGTCCTTCGATCCCGCTGCGACCTTCTGGCCCGAGTTGGGGCGCCTCGCCGACCGGGCCTTCCTGGACGCGCTCGACTACGTCGGCCTGGACTTCTTCCCGGACGTCTTCCACCCCGTCCCGCCCGAGCGCCTCGCCGACGCCACCGCCTGGGTGCTGCACGCCTTCCGGCACGCCGACCTGCCGAAAGCCGGCATCCCGGCCGGAACGCCGATCCGGATCTGCGAGAACGGCTGGCCCACCGGGCCCGGCCGCCCCGAGGACGCGCAGGCCAGGGCGCTGGAGACGGTGATCCGCACCGTCGCCGACCGGGCCGGGCCGCTCAACATCGACGGCTACAGCCTGTTCGCCCTGCGCGACGCGGACAGCTCCGGCGAGAGCCTGTTCCACCACTTCGGACTGCTGCGCGACGACCACTCGCCCAAGCCGGCCTTCGACACCTACCGCCGCCTGATCGCCGAACTAGGGCCAGAGCTAAGGGGGTTGGTGGGGCAGGGCTGAGGTCGGGGCCCGACGGTCGCTCAGGGCGCGGGTACCTCACCCGCCTTGTCGGTGACCGCGCGGCGCAGCACGGCGGTGTCGAAGGTGGCGCCGACGGGGTCGCCGCCCTCGAAGGTGACGAGGCGGACGCTGTGGCTGCCGAGGTACTCGCAGCTGTGCGGGTCGAAGATCAGCTCCGTCCGGTCGGTCGCGTCCGCCCGGATCACGCCGATGCCGTGACGCCCGGTCAGGTCGACGGCGGCGAGGTCGAAGGTGGCGCCCGGGACGGCGGCGGCGGCCTGGCAGAAGGCGGCGGCGACCCGGGGGGTGAGCAGTTGGGTGGAGACGAGGTTGGAGATGACCCGGAACGCGGCACCGTCCGCGTCGCCGTCGCCGCCCTCGGGGTGCTGGGCGCGGATCTGCTCCAGGAGTGCCTGCGGGTCGGTGGGCAGGGCGGCCAGGTAGGCGTGGTTCGGGACGAGCAGACCGGTCGGCAGGCCACCCGAGTTGGGGCTGAAGGACATCCGGCCGTTGTGCGGATCGATGATCACGCCGTCGGTGCGGCCGTCCAGCGCGATCCACTCCCGGCGCACGCAGGCGTCCTCGCCGGAGAAGCGCTGGAGCGTCTCGCTGTAGAGGAACTGACTGCCGTCCACCTGCGGCACCGGCTTCGACGCGGCGGCCTGCGCGGCGGCGGCGAACGCCTGCCGGGCGTCCGTCACCCCGGCGGGCGCGGAGCCGGGTGCCGGGATGGCGGGCGCGGAGGCCCGGTCGGTGGGGGCGGTGCCGTCCGGGCAGGTGGAGGGGGTGGCGGAGGTGGGGAAGAGGGGCGCGGCGCCGGCCCGGGTCGTCGGGGCCGGGTCGCCCGCCGGGTGGCCGGTGGCGAGCAGGGCCACGGCCGCGGCCAGGCCGACCACCAGCGGGGGCGCGACCAGCCAGCCCCGCCGCCTGCGCGGCCGTCGCGCCGCGGTGGTGGCGTGGTCCCTGGCGATCTCGTTCATCAGGTGCTCCTTCAGCAGCCGCTCGCGGTCGGCGGGGAGCGTTCCGGGTTCGTGGTTCATCGCGCGTTCCCCTGGATCGACCGGGCGACTCCGTAGCCGCCGTCCCGTACCTGTCCGCCGCTCGGCCCGGGTTCCCGGTCCTCCGTCAACTCCCGTTCGGCCAGGGCCCGCAGCCGCGCCCTGGCCCGGGACAGCCGGGACCGCACGGTGCCGACCGGCACCCCGAGCGCCTCGGCGGCGGACGCGTAGTCCAGCCCGACCCACACGCACAGCCGGAAGACCTCCCGTTCGCCGCGCCGCAGCCCGGCCAACGCGCGCTGCACCGCCGCGAGTTGGGCGTGGTCGTCGAGCCGGGTCACCAGCTCCTCGGCGAAGTCCGGCACCGGCTCGCGCTCCGGCAGCCGGGCCATCGCCGCCCGGTGCCGCCGCCCGGCCCGCGCCGTGTTCCGCAGCACGTTGGTGGCGATGCCGAACAGCCACGGCCGGACCGACTCCCCGTCCTCCCGGAGCTTCCCGCGCAGCCGCCACGCCTCCAGGAAGGTCAGCGACACCACGTCCTCCGCCGCCGCCCAGTCCCCCAGCGCCCGCAGCGCGTAGCCGTACAGGGCCTGGGCGTGCTCGTCGAAGAGCTCCCCCAGCGCCGTCTGTTCCCCCGCCCGCAGCCGGGCCCGTTGCGACAGTTCCACACCCCTCCCTGTCCGTCCGCCCGCCCGGGTTCCCGTGAGCCGCGTCACACCGGGGATCGACGGGGATCGACGGGGGCCGGGGCCGGGAGAACGTCAGGGGAGCCGGACCACCGTCCTGGCGCCGGTGTGCTTGACGCAGGTCACCCAGCGGTTGGCGGCGAGTGCGTCGTGGGGTTCGGGGCGCAGGCGGGAGGCGGGGGCGTGGTCGAAGGGGGTGCGGACGGTGGTGGTCCAGCCGTGGGCGGCCAGGGTGGCGGCGGTGTTCGGGCGGGGGCCGGGGGCGAACAGGGCCAGCAGGTCGACGCCGAGCCGTTCGCGGGCGTCCGCGTAGACGGGGGCGGCCCGGACGGTGGGGGACTCCAGGCCGGTCTTGATCTCGTAGGCGAGGGTGCTGCCGGGGGCGCTGAGGCCGTCCAGGGCGGTGGCGACGGCGAGTTCGCTCTCGGCGGGGAGGTACAGGAACAGGCCCTCGGCCAGCCAGGCGACCGGCCGGGACGGGTCGAGTCCGGCGGCGGTCAGGGCACCCGTCCAGTCGTCGCGCAGGTCGACCGGGACGGTGCGGCGGTGGGCGGTGGGGGCCGCGTCCAGGCGGTCCAGGACGCGCTGCTTGAAGCGGAGCACCTCGGGGCGGTCCAGCTCCCACACAGTGGTGCCGGCCGGCCAGGGCAGCCGGTGGGCCCGGCTGTCCAGCCCGGCGCCGAGCAGGACGACCTGCCGGGTGCCGGCGGCGGTCGCGGCGAGCAGGTGGTCGTCCAACACCCGGGTGCGCAGGGCGAAGTAGGTGGCCAGCCGTTCCCAGACCGGGTCGCCCGGGACCACCCGGGCCGGGTCGTCCGGCCAGTCGGCGCAGCCGGGCGAGGCGCGGACGAAGTGGGCCGCGAACGGGTCGACGGCCAGCGCCTCGCTCCGGCGCGCCTCCAGCGCGCGGGCGTTGGCGACCAGCAGGGCGGTCCGGCCGACCCCGGCTTCGACCCCGGGGTCGGGGCGGGCGGAATCGGGGTGGGCGGGGCCGGTGGTACCGGGGCTGGTGGTGCCGAGTGCGGTCACTGCCGGACCGCCGTGGTGCGGTGGGTCTCGTGGGTCCCGTGGGTTCCGGGCATGGCTCTCTCGCAGAGGGTAGGTGTGCGGGTGGTGCGGGGTGCGGCCGGGCGGGAGTGGTCACCGCCGGGTCGCTGCGGCCCCGGTCTGCTCCGGCTCCGCGCCGGTGGCACCGGCGGGACGGGTGGGCTCGGCGGGCTCGGCGGGCTCGGCGGGGTCGGGGAAGGCGGGGAACTCCGTGAGTTCGGTGAAGGGCCGGCGGTCCAGTTCGGTGATCCGCGCGCCGTAGACCCGGCTCATGAAGCGCAGGATGTCGGCGTCCGCCAGGTGCAGGGCGGTGGTGCAGTCGCGCAGCACGGTGAGGTGGAAGCCGCGCTGGAAGGCGGTGCGGGCGGTGGAGTCCACGCAGACGTCGGTGAACAGGCCCGCCAGGACGAGGTGGCGCAGGCCGCGGCGGCGCAGGTGGGGTTCGAAGTCCGGGTCCTGGAAGGTGTCGAAGCAGGCGCGCTTGGTGAACACCGCCTCCTCGGGGCGGGGCCGCACGCCGTGGAACTCGGCGCCCCAGCTGCCCTCCAGGCACTTGGGCCGCTTGCCGAGCCGGGCGTCCCGGCGCTGCCAGGCCGAGCCCTGGTAGGCGGGGTCGCCGAGGAAGCGGACGAACAGCACCTCGACGCCCGCCTCCCGGGCCAGCCGCACCGCGCGGACGCTGCCCTCGACGGCCCGGGCCAGCAGCGCGGGGTCGCCGGGGAAGCGGGCGGCGGCGACCTCGCCCGCGCAGAAGTCGTTCTGGAGGTCGACCACCACCAGCGCCGTCCCGGCGGAGGCGTCCGGCCCCCGGTCGTCCCGGTCGTCCCGGTCGTCCCGGGCCCCGGGCACCGCGACGGCCATGCCCTCAGCGCCCTCAGCGCTCGCCGGGCCCTCAGCGCCCTCAGCGCCCTCAGCGCCCGCCGCGCCCTCAGCGTTCATCGGGAGCCCGCCGGCGCGGCAGCGGTGTCGGCCGTGGCACCGTCGGCGGCTCCGGCCGGGCTCGGCACGAACGTTCCTGCAAAGGCGGAAAGGACCGCGTCCACGACCGCGGTGGTCCCGGCCGTCCCGCCGAGGTCGGGGGTGCGGGCCCCGGCGGCCTGGGCGGCGGTGATCGCGGCTTCCACGGCGGCCTCCGCGCCCGGGCAGTCGGCGTGCCGTTCGGCGATCCGAGCGGCGGCCCGGATGGTGGCGACGGGGTTGACCAGGTCGCGGCCCGCGAGGTCGTCGGCGGAGCCGTGCACGGTCTGGTACTCGGTGAGTCCGGCCAGCTCCGGGTGCAGGTGGACGTTCTCGGTGCAGCGGTTCTCCTGCCGCTCGGAGCCGTAGCGGTCGAGCAGGACGACGTGCATGATGTCGGCCCACTCGTTGCCGGCGACCAGCAGGGTGCGGTCCTCGGGGCCGTGCGCGATCAGGTTGCGGTTCACCGTGTCGGGCTGGAACAGGGCGACGTCCAGGCCGAGTTCGGCGGACAGGCCCTCCGCCCAGTCATCCAGCGCCCCGTCCAGCAGGTGGTACTTGTAGGCGAGTTGCACCCGGGCGGGGCCCTCGGCCCACAGTTCGCGGGCGCGGCGCACCGCGTAGCGCACCACCTGTTCGGTGACGTCGCGGCTGAACTCCATGGTGCGCACCACCCTGCCGGGGGTGTGCAGGTTCTCGCCGGTGTAGAAGCCCTGGGCCTGGTCGCGGACCAGCAGCAGCCGGGCCGTCCCGGCGGTGAGCGGTTCGACCTTGACGGCGGCCAGCCGCTGCCGGACCAGGTACAGCGACTGGGCGTTGATCGCGGTGCGGAAGACCGCCCGGGCCCCGGCGGCGGCCTGGTCGCGGCAGAACCGCTCGTAGTGCGCGGCGTCCTGCTCGGTGAGCGCGGCGATCTCCGCGGTGCCGGCGGCCTCGGCGCGCAGGGACACGTACGAGTGGTAGGTGCGCGGTGACCGCTCCACCCGGACCGGTCGGCCGTGCAGCCGGGTGATCCGGTCGAGCACCCGCTCGAAGACGGGGGCGAGGTCCGGGCCGGTGCCGCGGCCGACGGCGAGGGCGATGAGGGGTGCGGTCACTGCGGGGCTCCTTGGGAGGTGGTGCGGGAGGCGTCGGCGGCCGGGTGGTTCCGGCCGCCGTCCGGCCGGGCACTCGGGGTGCCGAGTACCCGGCTGGACGGCGGCGTGGCTGGCGCCGGCGCCGGCGGGGCCGGCGTCGGTGCGGACGTTCCGGTGTCGGAGGGGACGTTCCGGTGTCGGGGCGGCGGGTCGGGTCAGAAGGTCTCCGGGACCAGCTGGTCGCCGGGGATGCCGGTCTTCTCGGGGGAGTAGTAGTCGCGGATGCCCTCGGCCCACACGCCGACGGTGATCCGGTCCTCGGCGTCCGGCCCGAAGGCGTCGAACAGCGACTCGATGTTGGGCTTCTCGAAGCCGATCGCGGTCATCAGGGAGAGGAACCGGGGCCGTTCGATCAGGCCGTCCCCGTCCGGGTCGCCGAGGACGGCCAGCGCGTCGGCGAAGGCCGCGGCGGTGGCGCCGAACAGCTCGGTGTTGAGCACGAAGCCGCGGAACTCCTCCGGGCTGATCAGTCCGTCCCGGTTGGTGTCCAGCGTCTCCGCCAGCACCTGCCAGTAGCGGCTGAGGCTGTCGGCGAGCGCCTGCCGGTCGGCGGCCGGCGAGTCGTCGGCCACGGTCAGCAGGCGCTCCGTCATCAGGTCGAAGTCCTCGACGTCGAGCACCCCGTTCCCGTTGGTGTCGAACAGGGTGAACACCAGTGCGGCCCGCTGGAAGGCCTCATGTCCCATGGGTAGTCGTCCCGTCGCTCGCGGCGGGCCCGACCTGCGCGGCCTGGCCTCGGCCGGGAACTCCTACTCTGCCGGTAAACCGGGCCCGTTGTCCCGGAAACTGACCGCTCGTCACTCACGGGAGTGACTAATGTTACCCAAGTGATTATTGTCACGTCCTGTGACCGTCCGGGCGGCAACTGACGGGCCGTCATGTCCGGTGGTCCGTCCGGCCCGACCGGCCGCCGCCGGAGGGCGGTGTGGCGGCCGTCACGCCCGGTGGGCCGCCCGGGGGCGGGCGGGCGCGGGCGGCCGGGGGGAGCGGCACCGGGCGGGCGCGGAAGCCGAAGCTAGCATGGGGCGCGCCTTAGCTCGGCCAACCCTCAGAACCGGCCGACCCTCAGCTCGGCCCACCCCCCGAAAGTTGAATTGTGACTGTCAACGACGACGTGTTCACGGACTGGAAGAACCGCGAGGAGCTCGCGGAGACGATGATCCCGATCATCGGACGGCTCCACCGCGAGCGGGACGTCACCGTCCTGCTGCACAGCCGCTCCCTGGTGAACAAGTCGGTGGTCAGCATCCTGAAGACGCACCGCTTCGCCCGCCAGATATCCGGCGAGGAACTCTCGATCACCGAGACCTTCCCCTTCCTCCGGGCCCTCTCCTCGCTCGACCTCGGCCCGTCCCAGATCGACCTCGGCCTGCTCGTCGCCGCCCACCGCGCCGACGACCGCGGCCTGTCCGTGGCGGAGTTCACCGCCGAGGCGGTGTCGGGTGCGACCGGCGCCCACAAGATCGAGCGGCAGGCCCCGCGCGACGTGGTGCTGTACGGCTTCGGCCGGATCGGCCGCCTGCTGGCCCGCCTGCTGGTCGAGAAGGCCGGCGGCCTGCGGCTGCGCGCCATCGTGGTGCGCGACGGCGGCGGCGACGACCTGGTCAAGCGCGCCTCGCTGCTGCGCCGCGACTCCATCCACGGCCAGTTCCAGGGCACCATCACCGTGGACGAGGCGACCAACACCATCGTCGCCAACGGCAACGCGATCCAGGTGATCTACTCGAACGACCCGAGCGAGGTGGACTACACCGCGTACGGGATCGACGACGCCATCCTGATCGACAACACCGGCCGCTGGCGCGACCGCGAGGGCCTGTCCAAGCACCTGCGCCCCGGCATCGCCAAGGTCGTGCTGACCGCCCCGGGCAAGGGCGACGTCCCGAACGTCGTGCACGGCGTCAACCACGACACCGTCAAGCCGGACGAGCGGATCATCTCCTGCGCGTCCTGCACCACCAACGCGATCGTGCCGCCGCTCAAGGCGATGGACGAGGCGTACGGCGTGCTGCGCGGCCACGTGGAGACCGTCCACTCGTTCACCAACGACCAGAACCTGCTGGACAATTACCACAAGGCCGACCGCCGGGGCCGCTCCGCGCCGCTCAACATGGTGATCACCGAGACCGGCGCCGCCTCCGCCGTCGCCAAGGCGCTCCCGGACCTCAAGGCGAAGATCACCGGCAGCTCGATCCGCGTCCCCGTGCCGGACGTCTCGATCGCCATCCTCAACCTCCAGCTGGCCCGCGAGACCACCCGCGAGGAGGTCCTCGACCACCTGCGGGACGTCTCGCTGACCTCCCCGCTCAAGCGGCAGATCGACTTCATCGACTCGCCCGACGCGGTCTCCAGCGACTTCATCGGTTCCCGGCACGCCTCGATCGTGGACGCGGGCGCGACCAAGGTCGAGGGCGACAACGCGATCCTGTACCTGTGGTACGACAACGAGTTCGGCTACTCCTGCCAGGTCGTCCGGGTCGTCCAGCACGTCTCCGGCGTCGAGTACCCGACCTTCCCGGCCGCGCACTGACGCGACGGCGGACGGCGGTAGCGGACCCCGGTCGGCCTGCGGGCCGGCCGGGGTCCCCGCATCTCCCCGACGGCCCGTCAGCCCTGTTCCGCCGCGCGCTTCCTGGCGTAGGCGCGGGCTGCCCGGACGCGGTCGCCGCAGCGGGTCGAGCACCAGTGCCGGGCGGCGTGGGTGCGGACGTAGAACCGGGTGCACGGGGTGCCGCCGCAGCGGGCCAGCCGGGCCGCGTCCGGGCCGGTGAGCAGCTCGGCGGCGTCGGCGGCGAGCCGGGCCATCGCCCCGTCGGCGATCCGGTCGGCCGGGTGCGGCGGGCTGCGGTGCAGGCCCCGCTCGGCGTCCCAGCGCAGTAGCGGTACCGCCGGGGCCGCGGTCAGCGCCCCGTTCACCGCCGCCAGCGCCCCGGGCGGGGCGGGCCGCCCGGCGACCGCGGCGTCCAGCAGCTCGCGCACCGCGTTCCGGAACGTCCGCAGCCGGACGGTGCACGGCTCCAGCACCCGCCCGCCCTCCGGGGCCAGCCCGTGCTCCACCAGCCACGCGGAGGCCGGTCCGGGCGCCGCCAGCAGGTCCAGCGGCCCGGCCGGGAGGGCCAGGAGCGAGTTGGCGAAGTCCAGCGCCGGGTACTGCTCGGCCCCGGGCGCGGGCGGCGGCGCGGTGGGGGCGGCGGAGGTGGTCGGGCTCATGTCCCTCATGGTAAAGGCCGGTATTGGCCGTGAGGAGGGGTGTGGAGGTTGATATGTCGACTGATCGATCCGCGGTGGGAGGTGGCCGTCCCCTCTCTCGATCTCACGGGAAAGCTTGCCGTTCTCCGTGAGGTGTCGCTAGATTCTCCTCACGGAGAAAATCCAGTTTTCCCGTGAGGGAACTGACGTCGCGTGAGGTGCGCCATGACCGCTGTCCCCGCTCTGCCCACCGTTCCCGTCCGGGTCTTCGGCGGCCCCACCGCCCTGATCGAGTACGGCGGCCTGCGCCTGCTCACCGACCCGACCTTCGACGCCCCCGGCGACTACCCGCGCGGCGACGGCCGGTTCCTCACCAAGACCCTCCCGGGCACCGTCGACCCCGCCGCCCTCGGACCGGTCGACGCCGTCCTGCTCTCGCACGACGAGCACCCCGACAACCTCGACCACGGCGGGCGCGCCCTGCTCGCCGACGTCCCGCTCACCCTCACCACCCGCGGCGGAGCCGAACGCCTCGGCGGCACCGCCCGCGGCCTCGCCCCCTGGGAGCGCGTCGAGTTGGGGCCCGTCACCATCACGGCCGTGCCCGCCCAGCACGGCCCCGACGGCAGCGAACCACTGGTCGGCGAGGTGATCGGCTTCGTCCTCACCGGCGACGGCCTGCCCGTCGTCTACGTCAGCGGCGACAACGCCTCGCTCGACGTCGTCCAGCGGATCGCCGACCGGGTCGGCCCCGTCGACACCGCCGTCCTGTTCGCCGGCGCCGCCCGCGTCGGCATCCTCGACAACGCCCTGCTCACCCTCGACAGCACCCGCGCCGCCCGGGCCGCCCGCATCCTCGGCGCCCGCCGCGTCGTCCCCGTCCACTACGACGGCTGGGCCCACTTCACCGAGGGCCGCGAGCCGCTGCTCGCCGCCTTCACCGAGGCCGGGCTCGCCGACGTCCTCGAACTGCCCTGACCCCGTCCGCGCCGACGGGAAGCCCGCACACGGCCCCGGCCCGGCACCCGAACGAATCGGGCCTCGGGCCGGTGGGTGCGGTGGGGAAGCTCTGCCGGAGCGAGAGGTTGAACAGGTGGGCGAACAGGCCGCCGGTCCGGAAGGACCGGTCCGGTTCGTCCGGCAGTTCGAGCGGGATCGGCCGGTCCGCCGTCTCCACGTCGGCGATCACGGTTTTCCCGCGCCGGAGTTCGTCGGCGAGCATCGCGAGGGAGGGGCCGCGCTGCTTGCGGAGTTTGCGCAGCTGGTAGCCGAAGAGGTCCCGTGCCGAGCGGTCGGGGTGGAGGACTCGTTCCGGCGGGACCATGGCGCTTCTCCCTCGGTGCGCGGCGGGGTGGGTGCGGTCCAGGCCGGCCACAGGCGGTTACGAGCGGAGAGGGGAACGTGACGAAAAGTCACCGGTAGGTGTCTGTGTGGATTCGGCCCTCGATCGGCCTGGGAGACAACACATGGTTGTGGAGGGGGCGCGTGCTGGTTGTTTGACCTGCGGTTGCCCCGCTTGCTTGGCTCTCCCCGGTCAACGGTGGTGTGTGCGACGGGGAGCGGCCGGGTGGGCAGGAGAGCGCTGGGGCGGCAGTTCGACCGGCTGTGGGCGGCGTACGCGGTCAGTGCGTACGGGTCCGGGCTGGGGTTCGGGGCGCTGCCGCTGATCGCCGTGCTGGTGCTGCACGCCGGGCCCGCCGAGGTGTCGGTGCTGTCGGCGGTGGGACCGGCGGTGGGGGCGCTGGTCGCGGTGCCGTTGGCGCCCCGGGTGGAGTTCCGGCGCAAGCGGCCGGTGATGGTGGCGGCGGACCTGGCCCGGTGCGCGGCGATGGCGAGCGTTCCGGCGGCGTACGCGCTCGGCCTGCTCGGGTTCGGCCAGTTGCTGCTGGTGTCGGTGGTGGTCGCCGCCGCGAAGATCGCGTTCAACGCGGCCAGTGGCGCCCACCTCAAGGCGCTGGTCCGGCCGGAGGACCTGCTGGTGGCCAACTCCCGGCTGGAGTCGACCAACTGGAGCTCGATCGCGATCGGCCCGCCGCTCGGCGGGGCCGCGATCGGGGCGTTCGGGCCGGTCGTCACCGTGCTGGCCGACGCGGTCAGCTACCTGCTCTCCGCGCTCGGCATCGCCGCGATCGGCGGCCGGGAGGAGCCGCCGCCGCCCCGGCCCGGCGGCCCCGGCCCGGTCCGGGCGGGCGGGGTGCTCGACGGCTGGCGGCACCTGCTGGGCGACCCCGAACTGCGGGCGCTGTACCTCAACAACCTGCTGGTCTCCGGCCTGATCATGGCCACCGAACCGCTGCTCGCCGTCCTGCTGCTGCGCCAACTCGCCTTCCCCCCTTGGCAGTACGCCCTCGCCTTCGCGGCCCCCTGCCTCGGCGGCCTGCTCGGCTCCCGGCTGGCCCACCGGGTGGTGGCCCGCTACGGCCGCCCCGCGGTCTTCCGGACCGTCGGCACCCTGCGCGCCGTCTGGCTGATCGGCCTGGTGTTCGTCCGCCCGGGCCTGCCCGGACTGCTCACCGTGATCGCCGTCGAGCTGGCGATCGTCGTCCACATGAGCCTCTACACCCCCGTGCTCGCCACCCACCGCCTCGAACGCACCCCCGCCCACCTGCTGGCCCGCACCCTGACCGCCTGGTCGATCGGCCAGCAGGCCGCCACCGCCGCGCTCACCGCCCTCGGCGGCCTGCTCGCGCACGCCACCGGCCCCCGCACCGCCCTCGCCACCGCGGGCCTGCTCATGCTCGGGACCCCGTTCCTGCTGCCCCGCCGCCCCCGCGCCCCGCACCCCGCACCGGCCCCCGCGCCCGGCCGCCCGTGACCCGCGCCCGGCCCCGGGCCCCCCGCCGCCGCCCCGGGCGACGGTGGCGGGTGCCAGGATGGGCGGCCGGGCGAGTGGTGAGCGCGGAGGAGCGGCAGGTGGCGGGACGGAGCGGGCGGTGGGCCAGGGAGGTCCTCGCGGTGGCCGGGCGGCAGCGGGCGGCGGCGCGGGCGCTGGTCGCGGACCACGCGGCGGCGGTCGCCGAGGTGGCACTGGCCCACGGGCTGATCTTCGAGCGGCTGGTGCGGGCCGAGCTGGCGGCGATCCCGGTCGAGCGGCTCAAGGACGTCACCGAGGGGCGGTTGCAGACCGGCACCCTGCGCGCCGCCGGCTACACCACCGTCGCGGCGGTCCACGACGCGACCCGGCAGGACCTGCTGCGCGTCCCCGGCATCGGCGGCCCCACCGCCGCCCACCTGCTGGGCGCCGCCGGGCAGATCGCCGCCGCCGTGCAGGAGGGCACCGCCGTCCGCCTCGACCCGGCGCACCCCGACGCGGCGGCCACCGCGCTGATCACCGCCCTGCACCGGCTGGTGCTGGCCGGGCCCGCCGCCCGGCGGGCCGCCGCCGAGGCCGCCGACCTGGACGACCGCTACCGGGCCCCGCTCGCCGAGGCGAAGTACGCCCGGGGGCGGCTGCGCGGGCTGCTGGTCGGCGCGCAGAAGCGCGAACTGGCCTGGCAGGCGGTCGAGTCGCTGGCGCGGGAGGGGGAGCGGGCCGAGGCGGACGGAGTGGCGCTGCGGTTCGCCCAGGCGTCCGCGGACCTGCTGCGCCCGCCCGCGGGGGAGGTCGAGGTCTGGGTCGAGTTCGAGCACCGGGCCGCCGAGTTCTACGCCGAGCTGGCGCTGCTCGCCGAGGAGGGCCGACTGGCCGGTCCGACCGCCACCGACGGCCGGGCCGCCGCCGAGGGCCACCTGCCCGACGGCCTGGCCGAGCAGGTCCGCGCCCAGCCCTTCGACGACCGGGGCTGCACCGTCTCGCTCCGCGGCTACCAGGCGTTCGGCGCCCGGTTCGCGCTGGCCCGCCGGAAGGTGGTGATCGGCGACGAGATGGGCCTGGGCAAGACCGTGCAGGCGCTGGCGGTGCTCGCCCACCTGGCCGCCGACGGGGCGCCGCGCCGCTTCCTGGTGGTCTGCCCGGCCTCGGTGCTGGTCAACTGGCAGCGGGAGACCGCCGAGCGGACGGTGCTCACCCCGCACCGCTACCACGGCCCCGGCCGGGAGGCCGCCCGGGAGCGCTGGCTGGCGGGCGGCGGCGTGCTGGTGGCCACCTACGAGTCGCTGCGCGCCCTGGCCGCCGACCCGGTGGACGCGCTGGTCGTCGACGAGGCGCACTTCGTGAAGAACCCGGCCGCCCGCCGCACCCGGCTGGTCGCCGAGTGGGCCGCCCGCACCGAGCACGTGCTGTTCCTGACCGGCACCCCGATGGAGAACCGGGTCGAGGAGTTCCGCACCCTGATCGGCCACCTCCAGCCCGACCTGCTCGCCGACCTCCCGGCCGGTCTCGGCGCGCTCGGCCCGCTGGCCTTCCGGCGCGCCGTCGCCCCCGCCTACCTGCGCCGCAACCAGCAGGACGTGCTCACCGAACTGCCGGACGTGGTGCGGGTCGACGAGTGGGACGAGCTCTCCGGTCCGGACCGGGCCGCGTACGCCGCCGCCGTCGCCGAGGGCAACTTCATGGCGATGCGCCGGGCCGCGTACGCCGCGCCCGCGCACTCGGCGAAACTGCGACGGCTGCGCGAACTCGTCGCCGAGGCCGCCGAGTCGGGGCACAAGGTGGTGGTCTTCTCGTACTTCCGGGAGGTGCTCGCCGCCGTCCACGGGGCGCTCGGCGCGGCCGTCGCCGGCACCGTCGCCGGATCGCTGCCCGCCGAGGCGCGGCAGGGGCTGGTCGACGCGTTCACCGCCGCGGACGGGCACGCCGTGCTGCTCTGCCAGATCCAGGCCGGCGGGCTCGGCCTCAACCTCCAGGCCGCCAACGTGGTGATCCTGTGCGAGCCGCAGCTCACACCCACCCTGGAGGACCAGGCGGTGGCCCGCGCCCAGCGGATGGGCCAGATCCGCCGGGTCCGGGTGCACCGGCTGCTCGCCACCGACAGCCTGGACCGGCGGCTGGTCGAACTGCTCAAGGGCAAGGCCGAGTTGTTCGATCGCTACGCCCGCCGCAGCGACCTCGCCGAGGCCGCCCCCGAGGCCGTCGACATCTCCGACCGGGCGCTCGCGGTGCGGATCGTCGAGGACGAGCAGCTGCGGCTGGCCGGACCGGCGAACTGACGGACCGTCAGATCCGCACCAGCATCTTGCCGGTGTTCGCGCCCGCCAGCACGCCGAGGAACGCCTCGACGGTGCGGTCGAATCCGTCCAGCACCGTCTCCGCGGCGAGCACCCGGCCGGAGCGCAGCTGCGGGCCCAGCAGGGCGTACAACTCCTCCTGGGCGTCCAGGTGGTGGCGGACCAGGAAGCCCTCCAGCCGGATGCTGCGGGCCACCAGGTCGAACAGGTTGTGCGGGGCGGCGGGCGCGGCGGCGGCCCCGTACTGGGCGATCGCCCCGCACCAGGCGATCCGGCCGAACTCGCGCAGCGCGCCGATCGCCGCCGCCAGGTGCTCGCCGCCGACGTTGTCCAGGTACACGTCGATGCCGTCCGGGGCGGCCCCGGCCAGCAGCTCGGCCACCGGCCCGGCGTGGTGGTCGAAGGCCGCGTCGAAGCCCAACTCCCCGGTCAGGAAAGCGGTCTTGGCCGGGCTCCCGGCCGAGCCGACCACCCGCCGGGCCCCCAGCAGCCGGGCCAGCTGCCCGGCCGCCGTGCCCACCCCGCCGGCCGCCGCCGAGACGAACAGGTCCTCGCCCGGCTTCAACCGCGCGATCCGGGTCAGCCCCACGTACGCGGACAGGCCGGTGCCGCCCAGCACGCCCAGGTGCGCGCTCAGCGCCACGCCCGGCAGCTCGGGCAGCACCCGCGCCTGCTCGGGCGCCAGCACCGCGTGGGTGCGCCAGCCCTGCCGGTGCAGCACCGGCGTGCCCACCGGCAGCGCCGCCGAACGGGACTCCACCACCCGCCCCACCGCCCGCCCCTCCAGCGGGGCGTGCAGCGGGTAGCCGCCCTCGCCGCCGCCCATCAGGCCGAGCATGTACGGGTCGACGGACAGGTAGGCGTTCTCCACCAGCACCTGTCCCGCGGCGGGCGCGGGCAGCGTGCCGTCGACGAAGGCGAACAGGTCGGCGGTCGGCCGGCCGCTCGGGCGGGCGATCTGGTGGACGGCGCGGAAGGGCACGGACATGGCGGAACGCTCCGGAGGGGAGGGGGAGTTGACGTGCCAGGACGCTACGGCGCGGGTGACTCCCCCGGGCAGGGGGCGGCGTCGATGGCCGCCCCCGATCCATGAGCGCTGTTCATGTCTGGGAGCTAGGGAGCTAGGGGGCTAGGGGGTTCGGAAGCTCGGGTGCTCGGGCCCGGGGCGCCGGGCCGTGGTCGGCTCGGGCGGTGGTCAGCCCGTCCCGTGGCAGAGGACGAAGTCGGCGAACGGGAACCGGCCGTGCCGCCCGGCCACCTCGGTCAGCGCCTTCCTGATGTCCAGGAGCCGCTCGACCGGCAGCTGGAGCGGGAGTTCGGACGGCTGGTGGACGGTGCGGATCGGGTAGTCCACCCCCGGCTCGTCGGTCATCTCGACGTGGCAGCCCAGCAGGTGGCTGACCGGGCGGGTCCGGGCGAAGTCGATCAGCCGATCCAGCGTCGCGGTGTAGGCGTCCCAGTCCTGGATGTAGAGCCGCCCCGGGTAGACCGTGTCGCCGGTGAGCAGGAACCCCGTGTACGGGTCGTAGTAGGTGATCGCGGCCGGGTGGTGCCCGGGGCTGGCCAGGCACTCCAGCACCCGCCCGCCCAGGTCGAGCGGCACCGGCCGGTCCGGGTCCGGCCCGAGCCCCAGGTACCGGGTGACGCTCTCCAGCCCGGCGTCGACCAGCACGGTGTCCGGCCGGTCGGCGAACTGCGGGTCGCCCGCGACGTGGTCGCCGTGCCCGTGGGTGTGCAGCACCACCAGCTCGTACGGCTCCCGCCCCGGTCCGGCCGTCCGGCCGTGCCGCGCGCACCACGCCGCGACCAGCTCGTCCACCACCCGGCGCAGCGGGAAGTACGCGGGTTCGGCGGTGGCGCCGGTGTCGAGGAGCACCGCCCGGTCGCTCCCGAAGAGCAGGAACAGGAACGGCGCCTCGTAGTTGACCGCCATGTTCTGGCGCAGGATCACGGTGTGGGCGTCGTAGTGGTGGACCTGGATCTCGGGATCGGTGTCGTGCTTCGCCGAGACCGAGCCGTGGATCCACCGGACGTCGAGCGAGCGCCCTTCGACCGGGGTGGCGAAATCGACCGGCCGGCGGCCGGGGGCTTCGGCTGTCATGGCTCTCCTTCGGGCGGGTGAGGGGGAAGCCGGGCGGCTGACCGGCTGACCGGCGGGGACCGATCGGACCCGAACGTACACCAGCCGGAGACGGCCCGTCGGGTCCCAGCCGCCGTACCGACGGGCCGAGTTGGCCCCTGCTCGCCGGTCCGGTCCGGCCGAGCCCGGACGTCCGCCATCCACCGTCCGGCGTCCGCCATCCACCGTCCACCGTCCGGCGTCCGGCGTCCGGCGTCCGGCGTCCGGCGTCCGGCCCGCGCCGGGCCGCCAGGTCGCCGCCCGACCGGGCAACTAGGCTGCGCGGGTGGCAGACGATCTCCTCCCGCAGGAACTGCGGATCCTGGTCGCGGTCGCCGACAGCGGCGGCTTCACGGCCGCCGCCGAACGGCTCGGGCTGACCCAGTCCGCGGTGTCGCACGCCGTCCGGGGCTGCGAGCGCAAACTCGGCGCGGTGCTGTTCGAGCGCGGGCGGCGCGGCGCGCGGCCCACCCCGGCCGGGGAGCGGGCGGCCGGGCACGCCCGGCGGGTGCTGCGGCTGCTGGCCGCGCTCCCCGGCGAGGTCCGGCAGGCCGCCGCCGGGGACGGGGCCGGGCCGAGCGGGCCGCTGCGGATCGCCGCGTTCCGCAGCGCCGCCGTCCAGGTGCTGCCGCCGGTGCTGGCGGTGCTCGCGGCCCGCTGCCCCGCGCTGGTGCCCGAGGTGCGGATCGTGCGCGACCTCGGCCGCGGCACCGCGGGCGAGGTCGCCGACGGCCGGGCCGACCTCGCCCTGGCCACCCTCGACGCGCGCGGCACCACCGCCACCCTGCCCGGACTGCTCGCCGCGCCGCTCTACCGCGAGGAGTACGCGCTCGTCCACCGCCGGGGCCACCCCGACCCGCGCGGCCTGCCGCTGGTCGACTGGGACGAGAACTGCGGCTCGTACACGGCCGACTGGTGGCGGCGCCAGGACTGGCTGCCGACCGCCACCATCAACGTCTCCGACGACACCGTGGTGCTCTCGCTCGCCGCCCAGGGGCTCGGCATGGCCGTCATGCCCCGGCTCAGCCTGGACCGGCCGCCCGCCGGGCTGGCCGTCACCGACCTCGGCCCGGACCGGCCCGCGCGCCGGGTGGGCTACGTCACCACCCCCGAACTCGCCCGCACCGCCGCCGTCCGCGCCCTGGTCCGGGCGCTGCGCGAGGCGCCGCTGCCCGCCGGGGCGAGCGCGCTGGAGGGGTGAAGCCGGAGGGGCGACGGGTCCCGCCGCCCGTGCGGGGGCGCCCGGCCCGGGAGAGCAGGAGTGGGCCGGGTGGGCGGCGGGACGTGGAGTGACGAACCCCGCCACCGAGTCTCCGCGGCTCCGCTCACGTTCCGCTAACGTCCCGCTGACGTGCGGAAACACCCGGCGGCTGTGGTTGACTTGACGGCGGGTCGAACGGCGGGGGAGGGTACGCCGGGCGGCCCCGGCGGGCGGTCCGCAGAGGTGGTCGGGGACGGCGGGACGGGGGGAGCGATGCTGGCGCTCGCCGAAGTGCGGGACGAACCGATGGCGGCCGACGGGCTGGTGCTGCGCAGACCGCGCCCCACCGACGCCGCCCTGGTGCACCGCGGCACCCACGACCCGCTGGTGCGGGAGTTCCTGCAGGCCGTCGTCCCGCACCGGGACACCGCCGCCGCCGAGCAGTGGCTGACCGACATCCCGCCGATGCTCTGGGAGACCGGCCGGGCCGCCTACTTCGCCGTCGAGTCGGCGGAGACCGGCGAGGCCCTCGGCTGGGCCGAACTGGTCAACCTCGACCCGGAGCTGGAGCGCGCCGAGGTCGCCGTCTGGCTGCTGCCCGAACACCGCCGACTGCGCACCGCCAAGGCCGCGCTCCGGCTGGTGTGCCGCTTCGGCTTCGAGCGGATCGGCCTGCGCCGGATCGACGCCTTCGCCGCCGCCGACAACATGCCCAGCCAGCTCACCGGCGCCGCCATCGGCTTCCGCCGGGCCGGCTACCGCCCCGCGCTGTTCCGCAGCTCCCGCACCCACCGGCTGCACGACGCGGTGCACGCGACACTCGTACCGGAAGACCTCTGCTGACCCACGGGGCTCCCAAACTCCCCGCACCGAACCAGGAGTGACGACATGTCAGGAAGCGTACGGCTGGAAGACGGCAGCCTCGGCGAACTGGTGATCACCGCCGACGGCGCCTTCCGGGCCACCCGCGCCGACCGCGAGCGCACCGGCCGGATCGACCCCGCGCTGATCCGCCGGGTGCTCGCCGGAGCCGGCCAGGCCCCCGCCCCCGCCCCGGACGGCACCCCGGCCGCCGCCCGGCGGCTCACCATCCAGGGCCAGCCCGGCCAGCCCGACCGGCAGTGGACCGACGGCACCGACGCGGCCCTCCCGGCCGCCGCCGCCACCCTCGTCGCGCTGCTCGACCAGGCCCTCGGCGAGCCCGCCGCCCCGGCCGCGCTGCCCCCCGTGCTGGCCCGCACCGAGCCCGCCGTCGGCACCGCCCGCAGCGCCGCCGCCGTCGGCACCGTGGCCGGCCGCGCCGCGTACGCCCTGGTCGAGGAGGACGGCGCGTTCGGCCTCACCGCGCTGGACGACGCCGCCCCGCTCGGTGGCTCCGACGCCGACGCCGGGCTGGCCCCCACCGCCGTCGCGCTCGGCGAGGCCGGCGGGCGCTCGCTGTTCGCGGTCGGCAGCACCGACGGCTCGGTCCAGGTCTGGGACGCCGCCACCGGCCGGGTCGCGCACGGCACCACCGGCGGCGAGGGCGCGCAGGCCGTCGCCGCGCTGGTCTGCCGCGACATCCCGGTGGCCTTCTCGGCCGGGCAGTCCGGCGACCTGCGGGCCGTCCGGGCCGACGACGGCCGGGTGCTGGGCACCCTGCCCACCGGCGGGCAGGGCGCGACCGCGCTGCGCGCCGCGCACTGCGCCGGGGTCGACCTGCTGGCCGCGGCCTCCCCCGACGGCACCGTCCGGGTCTGGGACGCGGGCACCGGCGAGCTGATGCACCTGCTGGTCGGCCACCGCGGCGAGGTCGCGGCGCTGGCCGTGCTCACCGTCGGCAACCAGGCCGTGCTGGCCTCCGCCGGACAGGACCGCCGGATCCGGCTGTGGGACCTGGCCACCGGCCAGTCGGTGGCCGAACTCGACGGCCACACCGGCACCGTGACCGGCCTCGCCTTCACCACCCTCGACGACCGCCCGGTGCTGGCCTCCTGCGCGCTGGACGGCACCGTCCGCACCTGGGACGTGTACGACGGCCGCCCGCTGCACGGCTGGCCGGCCGGCGAGTGGCTCACCGGCCTGGCCGCCGTCGAGGACCTGCTCTACACCGGCGACGAGACCGGCCGGATCACCGTCTGGGAGGCCGCCACCGGCCGCCCCGCCGCCGCGGCCGCGGTGCCCGCCGGACGCCCCGGCAGCCCGCTGGCCGCGCTGGCCGCCGGAACCCTGCACGGCCGTCCGGTGCTGGCCGCCGGGTTCGGCGACGGCTCGATCGCGGTCTGGGACGCCCCCACCGGCGGCCAACTCCTCGACCTGCCGGGCGAGGGCGGGCCGGTGCACACCCTCGACCTCACCGCCGACCTGCTGCTGTGCGGCACCGTCGCGGGCGCCGTCCGCAGCCACCGGCTGGCCGACGGCGGCGCGCTGCCGCTGCCCGTCCCGCACGCCGGGCCGGTCGCCGGGATCGCCTTCACCCCCGGCGAGCAGCCGCTGCTGGCCTCCGCCGGGCGGGACGGCGCGCTCTCGGTCCGGGACGCCGCCACCGGCGCCGACAGCCGCCGCTTCGCCACCGGGCGCGGCCCGTTCACCGCGCTGGCCGCCACGGTGGCCGGCGGGCAGCCGATCCTGGCCACCGCCGGGGAGGACCTGACGGTGCGGCTGTGGCACGCGGGCAGCGGCGCGGCCGGGCCGGTCTGCGCCGGACTGCCGCGCCCCGCCGAGGCGGTGGCGTTCGCCGAGATCGGCGGCCGTCCGGTGGTGATCGCGGGCGCGGGCGACGGCACGGTGCTGGTCTGGGACGTCCAGGACGGCAGCCGGACCGCCGAACTGACCGGCGGCGGCGCGGCGGTGCGGGCGGTGGTGGGCCGGGAGTTCGACGGCGAGGCGCTGCTCGCGGCGGGGGACGCCGCCGGGACGCTGCGGCTGTGGCACCTCTCCAGCGCGACGCTGCTCAACGAGGCGGCCCTGGACGGCACTCCACTGGCCATCGAGCTGGACGAGGCGGGCCTGCGGATCGTCACCCCGAGCGGGGCCGTCACCCTCTAGCGCCCGATCTCCCCAGGATCTCCACGAAACACCCGGAGTGCGCACTTCCGCTCTTTACTTCCCTTACGGTTTCACGCCGTGAATTTACCTGATGCATGCTTTCCAGCCCCTTGCGGAGACGGAAAGCTCTGCGAAGCTCGTGTCGGGATGACGTGACGTCATCCCGGCACGCTGGCTTGGCTGTGCGCGCTCATGCAGCAGGTTAGGGTTGCCTGGGATCAAAGGGCCGGTGCGGGCATGGCACGGGCACGTCCGGAGCCGTACCCGGCTCCGGTGTTCTTGCATGCCCGACCGGGCCACCGGTGCGGACGCGTACCGACCGGGGGCGGGCGGAGTTCGGGAAGGTGTGCGGTGGCGGACGAGAAGACGGTGTGGATCGACCTCGACGAGGTCGAGGCGGCAGCCAAGAAGATCATGGGGCTGCTGGACGAACTGAACGGACCGGCCAACAAGTTGGAGGCCGCGGTCAAGCAGGTGCAGGAGTCCGTCTACGGAACCGACCTGCTCGGCAAAGCGCTGCTGGGGGGCAGTTCCTCGGTGGGCGGCCTCGCCCAGCACCAGGAACAGGTCCTCGCGGGCATCCGCACCCTGATGCAGAACGCCACCGCGGTGGGCGAGAACCTGCAGAGCATGGTCGCCCGGCACCGCGCCAACGACGACGAACAGGCCGCCGTGATCGGCCGGATCACCGACACCGGCGCCATGCCGACCGACCCGCAGCTGCCCGGCGCGCTCTCCTCGACCGTCGGCACCACACCGGTCGGCACCGTTCCGGCCTCGTTGCCCGACGGCCCCCGGCTGCCGCTGCTCGAACCGGACGGCGTCCAGGCGGTACCCGCCTCGCTGCCCGACGCGCCCCTGCGGCCGCTGCTCGAACCGGACGGCGTGCAGCACCCGACGCCGCCCCCGCCGCCGACCCCGATCACCCCGATCGGCGACACCAACCCCGGCGTCGGCTACCACGACCCGGACGCGCCCGAGCTCGACTACAACCACCCCAACCCGCTGATGCGGCCGGGCTACGCCGGCGGCGCCGGACCGAGAGTCATCTGACGGACCGCCGGGCGGCGGCACCGGGCCACCGCCCGGCACCGCCCGTCCGCACCGTCCGCGCCGTCCCGCCGCCGCGGGGCGGCGCGCACCGCGCACCAACCACCGCGCACCGTCCGCCGCTGCCGCCGACCGCGCCGCACCGGCCCCGGGCCACCGGCCACCCGCTCCGCACCCGACCTCCCCTCTCCGGAGACCTGCCGCCATGATCGAGCTGCCCGCCGACCTCGCCGAAGTCCTCAAGACCGTCCAGAGCAACGAGAACGGCGCGGACATCGCCTTCCCCGACGGGGACGAGGACCTGCTCGCCACCCTCGCCGACGCCTGGAAAGCCTGGAACGAGGTGGCCGACACCCACGTCCGGGCGATCACCGAGGCCGCCCAGCGGGCCATGTCCAGCATGTCCGGCCCCGCGGCCGACAGCTTCGCGCAGTACCTGCAGAAGTTCGCCGCCGGGGACGGCTCGCACGTCGCCACCACCCTCCAGTCCGGCCTGGCGATGGCCGACTCGCTCCAGGGCGCCGCGCAGGCGGTGAGCGGCACCAAGTCCGAGATGGTGCGCGAACTCCAGTACGCCAAGGAGTACATGGAGGCCCACCCGGCCGGCAAGCACGACGACATCGCGCAGTCCGAGGGCGTCAAGCAGGCCGCCGCCGTCTACCACCAGTACATCGGGCAGGTCGGCAACAACGTCGACGGCATGCTCCGGCAGAGCGCCGGCCACATCACCGACATGACCGGCATGGGCCAGACCTGCGCCCTCAACGGGACGTCCGCGGGCGGCGGTTCGGGCCCGGGCGGGACCGGCGGGACGGGCGCCGACGGCACCATGACCGCGATGAGCGGACGGGCCGGCACCCTGCCCGGCGACCCGTACGCCCCGAGCACGACCGGCCTCGACGGGCTCGGCGGCACCGGCGCCCCGGGCGCGCCGGGCGGTGCGGACGGCTTCGGCGGCACGGGCGCGCTGGGCGGCGTCGGCAACCCGGGCGGCCTGGGCGGCGCGGCCGGCGCGGGCGGCGCGGGCGGCTTCGACGGGCTCGGCGGCACCGGCGGGGGCGCGGGCGGCGGGGTCGGCGGCGCGGGCTCGTACAGCGGCATGGCCGGAGTCGGCGGTGCGGGCGGCTTCGGCGGCGGCAGCGGCGGCGGGGCCGGCGGCGGCTCGGGCTCCGGACTGGCGCCCTTCACCCCGCTCACCCCCAACCTGCCCAGCTTCGGCGGCGGTTCGAGCTCCGGCGGCGGCGGCTCCGCCCCGGTGTTCACCCCGCTCTCCACCGGCGGCGCCGGCTCCCTCGGCCTGGCCGGACTCGGCGACCTCGGCGGCGGCGCGGGCGGCGGCACCGGCGGCAGCGGCTACAGCCCGCTCGGCGGCTACAGCCCCAGCAACCCCGGCAGCCTCGGCATCGGCGGCACCAACACCGGCGGCGGCACCGGCAGCAGCTTCAACCTCGGCGGCGCCCTCGGCGGCACCCTGGGCTCGCTCGGCGGCGCGGGCGGCGTCGGCGGCTCGACCACCGGCCGCGGCCTCACCCCGTTCGGCGGGACGGGCAGCAGCCCGTTCGGCCTCGGCGGCGCCAGCGGTGCGGGCGGCGCGGGCGGTGCGTCCGGGCGCGGCGTCGGCGGCGCGGGCGGCACGGCCAGCCGCGGTCTCGGCGGGGCCGGCGGCACGGCCGGACGCGTCGGCGGCGCGGGCGGCTCCGCGCTGCGCCCCGGCGCCGGCGGGGCCGGCAGCCTCGGCGGATCGACCCTGCGCGGCTCGGGCGGCGGCATCGGCGCGGGCACCAGCGCGCTGGCCGGACGCGGCGGCGCCGGTGCCGGCAGCCTCGGCGCGGCCGGCGGAGCCTCCGCGAAGGGCGCGGCCGGAGCCGGTTCCGCGGTCGGCCGGGCCGGCGCGGGCGTCCTGGGCGCGGGCGGCACCAGCGGCACCGGTGGCCGCACCGGAGCCACCGGCGCGGCCGGCGCCGGCGGCCACATGCCCGGCACCGGCGGCGGCGGGCGCGGCGGCGGCAAGGACCACAAGGGCGGCAACCGCTTCGTCAGCCCCACCCGGTTCGGCGAGGAGGGCGAGGAGGACGAGGAGCTGTTCGGCGACGCCGGCATCCTCGGCCAGGCCGCCGACGTCGACCCGCGCGACCGCCACTGGCACCGGGCCCGCCGCCGCTGGCTGGACGACGCCCGCGCCGAGGGCACCTTCGCCGCCCCCGAGCCCGAGCCGACCACCACCGCCCCGGCCGGGCCCACCAGCGAGAGCGAGATGATCAACCAGCTGGCCGGCGTCCTGCTCGGCGGCGGCGCGGGCACCCCCGACGGCACCGGGACCGACGGCGCGTCGGACTCCGACCGGGCCGCGGGCGGGTCGGACGCCTCGACGGACACCCCGGTCGGCACCGTCGGCACCACCGGCACCACCGGCACCACCGCTCCGGCGGAGAGCTCCGGCGGCACGGACGACGCCTACCTGGAGCGTTCGCGCAGCGCCGCCGCCCGCCGCGGCCACCCCGACGCGCCCGAGGCCACCGTGGCGTCCGCCGCGAGCGCGGGCGCGGGGGGCGGGTCCGGGTCGGGCTCGCGCTCGGGCTCCGGTTCGGGCTCCGCCTCCGCGGAGGGGGCGGCGGCCACCGGGCAGCGGGCCCCGCTCCGCGAGGAGGGCGGCTACCAGGTGCCCAGTCCGTTCCTGCGCGCCGCCCTCTCCCGGCTGGCCGCACCCGCCGCGGACTGACCCGCGCCCGCCGCCCGCCGCGCCCGCCCTGACGAAGGAACCCTCCCATGAGCAACGACGAGTCGGCCTGGTACACCGCCGACGCGCTGACCGAGCCCACCCGGACCGCCCGCCTGCTGCCCGAGGAAGCGATCGAGCCCACCCGGTTGCGGGTCGGCACGGTCATCCCCGACAGCGCCCCGCTGGAGCCCCTGCAGCCGTTCCAGCGGGCGGAGAGCGTGCCGTTGCAGCCGGTGGAGCGGGGCGTTCCGATGCAGGAGGGGACGGCGCGGCTCCAGCCGATGGAGCAGGGCGTCCCGATGCAGGAGGGGACGGCGCGGCTCCAGCCGATGGAGCAGGGCGTCCCGGCGCGGGAGGCGACCGAAGCGCTGCGCCCGATGGAGCGGGGCGTTCCGATGCAGGAGGGGACGGCGCGGCTCCAGCCGATGGAGCAGGGCGTCCCGGCGCGGGAGGCGACCGAGCCGCTGCGCCCCATGGAGCGGGGCGTCCCGGCCGGGCAGGCCGAGCCGCTCCAGCCGTTCGAACGGGCGGCGGAGCAGGGCGAGCCCGCGCAGCCCCTCCAGCGGGCCAGCGCCGTCGCCCGTGACGCGGCGGCCCCGGCGTCCTCCGAGCAGGGCGCCGCCAAGCGGAGCGCGTCCTCCGCGAGCGGCGGAGGATCGGGGGGTGCCGGGTCGGGCTTCCAGGTCGACCCGGCGCAGTACCGGGCGGCCGTCTCGCCGATGCTCGCGGCCTCCGAGCAGGTGGCCAACGTCTACCGCTCGCTGAGCGCCTTCCTGCCCTCGATGGAGGCCCAGAACCCCTGGGGCAACGACGAGTCGGGCAAGAAGTTCGCCGAGGGGGAGAAGGGCTACCTGAAGTACAGCCACGACACCATGGACGTCGTCAAGGGCCTGCCCGACGCGCTCAAGGGCATCGCCGACGGGCTGAAGGCGATGGCCGAGAGCTACCAGAACGCGGACGAGAACGTCATCTCCGAACTCGACGGCATCGACAGCACCGTGCAGATGCCCACCGCGCCCTCGCTCCCGTCCGCCCCCGTCCAGCCGATCATCAGCACGCGGCCCATCCAGAGCGGAAGGCACTGAACCCATGGCTGTCGAACTCCCGGAGCCGCTCCAGTGGGTCCTGTTGCTGCTCGCCGGAACGCGTTGGCCCGAGGCCGACGAGGACCAGCTCCGCGACATGGCCGAGCACTGCCGCAAGGCGGCCGACTCCCTCAAGGACGCGGCGCAGAGCGCTGATTCGACCATCAAGCGCGCCCTGGACGGCCAGAAGGGCGCCGCCGCCGACGCCCTGGGCACGTACTGGGACAAGTACTCGGTCGGCAAGGGCACCGAGCAGGACCCCGGCTACCTGCCCGGCGCGATCAACGCGCTCAACGGCATGGGCGACATGCTGGAGCAGGTGGCCAACTCCGCGGAGACCGCCAAGATCCAGATCATCGCGCAACTCGGCATCCTGGCCTTCGAGTTGGCCACCGCCGAGGCGGAGGCCCCGTTCACCGCGGGCGCCTCGCTGCTCGAGGTGCCGGTGATGATCGCGGCCAGCCGGGTGGTCGTCTCGCAGCTGCTGAAGAAGCTGCTCAAGGAGATGCTCGAAATGGCGGCCAAGCAGGCCGCCCAGATGGCCGCGATCAACTTCCTGGCCCAGGGCATCGAGCTGGCCGAGGGCCACCGCAAGAGCATCGACATGAAGGAAGTCGGCCAGAACGCCCTCGGCGGCGCGGTCGGCGGCGCGTCCGCCCACCTGATCGGCAAGGGCATCGGCGCGGCCGGCAAGAAGATCGGCGCGGAGAGCGCGCTCAACTCCACCGCCGGCAAGATGGCCACCGGCGCGGCGGTCGGCGTCGGCGCGGACGTCTCCACCCAGCTGATCACCACCGGCAAGGTCGACAGCGAGTCCCTGCTCGGCTCCGGCCTCTCCGGCGGCGCGGGCGCGGGCCTGCACGCGGGCGCCTCCGCGATCAAGGGCCACGCCAACGCCCCCACCCCCGCCGAGGCCCCCAAGCTCGACCTCCCCGGCAGCACCGGCAGCACCGGCGGCGCGGGCCACGACGGTCCGCCCACCTTCAACAAGCCCGCCACCTCCTCCGGCGACAGCGCCTACCACGGCCCGTCCGGGACGACCTCCTCCGCTTCCGACAGCGGTGGCAGCACCGGTGGCGGATCGGGGGCGGGCACGCACGGCAGCAGTGCCGACACCGGCTCGCTGCTCGGCGCGAGTGCCGGTGCCGGTGCGGGCGCGGGCGCGGGCGCGGGCGCGGGCGCGGGCGCGGCGGTGGCCGCCGGTGCCGGTGCCGGTTCGTCCGGCGGGCACAGCTCCGGGACGACGGGCGCGGGCGAGTCGAAGGTCAACGGCCTGACGCCGTTCGGCTCGGCCCGCAGCGCCGGGGACACCCCCGACACCCACCCGACGACCGCGTCCACCTCCTCCGCCGCGCACGAGACCCCCGCGCCCACCTCTTCCGCCGCGCACCAGACGGCCGCGCCCGCGTCCCACGAGCAGGCGGGCGTCCGGAGCCAGGACAACTTCGCGCCCCGCGCCGACACCCCGGCGGCGACGCCGAAGGTCGAGTCGGTGATGCCGCGCCAGGAGTCCGCGCCGACGCACGAGACCGCCGCTCCCCGGCAGGAGTCCGTCCCGCAGGTGCACGAGGCCGCCGTTCCGCGTCAGGAGCAGTCGGCGCCGGTCGCGCACGAGACGGTGACGCCGCGTGCGGAGCAGGCCGTCCCGCAGACGCACGAGGCCGCCGTTCCGCGTCAGGAGCAGTCGGCGCCGGTCGCGCACGAGACGGTGACGCCGCGTGCGGAGCAGGTCGCCCCGCTGACGCACGAGGCCGCCGTTCCGCGCCAGGAGCAGTCGGCGCCGGTCGCGCATGAGACGGTGACGCCGCGCGCGGAGCAGGTCGCCCCGCAGTCGCACGAGACGGTGACCCCGCGTCAGGAGCAGTCGGCACCGGTCGCGCACGAGCAGGCCGCGCCGCGCGCGGAGCACAACAGCACGCCGGTGCACGAGACGGTGACGCCGCGTGCGGAGCAGGTCGCGCCGCAGACGCACGAGACCGTCGTTCCGCGTCAGGAGTCCGCTCCGGCGCACGAGCAGGCCGCGCCGCAGTCGCACGAGACGGTGGTTCCGCGTCAGGAGTCCGCTCCGACGCACGAGACGGTGACCCCGCGTCAGGAGCAGCCGGCTCCGGTCGCGCACGAGCAGGCCGCGCCGCGCCACGAGCAGGCGGCCCCGGTCGCGCACGAGGGTGCCGTGCCGCGGCAGGAGTCGGCTCCGGCGCACGAGAACGTGCCGACGCACCAGGAGCAGTCCGCCGCACCGCGTCCGGAGCACACCGCCGCGCCGCGTCCCGAGCCGGTGGCCGCGTCCGTGGCCGCCGGGTCCGGTGCGGTGCACGAGAGTGTCCAGGCCGGTTCGCAGGGTGTCGGTGGGCTGGGGTCGGTGCCCGGTCTGTCCGGTGCCGCCCACCTGGGCAGTGTCGGGGAGGGCGCCACCCACCTCGACGGCGGGACCCGGATCGCGGGTGGTCAGGCCCACGCGCAGTCCCGGCCGGGTACGCAGAACACCCCCGACCAGACCGCCCCGAACGGCCTGGCCGACGGCGCCGTCCCCACGGGCGTGCCGCAGAACCAGGCGCCGACGGGCGCCCCGATGACCGGTGCGGGCTTCGCCCCGGGAGCGATGGGCGGCGGCGGGCACCCGGGCGGCGGGTCGTCCCGCGGCCCGGTGGGGACGGGTACCCCCAAGGCCGGGGGCACGGGGACCGTCTCGGGCGGGACCAAGCGTTCGCACCAGGAGGCGTTCGGCAGCGAGCACGCGGGCGGGAACACCAACACGCTGGGCCGCAGGATCGCCAACCCGCGCCGCCGGCCCGCCGGGGCGACCCCCGAGCAGCCGCCGGTCCGCACCGACCACCAGGCGACCGGCCCCGCGCGGCAGGAGCCTTCGCAGCACGAGCCCGCGTCGACCACCGGCAACCGTTCGACCGGTCCCGTCGAGCAGCGGCCCCACCAGGACACCGGCACGCCCGGGACGAACGACCGCAAGCGCGGCCGGGACGACCGGGACGACGAGGGCGGCGCCGAGCGGGACGCCAAGCGGCGCCGTACCCCGGCGTACGAGAACACCGACGGGGTGATGAACGACCGCGGCTACCGCTCGTTCGGCCCGGAGCACCCGCTGAGCCAGGACCTGGTGCAGCACCTCGGCGGCACGGGCAAGCCGCACCCGGAGATGAGCGACGGCCTGCTCCAGAAGGTCAACCCGCACCAGGAGCCGGTCAACGCCGGGCCGGACTTCCGGCGCGGCAACGACCTGAACGCGTGCCTGGAGAACGTGGAGGCGTACCGGGACACCCACTTCGGGCGTCCGCGGGTCTCGGGGCAGACGCTGCACGGCACGGTGGAGCCGATTCCCGGCAACACGCTGTGGAAGCGGCACGACGGGCCCGCGCTGTTCGGTGAGGGCGGTCCGGCCGTCCAGAAGCTGATGGAGCAGGTCAAGGAGGGCGGTCCGGGTACCTTCGCCACGGTGCTGGGTACGGGCAAGCAGGGTGACGGTCACGCCGTCGCGCTGGTCCACGACCAGGACGGCACGCTGCGCTGGGCCGACCTGACCGACCGCAAGGTCACCCCGGCGGACGGCAACCTGCCGGAGAACTTCGGCAAGGACTGGACGGTCTGGGCCTCCGTCGCGGACCCGCACGAGAACAACATCTCCGGGCCGCACGACCAGAACTTCATGGACACCTACTCCAGCTTCACCCGCCCCGAGGAGCGGCCCGTCCCGGAGCAGTCGCACACCGACCAGCCGCACACCGACCAGCCGCACACCGACCAGCCACACGTCGACCAGCCGCACACCGACCAGCCGCGCACCGAGCAGTCCCGTCCGGACGACGGCTTCGGCACGGTGACGAACTCCGGCCAGCGCCAGGACGAGACGGACATCATCCAGCAGCACGACAGCGAGGCCGCGGCCTCCGGCGACGGCCCGGTCAAGCTGAAGTGGAACGCGGACGAGAACAAGTGGACCAGGTCCGAGGACGGCCCGGCCGACCCGAACGCGTTCTCGAAGTGGATGGACGAGGACTTCGGTACCCGGAAGAAGACCCCGGTCGAGGTCGACGTCGACCGCCTGTCGCAGCCCGAACTCCACCAGTTCGCCGACATGCTGATCCGCAGCGACTACCCGCAGACCGCCACCAAGGTGCTGGAGCGGGCGCACTGGCTGGACGAGCAGGCCCGGCAGGGGAACGGCGAGGTCGCCGACCCCCGCAAGCACCTGTTGGCGACCGGCGACGAGATCGTCGGCAAGGGCGGCCAGCTGCGCGACCGGCTCGAACTCCTGACGGACCACCAGCGCTTCGAGGCGGAGTACCCGTCGCCGCAGGAGCGGCTGCAGTACGCGCGGGAGACGGTGCGGCAGGGCCAGGAGCTGGACCGCCTGCTCAAGGGGCACGTGACGGGTGCCGCGGACCACGGCGGCCTCTACCACCTGCGCAACGAGTACGGTCCGCTGAGCGGCCTCTCCGAGACCCTGTTCGATGCGCACCCGACCGGCGGGGGGCAGCGCACCCCGCTGGCGCTCGACCCGCAGAAGATGGACATGGTGCGGAACAAGCTGCGCGAGTTCCGCCGCGACCAGGCGTACGCCGACGTGCCCACCGGCACGCAGTGGAAGACCGTCCAGGACGAGATCAGGAACGGCGCCGGCAACGAGCGCCCGCCCGGGTCCGAGACGCCCAGGACCGACGACCCGAACGCGCCGAAGCCGGAGGACTCGAACGCCCCGAAGTCCGAGGACCCGAGGACGCTCACCCCCGAGGACCTGGCGAACCTCCCCGAGGACCTGGCGACCCTCCCGCCGGAGAAGCGGGCCGACTTCGTCCGCGCGCTGTCCGAGCGCAACCTCGGCGACCTGCACGCCCAGGTCGACCCGCACCTCAAGGCCGACCCCGAGCTGCGGGGGCTCTACGACTCCCTCCAGGACCTGCCCTACCGGCTCAAGCACTCCACCCCGGCCTACCACGCCATCGCCAACTCCGGCATGCTCTCCTCGCAGGGCGACCTCAAGCGGCGCGACTTCAAGTTCATGGCGTCCGGGAAGAGCAGCGGCACCAACACCAGCAGCCTCGGCAACGACGACTTCGCCTTCTTCCGGATGGAGGTCGGCAACGAGAGGATGGTCACCCGCTACGGCCCCACCACCATGGTGTTCGGCCCCGAGATCCTCTCGCACTACGACGGCTGGGTCTCCCTGCACGACCAGCTCGAACCGCTGGACCGCAAGGCCATGCAGGAGTTCAAGCTGCCCGACGGCGAGGTCGTGCGCACCACCGAGTACGCCAACGGCGCCACCACCACGGGCCAGAAGAGCAAGTGGGAGCACACCTACCCGGGCAGCGGCGGCACCAAGCAGCCGACCACCTTCGACCGGGAGGTCTTCCACGGCAAGGACGTGGTCGAGGGCCTGGCGCTGTCGGTCGTCCAGGAGGTGCACCGGGCCGGGCCGGCGCTCAAGGAGCACGCGGTCAAGCTCAACCAGGAACTGACCGCCGCCAAGGGCGAGTTGGAGACGGTCCGGGGCACCGACGGCGAGGCCGCCGCCCAGGCGCGGGTCAGCAGGGCCGAGAAGGACCTCGGCGACCTGGTCTCCCGGCTCTACCGCCCGGAGGCGAAGTTCGGCTCCGGACTCCCGATCGACCCGCGCCCCGGCCACGAGCCGAACCCGAACGGCGAGGCCCGCCCGCCGTTCCGGCCGCTGCTGGTCCACAACGCGGACGGCGACGGCCGCTACCGCGGCGACGGCACCCTCGACCCGCTCGCGTTCACCGCCGCCCGGATGTCCGACCGGGTCGACGACCGGCAGCGCGAGGGCGAGAAGAACTACGCCAAGGGCGAGACCAGGTCGAACCTCGGCGACGCGCTGCGCCAGTACGAGCCCGCCGTCTCCGCCGCCCGGAAGTCCGTGGCCCGCACCGAGGAGTTCGTCCGGCAGACGGAGGAGGAGGTCCGGAACCTCCGGCAGGAGCCCAACCCCGGCCCCGACCACCGCAACCGGCTGGACGCCGCCGAGCAGCGCGCCGAGCAGGCCCGGACGATGCTGGAGGAGCGCCGCGCCAAGGAGCGGGAAGTCACCGAGCGCACCGCCGAACTCCAGCAGCGCAAGGCCGAGTTGGACGAGCAGCACCGGCAGCAGCAGGAGGAGCGGCAGCGGATCGAACGCGAGGAGCGGGAGGAACGGCAGCGCAAGGCCGAGGAGAAGCAGCAGCGGAGGCAGGAGAAGGCCGCCCGCCGGCAGGGCGTGGTCCAGGCCCGGGGCGACGAGAACACCGGCTCGCCGAGCACCGGCGAGAACGCGCCGAAGGCGTCCAAGGGCCAGCAGGCCGAGGAGTACATGGGCCGCTTCCGCAGCACCGACTCGGAGACCCTCTCCGTCCCGCTGACCGGACACGACGAGGCGAGCATCCGCCGCAGCGTGCTGGAACTGCACGACCTCCGCACGCCCGAGGACGCCAAGAACTTCGGCAAGCACTTCGCCACCTGGATCGACGGGAACCGGCAGGGCCCGCTCGCCGGCATCGAGAAGCAGACCCTCGACGGCGTGATCAAGAACCTGGTGAAGCCCGGCAGTACCGGCCTGGACACGCCCGGCCCGTTCCGCGACGCCTACTTCACGGCACTGGCGAAGAACCTCGGCCGCGACGTGGTGCTCACCCACGACGGGAACGAGCTGAACCGCTACTCCGGTACGGAGGGGGGCGGCCCGGGACGCGAACTCCGCCTGGAACAGCCGAACGCCGACACCCCGCCGGTCACCCGGCCGGAGGGCAGCGGCACCAGCACCCCGGCCCACCACGGCAACGACGGCACCCCCGGCCCCTCGCGCGGCTTCGGATCGGCCCCCCGCACCACGGCGCCCACCGGCCAGCAGGGCACGGACCACGGCGGCCCGTCCGTCCACAGCACGAACCAGCACGACCAGGTCCAGCACGATCCCGCGCAGCACGACCAGGTCCAGCAGCAGACCGACCACCAGGACACCGACCAGCAGCAGCACGTCCAGGACCCCGCGCCGGGCCACGAACCGCTGCTGCCCCCGGTCGGCACCGCCGAGCACGGGCTGGTCCGCGACCCGGTGGAGTTCCTGTCCCGCACCCCGGTCTCGGTCTCCTTCGCCGACGGCGTCATGAGCCGCACCCCGGGCCTCCAGCAGCGGGACGCGTTCGCCTTCGTCGACGCGTTCGAGCGCAGCAGCGAGCACTGGTTCACCCTGGAGCGGGACCCGAACGCCCCGGCCGGGCGCGACGCGTACGTCCTCACCCCGGCGTGGGAGAAGTACGCGGAGCACGACCCGTCGTTCCCGCGGCCGTCGAACGGGGTCGCGCTGCCCGCGCCGAAGCCCGACCACGAGTACGTCCGGGCCGGCTACATCCCGTACAAGCAGGGCCGGCCGGTCAGCGACGCCGCGATCGGCAGCGCCGACGTGGTCCGCAACCCCGACCCGGCGCGGCCGGGCGACGGGCTGGTGTTCACCGGCGGCATGAACGGCTGCGCGCTGGCGGTCACCGACGTGGGCCCGAACTCCTTCAAGGTCTGGCACGTCCAGTCGTACTCGGCGACCTCCAACCTGGGCCCGGCCGCCGACTTCCGGCTGCGCCACCCCGCCACGGACTGGTTCGGCGTCGACGAGTACGTGACGCCCGGCCAGGGCCAGCTGTTCGAGGCCACCAACGTGCTGCGGCACGGCCCGGACGGCTGGGAGGTGATCAGCCAGGAAGTCATCAAGACCCCGGGCGACCACCACATCGGGCGGCAGAGCAGCCGGCCGCTGAACCTGACCCCGCCCACCGGGCCGGAGTTCACCGGACGCACCGTGGGCCTCTACCACCCGGTGGCCACCGAGCAGGTCCAGCGCTTCGACGGGAAGGCCGCCCGGCTGCTCCGGGAGGTCCCGGAAGGCTGGATGCGGGACACCGTGCGCAACGAGATCGACGGCCTCCACGACCGGCTGGCGGCCCAGGAGCAGACCCTCGCCGACCTCCGGCAGCCCGGCACGACGCCCCAGCAACTGCGGACGGCCGCGGACACCCTGCGGAACAACGGGGTGCTGAACGAGCAGGCGGCGAACAACAGCGCGATCATGCTGGAGAGCGCCCTGCGGATGGCCTTCAACGAGCCCGCCAGCAGGCCGTTCTCCTTCAAATCGCACGTCGAGGCGCTGGTCGAGGAGTTCCAGCCCGGCCAGAACGCGGGCTGGATCGACGGCCTGCACCGCGAGACCGACGCGTACCTCCAGTCCGCGCCCGCCCCCGTGACCGCGCACCAGCCCGGGTTCGGCTCGGTGCCCACCCCAACCACCGACCACGTCCCGACCACCGACCACGTCCCGACCACCGACCACACCCCGGCGCCCGGCGGCGACACGCCGCGCGGGCACACGCCGGACCCGATGCAGCTGGACAGCCCGATCGAGCCGACGGCGCCGACCCCGTCGGTCGAGCACCGGACGGAGCCCGACCCGGACCCGATGCAGCTGGACAGCCCGACCGTCGCGACGGCGCCGACCTCGCCGGTCGAGCACCGGACGGAGCCGGAACCTGACCCGATGGTCGTGGACCGGGACGGTGACACGGCGCAGGACCTGCCGAACCCGCGCAAGCGCGGACGTGAGGACGACGAGGACGGGCAGAACGCGCAGAACGAGCGGAGCGAGCGGGACGAGCAGGACGAGCAGGACGGGGCGACCGCCGAGCGGGACGCCAAGCGGCGCCGTACCCCGGCGTACGAGAACACCGACGGGGTGATGAACGACCGCGGCTACCGCTCGTTCGGCCCGGAGCACCCGCTGAGCCAGGACCTGGTCGGCTACCTCGGCGGCGAGCCGAAGGTGCACCCGGCGATGAGCAACTCGCTGCTCCAGAAGGTCAATCCGCACCAGGAGCCGGTCAACGCCGAGGCGGGCTTCCGGCGCGGCAACGACCTGAACGCGTGCCTGGAGAACGTGGAGGCGTACCGGGACACCCACTTCGGGCGTCCGCGGGTGTCCGGGCAGACGTTGCACGGCACGGTGGAGCCGATTCCCGGCAACACGCTGTGGAAGCGGCACGACGGTCCGGCGCTGTTCGGTGAGGGCGGTCCGGCCGTCCAGAAGCTGATGGAGCAGGTCAAGGCGGGTGGTCCGGGTACCTTCGCCACGGTGCTGGGTGCGGGCAAGCAGGGTGACGGTCACGCCGTCGCGCTGGTCCACGACCGCGACGGCACGCTGCGCTGGGCCGACCTGACCGACCGCAAGGTCACCACCGCCAACGGGTCGATGCCGGAGCACTTCGCCCAGGACTGGACGGTCTGGGCCTCCGTCGCCGACCCGCGCGAGAACAACATCTCCGGGCCGCACGACCCCGCCTTCATGGAGCGCTACAGCACCTTCGGCGGCGAGCGCCCGCACGACGACACCGCCGACCCGATGGACATCGACGGGTTCGGCACGCCCCGCCCCACCGGCTCGGAGCAGGCCGACGCCGCCGTCAAGACGCCGGAGCAGCAACTCCCGCGCGAGAACCGGCCGGACGGACCGGAGGACGACGGCTCCGGCCCGCAGCCCGTCAAGCCCGTCGGCGGCGGCCCGCTCGGCGGCAACGGCGGCAGCCACGTCGGCGGCCCCACCACCAACGCCGGGGGCCACCCCGGCAACGGCGCGACGACCCGCCCCCGGGCGGCCTCGGCCCCGCCGGAACTCCGCTCCCAGCCCGGACCCGTCCGCGAGCAGCGACCGCCGTCCCCCGAGACGTCGCAGGCCAAGGACGGCAAGAGCGGCAAGAGCGGCAAGAGCGACGAGGAGACCGTCAAGGACGCGGCCAAGGACACCTCGGAGGTCAAGACCGAGGTCAAGCCCGAAGCCGTGGTCAAGCCTGAGACCGAGTCCGAGGGCACGGTCAAGTCGGAGGGCGCGCCCGAGGACGCGGCCAAGGACGCGGTCAAGGACACGACCGGGGACGTCGTCGAGCCGCCCGCGCAGAAGACCGAACCGCCGCTCGAGACAGCGGAGTTCCCGCCGGCCGGGCCGCTGGTGAAGGTCTCGGCGGACGGTCTCTGCCTGCTCCACTCGCTCGCCGTCGGCCTGCCCGAGCTGGCGGGCAACGGGAGTGCGGCCCGGCGGCTCCAGGCCGTGGTCGAGGAGCACTTCGCCACACTGCCCCCCGAGCACTGGCCGACCGAGGTCGTCACCAACTACCGCAACGACTTCGTCGCCCGGGGCAACGCGACCGAGCGGCAGCTGCTCGAGTACCTCCCGGTCGCCGACCGCGACGGGTACCGGGGGCTGCCGATCAACGAGCTGCGGGAGATCGTCGGCGCCCACCTCACCGAGAACGCCCCGCCCCCGTTCCCGCACGAGCGGCAGGCGCTGCTCGACACCGTCCGGGGCTGGGAGTCCCGCTGGCGGACCAACCCGGGCGAGATGCTGCCCGCCGCGGCCGCCCACGCACTCGACCTCCGGCTGCGCGTCCTCGACCACGACGGCGCCACCCTGGCGGTCTTCGGCCCCCAGGACGGCCGGCAGGTGACGGTGTACCGGCAGGGCGACCACTACGACGGCAGCGTCCCGCCGTCGTCCCCGGGGGAGACCCACATACCCCCGGTCGAGAAGTCGACGACCACGACCACGACCGCGCCGGAGCAGCAGCAGGAGCAGAAGCCCGCGCCGGAGCAGCAGCAGGAGCAGAAGCCCGCCCCGGAGCAGGAACCGAAGCAGCAGCAGGAGCAGAAGCCCGCCCCGGAGCAGCAGCAGGAGCAGCAGAAGTCGCCCGCCCCCGAGGGGGCGAAGACGACCGCGGTGGACGGGGCGCCCCGGCCGATCGCCGGGACGGACCTGGTGGTCGGGCTGAGCGAGAACGAGGCCGCGGTCCGGGACCAGGTGATCGCGGCGATCGAGCACGCGGTGCCGGGGGACCGTGCGGCCGCGCGGGCGTTCGCCGAGGCGTACTTCGGGCCGGCGACGCTGCGTCCGGTGCTCGGGGCGCTGTCCCGGGGCGAGGTGTGGACGGCCCCGTTCGAGGGTGACGGGTGGAGCGGCAGCGTGAAGTTGCGCGGCCGGGTCACCGAGTCGACGCACCTGCGGACGGAGAAGATCGAGTTCGAGAACGGCGCCGACCGCACGGTGGCGACCGGCGGCAACCGCGACTCGCAGTGGCAGTACAACGTGGGCCTCCAGGCCAAGCAGACGGCGGGGATCACCGAACCGGCCGAGCTGGTGGGGTACTTCCACGACCGGGGCCAGGCCGAGGTCAGCATGGACCTGGGTGGGATGGTGGCGCGGTCGAAGACCTCCGAGCCCGCCGACGTGTTCAGGTCGACGATGCGGCTGGAGCTGGACTTCGGTGACCTGCGCCACGAGGACGTTCCGGTGCGGACCGCGTCCGGCGGGCGCACCGCGCAGGTGGACCTCGGGATGACCGTGGCCGTTCCGGTGCGGCCGGCGGTCGACGCGGGCGGCGAGCAACGGGTGCCCCCGCAGCGGCTGTTGGACGGCCGGGTCGGCGGGCAGGAGGTCGTGCTGGACCTGTCGCCGCAGGGCGGCGGCGGCCGGGGCGGGCGCCGTCCGGTGGAGGCGCTGCTCGACCACGTCGACCAGGCGGGCAAGCAGGAGTTCGGCAAGGACTGGCCCGCGATGCGGGAGAAGGTCCTCAACGAGGTCGACTTCGCGCGCCTCCAGCGGGACTTGAAGTCCATGACGGCGGACGAGCCGGTCGCCGTCACGCTGAGCGACCGGCGCGGCCGGACCCTCGGTACGGTCGAGATCCGGGCCCGGGTCGGCGAGTTGCACCAGGTCGGCACGACCAAGGAGACCGAGTTCAACATCGGCACCACCGTCCAGCAGGTCCGCAGCACGGCGACCACCCGGGGCAACGCGGGCCAGCTCGGGCTGTCGAACGTGCTGAAGCCGGGCGCGGCCCTGGCCACCGTCGGCGGCGCCGGGCGGCTGGGCCGGGACCGGGTGGAGATCACCGGTGACAGCCGGGTCTCCCAGCTGACCAGCAAGTCGAAGGTGCCCGGAGTGCTCTACGACGGCTCCGTGCACTACGAGTTGACCTTCAACGGCAAGGGCACGGCGCACGACGCGGGCACGGCCGACGTCCGGCTGCTGGTCGACCGCGCGGACACCAAGCCCGCCGCCGAGAACGTCAAGTCCGATGCGGTGGAGCCCAGTTCCACCAAGGGCGAGTCCGCGAAGACCGAGTCCGCGAAGACCGAGGCGGCCAAGACCGAGGCCGGGACGGCGCCGGTGCTGCACGAGGTCACCAGCCCGCCGGACTCGGTGTGGCGCGGCGGCGACCGGGGCGGTCTCGGCGAGAGCGTCGTGGTCCGTGACCTGGAGTCGACGGTCGCGCTGCGCCAGGCGGTGGACGCCAAGGGGCGGGAGCGGTTCGGCAAGGACTGGGACGCCGTCCGCGAGCAGGTGCTCCAGGGCTTCGGCCAGCCGAACCTGGCCGCCCGGCTGACCGGGATGACCCGGGGCGAGCCGCTGGTGGTGAAGGTCCCCGGCAAGGAGGACCTGGTGGTCACGGCCACCGCCCGGGTGCGGGAGATGACCTACCGGCGGGAGGACGGCAAGGCCGAGCTGAACACGGTGAACGAGTCCAGCGCGTTCAGCGTGGAGCGGCAGCTGCTGGCGCGCACCGTGGCGGGCAACGGCCAGCTCGGCGGCACCGTCCCCAAGGGCACGCCCGGCGCGGACCTGCTGGCCACCGGTTCCGGCCAGCAGCGCGAACGCGCGGGCGGGCAGGGCCGGCAGGCCGACCGGGTGTACGCCAACGGCAAGTACAGTGCGGCGCAGGTGATCTACGGTGCGGAGCTGACCGTGGACGTGCACTTCGGGCGTCCCGGCGAGTCGCTGCCGGGCGGGCGTTCCGAGACCTCGGCGCCGGTCCGGGTCGAGGTCGGCCTGGAGGCCGGGGACACCGTCAAGGTGCAGGCGCCGCGCACCGAGGACGGCACGGTCTCCTTCCAGCGGCCGAAGAACCCGGCCCAGGGCACCGCGGCGTCCGCCGCCGCGAAGACGCCCAAGCCGGACGCGACGCACACCGCGCCGCCCCGCATCCGCGCGCAGGGCGAGCTGAACGCCTCGTACGTGGTGCACAGCCTGAGCGGCGCGGACAAGGTGCGCGCCACGGTGGAGGAGGCCGTCCGCTCGAAGTACGGCGAGCCGTCGGAGGAGGTGCGCCAGCAGCTCGGGGCGGCCTTCGACCGGGTCGCGCTCAAGACGCAGCTGTCCCAGCTGACCCGTGGCGGGAAGCTCACCGAGACGGTCTCCGGCACCACCTGGAAGGCCGAGGTCACCGTCACCGCCCGTACGGGGGAGTCGAGTTACCACTCCTCGACGTCCAAGTACGAGTTCGAGTCCGGTACCCGCACCTCCAGCGGTCAGGGCAACCTGCGGGACCGCCGCAACCGTCTGGACGGCGGCGGCATGTTCAAGGCGAAGACCCCGGTGCTGGACGTCGCGGGCGGCTACACCTACCGGGTGGACCGCACGTACGGCCGCAACACGGAGACCGTCGGCTCGACCTCGAACCGCGGCAAGCACGTCGAGCCCGCCGTGCTGTTCGACGTGAACACCGCGTACGACGTCAAGGTCGAGTTCAAGCGGCTGGGCGTCTCCGACGGCTCGGTCACCCACCAGGTCGACACGGTGGCCCGGGTGGCGGTGCCGGAGCGCGACGCCGTCCCGGTGTCCGGGGCGGTCGAGCGGACCACCGCGAAGCAGCCCAGGGGCTTCGTGGAGGGCCGCCGGCTGGACTCCTCGGCCATCGTCACCGACGTGCACGCCCTGTCGGAGCGGGTCCCCCGGAAGGGCAAGGACGGCAAGGAGGAGCAGCGGCCGAGCCTGGGCGAGTCGATCCGGGCCCAGGTGGAGTCCGGCTGGAAGCCCGGGCGGGGCGGCGCGCGGCCGTCCGGGCCGGGCGGGACGGAGCGCAACCCGTTCGGCAGCGACTGGACGGGCATCAGCCGGAAGCTGGACGAGGAGCTCACCCCGGACCGGCTGCAGTCCCGGCTGAAGGGCATGACCGCCGGTGACGAGATCGTGGTGCGGCACGGCCGGACCACCGTCCGGGTCGGCGCCGTGCTGCGCGACCGGATGGAGCACCTCGGCGACTCCGGCACCACCGAGTTCAACGCCGGCACCGACGTGCAGCGCACCTTCGCGCACACCGACGGCACCGGCACCGCCCACAACGGCACCGTCGGGCTGACCGGCGCGGCCCCGGTGGGCCACGGGGTGGTCTCGGTGACGGCCGGCCTGACCGGCAGCGGCGGGCGCGGCCACGACCACGGCGACGTCCGGACCGGCTCGACCTCGGCGGGCATGGCCACCAAGGCCAAGCTGCCCGGCAGCGCCTACCGGGGCGAGGCGGAGCTCCAGTTCACCATCACCCGCAAGCCGTGGGTGGGCCCCTCGGTCCACCAGCGGCGCACCGCGACGGTCGGCTTCGAGACCATCGTGGAGAGCGGCGAGACGGTGCCCGTGAAGCCGGTCGCGGACCCGAAGGCCGAGGCCGCCGCGAAGGCCGCCGAGGCGCCGCCGGCCACCGTCCCGGCGAAGGCGCCGGAGGCGGTCAAGGTCCCCGTCCCGCCGGAGCGGGTCTGGGACACCGGGCTGCGCGACACCGACGTGCTGCGCTGGCTCGGCGACGTCGGCGGCGTCCAGGACCTGGTGCGGCTGCGCGGCCCGGAGTACTTCGGGAAGTCGGCCTGGCAGGACATGGCGCCCGTGGTCGGCACCGTCACCACGCACAGCCACCTGTCCGCGCTGTTCGGCACCGCCAGCCAGGGCGGGGAGATCGCCGCGACCGTCCCGACCAAGCGGGTCGCGCTCGGCGGCGGCAAGGGCGTCGAGGTCGGCGTCAAGGTGGTCTCGCTCGAACACCGCGACAACGACAACGCGGTGGAGCTCAGCCCCGCCAACACGACCGCGTCCGGCACCGTCCACTCCGAGCTGTCCTCGAAGTACGCGGGCGTCCAGGGCCAGGTCGGCGCCAAGATCACCGGCGACGTCACGCACAACCCGGCGCTCACCGGCGGGGCCCAGCGGCTGTGGCGCGAGGGCGGCAGCCAGGGTGACTCCGGCCAGACCGTCTCGAACGGCAAGTTCGGCTCCCCGGCGGCCCGGTACCAGGGGTACGCCGAGGTCGAGGTGACGTTCTTCGACAACGACCGCAAGCCGGTCACCGAGAAGGGCGTGGTGCCCTTCACCGTGGACATCCCGCTCTCCGAGACCGGCACCTCCGAGGTCCCCGGCGACCAGTACCTCGCGTTCACCGGCGACCGGCGCGGCGGCGAACCGCGCTTCACCGAGGGCAGCCGCCCGTTCGACGAGGTGCTCGGCGAGGTGCACGGAGCGGTGGACGGCGGCGGCCGGCCGTACGACCACGCCACCAGCACGCCCGCCCAGCGCGAGCAGCTGGCCGGCACCGCCCGGCTCGGACGGGCCGTCTACGGGCGGGAGTTCACCGCGGACACCGCGAAGGGACTGGCCCACGTCCGGGCCGCCCACCGGCTGGTCGAACTCTCCGGCGGCAGCTCCGAGTCCGCCGCCCGCCTGCTCGGCAACCTGCTCGGCACCCCCGCCGGGGAACCGCTGCCGGTCACCGAGGTGCGCAAGGTGCTCGACCACGTCGAACGGCGCAGCACCGAAGGGCCGTTCACCCTCGACGACCTGGTCACCGGCGCCGAGCAGGGCTGGTCCGCCGAACAGCCGTACGACGTCCACCGCGAGACGTGGACCGACCACGGCCCGGCCAACGGGCTGCTCACCGCCGCGATGGCGACGGCCGCCGACGCGTTCGTCCCGCTGCTCGGCAACGGGACGGCGAACGGCGCGGCGGCGAACGGCGCGGCGCCGGGCGGCGGCGGGGTGCTGCACCTCACCGTCAGCGGCGAGGGCGCCGAACTGCCGATGCACCGGCAGTTCCCCCTCCGGGACGGCAGCGACCCGGTGGAGCAGATCCGGGACCTGGAGGCGTCCACCTACCTCAAGCCGGGCACCTCGCCCCGGGAGGTCACCGTCCGGCTGTCCGGCCCGTCCGAGAACGGCCAGGACTGGGACTACCGGGTCACCACCCGCTCCGACCGCAGCCGCGAGCTGATGCTGCGCCACCGCAGGCCCGAGGAGGAGCCGGTGGTGGAGCAGGAGCAGGGGCAGGGGCAGGAGCAGGGGCAGGTGCAGGAGCAGGAGCAGGCCCCGCAGCAGGAGCAGGCGGACGTGCAGGTGCAGGCGTCGGAGCAGGCGGACGTGCGGGGTGGTGGCGGCAGCTCCCGGGCCGACGCCGTCGCGGCCCGCGTCGCGGCGCTGCGCGCGTTCGTCGGGGGCCTGGGGACGCCGCCGGAGGTGTCCGCCTGACCGCACCGCGAGGAGACGGCCGCCGGACCCGGACCCGAGCCCCGGCCCGGGTCCGGCGGCCGTTCCGGCCCGTCGGGCCGCCGTTCCGGCAGGCCCGGTGGCATGCACCGGATAACGACCGGATAGCCTCCCTGACCGGACAAGGCACCACGGTGGGGGGTACACGGTGAAATTCCGGCTGCTCGGGGCGGTGGCCGCAGACGGCGCCGAGGGCGAGCTGCGGCTCGGACCGGAGAAGCGGCGCAGCCTGCTCGCGCTCCTGCTGCTGCGCCGCAACCGCGCGGTGTCCGTCGCCCAGCTCACCGAGGCGCTCTGGGTCGACGAACCGCCCGCCAACGCCCGCACCGTCGTGCAGAGCCACGTCTCCCGGCTGCGCGCCCTGCTCGCCGAGGCCGGAGCCGACCGGCACGGCGTCCGGCTCACCACCGCGGGCGACGCCTACACCCTGCGCCTGCCCGAAGGGCTGCTCGACGTCGAGCAGTTCGACGCCCTGGTGGCCGCCGCCCGCACCGAGCGGCGCTCCACCGAGGTGGTCGGCGCCCTCGAACACGCCCTCGGCCTGTGGCGCGGCCCCGCCCTCACCGGCACCGTCCCCAGCACCCCGCTGGAAGCCTGGCGGCAGACCCTGGAGGAGAACCGGCTCGCCGCCGTCGAGAGCCTCGCCGACCACCTCCAGCGGCTCGGCGAGCCCGCCCGCGCCGCCGAACTGCTGCGCGCCGAGACGGTCGCCCACCCGCTGCGCGAGTCCCTGGTCTCCGCGCTGATGCTCGCCCTGTTCCGGGCCGGCCGGCAGTCCGACGCCATCACCTGGTACCACCGCACCCGGGACTCCCTCGCCGACCGCCTCGGCGTCGACCCCGGCCGGGCCCTGAACGCCGCGTACGAGCGCATCCTGCGCGGCGAGGGCGCGCCCGGCGGCCCGGACGCCGGGTCGGGCACCGGTCCGGGCGCCGGGTCGGGCGCCGGTCCGGACACCGGGTCGGGCGCCGCCGCTGTGGACACCGGGTCGGGCGCCGCCGCTGTGGACACCGCGTCTGCCTCCGCGTCCGGGACCGCCCCCGCCGGTGCGCCGGGCGTCCCCGGGCCGCGCACCCGGCCGCGGTCGGCCGCCCCCGTGCTCACGCTCGCCGCGCCCGTCGAGGCCGCGGACCTGGCCGCCGCGCTGCCCGCCGTCGACCTGCTGCCCCGCCCGCCGCGCGGCTTCTACGGCCGCTCCGCCGAACTCGCCGCCCTCGGTGACGCGCTGCGCCCCGGGCCGGACGGCGCGATCGCCCTGGTCACCGGCCCCGCCGGGGTCGGCAAGACCGCGCTCGCGCTGGACTGGGCGCACCGGCACGGCCACCGTTTCCCCGACGGGGTGCTGTTCGCCGACCTCGGCGGGTTCAGCGACCGTCCCGACCGCGAACTCGGCGACGTACTGGCCGAGTTCCTCGCCGCCCTCGGCACCGCCCACGAGGACCTGCCGCCCACCCTGGCCGGCCGCGCCGCCCTCTACCGGCGCGCCACCGCCGACCGCCGGCTGCTGGTGGTGGTCGACAACGCCCGCGAGTCCGAGCAGGTCCGCCCGCTGCTCCCGGCCGGCACCGACTCCGCCGCCCTGGTCACCAGCCGGCACCGGATGCTCGGCCTGGTCGCCTCCGAACTCGCCCGCCCCGTCCCGCTGTCCGTGCTGCGCCCCGAGGAGTCAGCGGCCCTGCTGGCCCGGGTGCTCGGCCCGTCCCGGATCGCCGCCGAACCCGAGGCCGCCCGCGAACTCGCCGAGCTGTGCGACGGGTTGCCGCTCGCGCTGCGGATCGCCGCCGCCAAGGCCGCCGCCGACCCGCGCCGGGGCCTGGCCGCCGTCACCGAGCAGCTGCGCCACGAACAGCGCCGGTTGAGCCACCTGGCGGCCGAGGAGATCAGCGTCACCAGCGCCCTGCGGATCTCCTGCGAACAGCTCCCGCCCACCGCCGCCCGGCTGTTCCGCACCCTGGGCCTGCACCCCGGCCCGATGGTCGACCCCTACGCCGCCGCCGCCCTCGCCGACCTCGAACACCCGGACGCCGCCCAGGCGTTGGAGCAGCTCGCGGCCACCCACCTGATCACCGAGACCGGCGCCGAGCAGTACACCCTGCACGACCTGGTCTGGCTGTACGCCCGCCAACTCGCCGCCGAGACCGACCGCGCCGAACAGCGCACCGCCCGGGCCCGGCTCGCCGACCAGTACCTGTACACCGGCCTGGCCGCCGCGCAGTGCGCCGAACCCGGCAGCAAGCCCTGCTGCGAACCGCCCGCCGCCAGCCACCGCCCGCGCGCCGTACCCGAGTTCACCGCCGTCGAGGACGCCCTGCACTGGCTCGGTGCGCACCGCGAGACGCTCGCCGAGGTGATCGCCACCGCCGGCCCCGAACGCGCCTGGCGGCTGGTGCTCACCCAGTGGCCGCTGATCCTGCGCCGGGTCCGCGACGGCTGGGTGCCGCAGCTCCAACTCGCCCTGGAGGCCACCGTGGAGACCGGCCACCTGGACGGCGAGAGCCAGGTCCGGGCGCTGCTCGGCTGGGTGCTGGTCTCCAACCGCCGCCTGCACGAGGCCGCCGCCTGCCTCACCCCCGCCGCCGAACTCGCCGCCCGGGCCGGCAACCAGGTCGGCCGGGCGATCGCGCTGATCAACCTGGCCGCCGTCCACTCCGAACTCGCCGACCACACCGCCGCCGGAGCCGGACTCGCCCAGGCCCTGGAGATCGCGCTGGCCGCCGACCACCCGCACACCGTCGCCCTCGCCCTCCAGCACCTCGCCCGCCACCACCTGGACGCCGGACGCCCCCGCCCCGCCCTCGACCACGCCCTGCACGGCATCTCGCTGAGCACCGGCGAACGGCCCGGCCCGCGCCGCGTCCTGCTGCACACCGCCGCCGGCGAGGCACTCTCCGCGCTCGGCCGCCACCCCGAGGCCCGGGCCCGGCTCGGTGCCGCTCTCACCGAGGCCGAACAGGTCGGCCACGACGAGGCCACCGCCGAGGTCCTGCGCGCCCTCGCCCGCGCCGAGGACGCCGCCGGACACGCCCACGCCGCCACCGCCCACCGCCGCCGGGCCGACCTGCTGTCGCCCGTCTGACCGGCCGTCGGCCACCGCCGTCCGCGGCGTGTTCCGCGTCACCTCCGGCCGTGGCAGCGGAACGTTAACCAGGCGCAGCCGAAAGGCAAACGCCCCCCGGCAGGATGGCGGCACGGCAGTGCGGACCCGCCCGGCCGGCCCCAGGCGCGCGCACGGCTCCGGACCCGCCCCGCCCCGCCCCCCGGACCGGCCCGGCACCCTCCGCCCGCCGGAACGGACCGCGCCGACCCGCAGCGGCGCGCGGTCCGCGGACACGGGAGACCTGAAGACCCTGGAGGGGCGCGGTGGCGGGCGAGACGGTGCAGATCGACCTCGACGAGGTGCAGGCGGCGGCCACGGCCATCGCCGGACTGCTCGACGAACTGAACGGGCCGGTGAACCAGTTGGAGGCCGAGGTCAAGCAGGTCCAGGACGCGGTGTACGGCACCGACCTGCTCGGCAAGGCCCTGGTCGGCGACAGCTCCGCCGTCGGCGGCCTCGGCGCCCACCAGACCCAGGTCCTGGAGGGCATCAAGGCGTTCCTGCAGAACGCCGCCGCCGTCGCCGCCAACCTCCGGACCATGGCCGCCCGCCACCAGAGCATCGACGAGGAGCACGTCGCCGACCTGCGCCGGATCACCACCACCGGCGGCGACGGCGGTACGGGGAGCGGCGGTACGGGCGGCGGGGGCGCGGGCGGGACGGTGCCGCTCCCCGTCACCGCGCCGCTGTCCGGGCCGCCGTCCGCACCGGTGCCGCTCCCCGTCACCGCGCCGCTGTCCGGGCCGCCGTCCGCACCGGTGCCCGCCGCCGTACCCGAGCCCGGGTCCGCGCCCGAGACCGCGCCCGCGCCCGGCATCGGGTACCACGACCCGACCGCACCCGACCTCGACTACAACGAGCCCGTCCCGCACCCCGAGGTCCACCCGGGCGGCGGAGGCGGCCGGCTCAACTACATCTGACGCCCCGTCTCCGTCTCCGTCATCCGGCCCTGCCGCGCCCCGCCCTGCCGCTCCGCGCCCGCCGCCTCCCCGACCGTCCCCGAGAGAGCCGCCCGCCATGATCCAGCTGCCCGCCGAACTCGCCGACGTGCTCAAGACCGTCCAGAGCAACGAGAACGGCAAGGACATCTTCTTCCCCGACGGCAACGAGGACCTGCTCGCGGACCTCGCCGCCTCCTGGGACCGGTGGAACGAGGCCGCCGACGGCCATGTGCAGGCGATCGTCCAGGCCGCCCAGCGGGCGATGGCCAGCATGTCCGGGCCGGCCGCCGACAGCTTCGCGCAGTACCTGCGGAAGTTCGCCTCCGGGGCCGGTTCGCACGTCGCCACCACGCTCCAGGCCGGGCAGGCGATCGCCCTGACCCTACACGGCGCGGCCCAGGCGGTGACCGGCACCAAGAACGAGATGATCCGCGAACTCCAGTACGCCAAGGAGTACATGGCGGCCCACCCGGCGGGCAAGAAGAGCGACATCGCCCAGTCCGAGGGCGTCAAGCAGGCCGCCGCCGTCTACCACCAGTACATCGGGCAGGTCGGCAACGGCGTCGACACCATGCTCCGGCAGAGCGCCGGCCACATCGCCGAGATGACCGGCATGGCCAGGACCTGCGCCCTGAGCGGCAGCGGCGGCGGCCCCGGGACGGGCGGCCCCGGCGGGAGCGGCGGCCCCGGCACCGGGCTGGACGGGATCACCCCGCCGCCCGGCGGCGACGGCGCGGGCGGGGCGGGCGGCTCGGGCAGCGGCCCGGACGGCGGCGGCTTCGGCTCCGGGGCGGGCGGCGGCGCGGGTGGCGGCGCGGGCGGGACGGGCAGCGGCCCCGGCGGTCTCGGGGGCCTCGGGGGTCTCGGCGGGGGGAAGACGTCCAAGATCCAGCCGTTCACGCCGCTCACCCCCGGCGTCCCCGACCTCACTTCCGGCAGCGACGGTCTGCCGGTCTACTCCTCCCGCCCGCTCAGTCCCAGTGGGGGCCTGAGCCTGGCCGGACTGTCCGGGCCGGACCCGGGCGGCGCGCTCGGCGGGGGCTCCGGCTCCGGCGCGCTGTCCCCGTTCGGGACCGGGTCCGGGGCGGGGGCCGGGGCGTTCGGCCTCGGCGGTGGCGGTGGCGCCCTGGCGGGTGGGACCGTCGGCGCAGCCGCCAACGGCCTCGGCGGAGCCGCCTCCGCCGTCGGCCGCGCCGGGGCCGGACTCCTCTCCGCCGCCGGGTCCGGACGTGGGGCCGGACCCGGCGGCACCGCGGGCGGCGCGCACGGCCCCGGCGGCACGGGCGGCGGACGCGGCGGCGCGGGCAAGGACGGCAAGAAGGGCAACCGCTTCCTCAGCCCGACCCGCTTCGGCGCCGAGTCCGAGGACGGGGAACGGCCCCAGGGCGACAGCGGCATCCTCGGCCAGGCCGCCGAGACCGACCCCCGCGACCGCAAGTGGCAACTGGCCCGCCGCCGGTGGCTCGACGACGCCCGCGCCGAAGGCGCTTTCGCCGTCCCCGAGACCGAGGCCGCCCCGGCCGAGACCCCCGTCACCCCCGCCAGCGAGAGCGACGCACTCGCCCTGCTCACCGGCGTCCTGCGCGGCACCGACGACGCCGCGGGCGACGACCCGGACGTCCTCGCGGACGGCACCACGACGACCGCCGACGCCGACGCCACCAAGGGCCGGGACGCCACCACCACCGCCCCGGCCACCGACCGCGACGACGCCTACCTCGACCGCGCCCGCTCCGCCGCCGCCCGCCGCGGCCACCCCGACGCACCGGACGCACCGGACGCACCGGCCGTGCCGGACGCACCGGCCGCCACGCGCCCGGCCACCGCGGCGGCCAAGCCCGCACCCATCCGGGAGGAAGGCGGCTACCAGGTCCCCAGCCCCTTCCTGCGCGCCGCGCTCACCCGCCTCGCCGTCCCGACCGCCGACTGAACCAGGAGAGGAACCCATGACCACCGACGAGCCCGCCTGGTTCACCACCCCGGCCCACACCATCCGCCGCCACCCCGAGGACCCCGTCCCCGCCCGGTTCGGCCTGCCCGACGCCGTGGAACCGGCCCGGGCGGGGGCGGCGCTGCCCGAGGGCGTGGAGCACGCCCGGATCGGAACGTTCCTGCCCGAGGGCGTGATCCCGGCGTACTCGGTGCGGACGGCTCCGGAGGCGGGAGTCCCGGCGGAGTTCGGCGACGGCACCACGCCCGCGTACTCGGCGCGGATGGTGCCGAAGGCGGGGATACCGGCGGAGTCCGTCGAGGGTACGACTCCCGCGTACCGGGTCGGGGGGCTCGCCACGGCCGGGGTGCCGGCGGAGGGTGCCGGGACGGTGGACGCGGTGTTGAAGCAGGGGGCCGGGGTGCCGGCCGGTGCGGCGTTGACGCCCCGTCGGCAGACGGCCGCCCCGGCCGCCCCGGCCGCCCCGGCCGCCCCGGCGGCGCGGGCCGGGGGCACCGGGAACGCCGGGGCGGGCTTCCGGGTGGACCCCGGGCAGTACCTGGCGGCGGTCTCGCCGCTGCTCGCGGCGTCCGAGCAGGTGGCCGCGCTGAGCAGCGCGCTGGGCGGGTACCTGCCGTCGCTGGAGGCGCAGGACCCGTGGGGGAAGGACGACTCGGGCAAGAAGTTCGCGGAGGGCGAGAAGGGCTACCTGAAGTACAGCCACGACACCCTGGCCGTCCTCAAGGAGCTCTCCGGCGACCTCAGGAACATCGCGGACGGCCTGAAGTCCATGGGCGAGAACTACCAGGACGCCGACGCCGCCATCACCTCCGGTTTCGGCGGCCGGGACCAGGGCGGCGCGCCGCTCCCCCCGCCGCCGTCCGCGCCCGGTAACCCCGTGCACGTCCCGATGACGCCGCACCTCACCCAGAGCGGAAGGCACTGACCCACGATGGCTGTCGAACTCCCGGAGCCCCTCCAGTGGGTGCTCCTGCTGCTCGCGGGCTGCCGCTGGCCGGAAGCCGACGAGGACCAGCTCCGCGACATGGCCGAGCACTGCCGCAGGACCGCCGAGGGGCTCAAGGACGCCGCACGGGGCGCGGACACCGCGATCAAACGCTCCCTGGACGGCCAACAGGGCAACGCCGCCCAGTCGTTGGGCACGTACTGGGTCAACTTCTCGGTCGGCAAGGGCACCGAGAACGACCCCGGTCGGCTGGGCGGCACGGTCAACGCGCTGAACGGCATGGGCGACATGCTGGAACAGATGGCCAACTCGGCGGAGACCGCGAAGATCCAGATCGTCGTCCAACTCGGCATCCTGGCCTTCGAGATCGCCACCGCCGAGGCGGAGTCCGTGGTCACCGCCGGAGCCTCGATGCTCCAGGTGCCGGTGATGGTCCAGACCCAGCGGCAGATCGTCATGGGCATCCTGAAGAAGCTCGCCGTCGAGATGGTCAAGATGGCGGCCAAGCAGGCCGCCCAGATGGCCGCCATCAACCTGCTCGCCCAGGGCATCGAACTCGCCGAGGGCCACCGCAAGAGCATCGACATGAAGGAGGTCGGCCAGAACGCCCTCGGCGGCGCGATCGGCGGCGCCACCGGGCACCTGCTCGGCGCGGGCATCGGCGGCATCGGCAAGAAGCTCGGCATGGAGGCCGCACTGGGCTCCACCGTCGGCAAGATGGGCACCGGCGCGGCGGTCGGCGTCGGCGCCGACGCCCTCACCCAGCTGATCACCACCGGCGAGGTCGACGGCTCCTCCCTGCTCGGCTCCGGCCTGTCCGGCGGCGCGGGCGCCGGCCTGCACGCGGCCGGAGCCGCCGCCAGGGCCCACGGCAACGCCCCCAAGCCGGGCGAGGGCCCGCACCTCGACATCCCCGGCCCCGCCGCCCCCGGCACCGGCGGACGCCAGGACGGCCCGCCGCCGTCCTTCGTCAAGCCCGACTCCGCCGGTGGCGGCGAGAACAGCTATCACGGCCCGGAGGGCAACGGGAGCACCGGTTCGACCGAGACGGGTTCCGGCAGCGGCAGTAACGTCGGTCCCGGCAGCGGCACGGGCACCGGCAGCGGAAAGCCCGGCGACCTCGCCCCGTTCGGCTCCGGCCGCACCGACACACCCCCGCCGTCGTACGCCGAGGCGACCGGCAGCCACACCGCCCCGCCGCCGTCCCACCACGAGGCGACGGCCGGCACCGGCAGCACGAGCAGCACGGGCAGCCACGACACGCCCGGCGGCTCGGGCCGTCACGACGTCTCCCCGCCGCCGTCGTACGCCGAGGTGGCGGGTGGTGCGGGTCGTCACGACGCGTCGCCGCCGTCGCACGCCGACACGCCCAGCGGCTCGGGCCGTCACGACGTCTCCCCGCCGCCGTACGCCGAGGCGACGGGTGGTGCGGGTCGTCACGACGCGTCGCCGCCGTCGTACGCCGACACGCCCAGCGGCTCGGGTCGCCACGACGTCTCCCCGCCGCCGCCGTACGCCGAGGCGACGGGTGGTGCGGGTCGTCACGACGCGTCGTCGTCGTCGCACGCCGACACGGCGGGCGGCTCGGGCAGCCACGACGCGCCCAGTGGTTCCGGCCGTGCCGGTGACGTGCTCCCGCCGTCCCACGGCGGGGCGACGGGTGGGTACGACAGCCCGTCCGGCCACGAGTCGGGCGGTTCGCACGGAGCGGCACCGTCCCCGTCCCCGTCCCAGCCGAGCGTCCGTCCGGATGTCCAGCCCGTCCACGGGACGGACGCCGCGCAGGGCGGCTCGCCGGAGCACGCGTCCCCGTCGGGCGGTCGGCAGGAGGGCGTCCCTTCACGGGAGTCGGACGCGCCCCGGCCCGTCTCCGCGCACGCCGCCGACCCCGCTGCCACCTCGGGTGGCGGTGCGGGCGCGGTGCCCAACCTCGCGGGGGCCGCGCACATCGACGCCGGGTCCCGGTTGGCGGGTGCCGGAGCGACGGCGGTCCGACCGGCGCAGCCGGACGCGGCGACGGGGGCGGGGTACCCGGGTGCCGACGCGGCGCCTCCGACGGGGGCCGGTGCGCAGTCCGGTCCGGCGCAGGTGCCGATGACGGGCGGCCTCGGAACCGTCCCGACGGATGCCGGTCACACCGGCGGCGGTGGCGGCCACCAGCCGTCGCGCCCGACCGCACCGGGCCCCGTCCGTCCGGAGCCGTCCGCCCGCCCGTCCGGCCCGTCCGGTGCCACGGAACGCCCGGTCGGCGGTTCGATCCGCCCGGACGCGGGACGCCCCGACCGCCCGTCCGCCGACCACTCGCACACCGACCACACCGACCACGCCGGCCGCGCCCCGAAGCCGGAGGCCGTCCGTCCGGCGGACGCGGACCGGCTGCGGCGGGAGTTGCCCGGCATGTCGCCGCGCGAGCGGGCCCAGGAGATCGCCAACCTCAGCCCGGAGAACCGGCGTTGGCTGGCGCGTGACCCGCGGACCGTGGACGCGCTGCGCGACGGGCTGCCGCCGCACGAGTTCGCCCGGACGGCGTCCGAGCTGATCGTGCACGTCGATCCGCGGGCCGAGCGGGCCGCGTCCGCGCGGCTGGAGGCGCAGCAGCAGGTCGCCCGGATGCTCCGGGACCCGGACACCGCCGCGCGGTTGCTGAAGAACGGCGCGGACGTGGTGATCGTGCCGAAGGACGTCCGGATGACCGACGTGCCGAGCCTGCACGAGCTGCGCACGGTGCGGAACGACTCCGAGGCGGCGGCCGGCCGGGCGTACGACGACATGCGCGGTTCGGGCGGGCGGCACGCGGCCGTCACCGAGGAGAACCTGCTCGGCGAGGACACCTCGATCGGGCACGGCGGCCACTACGAGGACGGGTACTCCACCACCACCCACGAGTTCAGCCACACCCTGCACCGGCACGGCCTCGACGAGGCCGGGCAGCGGCTGATCACCGAGACCTTCCGCAGGAAGGACGCGGACCCGGACGCGGTCTGGCCGGACGGCCCGCGCCACGGCGCGAACGGGGAGAAGAACTACTCCGCCCGGGACGAGCAGGAGTACTTCGCCCAGCTCACCAACGCCTACCTGGGCACCAACCACGGCACCGACCCGTACACCGGCGCGCCGCGCAACAACGGCGCGGACTGGGTGCGGCGCAACGAGCCGGAGATGCTGCCGCTGCTGGAGAAGCTGTACGGCCCGGCCCCGGACAGGCAGGGCGGGGCCAACCCGGTGCACGCCACCGCCGCCGAGAACGACATGTACGCGGGCCTGCGCGAGTTCACGGCCCACGTCGAGGGCAACGACGCCAGCACCGCCGAACCGCACCCGCACCCGCACCCGGACCCCGAACCGCACCCGCACCCGGACCCCGAGCCGCACCCGCGTCCGGAAGCACCGGCGCGGTCGCACCCGCAGCCGGACGGGGCCCCGCGCCCCCGGGCCGCCGACGGCGAACTGCCCGCGCCGCCGCCCGAGCAGTCGAGGCCGAAACCGACGGTCAAGCCGCTGCACGAGGCGCCCACCGCCGCCGAGTTGGCGTTCCTGCACGCCCACCCGAGCGGTGTGGCGCTGGTGATCCCGCCGACCAGGAGCGCGTTCGACCTCGGCGTGAACCGGCTGGCCGACAAGTTCCGCAGGACCCCGGACGACCCGCGGCTGGAGCTCGTCAACTCGCACCTCCCGGTGCCGTCCCCGGGCGGGAACGGCTCGGTGACGCCGGGGGCGAACGGCAAGCCGGACGTCCGGTACAGCCGCAAGGACCACGCGCTGAAGGTGCAGCAGGACCCGCTGACCTTCACGACCGTGTACAAGGAGTTCAACCCCTCGACGGTCCCCGTCCTCCGGGAGCACGTGCCGAACTCCATGGTGATGCCGGGCAACCAGGTCCTCGCGGCGGGCAGCCGGCTCGACTACCGGACCGAGAGCCACCACGCGCAGCAGGACGTCCGCCGCAACATCCTGGAACGGCAGGCGTACCAGGACGCGCGGACCGCGTGGCAGCCGGTGCCCGAGGCCCGGGTCGCCGACCGGCTCTCGGGGTCGCCCTCCGCGCTGGACGGCGTGCAGCGGCTGCTCCAGGACCACGGCGGCATCGTGCTGGGCGAGAAGCACGGCGACACGGCCAGCTGGGGCTTCCTCCACGACAACATGGCGGCGCTGAAGGCGGCGGGCGTCGAGACCCTCTACCTGGAGGCGCTGCGCGACGAGTCCGCGCAGCACCTGCTGGACGCCTACCTGCACGGCCCGGCCGACGCCCCGATGCCCCACAACCTCGACCGGATGGTCGCCGCCTACGACGACAGGTGGAACAGCGGCGACGGCTCCGCCGGGGCGAACCAGAACGGCGGCAAGCTCCGCCGGACGCTGGAGGCCGCGAAGGCGCACGGCGTCGACGTCCGGGCGGTGGACGGGTACCCGGCGTCGGCGGACACCCAGAGCTCCGACGCGGCGAAGGAGAACCGCGCCCGGATGCTCAACTCGTACATGCGGCACACCATCGACACCCACCAGCGCCCGAACAAGTACCTGCTGGTCACCGGCCTCGCCCACGCCTACGACCACCCGGTCGGCAGCGGCGCCCCGATCCACGGCGTGGCCGACATGCTGGGCGTCCCCCGGGTGAAGCTGACCGACCCGTCCGGGGAACTGGCCGCCTACCGGACACCGCCCGGCGAACTCCGGCTGAGCCCGCTCGACCCGACGCCGACACCGACGCCGACACCGACTCCGACTCCGACTCCGACACCGGCGACCGGGCACCAGCCCGCCGCCGACCAGCACGCCACCACCCAGCCCGCGGACCTGGCCGCCGCACCGCCCCCGCCGCCCCCCGCGGCGTCGCACCCGTCCCCGCCGTTCCCGCCGCCGCCCCCGCCGACCGGCACCGCGCGGTCGGCCAAGCGCGCGCTGCCCGACGACTCGGCGCCGCCCTACGATCCCACCCCGCCCACCGAATCCGCGCCCCGCACCGAACCCACCCCGCCCACCGAGCCCACCCCGCCCACCGAGCCCGCCCCGCCCGTCGAACCCCCGGTGAAGCGCCGCCGCACTCCCGCGTACGAGAACGACCCGGCGGTGCTGGCAGGGCGCGGCTTCCGGGCGGTCGGGCCCGAGCACCCGCTCGCGCACGAGCTGGTGGACTACCTGGGCGGCGAGCCGAAGCTGCACCCGCCGATGAGCAACACGCTGCTGCAGAAGGTGAATCCGCACGAGGCGCCGGTCCACCAGAGCCCGGACGCGCCCCGGCCGGGCCGGGACCTGAACGCCTGCCTGGAGAACGTCGAGGCGTACCGGGACACCCACTTCGGGCGGCCCCGGGTCTCCGGGCAGACCCTGCACGGCGAGGTCGAGCACGCGGGTGGCGACGCGCTGTGGAAGCGGCACGACGCCCCGGCCCGCTTCGGTGAAGGGCCGGGCGCCGTCAAGGAGTTGACGGCTCGGGTGGAGGCCGGCGGCCCGGGCAGCTTCGCCACCGTGATCGGTGCCGGCCCGCACGGCGACGGCCACGCCGTCGCGCTGGTCCACGACCGCGACGGCACCCTGCGCTGGGCCGACCTGACCGACCGCCGGGTCAGCACCGCCCAGGGGCGGCTCCCCGGGGGCTTCGGCGAGGACTGGACGCTCTGGGCCTCCGTCGCCGGCCCGCACGAGCAGAACCTCTCCGGCCCGCACGACCCGGCCTTCATGGACCGCTTCGGCACCCTGACCGCCCACGGCACCGACCCGTCCGACGGCATCGGCGTCAGCCACACCGCGCCCGCGGGGGCCGCCACCGCGGGGACGTTCTCGCCGCTGCCCAAGCTGCCGAAGCCGCCCTTGACGCTGAAGTTCCGGGGCCAGTACGACCAGGAGGTGCGGAGCCGGAAGAACGCCGACCAGGACCTGGACCGCGCCGCCGACGACCTGCGGGACCTGATGACGCGGGACCACGTCGACCACCACCGCGGCCGGCGCGTCGGCGACGTGATCGAGCTCGGCCCCGCGGGCGACCCCGACGTCACCTTCGACGTGCGCACCCGGGAGTTCTCCTCCAAGCTCGACCCGACCACGCTCAGCGACCGCTATCCGGGGGTCGCCGGTCCGGCCCGCAGACTGCTGGAGAACGGTCTGCGGCGCAGCGGCGGGACCGTCACGAACGGGCACCTCCTCGGCGACTCCGAGTTCCTGGCCGCGTACGGGGCGCAGGACCCGGCCACCCGGGGGTACTGGCACGAGCAGGACACCCGCCTGGAGGAACTGGACGCCCTGGCCGCGGACCTGGCGGCCCGCCGGTACTCCGGTCGGCCCGCCCCGGACGCCGTGGGCCAGTTGCTGACCCCCCAGGCGGACGCCGTTCGGCACGCGCAGGACCTGCTCGGGCAGCACCAGGGCTTCGTGCTCGGCGAGAAGCACGGCGACCCCGCGACCTGGACCTTCCTCCGCGACAACATGGCGGCCCTGCACGCCAACGAGGTCAGGACGGTGTACCTGGAGCAGTTCCGGGACGACGCCTTCCAGCGCGAGCTGGACGACTACCTGGCGGGGGACGGCACCAGGAGCGCGCTGTTCGAGCAGATCGTCCGGCGCCAGAGCGGCCGCAACGCCGACGCCGTCCTGGACGTCCTCGAGCAGGCCAGGGTCAACGGCGTCGACGTCCGGCTGATCGACGGCTACCCGGCCCGCAAGCCGAAGGACCCCGTCCCGCCGGGACTCCCGGTGGACCCCAACCTGTACCAGCGGGCCCGCCGGATGAACGCCTACGCGCACGAGGTGATCAACACCCACCGGGAGGAGCGGGGAACCGCGGGCCGGTACCTGGTCGTGGTCGGCGCGCACCACGTCGGCACCCATCCGGCACCGCCCGGCAGGCCGCCGGCCCCCGGCATCGCGGACACCCTGGGCATCCCCGGAGTCCGCTTCCGCCCCGGCCCGGACGGGCTGGCGGCCCCGGACCCGTTCCTGTCCATGGAGCCGGTCCAGTAGCCCGGTGCCGCCCGTCCCGGCCCGGTCTGCCCGTCCGGCCCGTTCTGCCCGGCTTGCCCGTCCCCGTCCCCGTGCCGTCCTCGGACGGGACGGGGACGTCATTGACAGGCCGTCAGCGCGGTCGGTCTAATGCTGCTTCGCCGAATGACCAGCTCACCGGGGGAGCCGTCGTGGGACGTTCCAGGATCGACGCAATGTTCGAGCGCGACCGGGCCGCCGGCGGGGCGGGCATCGTGCTCGAGGAGGTGTCCGGAGGGCGCGCGGTGGCGCGGATGAAGGTCACCGAGGAGATGGCCAACGCGCACGGCATCGGGCACGGCGGGTACGTGTTCCTGCTCGCCGACGCCGCCTTCTCCTACGCCTGCAACAGCTACGGGCCGGTCGCGCTCGCCCAGGGCGCGCAGATCAGCTTCCTGGCCCCGGCGCAGCTCGGCGACGAGCTGGTGGCGGAGGCCGTGGAGCGGACCCTGGCGGGCCGGCAGGGCGTCTACGACGTCACGGTGCGGACCGCCGCGGGCGCGGTGGTCGCCGAGTTCCGGGGCCAGAGCGTGCTGGTCGCCGGGGTGCCGCACAGCAGCTGAGCCGCCGGGGCCCGCGGGTGCGGGCGGCCCCCGTGGACGGCCCCCGGCGGGGCGCAGGGGCCCTCACCGGGCGGTCCGCCCCGCTGTGCGGCCGGTGTAACCGCGGGCCGTGCGCCGCGGAGACAGCCGCGAAACGCGCCCTTCCTACAGTCGCCGCAGGCAGGTGCAGGTCGAACGGAAGGGCTCCCGTGGCCGGACAGGTGGCGCAGGACGCAGCGAAGCCGCAGCGACCGGGGACCGGACAGGTCAGGTCGGTCTGCTCCTACTGCGGGGTGGGCTGCGGCCTGCTCCTGGACGTCGGCACCGGCCCGGACGGCCGCCGCACCGTGCGGAAGGTCTCCGGTGACCCGGACCACCCGGCGAACCGGGGCCGGCTGTGCACCAAGGGCGCGACCACCGCGGACCTGCTGGCCGCGCCCGGACGCCTGACCACCGCCCTGGTGCGCACCGTCCGCGGCGAGGACCCGGTGCCGACGCCGGTTACCGACGCGATCGCCGCCACCGGGCGGCGGCTGCGGGCGATCGTGGACGAGCACGGGCCGGACGCGTTCGCGCTGTACGTGTCGGGCCAGCTGAGCCTGGAGGCCCAGTACCTGGCCAACAAGCTCGCCAAGGGGTACGTCCGGACCAACCAGATCGAGTCCAACTCCCGCCTGTGCATGGCCAGCGCGGGCACCGGCTACAAGCTGTCGCTGGGCGCGGACGGCCCGCCCGGCTCGTACCGGGACCTCGACCTGGCGGACGTGTTCCTGGTGATCGGCTCCAACACGGCCGACTGCCACCCGATCCTGTTCCTGCGGATGATGGACCGGGTCAAGGCGGGCGCCAAGCTGATCGTGGTCGACCCCCGGCGCACCGCCACCGCCGCCAGGGCCGACCTGTTCCTGCAACTGCGCCCCGGCACCGACCTGGCCCTGCTGAACGGCCTGCTGCACCTGCTGCACGCGGACGGGCACACCGACCCGGAGTTCATCGCCCGGCACACCGAGGGCTGGGAGGCGATGCCGGAACTCCTCGCCGACTACCCGCCGCACCGGGTCGCCGAACTCACCGGCCTGGCCGAGTCCGACATCCGCCGGGCCGCCGAACTCATAGGCGAGGCGGGGGAGTTCACCAGCCTGTGGACGATGGGGCTGAACCAGTCCACGCACGGCACCTGGAACACCAACGCGCTGGTCAACCTGCACCTGGCCACCGGCACCATCTGCCGCCCCGGCAGCGGCCCGTTCTCGCTGACCGGCCAGCCCAACGCCATGGGCGGCCGCGAGATGGGCTACATGGGCCCCGGGCTGCCCGGTCAGCGCTCCGTCCTCGCCGCCGCCGACCGGGAGTTCACCGAGCGGCTGTGGGACCTGCCGCCGGGCACGCTGCGCGCCGACGGCGTCGGCAGGGGCACCGTCGAGATGTTCCGGAGGATGGCCGACGGCGAGATCAAGGCGTGCTGGATCATCTGCACCAACCCGGTCGCCTCGGTCGGCAACCGGCGCACCGTCATCGAGGGCCTGGAACGGGCCGAACTCGTCGTCACCCAGGACGTGTTCACCGACACCGAGACCAACGCCTACGCCGACGTGGTGCTCCCGGCCGCGCTGTGGACCGAGACCGAGGGCGTGCTGATCAACAGCGAGCGCAACCTCACCCTGGCCCGCCCCGCCGCCGACCCGCCCGGCGAGGCGCTCCCGGACTGGCGGATCATCGCCGAGGTCGCCCGCGCCATGGGCTACTCCGAGGGCTTCGACTTCACCGACGCCGAGCAGGTCTTCGAGGAGCTCAAACGGGCCCACAACCCCGTCACCGGCTGGGACCTGCGCGGCGCCTCCTACCCCCGGCTGCGCGACACCCCCGTCCAGTGGCCCGCCGCCGACCCCGAGGGGCCCGACCGCAACCCGATCCGCTACCTGCGGCCCGACGGCACCCCGCGTTTCCCCACCCCCTCCGGCCGGGCCGCCTTCCACCCCCGCCCGCACCTCGACCCGGCCGAACTCCCGGACGACGACTACCCGTTCGTCCTGAACACCGGCCGCCTCCCGCACCAGTGGCACACCCTCACCAAGACCGCCAAGGTCGCCAAGCTCGCCAAGCTGAACCCGTCGCCGTTCGTCGAGATCCACCCCGAGGACGCCGCCGCGCTCGGCATCGACGAGGGCGACGGCGTCGAGGTCTCCTCCCGGCGCGGCCGGGCCGTGCTGCCCGCCAAGGTCACCGACCGGGTGCAGCGGGGGAACTGCTTCGCCCCGTTCCACTGGAACGACCTGTTCGGCGAGTACCTGTCGGTCAACGCCGTCACCTCCGACGCCGTCGACCCGCTCTCCTTCCAGCCCGAACTCAAGTACTGCGCGGTGGCGTTGACCAGGGTCCCGACGCCCGCCGTCACCGCGCCCATACCCGCGCCCGCGCCCGTACCCATACCCGCGCCCGCGCCCGTGCCCGCCGTCCCGCTCGCCGTTCCGGTGGCCGCCCCCGGGTCCGCCGCCGCGGTGTTCGGGCTGGACGCCGCGCCCCCGCCGGTCCTCGCCGAGGGCGAACGCCGCTACCTGGCCGGCTTCCTGGCCGCCATCCCGACCGGACGGCCCGGCGTGCCGGTGCTCCCCGCCGACGCGCCGTTCGACCCCGGGCACGCCCAGTGGGTCAACGGCGCCCTGGCCGGCCTGTACTCGCGGGCCGCCGAACCCGCCCCGGCCGCGCCCGCCGCGCCGACCCGGCAGCTCATCGTGCTGTGGGCCTCGCAGACCGGCACCGCCGAGGAGTTCGCCACCACCGCCGTCGCCCGCCTCACCGCCGACGGCCACCCCGCCGCGCTGCACGCGATGGCCGACACCGACCCGGCCGCCCTGCCGGGCGACGCCGACCTGCTGCTGATCACCTCCACCTACGGCGACGGCGACGCCCCCGACAACGGCGCCGGCTTCTGGGACGCCCTCACCGCCGACCGCCCCGCCCGACTCGACGGCCGCCGCTACGCCGTCCTCGCCTTCGGCGACTCCAACTACCAGGACTTCTGCGGCCACGGCCGCCGCCTCGACACCCGCCTCGCCGAACTCGGCGCCCACCGCCTCGCCCCGCGCGCCGACTGCGAACCCGACTACGAGCGCACCGCCGACGGCTGGCTCGACAGCGTCCTGACCGCCCTCGGCCAGGCCACCGCACCCGCCGTCCCCGCGCACCCTGCCCCCACCGCCCCCACCGCCCCCACCGTCACCACCGCCACCCCCGCGGCCCCCGCAGCCCCGCGCCGCAGCACCGTCCCCGTTCGGCTGGCCGGCAACCGCCTGCTCTCCGGGGCCGGTTCGGGCAAGGAGGTCCGCCGCTTCACCTTCGACACCGGCGAACTCGGCCTCCCGCTCGACTACGCGGCCGGCGACGCGCTCGCCGTCCACCCGGTCAACTCGCCCGCTCTGGTGGACGAATGGCTCTCCGTCACCGGCCTGTCCGGCGACAGCGCCGTCACCCTCCCCGGCCCCGGCGAGCTGCCGCTGCGCGAAGCGCTCGCCCGGCACCTCGACATCACCAGGGTCAGCCCCGCGCTGCTCCGCTTCACCGCCGAACGCACCCGCGACGAACGCGAGTTGCGCGCCCTGCTGCGCGCCGACAACACCGACGCGCTGGCCCGCTGGACGTGGGGCCGCCAGGCCGTGGACGTGGCCGCCGAGTTCGCCGTCCGGGCCTCGGCCCAGGAGTGGGCCGAGGTGTTCGGCAGGCTCCAGCCCCGCCAGTACTCGATCTGCTCCAGCCCGCTCACCGACCCCCACCAGGTCTCGCTCACCGTCTCGGTGGTCCGCTGGGACAGCCTCAAGGGCCGGCCGCGCGGCGGCGTCTGCTCCACCCACCTGGCCGACGCCGAACCCGGCGCCACCGTCCCCGTCCACCTCCAGCGCTCCCCGCACTTCCGCCCGCCCGCCGACCCCGCCACCCCCATGGTCATGGTCGGCCCCGGCACCGGCGTCGCCCCCTTCCTCGGCTTCCTGGACGACCGCCGCGCCCGCGGCCACCGGGCCCCCAACTGGCTGTTCTTCGGCGAGCAGCACGAGGCCACCGACTTCTACTACCGCGAGGAACTCGCTGCCCACCTCGCCGACGGCACCCTCACCCGCCTCGACACCGCCTTCTCCCGCGACCAGCGCGCCAAGGTCTACGTCCAGGACCGGATGCGCGAACACGGCCACCACCTCTGGTCCTGGCTCCAGGACGGTGCCCACTTCTACGTCTGCGGCGACGCCTCCCGGATGGCCAAGGACGTCGACCGCGCCCTGCGCGACCTCGCCACCACCCACGGCGGCCTCACCCCGGCCGACGCCGCCGCCTACGTCAAGTCCCTCGCCGCCGAGAAGCGCTACGTCCGCGACGTGTACTGAGCGAGGCCCGCGCCAGCTATTTGAACGCGTTCAGGAGTGCGGTAGCGTACGGGTCGGGCGCCGCCGAACCGTGGTGTTCGTCCCGGTATGCCCGCGTGCCGTCGGCGCGGCGGGCGCAGCACAGGCACGAGAGCGGGGGCGCAGCCATGCCCGGAAGCGGATTCGGTGAGTGGGTGGCGGAGTTCGAGGCGGAGCGGGCGCGCCGGGAGTGGATCGCCGATCCGGAGTGGGGGCACGGGGTGCGGCTGCCCGCGGTGGTGGCGCGCAGCCTGCAGAAGTTCCAAGTGGGGGAGAACGGGGACGGGGCCAACCTGCGGGCCAAGGCCGACCTGGCGGGGGACGCGGAGTACTCGGCGGCGGTGCGGCTGTTCGTCGCCGAGGAGCGCAACCACGCGCGGCTGCTGGCCGAGCTGCTGGGCGCGGCCGGCGTCCCGCTGCTGGACGGGCACTGGAGCGACGGGATCTTCGTCCGGGTGCGCCGACTGCTGGGCCTGCGCACCGAGTTGATGGTGCTGATGGTCGCCGAGCTGGTCGCCGTCGAGTACTACCGCAGCCTGCGGGACGGCCTCGCCGACCCGCTGGCCCGCGAGGTCACCGACCGGATCCTGCGCGACGAGCGCCGCCACATCCCGTTCCACGTCCGTCGGCTGCACCAGTCCGCCACCGAACTACCGCCCGCCGCGCGGCCGTTCATGAACCTCGCCTGGCTCCTGCTGGCGCTGGCCGGCGCCCTCTTCGTCGCCGTCGACCACGGACCCGCCCTGCACGCCGTCCGGGCCTCCCGGACCCGCTTCCTGCTCGCGGTCACCCGGCACGCCTGGTCGGTCGGCGCCCGGATGACCGCCCGCCCCGGGCGGGTCGCGGCGGACCCGCTCACCGAGTAGGGCGGCCACCCGTCGGCGCTGCCGCCGGTGCGCCGCGCCCGGGCCGGGGCGGTCAGTGCGCGGGACGCTCGTCGATGACCTGGCGGAGCTTGCCGGTGCGGGGGTTGGTGACCAGCTCGCCGCGCGGCACCCATTCGACCCGGAGCGGGTGGATCGCGCCGATCGCGGTCTCGGAGACGTACGCGGGCCGGGCGTCCAGGACGGCCTGCCGCAGTGTCTCGGTGAAGGCGGCGGAGGGCGGGGCGTCGGTGGTGTGGCCGAGCCGGATGACCAGGCCGTCGCGGCCCTCCCAGCGGCGTTGGACGAACTGGAGGCCGGTGATGCGGTGGTCGGGGTCGTGGGCGAGCAGCACGTCGCGGACGTCCTCGGTGGGCATGGTGACGATGCCGATCCGGGCGCCCTCGGTGGAGCGGCCGAGCAGCCGGAAGGTGCCGCGCTCGGTGTCCGTCCACTCGGCGCGGTCGCCCGCCGGGTAGCGCAGGATCGGCACCAGGGTGCGGAACAGGTTGGTGACCACCACCCGCCCGGGGACGCCGGGTTCGGTGATCGGCTCGCCGGTGGCGTCGTCGACGAGTTCGACCACCGTCCGGTTCGGGAAGGCCCGGTGGACCCGCAGGTCGTCCCCGGCGGGCACCGGTCCGGCCACCAGCCCGGCGTCCACCGAGGCGTAGCCGATCGAGGAGAGCGCGGCGTTCGGGAAGGCCGAACGCAGCAGCGGGCGAAGGTCGTTGAAGAGGATGTCGCCGCCGAACAGGATCAGTTCGACCTGCGGGGCGGGCCGGTCCTGCTTGAGCAGCGTCTCGGCGACGGCGGACAGCTTCATCGGCTCGCCCGCCAGCACGTCGACGCCGAAGGAGTGGATCAGGTCGGCGACGTACTCGTCCGGCGCGGTGGCCACCGGCAGCCGGACGTTGTCGATCGGCGCGTGGTGCAGGGCCCCCTCGATGAACAGGAAGCCGCTGTAGAACTCGCCCGCCCGGAACAGGTTGGCGACCTTCTGCCCGGGCTTGAGCCCGGCGTCGACCAGCCCGGCGCCGAACGCGCTGACCGAGTCGACGTGCTCGGAGCGCGTCCACGGCGAGAACTTGGGCGCGCCGGTGGTGCCGCCGGACTTGTAGACGGCGGCGTCGGTGAGCGGGCCGGTCAGCAGTCGGTTGTCGGGCCAGCGGTTGGCCGACCAGAACGCGACGTGGTCGATCAGGGGCAGCTGGGCGAGCGAGGTGACGACGGCGGGCACGTCGCGGTACAGCTCGGCGTAGAACGGCGAGTGCCGCCGGGCGTGGTCGACGAGCGCGTGAAGTGGCAGTGCGGGCATGGCGGTTGCTCCTCAGGGCAGGGGGTTCAGGCCGATCCAGTCGTGGGCGAGCCGCTGGACGGCGCTGCCGTCGCGGTCGGCGAGCTTGGCGTCCAGGTAGGCCGCCGCCCACGGCCCGGTGGGGATGCGGAACGGCGGCCGCTCCTCGGCCAGCGCCCGCAGCACCGCCTCGGCGACCTCCGCGGCGGGCTGCCCGGCGCCCGCCCAGTGCGCGCCGATCCGGGCGCCGTACGCGGCGAAGGTCTCCGCGTACGGGCCCGAAGCGGCCTGCACGGTACGGCGGTTGACGTCCGGGAAGATCCCGAAGCGGGTGTCCGGGACGTAGCCGGGCACCAGCACCGACACCCGTACGCCGTGCGCGGCGGCGACCGGGGCGAGCGCCTCCATGAAGCCCTCGACGGCGAACTTGGCCGCGCAGTACGCCTCGTTGAAGGGCTGGCCGACCACGCCGTGCACGCTGCCGATGGTCAGCAGCCGCCCGCCGGAGGCGCGCAGCAGCGGCATCGCGGCCCGCGAGACGGCCACGGTACCGAAGAAGTTCACCTCCAGGTTGGCGCGCAGCGCCTTCGAGGTGGACATCTCCAGCGTCGGGTCGAAGTTGGAGATCCCGGCGTTGTTGACCAGCGCGTCGAGCCGCTCCAGCCCGGCGAAGCAGTCGGCCACCGACTCCTCGTCGGTGACGTCCAGCCGCCGCACCCGCGCGCCGGGCGCGGCGGCCCGCAGGGCGTCGGCCCGCCCCGGGTCGCGGACGGTGGCGACCACCGCCCAGCCCGCCCGGTCGGCCGCCGCGGCGGTGGCCAGCCCGATGCCGGAGGAGCAGCCGGTGACCAGCAGCACCTGGCGGCCCGTCACTTCACGACCTCCGCGGGCTCGGCCGGGCCGCCGGCCCCCGCCGGGCCCGCACCCTCCGCCGGACCGCCCGCCTCCGCCGGACCGCCCGCCTCCGCCGGACCGCCCGCCTCCGCCGGACCGCCCGCCTCCGCCGGACCGCCCGCCTCCGCGGCGCCGTCGGCCTGCGCCGAACCGCCGTCCTGCGCCGGCCCGGCGATCCGGTCCACGGCCTTCGGCAGGTCGGCGTCCATCCGGGACTGGATGCCGAGCGCGGGCAGGAAGGAGCAGGCGGCCAGCAGGGTGCCGCCGACCATGGTCCAGCGGGCCGCGTCCAGGACGCCGAGCGGGCCGGTGAGCAGGGAGACGGCGAGGCCGCCGGCCAGCGCGGCCAGCGGGATGACGCCCCAGGTGGCGGTGCGGAAGGCGGCGTGCATGACGCCCTGGTGCTGCGCGGACATCCGGGACTGCCGGGCGGGCGCGGAGCACACGTTGATGCAGGACATGAAGAAGCCGTAGCAGCCCATGGTGGCCGCGATGACCAGCCCGGAGGGCAGCGCGGGCGCGGCCAGCACGCCCAGGCCGACCAGGCAGTGCAGCAGCAGCGCCCAGGCCAGGGTCCGACCGATGCCGAGCCGTTCGCCGATCTTCGGGGCGACCAGCGCGCCCAGCAGCGCGCCGACCGCGGCCGTGGACATCGCGGCGCCGTAGACGCCGACGGTGACGCCCAGGCCGCGGTAGGCGAGCACCGGCATGACGGTGACGAACACCGGGCCGCCGGAGTTGAGCGTGACGGCGGCCAGCACCACCCGGCGCAGCACCGGGTCCTGCCAGTTCAGCCGGAAACCGAGGGTGAGCCGCTGCCACACCGAGCCCTGGGCGACGGTCGGCTGTCCCCACGGCCGCATCCAGCGGAAGCAGACCGCCGAGACCAGGTAGCTGGCGGCGTCGACCAGCAGCGAGGCCGCGCCGAGCGCCGCGTACAGGGCGGCGGCGATCGACGGCCCGGAGACCTCGGCGACCGAGCCGCTGCCCTCCAGCCGGGAGTAGGCGCGCACCAGGTGCGGCTGCTCGACCACGGCCGGGACGGCCACCAGGTAGCCGACGTTGAAGAAGATCGTGGCGCCGGAGACCGCCGCCACGCAGCAGAACAGCAGCGGCGTGGAGAGCAGGTCCAGCCAGTACGCGACCGGGATCACCGCGACGGCCGCCAGCCGGACCAGGTCGCAGGCGATCAGGGTGCGCCGCTTGTCCCAGCGGTCCACCAGGACGCCCGCCACCGGCCCGAGCAGCGGGATGCCCAGGTACTGGGCCATCGCCACGACGCCGACCTGGAACGCGGAGGCGTGCAGCACGAAGATCATCAGGGTCGGGACGACGAACACCGTCACCCGGTCGCCGACGTTGGAGACCGACTTGCCGAACCAGAACAGGTTGAACGCCCGGCCCAGCTGCTCGGGGCTGCGCAGTTTCACAGTTCCTCCCGGACGGCGAACCCGGCGGTCTTCCCGGTGCGGTCGTTGCTGATCAGCGCGTCCACCACCCGGACCCGCACGTTCTCCGGGTCGTGCACGAAGGCGGTGCTCAAGGTGAAGGTGGCGGACAGCAGTTCGCGCCGCAGCGCGTCCGGGTCCGGCAGCTCGCCGAGCACCAGGACGTCCACCCCCTTGGCCCGGCCGCCCTGTTCGGTGACCAGCACCTGGGCCCGGGTGACGCCCGGCTCGCGCTCGACCCGGGCCAGCAGCTCGTCCACGTGCAGGCCCAGGCCGCGGACCTGCACCACGTTGTCGCGGCGCCCCAGCACCCGCATCGCCGGGCCCGGCCGCCCGCACGGGCAGGGCACCAACTCGCCCGCGTCGCCGGTGCGGTAGCGCAGCACCGGGTTGAGCATCGCCGGGTCCAGCGAGGTGAAGTCCAGCAGCCCGTCCGCGCCGACGTGCACCAGCTGGTGCGGGAACGGGTGGAAGGTGTCGGCCGGGCAGTCGGGGGAGTTGGAGCCCACCACCCAGGTCTCGGTGGAACCGAACATGCCGTGCCGGCGGGCCTTCGGCGCGACGGCCGCCAGGTCCTCCTCCAGCTGCGGCTGCCACGCCTCGCCCAGCCACAGCACCTTGCGCAGCGAGGGCAGTTCGATCCCGGCGGCGCGGGCGTGCGCGAACCACAGCCGCAGCACGCTCGGGGTGCCGCCGATCGCGGTGACCCTCCGGTCGGCCAGGAAGCCCAGCCACTCCGGGTACTCCTCGGCCGTCACCGACCCGAGCGCGATCACCCGGCAGCCGGACAGGTCGGCCAGGCCCGCCGCCAGGAAGTGCGCGCCCCACATCCGGCCCGCGCCCCAGGCGTTGACGAACACGTCGTCCCGCTCCAGCGGCTGCCAGTGCTGGTGCACCTTCGCCATGTAGAACCCGGTCGGCGCGTAGCCGACCTTCGGCGCGCCGGTCGAACCGCCGCTCTGGAACAGCCAGGTCGCGCCGCTCTCGGCGGCCGGCTCCAGGTGCGCCAGCGCCGTGTTCAGGTCGTCCTTGGCCAGCGGCGGCAGCGCGGCCAGCTCCGCCAGCGAGGACGGCGCCACCGCGTCCGCGTACCGCTCACCGAACTCCGGTACGCCGCGCAGCAGTTCCAGCGTCCGCCGGGCCACCGCCAGGCCGTCCGCCGCCTCCGCTTCGGTGAGGGAGAAGGTCATCGCCGCGCACCGCCGTCCACGAGACCGTCCGCGAGACCGTTCGGGAGGCCGTTCGCGGGGCCGTGCGCCGGGCCGCCCCCGCCCGCCAGGAAGGCCGCGTGCGCGTCCCGGTAGGCGGCGAACCGGGCCCGGGTGACGTCCCGCTGCACCGGCCGGCCGGGATCGTCCAGGTCCGGGGCGATCACCCCGTCCGGCTCCAGCTCGGAGAACCAGAACCGCTCGCCGTCGTGCAGGAAGTCCACGCAGAAGAACGGGATCGGCAGCTTCTTCGCGAAGTAGCCGGTGGCGTCGACCAGTTCGGGCGGGACCTCGCAGAACTCCATCGAACCGCCCCGGCTCGCGTTGGCCACCGGCGAGCCCGCCTCCGGGGTGCGCCGCAGCGCCGCGTACGGCCGCCCGTCGATCACGTACACCCGGTAGTCGACCGTGCCGTCCCCCAGGTACGGCTGCGCCACCAGCACGGTGTCGCCGCCCTGGGCCAGGCTGGCCAGGCCGCGCACGTCCTCCCGGGAGCGGGCCAGGCAGATCCCGCCGCCGCCGCACCAGCCGGACGGCTTCACGATCGCCGGGAAGGTCAGGCCGTCCAGCGCCGCCTCGTACTGGTGCTTGGAGACGTCCCGGCCGGAGCCGATCCGCACCGACGGGACGGGCGGCACCGGCGAGTCCGCCAGGAACAGCACCGTCGCCAGCTTGTCGTTGCCCAGCAGCGACACCTGCGCCGGGAACGGCAGGTAGAACCCGGCCTGCTCCAGCACCGCGCACAGCGTCAACTGGTTGAACACGTCCATCGACTGGTACGGCAGCGAGTACAGCGCCGTGATGAACAGGGTGTCCCCGGGCGTGACCGGCTCGCCGTCCACGTACACCCGCGGCCGGCCCGGGTCGGTGCCGTCCACCGTCACCGCCTCCGGCGCGTGCATCGTCCACGCCAGGCCCAGCTCGGCGGCGATCTCCGCGTACATGTCCCAGAAGTAGTGCTTCCACATCGCCCCGGACCGGCTCGACTCCCGGTCCGGGAAGATCCAGCACATCCGGCGCAGCGGCGCCTGCGGCTCGCTCACTCGCTCTCCTCCAGTTCGCTCAGGTCGAATTCCCGCTCGGCGCCGGCCCGTTCGGCCCACCAGGCGCGGCCCTCGGGCGGCAGCGTGTCCACCGGGTCCACGTACGGGTAGCGGTGGTCCAGCCCGTCCCCGCCGCCCGGCCCCCCGGCCCCGCGCAGCTCCAGTCCGGTGCGGTAGTTCTTGGTCCAGTACGAGATGCCGCGGACCCGGTCGTAGCCCACCGCCTGGTGCACCCAGCGCTTGCCGACGTGCGGCACGTCCGCGACCAGCCGGGGCGTGGCGTAGCCCGGCAGGTAGCCGAGGATCGCCTCCTGGAGGCGCTGCGCCGCGGCCAGCGGCAGCCGCCAGTGCTCGGCGTTCGGGATCACGTCGCACAGGTAGAAGTAGTAGGGCAGGACGTTGGCCTCGCCCTGCAGCGCGAAGCACAGGTCGAGCAGCGCCGCCGGGGTGTCGTTCACGCCGCGCATCAGCACGCCCTGGTTGCGCACGTCCCGCACGCCCGCGTCCAGCAGGGCCCGGGCCGCCTCCGCGACCAGCGGGGTGACGGACGCCGCGTGGTTGGCGTGGGTGTGCACCGCCAGGTTGACCGAGCGCCGCGCGGCCAGCCGGGCCACCCGCTCCACCCCCGCCAGCACCCGGGGCTGGAGCCAGTGCTGGGGCAGGCCGACGACCGCCTTGCTGGCCAGCCGGACGTCCCGCACCGAGCCCAGCTCCAGCAGCCGCAGCAGGAACGACTCCAGCCGGGGCCACGGCACGTTCGCCAGGTCGCCGCCCGACACCACCACGTCCCGCACCGACGGGGTGCGCTTGAGGTAGTCGAGCATCTGCTCCTCGCGGTCCGCCGGACGCAGCACCAGCCGGGTCTTGGCGACCTGCGGGGTGGAGCGGCCCACCAGGTCCATCCGGGTGCAGTGCCCGCAGTACTGCGGGCAGGTGGACAGCAGCTCGGCCAGCACCTTGGTCGGGTAGCGGTGGGTCAGCCCCTCCACCACCCACATCTGCGCCTCGTGCAGCGAGTCCCTGGCCGCCAGCGGGTGGCTCGGCCAGGACGCCAGCCGGTCCGCGCGCACCGGCAGCATGTAGCGGCGCACCGGATCGGCCAGGAACGCCTCGGTGAACGCGCCCGGCACCAGCGGCGCCCCGACCGCCATGGTGTTCAGCATGTGCGGCGGCACCAGCACCGACATGGTGGCGAACTCCCGCTGGTCGGCCGCCAGTTCGTCGTAGAACCGGTCGGTCAGCAGCGGCCCGAACACCTGCCGCAACTGCCGCTCGCCCTGCACGCAGTGCGCCCGCTGCCACTGCGCGTCCCGCCACTGCGCGGCCGTCACCTCCCGCCAGCCCGGCAGCCGCCGCCAGTCCGGCTCCACCAGCGGCTGCCGCACGTACTGGTAGGGCTGTGGCGGCGGCTGACCGGAGCCGCTGTGCCGCTCCATCAGGAGACTCTCGACGTGAGCAGGCCGGCGTGCCGGGTGCGCAGCTCCCGCTTGAGCACCTTGCCGGTCGGGCCGAGCGGGAAGTCGCCGTCCGCGCGGGCCACCAGCAGCGCGGCCAGCTCCGCCAGCCCGGCCCGGCCGAGTTCGGCGTTGGCCGCCTTCAACAGCCCGGCCTCGTCGGCGGACCCGGCTCCCGGCTGGAGCCGCACCACGGCGATCGGCCGCTGCCCGCCGTCCGGGTGCGGGACGCCCACCACCGAGCAGTCCTGCACCAGTTCGGCGCAGTCGGCCAGCAGCACCTCCTCCAGCGGCAGGCTGTACACCGGCCCGTCCAGGGTGTCGATCACGTCGACCGTCCGGTCCAGGTGGAAGAACCGGCCCTCGGCGTCCCGGCGGGCGACGTCGCCGGTCAGCCAGTACCCGGACAGGTGGAAGCTCTCGGTCAGCCGCGCGTTGTTCCAGTACCCGGGCGTGATCGAGGGCGCCCGCACCGCCAGCAGGCCGACCGCCCCGACCGGCAGCTCGGCCCCGTCCTCGTCCAGCACGGTGGCGTGCTCCACCACCTCGGACGGCTTGCCCACGCAGCGGTCGGCGCGCTCCGTCTCCGGCGAGGTGACCTGCCCGAACAGTGCCATGCCCATCTCGGAGGAGCCCAGCCCGTCCACGAACTGCGAACCCGGCAGCGCGGGTTGCTCGGCCTTCTCCTGCGGGAGCAGCCACGGCCGGATCAACCCGGCCGGGCGCTCGCCCAGTCGGACCAGCCGCCGGACGTGCCCGTAGTGCGCGCTGTCGCCGGTGTTGAACCAGGAGTGCACCTTGGCGGCGCCCCTCACCGGCAGTTCGCCGGTCGCCAACTCCACGAAGGTGCGCGGGAAGGAGGCCACCATGGTCGGCTGGAACGCCTCCATCACCGGCTCCACCACCGACCGCCGCCAGCCCGCCATCACCACCGTCGGCAGACCCAGCAGCGTCGCGGTCAGGAAGTAGCTCAGACCGCCCGCGTGGGTGTGCGGCATCAGCGACATCAGCCGGTCGGACGGCTCGGCCGGGAATCGGACCATCCGCGGCTGCTTGCCCTCCCAGAACTGCCGGTGCGCCAGGATCGTCGACTTCGGGGTGCCCGTCGTCCCCGAGGAGTGGATCAGCGCCACCACGTCCTCGGCCGCGTGCCGGTACGGGTACTCCGCCGGCAGCGGCGCGGCGGCCGCGTCGAACGCCTGCACCTCGGCGGTCAGCGCCAGGAACCGGGGCCGGCGCTGCGGGTCCTGCCGGTACGCGGACGCCAGCCGGGTGGTGTCGTCCGCCACCACCCCGACCACGCCGACGTGGTTCAGGTACCGCACCATCACGTCCGGCCGCATCGCGTCGTTCACCAGCGCCGGGACGGCCCCCAGCGCGGTCAGCGCGAAGAAGTGCAGCAGCGGCTCCAGTCCCTCCGCGACCACCACGGCCACCGGCTCGCCCGGCCGCACCCCCATCGCGTGGTACCAGGCCGCGTACCGGTCGCGCAGCGCCACCAGGTCCAGCAGGCTGTGCCCGACCAGCACCACCTCACCGCGGTGGTCGAGCCGGTGGGAGAACGCGTACGGCACCGCCCGGTTCGGGTTCGCCTCGACCGCCCGGTCGAGGAAGTTCCCCGCGCCGAGGTCCGGATCGGTCATGAACCGCTCCCGGACGGACAGCGGGGCGAGGGGCGTCTGGTCGCTCATGGGGGTCTCCAAGCAGGACGGGTCGCCGGGACGGCCCTCGTGGGGCGTGCACCGGTCCGGGGGAAAATGGTCCGAAGGCTTGCCGGGATGGTGAACTGATGGAACGTCAGGTAGCGAGCAGTTCGGCGGCCGCCCGGCGGCCGGAGCGGATCGCGCCCTCCAGCAGGCCGAAGAACTCGGTGCTGGTCTCGGTGCCCGCGAACCGCACCCGGCCGTGCGGGGCGGTCAGCGTCGGCCCGAGCGCCGACCAGTCGCCGGGGCCGAACAGCGCGGCGTAACAGCCCCTGCTCCACGGCTCGTTGACCCAGTCGGTGAGGTGGAAGCCGACCGGCTCGGGCAGCATCGGGAACAGCCGCCGGGCCTGGTCGAGCGCCGACGCCCGCTGCTCGGCGGGCGGCAGGGCGGCGTAGCGGTGCGCCTCCGCACCGGTGACGAAGCCGGTCAGCACGCCGGGCGAGCCCTCCGGCGGGGTGTCGTCCACCGTGGACAGCAGCGGACCGGCCGCGTTCACCGACCAGCCGGACAGCCCGTGCGCCCGCCACACCGGCTCCGGGAACACCAGGTGCAGCTTCACCGCGCAGCCCCGCCCGGTCCGCGAGGCGGCCCGCCGCACCGGCAGCCCCGGCCGGTACTCGATCGCGTCCGCGAGCAGCGGCGGCACCGCCACCACGGCCGCCTCCGCCCGGTAACTCCCGTCCGGCGTGCGGACGGTGACCTCGGCGTCGGACTGCTCGACGGCCAGCACCGGCTCGGCGGTGCGCAGCACCCCGCCGGCGTCCAGCAGCCGCCGGACCAGCCGCTCGCACAGCCGGTGCGCGCCGCCCGCCACCCGGTCCTGCTGGGCGCCGCCCGCGAAGGCGTTCAGGTAGCGCAGGCCGCCGCCCGAGCGCAGGTAGAAGGCCATGTGCAGGACGGAGACCTTCGCCGGGTCGGCGGCCATCATCTCGCCCAGGAACAGCGGGAAGAACAACCGGGCGTCCGGGTGGGCCAGTTGCCGGTCCGCCCAGTCGGCGGCGGTCAGCGCGTCGAGCCGCCCGGCGTCCGGCGTCAGCCAGGGCGCGTCCGGGCGGACGGCCGCCGCCAGCTCCTCCAACTGCTCGAACAGGTCGCCCAGGGCGACCGCGTTCAACGGCGGGAACCGCCCGTCGGTGGTCGCCGCGGGGCCGCCCGCGCCGTCGCCGCCGTCCGCGCCCAGCGCGAACCGGCTGGCCCCGACCATCTCGGTCGGCGCGGTCTTCAGGTCGCAGGCGGACAGCAGGGCGTGCAGCTCGGTGTGCCGGTCGCCCAGGTACGCGGCGCCCGCGTCCACCCAGCGCCCTGGCGCCACCTCGATGCCCCGGGCCCGCCCGCCGACCCGCTCCCGGGCCTCCAGCACCGTCACCCGCACGCCCCGCTCGGCCAGCTCCACGGCGGCGGTCAGCCCGGCCAGGCCCGCACCGACCACGACGGCCGAACGCGGGACGGCGGCCGGACGCGGCGCGGCGGGGGAGGGCGTGGCGGCGCTCACCGGACGGCCGTGGCGGCAGTGGCGGTGGCGGCAGTGGCGGTGGCGGCCGTGGCGGCCGTGGTGACGCGGTCGGCGAGGCCCGCCGGGGTCGGATCGGCGAGGAAGTCCTCGAAGGTCAGTTCGATCCCGTGGGTGCGCGCCACCGCGCTCAGCACCCGGGTGGCGACCAGCGAATCCCCGCCCAGCAGGAAGAAGTTGCCGTCCGGCGGCACCTCCGCCAGCTCCAGGACGCGGCGGAACACCGCCGTCAGCGCGTCGAGCAGTTCGGCGCCGGGGACACCGGCGGGGGAGGGTGGGGCGGCGGGCGTGACGGCGGGCGTGTCGAGGCTCATCAGCGGGTCTCCTTCGACCGGTGCGGGGTGCGCGTGGTCCGGTGGTGCCAGCGGTGCGTGGTGCGCGGTGCTGTGCCTGAACGGTGGTGCCGCGTCCGGTCGGTGGTGCGCCCGGACGGGTGGTGCGCGGTGCGGTGGTGGGCGGTGCGCGGTGCGGTGGTGCGTGGTGCGGTGGTGGGCGGTGCGGTGGTGCGCGGTGGTTCAGCCAACGACGGTGGCCGTGGCGGCAGTCGCGGCGGCGCCGCTGTGCAGCAGGTGCGAGCCCGCGCGGTCGATCTTCCCGCCGGGGGTGCGGGCCAGCTCGGGGACGACGGCGAGTCGGCTCGGGACGAGGTGGGCGGGCAGCAACTCCCGCAGGTGGCGCAGCAGTTCCTCGGAGGTCGGCGGCGTCGGCCGGTCCGCTCCGGGGCGCGGGACGACGTAGGCGACCAGCGCGGTGCGGCCGGCCAGGGTGGTCGCGGTGACGGCCGCCAGCCCCACCCGGGGGTGGGTGCCCAGGGCGGCCTCCACCTCGGCCGGGTCGACCCGGATGCCGCGGATCTTCACCTCGTGGTCGATCCGTCCCCGGTGGGTCAGCACCCCGTCCGCCGCCCGGGAGACCCGGTCGCCGGTCCGGAACCAGCGCCGTCCGGCCCGTTCGGTGAACCGCTCCGCGGTGACCTCCGGCAGCCCGGGGTAGCCGGCCGCCAGGGCGGGGCCGCCGATCAGCAACTCGCCCTCGGAGGTGAGCAGTTCCTCGACGTACGGCAGGGCGCGGCCGATCGGCGCGCGCTCCGCCGGGTCCCACCGGCGGCCGGGCTCCGGGGTGTCGGGGCCGAGCAGGTCCACCGCGTGGGTGATCAGGGTGGTCTCGGTGCAGCCGTAGGTGTTCAGCAGCCTGATCCGGCCGCTGTCCGCCAACCGACTCCAGTCCGCCAGCCGGGCCGGGTCGGCGGCCTCGCCGCCGATCACCACCAGCCGCAGGCAGGAGGGCAGTTCGGCGTCCGGGCCGTCCTCGGCGAGGTGCAGCACCAGCTCGTGCCAGAACGCGGTGGGCAGGTCCAGCACGGTGATCCCGCGCCGCTCCACCGCCCGCAGCAGCCGGGGGAAGGAGCCCGAGTGCGCCTCCGGCTCGAACACCAGCCGGGCGCCGGAGACCAGGGTCGGCAGGATCTCCTCGAAGCAGGTGTCCCAGTTCAGCGAGGCGAACTGCAGCACCCGGTCCCGCGGCGTCACCCCGAACAGCCCGCGCAGCGAACCCACCACCGCCGAGATCGCCCGGCGCGGCGTCAGCACCGGCTTCGGCCGCCCCGTCGACCCGGAGGTGAACAGCAGGTACGCGGGCTCCTCCGGCCCGACCGCGACGGCCGGACGCCACGGCGCACCGCCGTCCGCCGCTCCGTCCGCAACTCCGTCCGCCGTCCCGTCCGTTGCCGCCGCGAGCCCCGCCCCGACGTGCGGCAGCCCGAGCAGCGCGGCCTGTTCGGCCGACCCCACCAGCGCGGTGCAGCCGGCCGCCGCCGCCATCGCGCGCTGCCGCTCCACCGGGAAGGCCGGGTCCAGCGGGACGTACGCGCCGCCCGCCGCGAGGATGCCCAGCAGGGCGACCACGGTCTCCGGGGCGTGCCCGGCCGAGACCGCCACGGGGCCCGGCCGGTCGCCCAGCGCGTCCGCCAACTGGCCGATGTAAAGCTTGAGTTGACGGTAGCTGAGCGTACAAGCGGGAGACTCGATCGCGGTTAGTCCGGGCCACCTGAGAGCGGTTTCCTCGAACGCGTCGAGCAGATCGGAGCCCGGTCTGTTGACGCCGCCGTTCTTTGACATGCGCGCTCCAAGAAAATGCCCAGAGGTGCCCGTCCGTGCTTCGGCGAACCCGGACTCTACCTCCCGCGATCCGGCCCCACAATGGTTGTTGGGCGGGCGGTCCGAAGAATCCGTGGCCGCGCCGTGAACGCCCCGTGCCCGCCTTCCGGCCACGTTCCGTGATCGCTCCGACCGGGCCGGTACGGACCGGCGACCGCCCGGCCGGTGCGGCCACGAACCCGGCCGCGTCGCGCAGGTGACGGTGCGTCAGCGAATCGACCCGCTTTTCCGCATCCCGACCGGAATTCGCGAAAAGGACGCGCCCGCACGATAACCACCCCGACCGAACAAGCACGCTTGGTGCCCGAACGTACTTTTCCCGCCGGAAGTCGGAGCGCCGAATTCCCCGGACGGAGAGCGACCCCGCGAAACCGCCCCGGCAACCGCCCGCCCGCCGCCCGGACACCCCCGGTCCCGGTGACGCGCCGTGACGGCTACGGCCGCGACCCCCACCGGGCACCGGCGGGGCGCCGGCGTCGGCGTCGGCCCGGGGGCCGGGGGCCGGGGGCCGGGCAACGGTCCCCCCGCCGCGCGGTCAGCGAGGGCGGTGCCCGGTGAGCTGCTGCCAGCGGTCGTACGCGGCGTCGCGGCTCTGCCGCGCCGCCGGGATGCGGAGGTCGCCGCCCTGCCGGGCGGTGACCTCCTCAAGGCGCCGCCGGGCCGCCTCCTGCTCGGCGGTGTCGTTCGTGGCCCGGCGCAGCTCGGCCCGCGCCTCCCGGAGCTGGGCGGGCCGGTCCCGCCGGAACGACTTGGCCTCGGCGATCGCGTTGTGGACGTCCACGACGAACTGGCGGACGTGCCCCTCCGGGGTCTCCGCCGCGGGGTAGGTCACCAGGTGCTGGCGCCCGTCCGGACCGATCACGTAGAGGTGGCTCGCCCTGGGGGTGTGCTCCGACCGGACCGCCGTCTCGTGCAGCGGCAGGTCCCCGCTGTACTCGTACGTCGAGACCGCCAGGACGTGCTCGTACAGGCACAGGTCGCCGAGTTCGGTGCGGTAGCCCCCGCGGCCGGGGTCGCGCAGGTACGCCACCTGCTCCTCGGCGTCGCGCACCCGCCGCCCGTGGGCCGCGACGGCGGCCTTGACCGCGCCCTGCGCACCGGACAACTCCTGCCGCGCGGACCGCTCCAGGCCCGACAGCTCACCGCGCGCCCGGTCGAGGTCACTGCGCGCGGCGCCGTACTCGGCGCCGAAGGCGAACCGCCAACCGCCCGGGTAGCGGCGCAGCTGCCGGAGCACGAGCGCGGCCACGGCGACCAGCACGAGCAGGAGCGTCCAGCCCCAAGCCTGCATGACGATGCCCTCCCCCTGAGGCGGTCGGCGCCCCGGACCGTACGGTGGCCCGGCGCTGCCCACCCCGACGATTACCGGCAGCGGAAGCCGCCCGTCAAACCCATTGCGGCCCGCCGGGGCCCCGGGGCTCCGGGGCACCCGGCCGCCAGCCCGCCAGCCCGCCAGCCCGCCAGCCTGGCAGTCCGCCAGCCCGCCAGCCTGGCAGTCCGCCAGCCCGCCAGCCTGGCAGTCCGGCAGCCCGCCAGCCTGGCAGTCCGGTAGCGGGCCAGCCCGCAGTAGCATCTCCCGGATGACGATCACCGCGCTGCTGGTCGACGCCGCCGTCCTCGGTTCGACCGGCGCCGCCCTGCTGCTCGGCCCCCGGGCCCTGCGCGCACCGGCCGCCGACGGTACGCCTGCCCGCCCCGGGCAGGGCGTGCGGCCGGAGGTGCTGCTGGCGGCGGTGACCGGGCTGATCTACCTGAACCAACTGCTCTGCTCCGCCTACCTGCTGCGGGTGCACGGCGGGGACGCCGGGTACGTCACCCGCTACCTGCCGCCCGGATGGTTCGCCGAGCCGACGGGACACCCGGTGGTCCGGGCGCTGGCCGCGCACCTGCCGGCGCCCGGGCTGTTCGCACCGACGGTGCTGCGGGTGCAGGCGTTCCTGGAGCTGCCGTTCGTGCTGTCCGCCTACGCCACGGTGCTGTACCGCCTCAGCCCCGCGCTGCTGCGGGCCGTCCTGGGCTCGCCCGCCCTGGTGTGGGCGACCGCCGCCTCGTACACGCTGGTGTTCGGGGTGGTCGAAGGGGCGCTGCGCAACCCGTGGACCGGCCAGGACGTGGTGATCCGGGTGCTGTCCGCGCTGCTCACCGCCCCGCTGCTGCTCCGCGCCGCCCGCCGCGCACCCGGCCCCGAACGGCGGTCGGACACCCTCGGGCTGTTGCGCTTCACCGCCGAACTGTGGGCCGTCGGCACCCTGGTGATGGCGGTCTACGACACCGCGCTGCTCTACAACCTCCGCCACCTGTCCGACCGTTGGCCCGAGGCCGCGCTCGCCCTGGCCCTCCTCGCCGCCACCGCCCGCGACCGCCGCCCCGGGCCCGCCACCACCGGCCCCGGCACCGCCGCCCTCGACCTGCTGCTACGGCGGACGCTCGTCCTGTTCCTGCTCCCCGCCCTGGCGATCCGCTACGGCCTCGGCTTCGCGCACCCCCGACTCTCCGCCGCCGCAGTCCTGGCCGTCGCCCTCGCCGCCCTCGCCACCCCCCGCCTCCGCCCGGCCGCCCGCCCGCTCGCCCTCGCCTGCGCCGCCGGACTCGCCGCCGCCCACCTCGCCCTGCACCTGCGCCACGACACCTACCCCGAGAACGCCCTGCTGCGCGCCGTGGTCGCCCTCCCCGCCACCGCCGCCCTCCTGCTCGCCCTCACCGACCTCCGCCGCGACGGCCCCGCTTCCCTTCCCCCTGCGGCTACTCCTCGTCGTCGTTGACGTCGCCGAGGTGCAGCGGGGACGGGCCGGGGCCGTCGCGGAGCAGGTCGGTGAGCAGCGGGGCCAGGTCGCGGGGGCGGATGGTGAGGTCGGTGGCGGCCAACTCCTCGATGCTCCACCAGTGGTGGCCGTACGCGGCCTCGACGGGGTCGACCCGGACGGCGGCGGTCTCGGCGGGGGTGAGCCGCACCAGGCGGTACTCCTCCCACTGGTGGGAGAACCGGCCGTCGAAGGTGAAGGAGGAGCGGCGGGTCCAGACCACCGGGCCGAGTCGTTCGGCCGGCAGGTCGAGCCCGGTCTCCTCGCGCAGCTCCCGGACGGCGGCGGCCAGGGCGTCCTCGCCCTCGTCCACGCCGCCGCCGACGGTGAACCACCACCGCCCGCCCGCCGGTCGCGGGTCGCGGGCGCAGAGCAGCAGCAGGCGGTCCTGGTGGTCGAGCAGCAGGATGCGCGAGGTGTCCCGGGTGTCCGACGTCATGCCCCCGACCCTACCGCCGCCGGTACCGCTCCCGGCCCGAAAGCCCTTGCCGGGCAGCCGAGTTGCGGGTTAAGAGTTCCGGGTTCCGGATTCCGGGTTCAGGCCCCCCGGCCCGTCCCTCCGGCGGGGATCAGTCGTTGACCTCCCAGGTCTCGTGCATCGAGGTGACGGCGCCGCTGCCGTCGCTGGTGTAGATGAAGAGGCCGCCGCACTGGAGCCCGGCCGGCCGGTTGTCCGGCTCGGGGGTGTCGAAGCACGGCTTGTGGCTCTTCGCGTAGTCGGCGAAGGAGACCTTCTGCACCTCGTAGCGCGGGTACCCCTTGGAGTTGGAGGAGCCCGCCGTGGGCCTGACGAACATGACGACCGTGGCACCGGCGGCGAGCTTGAAGGTGCCGCTCGGGTTGCTGCCGGTGTCCAACTGAAGCCCGTACGGGCCGCATTCGGTCTTCACCTTGACGCCCTTGAGCTGCCCGGCACTCGCCGACTCGACCAGCAGCACCTGGTGGGCCTTGTAGTACGCGGCGCAGCCGTTGACGTCCATGCTGGCCTTTTCGAACGCCCCCTCCTCGGCGGAGCTCACCCCCTGCCCGTCGGCGGACGCGGCAGCCGACGTGGCTCCGGACGCGCCGGCCGAGGCGGCACCGGACGCGGCGGGGGAGGAGCCGCCGGCCGGGTCGGCGGACGCGGTGGCCGACGGGGTGCCGGACGCGGCGGGCGGGGCGGCGGCAGTGGTCGAGCCGGTGCCGGAGGAGTCGTCCGGGCCGCAGCCGGCGGTGGCCAGCGCGACGGTCAGCAGGGCTGCGGAGGCGACGAGTCGACGGGTACGCATGCTGGTGGATTCCCCCATGGAACAGCTGTGGCAGCAGTGACGGTCCGAGAACATACCAACCCGCCGCCCACCCGCCGCACGCCGGTCAGCGGACGGCGTCCGCCGCGTCGGCCGCGCCGATCCCGGCAGGAAGCCGGCGGGACGGCAGGAGAACTCCCGCGCAACGGGACGTCCGTCCCCACCAGCCCGCGCCGCCCGGACGCACTCCCTCGATGATCATCGGGGCAGGGCGGTGGAGAGTCGGCCCGGACGACCCGCGGGTTCCGGTGCTACGGGGCGTGCACGAGCTGGATCAGGTTGCCGCAGGTGTCGGCGAACACCGCCGTGGTGACCGGCCCGGCGGCCACCGGCTCCTGGGTGAACACCACCCCGAGGGCGCGCAGGCGCTCGTACTCGGCGGGCACGTCGTCCACGGCGAAGGACGCGGCGGGAATCCCGTCCTCGCGCAGCGCCGCCCGGTACGCCGGAACGGCCCGGTGCCCGGAGGGCTCCAGCAGCAGCTCGGTGCCGTCGGGCTGCTCGGGCGAGACGACGGTCAGCCACCGGGCGCCGCCGCCGAGCGGGACGTCGTGCTTCTTCACGAAGCCCAGCACCCCGGTGTAGAACGCCAGTGCCTCGGCCTGGTCGTCGACGAAGACCGAGGTGAGATGGATGCGCATGCGGATCTCCTACGCGAGAAGGTCGGGACACGGCCCCGCCGGGCGACCGCCGGCCGACCGCCGGACGGCTGTCGGCCCCGTCGGGTGCCGTCCGCCGAAGCTACCCGCCGGGGGCGACATTCCGGCTCAGGCTCGACACCGGGGCGGCCCGCCGCCGGCACCGCGCACCTCAACCGCCTCCACGACACCGGCGTGCTGCGCCCCGGGAACCTCGCCGACCCGGTCGTCCTGGACCGCGACCCGTTCGCCGCGCCCGCGGCGGAGATCGCCGAGACCCGGGTGCCGCGCACCCACGGCGGCGGGCGGGTCGTGCACACCGCCGAGTGAGCCCGGACACGCTGTCAGGCCGGGCGGGGACGGCCTGCCAGGGTGTCCGTTGCCCGGCCCGCGACCGCCCGGCTAGCGTCCCAGCACGCACCCCACCCCCCGTTCCGCCCCCCGTTCCCCCACCCTCCGGACCCAGGACAGGCATCATGACCACCGTCAACGGCGGCGTCTCCTTCTGGTACGCGGCCACCGGCCTGCCCGAGCGCGGCGCCCCGCTGGACGGCGACACCACCGCCGACGTCTGCGTGGTCGGCGGCGGCTACACCGGGCTGTGGACCGCCTACTACCTCAAGCAGGCCGCCCCCGACCTCGAAGTCGTCCTGCTGGAGGCCGAGTTCTGCGGCTACGGGGCCTCCGGCCGCAACGGCGGCTGGCTGTACAACGGCATCGCCGGTCGTGGCCGGTACGCCCGGCTGCACGGCGAGGACGCCGCCCGTCGGCTCCAACGCGCCATGAACGACACGGTCTCCGAGACCCTGCGGGCCGCCGAGGCGGAGGGCATCGACTGCGACGCGCACCGCGGCGGTGTCCTGGAGGTCGCCACCACCCCCGCCCAACTCGACCGCCTGAAGGCCAGGTTCGCCCACGAGCAGGCGTTCGGCGCGGACCGGGTGCAGCTGCTGGACGCCGACCGCACCGCCGAACGCCTCCACGTCCCGGGCGCGTTGGGCGCGACCTGGACGCCCCACGGAGCCCGGGTGCACCCCGCCAAGCTCGTCCTCGGCCTGGCCGCCGCGGTCCGCCGGCTCGGCGTCCGGGTGTACGAGTCCACCCCCGCCACCGCGCTCGCCCCCGGCCGCGCCACCACCCCGCACGGCACCGTCCGGGCCCGCGCGATCCTCCGCTGCACTGAGGGCTTCACCGCCAACACCGCCGGGAACAAGCGCAGTTGGCTCCCGATGAACTCCTCGATGATCGCCACCGAACCGCTGCCCGCCGACGTCTGGGAGGCGATCGGCTGGCAGCACCGCGAGGTGCTCGGCGACGAGGCGCACGCCTACATGTACGCCCAGCGCACCGCCGACGACCGGATCGCCCTCGGCGGCCGGGGCCGCCCCTACCGCTACGGCTCCCGGATCGACCAGGACGGCGCCACCCCCGCCGGCACCGTCGCCCAACTCCGCGAGATCCTGGCCCGGATGTTCCCCGCCGCCGCCGACGCCCGGATCGACCACGCCTGGTCCGGCGTGCTCGGCGTCCCGCGCGACTGGTGCGCCACCGTCGGCCTCGACCCCGCCACCGGACTCGGCGCCGCTGGCGGCTACGTCGGCAGCGGCGTCGCCACCGCCAACCTGGCCGGCCGCACCCTGCGCGACCTGACCCTGCGCCACCTCGGCCGCGGCGGCCCCACCGCACTCACCGCCCTGCCCTGGGTCGGTCACCGCGTCCGCCGCTGGGAACCCGAACCCCTGCGCTGGCTCGGCGTCCACACCCTGTACGCCGTCTACCGCCACGCCGACCGCCGCGAACGCGCCACCACCTCCCCGCTGGCCACCCTCGCCGACCGGATCTCCGGCCGCGGCTAGAGCCTGTCCGGCCCGGCGCCCCCGGAAAACCCTTCGCACACCTGTCGCCCGGACGTGATAGGAATCTCCGTCCGGGGACCGCCGCACACGCGCCCCCGCGGGAACGCATCGCACATCGGAGGGGACCCGGGAATGGGACTGTTCGCACGGCTGCTCGGCCGCCGGGACACCGGCGACGACCGGTCGGCCGGCACGGGGGCCCCGGGGCTCCCCGCCATCGACCCGGCGTTCGGCGACGCCGAGCTGACCGGGCTGCGCGCCGCCGTCGGGGCCGGCTCCTGGGAGGGCGCCCGGAGCATCCTCGACACCGCCGCCGACCAGGACGACCTGACGCTGATGGTCGAGGCCGTGGCCGACGTCACCGGCGCCGAGGTGCCGCTCGCCGAGGCCCTGGACGCCGCCCCCGACGACCCGCTGCTGCGGCTCGCCCAGGGCGCCCGGCACGTCAGCTGGGCCTGGGAGGCCCGCACCGGCGCCCGCGCCCAGTACGTCGGCGAGGAGCAGTGGAAGCTCTTCCACGAGCGCCTGGAGATCGCCGAGGAGCACCTCTTCCGGGCCGCCGAACTCGACCCCGACCTGCTCGGCCCCTGGTACTTCCTGCAGATCAGCGGTCGCGGCGCCTCCCTGGAGCGGAACGCCGCCCGCCACCGCTTCGAGGCCGCGCTGCGCCGCAGCCCCGGCCACGTCGCCTCGCACCGCCAGCGCCTCCAGCAGCTGTGCGAGAAGTGGCAGGGCTCGCACGAGCGGATGCACGCCTTCGCCCGCGACACGATGCTCGCCGCCCCCGAGGGCAGCCCGCTCGGCCAGCTGGTCGCCCGCGCCCACATCGAGCACTGGCTGTCGCTGCCGGTCGAGGAGGACGCCGCGTACATCGGCCAGGAGCACGTCCGCGAGCAGCTGCACGAGGCCGCCGACCGCTCCGTCCGGCACCCCGCCTACGTCCGCGGCCGGGACTGGCCGGTCGCCCACAACGAGTTCGCGATGGCGTTCGCGCTCTCCGGGCAGCCCGCCGCCGCCCACCTGCTGCTCGGCGAACTCGGCGACCGGGTCACCGAACTGCCCTGGGCGTACTGGGGCGACCCGGTGGAGGTGTACCAGCGCACCCGCCGGCAGTGCGCCGGGTACTGACCACCCGCCCCGCCGCCGGGCCGCCCCACTCCGGGCCGCCCCGCCGCCGCACAGCGCGTCGCGGGCCGCGCCGCCCGCACCCCCGACGTCCCGACCGAACCAGCCGAAGGACCAGCCCGGTGACCCCGAACGACCCCAGTGCGCACACCTTCCAGGTGGACCTGCGCGGCCTGGTCGACTTGCTCTCCCACCACCTGTACTCCAGCCCCCGCGTCTACCTGCGCGAACTGCTGCAGAACGCGGTCGACGCGATCACCGCCCGGCAGGCCCTCGACCCGGCCGCGCCCGCCGAGATCACCGTCACCACCGGCGACGGCTTCTCGGTCTCCGACACCGGTGTCGGCCTCACCGAGGCCGACGTGCACACCTTCCTCGCCACCATCGGCCGCAGCTCCAAGCGGACCGCCGACGGCGACCTGGACGCCGGGCGGCTCGCCGACGCCCGAAGCGAGTTCATCGGCCAGTTCGGCATCGGCCTGCTCGCCTGCTTCGTGGTCGCCGACGAGATCACCGTCACCACCCGCTCGGCCCGCACCCCCGACGCCCCGGTGGTCGAGTGGCGCGGACGCTCCGACGGCCGCTACACCATCACCACCCTGCCCGCCGACGCCCGCCCCGAGCCCGGCACCACCGTCACCCTCACCCCGCGCGCCGACGCCGAGGAGTGGACCGCGCCCCGCCGGGTCCTCGAACTCGCCCGCCACTACGGCAGCCTGCTGCGCCACCGGGTCACCGTGGTCGACGGCGCCGGGCGCGCCACGCAGATCAACCGGACCCCCGCGCCCTGGGCCCGCCGCCACGACACCCCCGCCGCCCGGCGCGAGGCGCTCACCGCGCACTGCCGCGACACCTTCGACTTCACCCCGCTCGACACCATCGACCTCGACCTGCCGCTGGTCGGCCTCAGCGGCGTCGCCTACGTGCTGCCCGAGGCCGTCCCGCCCTCCCGCCGGGCCGGGCACCGGGTGCACCTCAAGGGCATGCTGCTCTCCGACCAGGCCGACGAACTGCTCCCCGAGTGGGCGTTCTTCGTGCGCTGCGTGGTCGACGCCGAACGCCTGCGCCCCACCGCCTCCCGCGAGGCGCTGTACGCCGACGAGACGCTGGCCGCCGTCCGCGACGCCCTCGGCCTGCGCATCCGCGACTGGCTGACCGACCTGTCCGCCAGCGACCCCGGCCTGCTGCACCGCTTCCTGTCCGTGCACCACCTGGCCGTCAAGTCGCTGGCCCGGCACGACGACCAGCTGCTGCGGATGCTGCTGCCCTGGCTGCCGTTCGAGACCACCGACGGCAACGTCACGCTGGACGAGTTCGCCCGCGCCCACCCGGTGGTGCTGGTCACCCGCACCGTCGAGGAGTTCCGCCAGGTCGCCCCGATCGCCGGCGCGGCCGGCCTCGGCGTCATCAACGGCGGCTACACCTACGACCGGGACCTGGTGCACCGGCTGCCCGAGATCCGCACCGGCACCACCGTCGCCGACCTCGACCCGGCCACCGTCACCGCGCACCTCGACAACGTCGACCCGGCCACCGAGCTCGCCGCCGCCGCGTTCCTCGCCACCGCCCGCGAGGTGCTCGGCCGGTTCGACTGCGACGTCGCGCTGCGCACCTTCCACCCCAGCAGCGCCCCCGCCCTGCTGCTCGACGACCGGGAGGCCCGGCACGAGCGCACCCGCACCCAACTCGCCGACCAGGCAGACGGGTTGTGGGCCGACATCCTCGGCTCGCTGGGCAGCTCCGCGCCCCGCGCCCAGCTCGTCCTCAACCACCTCAACCCGCTGGTGCGCCGGGCCGCCGCGATCCGGCACCGCGAACTCACCACCACCACCGTCGAAGCGCTCTACGGCCAGGCCCTGCTGCTCACCCGGCGCCCGCTCAAGGCGAGCGAATCCGCCCTGCTGAACCGTTCCTTCCTCGCCCTGCTCGACCACGCCATGCTCGGCCACGCCCCCACCGAGCCCGCCCCCGACGGGCCCGCCGCCCCCGACGGGCCCGCCACCGGCCACCCCGGCCCGACCACGCCGCACCAGGAGCCGTGATGCTCGACACCACCGACGCCGTCCGCGCCGCCCTGCGCGCCAACGACGAGCTGCCGCACGGCCGCCCGCGCACCGTCACCGCCGAGGAACTCGTCGACGCCGCCGAGCAGTTCGACGACCCGCAGCTGCTCGCCTTCGCCCTGCTGGAACTCACCGAGGCGTACGAGTACGACGCCGAGCAGCGCAAACTGCCCGTGGTGTTCGCCCGGATCGCCAAGCTCCGCAAGGAGCACCCCGACAGCTTCGGCGACTGGGAGAACCACGCCACCGACTGGCGCTACAAGTGGGTCGCCGCCGCCCTGCTGAGCGTCCCCGACGTCCCGCTGGAGGCGGTCCGCCGCTGGCACGGCGAACTGCGCGCCCACTACCTCGCCCGGGGCCACGACCTCCAGCCCTACTACGCCCGGCAGTACCTGCTGGCCGCCCACACCGGCGAGGGCGTCCAGGACGCCTTCGAACTCTGGGCCGGCCGCTGGCGCTCCCGCTACAGCGACTGCCACGCCTGCGAACTGCGCGAGCAGGCCCGGCACTTCGTCACCCTCGGCGAGGACGAGCGGGCCCTGGAGATCTGGCAGCCGGTGTTCTCCGGCGAGCGCTCCTGCTCCGAGGAGCCGCACGTCAGCCGGGCCCTCGCCCTGCTGCCGCTGCTGCGCACCGGCCGCCTCGACCAGGCCCGCTCCGCGCACCTGACCGGCTACCGCTGGGCCCGCGGCCGCTCCGCCGCCGCCGAACCGATCGGCCTGCACCTGGAGTTCTGCGCACTCACCCGCAACGAGCCGCGCGGCCTGGAGATCCTGGCCGAGAACCGCGACCTGTTCGACCGGCACGGCGACCCGCTCTCCCGGCTGCACTTCCTCACCGGCGCCCAACTCCTGCTGTCCCGGCTGGTCGAGGACGGCCACGGCGACGTCCCGGTGGCCGGCCCGCCCGGCGCGCACCGCACCGCCGCCGCCCTGCACGCCGAACTGCGCACCGAGGGCGACGCGCTGGCCGCCCGCTACGACGCCCGCAACGGCACCGACGCGGTCGGCGCGGCCCGCCGCGCCAGGCTGGCCCGCACCCCGCTGTTCGCCGAGCCGCTGCCGCTCGGCCTGCGCGCCACCGGCCCCGCGCCCGCCGCCCCGCGACCCGCCCCGGCCGCCACCGACCGGGCCACCGCCGACCCGGCCGCCGACACCGCCCCGGACGGGCCCGCCGACCTGGCCGAACTCGTCGCCAAGGCGCGCGAGTTGAGCGTCACCAACCACCCCGACGCGATCCTGCACTGGAACCGGATCGGCGCCCTGATCGAGGCCCCCGACCACCGGCACCCCGAGGACGCCGAGCGCTCCGGCCTCGGCTCGCTCGCCCAGCTCCGGGCCGAACTCGCCCTGGAACGCGCCTTCGAGGAGCGCACCTCCGACGAGGAGGCCGCCGCCCTGTACGCGGGCGCCGCCGAACTGTTCGAGCAGGCCGGGCTGACCGCCCGCGCCCTCGGCTGCCGGGCCCGGCTGGCCGGCCCCACCGGCGACCACCCGGGCGACCTCGCGGTGATCCGCGAACTGCGCGGGAAGATAGCCGAGTTGGCCGAGGACGACGCCCCGTTCGGCGGGCGCGAACTGGTCGCCGTGCTGCAACTCCAGGCCAACACCGAACTGCGGGCGGTCTTCGAGGCCGCCGCCCAGGCGGGCGGCCCGGACGGCCCCGGACCGGACCCGGCCGCCCTCGCCGAGGCCGAGGCCACCCTCGACCTGCTGTACGCCGAGGCGGCCCGGCACGGCTTCCCGCACCGCCAGGCCAACGCCCGCCTGCTCGGCGCCCGGGCCCGCTTCCTGGCCGGCCGCCACCAGGAGGAGGGCGACGCTTCGCCGAGGCCGACCGGCTGATCACCGAGGCCGAACAGCTGGTCGAACGGGCCGGCGCCCCCTGGCGGCTCACCCAGGTGCACGGCCAGCGCGGCGAACTCGCCCTGTACACCGGCGACCTGGCGACCGCCGAACGCTTCCTGCGCAAGGCCGCCGACAGCGCCGCCCGGTACGGCGACCGCTCCTCCAGCGTCGCCCGGGTGCACGACGGTCTCGGCCGCGCCTACCTCGGTCTGGACCGCCCCGCCGAGGCGGCCCGCGCGTTCACCGAGTCCGCCGCCCGCTACGACCGCAACGGCGACGCCGCCGAAGCCGTCTCCGCGCGCATCATGCTCGGCCAGGTCCTGTGCTGCTCCGGCCGCGCCGACGACGGCGTCGCCGTCCTCGAATCCGTGCTGCTGGAACCGGCGTTCACCGGGCTCGACGTCCGCGAACAGGCCCAGACCCGGCTCAACCTGGCCCGCGGCCTGCGCGAGATCGACGAACCCCGGGCCGCCGCCGAGGAGTACCTGCTGTTCGCCGACCAGGTCGCCGGGTTCGAGGACCGGCACATCCTCACCATGGTCGCCGCCGAGGCCGCCGCCGCCCTGGCCGCCGCCGAGCAGTGGCCCGCCGCCGACCTCGCCCGGCAGCGCGCCCTCGACAGCCACCGCACCGCCCCGCACCCCGACGCGGTCTTCGACATGCTGCTGCGCCAGGCCCGCCACACCGCCGAGCGGTACGACCCCGACCACCCCGAGGCCGCCGACCAGGCCCTGGCCCGGCTCGACGAGGCCGCCGAGGTGGCCCGCACCGCCGAACGCGAACAGCAGGACTTCAGCAGCGGCTGCCCCGACGGCACCCTGCACGACACCCGCGCCCGCACCCTGAGCACCCTGCGCCGCGACGAGGAGGCCCTCGCCGAGATGGAACGCGCCATCGCCGCGTTCGCCGCCCACGGCCCCGGCGCCCACCACGGCCGGGCCGAGTCGATCCGGGTCGCCGCCGTGCTGGAGGCCAACCGGCTCGACCGCCGCCCCGCCGCCCTGGCCCGCCTCGACGCCGCGATCGCCATGTTCCGCGCCGCCGACGCCGCCGACGCGGCCGAACCGCTCACCGAACTCCGCGCCCACCTCACCCGCCGCTGAACCGACCGACGGCCCGTCCCCGAACCGACCGGCGGCCCGTCCCCGAACCGACCGGCGGCCCGCCGGGGACACCCCCGGCGGGCCGCCGAACCCGCTTCCCGCGCGGGCTACTTCCTCAGGTGCAGCACCGAGGTCTCGAAGGCCCGGAACGCCCCCTCCTGCTTCCACTCCAGCGCCGCCTTCGGGCTGGCCGCCAGCAGCGCCGCGCACTTCGGCGCCGGGTTCTCCGACCCGAGGGCGCGGCCCTGGCACTCCGGCACCGGCTTGAACCCGTCGCGGTCCCGCCACAGGCTGCGGCCGGCCACGAAGCCGTACTCCAGCGAGTTGCGCGCCAGGTCCTTCAGGTCCGGGTAGCCCAGGTGGTAGGTCCGCGCCGCGCGGACGTACTCGTGGGTGATGTCGATCCGCTCCACGCCCGGGTCGTCGGTGGCCAGCGCCGTCGGCACCCCGTACTTGCGGTACAGCGGGAACGGGTGCTCCCGGCCCTCCACCTGGAGGATCTGCGCGTTGGAGGTCAGCGGCACCTCGACCAGCACCTTGCGCTCGGCCAGGGTGCGCAGCAGGTCCGCCGCGTCGTCCTCGTGGGTGACGTCCACGCCGTGGCCGATCCGCTCGGCGTGGCCGGTCAGCACGGCCTGCCGGATGTGGAAGGTCAGGTCCTCGGGCTTCACCAGGCCGGGCACCAACTCGCCCGCGTGCAGGGTGATGTGGGCGTTCGGGTAGAGCGGGTGCAGGAAGTCCAGCATCTCCATCTGGAGCCGGTAGTTGTCCAGCGAGGGCTGGTAGTCCTCCGGCTGCACCAGGTTCACCGCGACGAACCGCTCGTCCTGGGAGGCGAGTTCCAGGCCGATCAGCAGCTGGGCGAACACCCGCGCCGGAGTGGACGCCCGGCTGGCCTGGGACTGGATCCGCACCGTCACCGAACAGCCCGGCCGGGCCTGCTCGGTGCCGCAGTGCTCGGTGGCCTGGTACTCGGCCGTCGCGGCGTCCAGGTCCGCGCGGGCCGAGTCCACCAGGGCCTGCATCCGGCCGCCGGCCAGCAGCTTCTGCCGCAGCGCCGCGAAGTCCGGGTCGAAGCCGACCTCGGCGGCCAGCGCCGCCACCCCGCCGGAGGCCGGAGTCAGCATGGTCTCCAGGTAGCTCTGGTGCTGGGCCGCCAGGGTGTCGGTGACCTCGGCGATCATCGTGCCGGGGTGGCGCCAGCTGGCCTCGCCGAACTTGCCGAAGGTGGCGAAGAAGTGGTCGTGGCCGGACTCCTCGCCCGGGGTGAAGTCCTGCATCGACCAGGCCCGGATCACCTGGGTGCGGAACTCGCCCTCGGCCAGCGCGTCCCCGGCCGGGCGCAGGGTGCCCTGGCAGGGGCCGGTGGCCGCGGTGGAGGTCACCGAGTCGATGCACAGGCCGTCCTGCGCGGCCAGCCGGATCAGCAGCTCGGTGGAGACCGCGCCGGACAGGTGGTTGTGCAGGTCCCCGCCCTTGGGCATCGCCCGCAGGAAGGCGTCCAGCCGCGCCGGGTCCTGCCGGATCCCGTCCAGCAGACCGGCGACGGCCGCTTCGGTGGGACGGGAGCCGGCCCGGTCGGCGGCGTGGGCGGTGGGAGCGAGCGGCAGCAGCAGGGCCGCGCAGGCGACGAGAGCTGCGGTGCTGGTACGGCGTAGCGACGTCATGGCCGCCATGCTGACGGACCGTCAGCTCACGTACTGTGCACCGCCGTTCATGTCGTACCCGCATCATCCGAAAGGGTGCCGACGCGCGCGGACGCCGCTGGAACGATCAGATCGTGTTACTTCCGGCCGGACTTGGCGGCGGTGGCCCGGCCCGCGGTCCGGGCGGCCTTCACCGCCGCGGCCTTCGTCTCCGCCTCCTTCGCGCGCTGCGCCTCCTTGCGCACGTCGGCCTGGGTGGCGCGCTCGCGGCGCAGCCACTCCGGGTCCTCGTCGCGCAGCGCGTCGATCTGCTCGGTGGTCAGCGCCTCGGTGATCCCGGCGCGGCCGAGGCCGGTGACCGAGATGCCGAGCCGGGCGGCCACCACCTGGCGCGGGTGCGGACCGTTGCGCCGCAGGTCGACGAGCCACTGCGGGGGCTCGGCCTGCATCGCGTTGAGCTCGTCGCGGGTGACGACGCCCGCCTGGAACTCGGCGGGGGTCGCCGCCAGGTAGATCCCCAGCTTCTTGGCCGCGGTCGCGGGCTTCATGGTCTGGGAGGTCTTGGGCTTGGGCGTAGTCATGGGCCCAAGGGTATCGCCCCGGGGGTGCGGCGGACGCCCACGCCCAGGTCACGGCCCCCGCCCCCCGCCGGCCCCCACCGCCCGGACCCGCCGCCGCTCTCCCGGCCGCCTTGCTGTCGTCCCGCCGCCGTCCCGCCGCCGTCCCCACCGGTCCGGACGGGACGGGCCCGGGCGCCGCGGCCCGCTAGCCTGGAACGCGTGACCGAGATCGAGCAGTCCCCCGCCCCCTTCCGCCTGGTGTACGTGCCGGGGGTGACGCCCACCAAGTGGCTGCGGGTGTGGGAGGAGCGGCTGCCGGGCGTCCCGGTCGAACTGCTGCAGTCGGCGCCCGCCGACGGCCGCGCCCTGCTGCTCTCCGGCGGGGCGGACGCCGGGCTGGTCCGGCTGCCGGTGGACCGGACGGTGCTGAGCGCGATCCCGCTGTACACCGAGACCACCGTGGTGGTGTTCCCCAAGGACCACTGGTTGGCCGCCGCCGAGGAGGTCACCGCCGCCGACCTCGCCGAGGAGATCGTCTTCCACCCGCAGGACGACACCCTCGACTGGCCCGAGCTGCCCGGCCGCCCGGCCTTCGAACGCCCCGCCACCACCGCCGACGCGGTCGAACTGGTCGCCGCCAACGTCGGCGTGCTGGCCGTCCCGCAGTCGCTGGCCCGGCTGCACCACCGCCGCGACCTCACCTACCGCCCGCTGGTCGACGTCCCGCAGTCGCAGGTCGCACTGGCCTGGCCGGAGGACGCCACCACCGACCTGGTCGAGGAGTTCATCGGCATCGTCCGCGGCCGGACCGCCAACAGCTCGCGCGGCCGCACCGCCGCCGCCGAGGAGCAGCGCCGCCCGTCCACCAAGAAGCCCGCCCGCCCGCAGCCCGCCCAGTCCCAGCACCGCACCGGCCAGGGCGCCAAGCCCAAGCCGGGCCAGCCCCGCCGCGCCGGCGGCACCCGCACCGCCCAGCCCAAGCGCGGCAGCAGCGGGGGCGGCGGCCGAAAGAAGTAGCCGAGGCACTGGGGGGGCTCAGGCCAGGAAGGCGCGGATCGCCGGGGCGACGGCCCGGGCGAGGTCCTCGGGCGTTCGGAGGTCGGCGTCGATCGTGGACCGGACCCAGGGCGGGCGACGCGGCGCCCGGTACCCGGAAAGCCGCCGACCGATGCCGCCGACCGATGCCGCCGTCCCGCCACCCGCCGTCCCGCCACCCGCCGTCCCCCGCGTCGCCCGCCCCGCGCTACCCGCCCCGCGCCGCCCGCCGCGTACGGTGTCGGTGGTGTGCACGGGGGGTAACGGCCGGGTCGGCGGGGTAGTCGCGTCACGCGTCCGCCGACGGGGTGCCGTCCGCGCGCTCCCCGGCGTTCCCGCAGATGGGGTGCCGCGGCCCGCATGATGGTCGCGGGCACTGTTGCCGTACCGAACGAGGAGAGTAGCCACGATGGTGCACGCACGGGCCGGGCAGCCGGCCCAGCCGCAGGACCTGATCGACGTCGCCCGCCTGGTGACGGACTATTACACGCTGCACCCGGACCCGGAGGACGTCGCCCAGCGGGTCGCCTTCGGCACCTCCGGCCACCGCGGCTCGGCGCTGCGGACCGCCTTCAACGAGGACCACATCGCGGCCACCGCGCAGGCGATCTGCGACTACCGGGCCGAACAGGGCACCACCGGGCCGCTGTTCCTGGGCATCGACACCCACGCGCTGTCCGAGCCCGCCCGGGCCACCACCCTGGAGGTGCTCGCCGCCAACGGCGTCACCGTGCTGCTGGACACCGCCGACGGCTACACGCCGACCCCGGCCGTCTCGCACGCGATCCTCACCCACAACCGCACCCGCCCCGCCGCGCTCGCCGACGGCATCGTGGTGACGCCCTCGCACAACCCGCCCGCCGACGGCGGCTTCAAGTACAACCCGCCGCACGGCGGCCCCGCCGACTCCACCGCCACCGGCTGGATCGAGCGCCGCGCCAACGCGCTGCTCGCCGCCGGCCTGGAGGGCGTCCGCCGGATCCCCTACGCCCGGGCGCTGGCCGCCGACACCACCGGCCGCTACGACTTCCTCGGCACCTACGTCGACGACCTGCCCGCCGTCCTGAACCTGGACGCCGTCCGGGACGCCGGCCTGCGGATCGGCGCCGACCCGCTGGGCGGCGCGTCCGTCGCCTACTGGGGCCGGATCGCCGAGACCCACCGGCTCGACCTCACCGTGGTCAACCCGCTCACCGACCCCACCTGGCGGTTCATGACCCTGGACTGGGACGGCAAGATCCGGATGGACTGCTCCTCCCCGTACGCGATGGCCTCGCTGATCGACAAGCGCGACGCGTACGCGCTGGCCACCGGCAACGACGCGGACGCCGACCGGCACGGCATCGTCACCCCCGACGGCGGGCTGATGAACCCCAACCACTACCTGGCCGTCGCCATCGACTACCTGTACCGCCACCGCGAGGGCTGGCCCGCCGCGGCCGCCGTCGGCAAGACCCTGGTGTCCTCCTCGATGATCGACCGGGTGGCCGCCGGGCTGGGCCGCGAGCTGCTCGAAGTCCCGGTCGGCTTCAAGTGGTTCGTCGACGGGCTGCTGAACGGGAGCGTGGCGTTCGGCGGCGAGGAGTCCGCCGGGGCGTCCTTCCTGCGCCGGGACGGCTCCCCGTGGACCACCGACAAGGACGGCATCCTGCTGGCCCTGCTCGCCTCCGAGATCACCGCCGTCACCGGCAGCACCCCCTCCGCGCTCCACCGCGAGCTGGTCGCCCGCCACGGCGACCCCGTCTACGCCCGGGTGGACGCCCCCGCCGACCGCGAGCAGAAGGCCGCCCTGGCCGCGCTGGACGCCTCCCGGGTCACCGCCGACACGCTGGCCGACGAGCCGATCACCGCCGTGCTCACCCACGCCCCCGGCAACGGCGCGGCGATCGGCGGGCTCAAGGTGACCACCGAGAACGCCTGGTTCGCGGCACGGCCCTCCGGCACCGAGGACGTCTACAAGATCTACGCCGAGAGCTTCCGGGGCGAGCAGCACCTCGCCCAGGTCCAGTCCGAGGCCCGCGAACTGGTCGGCGACGTCCTCGCCAAGGTCTGACCGGCTCCCCCCGCGCCGGACCGTTCCCCGGGCTACCCGTCGCCCGCCGCCGTCCCGCCGCCGTCCCCGCCACGACACCCCTCCGGCCGCCACGCCGGAGGGGTGTTGCATTGTGATGCTGTCTGTTCGAAGATGTTTGATGTGTCGGCTCACCCTGCCCCGCCCTGCCCGAGCCGCGCTGCGAACCACGAGGAGTGCCGCCGTGCACAAGACGGTGACCGAGCTGGCCGACGGCCGCGAGCTGATCTACTACGACACCGAGCCCACCCCCCGCGACGCCGTCGACCGGCGCCCGCTGGAGCGGGCCGCGAGCGCCTCCGAGGTCCGGGTCGACCCGTTCAGCGGCGACGCGGTCACCATCGCCGCGCACCGCCAAGGCCGCACCTACCACCCGCCGGCCGACGAGTGCCCGCTCTGCCCGTCCCGGGACGGCCGGCTCAGCGAGATCCCGGCCGCCGACTACCAGGTCGCGGTGTTCGAGAACCGCTTCCCGTCCCTCGCCGACTCCTCCGCCACCCACGTAACCCCCTGGTCGGACGGCCCGTACGCGCTCACCCCCGGCACCGGCCGCTGCGAGGTGGTCTGCTTCACCGCCGACCACGACGCCTCCTTCGCCGACCTCACCGAGGAGCGCGCCCGCCTCGTCCTGGACGCCTGGACCGACCGCACCGCCGAGCTGTACGCCCGCCCCGGCGTCCGGCAGGTCTACTGCTTCGAGAACCGCGGCGCCGACATCGGCGTCACCCTCGGCCACCCGCACGGCCAGGTCTACGCCTTCCCGTTCACCACCCCGCGCACCGCCCTCGCCCTCGACCGCGCCGCCGCCCACCTCGCCGCCACCGGCCGCAACCTGTACGACGACGTGCTGGCCGCCGAACGCGCCACCGCCGGCAAGCCGGACTCCCGGGTCGTGCTGGCCGGCGAGCACTGGACGGCCTTCGTCCCGTTCGCCGCCCGCTGGCCCTACGAGGTGCACCTCTACCCGAACCGCCGGGCCGCCGACCTCACCGCCCTGGACGAGGCCGCCCGCGCCGAGTTCCCCCGGGTCTACCTCGACCTGCTGCGCCGCTTCGACCGCCTGTTCCCCGCCCCGGCCCCCTACATCGCCGCCTGGCACCAGACCCCCCGCCCCGCCCCCGCCGAACTCGCCCTCCACCTGGAGCTGTTCACCCTCCGCCGCACCGCCGACAAGCTCAAGTACCTGGCCGGCACCGAGTCGGGCATGGGCGCCTTCATGAACGACATCAACCCCGAGACCGCCGCCCGCACCCTCCGCGAGCTCTGACCCGCGGCCCCGCACGGAAGCCCCGCCCCGCACGGAACCCCCGCCCCGCACGGAACCCCCGCCCGGCACGGACAGGGCCCGTCCGAGAACCTCCCGGACGGGCCCGCGACCTTCCCCACCGCCACCGCACCCGCTACCGCACCCGGTGGGCGCCCTGCGAGGGCACCGCCGGGAAGGCGTGCGGGTCGGCGTACCCGGCCGCCGCGAACGCCTCGCGCACCGCCCGCTCGACCTCCGCCAGCCGGTCGGTGTCCACCAGGGCGAGCACCGAGCCGCCGAAGCCGCCGCCCATCATCCGGGCGCCCAGCGCGCCCGCCGCGTTCGCCGCGGACACCGCCAGGTCGGTCTCCGGGCAGGAGACCCGGTAGTCGTCGCGCAGCGAGGCGTGCCCGGCGGTCAGGACCGGGCCCAGCGCCCGCGGGTCGCCCGCGTCCAGCAGCGCGATCGCGTCCAGCACCCGCTGGTCCTCCGTTACCACGTGCCGTACCAGCGGGCGCAGTTCGGCCGGCAGCCGCTCCTGCGCCGCCGCCAGCTCCGCCACCCCCAGGTCGCGCAGCGCCCGCACCCCCAGCAGCCCGGCCGCCCGCTCGCAGCCCGCCCGCAGGCCCGCGTACGCGCCGTCGCCCAGGTCGTGCTTGACCCGGGTGTCGATCACCAGCAGGGAGAGGCCGACCGCGGGCAGGTCCAGCGGCACCTGGCGGCCGGCCAGCGTCCGGGTGTCCAGGAAGTAGGCGTGGCCCGCGACGCAGCAGCTCGACGCCATCTGGTCGAGCGCGCCGCACGGCACTCCGACGTACGCGTTCTCGGCGCGCTGGGCGAGCAGCGCCCGGCCGGGGGCGTCCAGGCCCAGGCCGTACAGCTCGTCCAGGGCGAGCGCGGTGGCGCACTCCAGCGCGGCGGACGAGGACAGGCCCGCCCCGGACGGCACGTCCGAGTCGAACGCCAGGTCGGCCCCGCCCACCGGGTGCCCGGCCTCGGCGAGGGCCCAGAACACCCCGGCGGGGTACGCCGCCCAGCCGGACACCGACCCGGGGGCCAGGCCGTCCACCGCGAACTCCGCCACCGCGCCGTCGCCCTGCGCGCTGAACAGCCGCACCAGGCCGTCGGAGCGGCGGCGGGCCGCCACCCGGGTGGCGTGCGGGAGCGCGGCGGGCAGCACGAAGCCCTCGTTGTAGTCGGTGTGCTCACCGATCAGGTTGATCCGGCCGGGGGCGGCCCACACGCCGTCGGGGGCGTCGCCGAAGGCGGAGGCGAAAACGGCGGCGGCATCGGTGGCGGCATCGGTGGTCATCGGGCACTCCAGCGGGCGTTCAGCGGCGTTCACGGGCGGTCGCGGGTGTTCACGGGCCGTTCACGAGCAGTCGGGCGGCATATCCAACACATTCAAACACACAACCCCACACCCGAACAGGGTCGGCGCGGCCCCGGCGAACTATGCTGATCCTCTCCCACCCCCAGCACCCGTGGAGGACCACAGTGACCACCGACGGCGGACTGCTCGCCGACCAGCGCCGGGCCCTGATCCTCGACCTGGTCCGCCGGGACGGGGCCGTCAAGGTCGCCGAACTGGTCGACCAACTCGGCGTCTCCGACATGACCGTCCGCCGCGACCTGGACGCCCTCGCCCGCACCGGCGCCGTCCGCAAGGTCTACGGCGGCGCGGTCGCCCGCACCACCACCGCGGACGAGCCCGCCTTCGAGGCCAAGTCCAGCCTCGCCGCCGACACCAAGGCCGCCCTCGCCGAAGCCGCCGCCGCCCAGGTCCAGCCCGGCAGCGTGGTCGCCGTCTCGGCCGGCACCACCGCCTACGCCGTCGCCACCCGCCTGCTCGACGTCCCCGGCCTCACCGTGGTCACCAACTCGCTCCCCGTCGCCGAACTCGTCCGCACCCGCGGCGACGACGGTCCCGCCCTCCTGCTCACCGGCGGCGCCCCCACCCGCTCCGCCGCCCTGGTCGGCCCCCTCGCCGACCAGGCCATCCGCTCCCTCCACGTCGACCTCCTGATCATCGGCGCCCACGGCGTCAGCGAACGCGCCGGCCTCACCACCCCCAACCTCGCCGAGGCCCAGACCAACCGCGCCCTGATCGCCTCCGCCCACCGCACCGTCGCCGTCGCCGACCACACCAAGTGGGGCATCGTCGGCCTCAGCAGCTTCGCCGCCCTCACCGACCTCGACTGCTTCATCACCGACCAGGCCCTCCCCCCCGAAGCCCGCACCGCCCTCACCGAATCCTGCGGCGCCCTCCTGCTGGTCTGACACCCCGCGGCCCGCGCACCACCGCCCGGAGCAGGGTCAGGAGTGCGGAGGTGAACGGGGACGGGCGTCGTGGCGCGGCGGGCGGTGCGGCGGCGGCCGGTGCGGTCCCTGGTGCCGGGGTTGCCGCGGCGGGTGCGGGTGCGGGCGCGGGCGTTGCCGGTGCCGGCGGTCGGACGGTCCGCGCCATCGGCAGCAGCGTCCGCACCGCGACCACACGCCCTGCGGGGCCGCAGCGGGGGAGCGCGGCCCCAGCCGGGGCAGCGCCGGGACACGAGGCGGTCGGCCGCCGCGCCGCGCCGCACCCGCCCGGGCCGAGGTCCGCGAGCAGCCGGCCCGGCAGCGGACTGGCCGTCCAGCGCGGTCGTGACACCCAGGCGGAGGCCCGATGGTGGCCCTTCCCCGCCCACCCCCCTCCATCGACCCCCACCCCCTCGCTTGCCGGTGCGTGCCGGCTGGGCTGGGCCGCTGGACGGTTCGCGGGGCGTTTGCGCACACTGGCTCGATGAGGCTCCGACCGGCCAGCGGCCTGGAACTGCACGACCTGGACGTGCCCGACCCGGGGTTGCTGCCGTTCGCGGCGGGCAGCTTCGACGCCGTCGGGCCGCTCTCCCGGGCGGACTTCCCGCACCGGCACTCGTTCTACGAGCTGGTCTACGTCACGGCGGGGGGTGGGACGCACGTCATCGACCTGGTCGAGCACCGCATCCAGCCGCCCACGCTGTACGCGGTGCTGCCCGGTCAGGTGCACCGCTGGTCCGGGGCGGGGCGGCTAGACGGGTGGGTGTTGCTGTTCAACGAGGACTTCCTGCACCGGCATCCGGAGGACCTGGCCCTGCTGCGCGCCCTGGCCAGTGGCCCGGGGGTCCGGCCGGAGGGGCGGGAGCACCGCGAGATCCTGGGCCTGCTGCGGGAGTTGACGCAAGAGCACGAGGCCGGTCTGGACGGTGCGGTGGGCGTGCTGCAGGCGCTGCTGCACGTCCTGCTGGTGCGTGCGCTGCGGGTGGCCCGCGGTGGCGGCGGGGCCGCGGTTCCGCGGGCGGTCGGTCATCCGCTGGTCGCCCGGTTCACCCGGATGATCGCCGACGCCGAACGCGCCGACCGCTCGGTGCTCGCCATCGCCCGTGAACTCGGCGTCTCCACCGGCTACTTGCACGAGGTGGTGAAGGAGGCCACCGGCCGCACCCCGGCCCGGCTGGTCCGCGAGCAGCAGACCCTGGAGGCGAAACACCTGCTCACCACCACGGACATGACGGTCCGTCAGGTCTCGGCGGCGGCCGGATTCTCCGACCCGGCCTACTTCTGCCGCTTCTTCCGCCGCGAAGTCGGCCGCACCCCGGGCGAGTTCCGCGAGCAGGCGAGCTGACGGCCCGGCGGCCCGGCGGCTCGACGGCTCGGCGGCTCGGCGGCTCGAAAGTCCGGCGGCCCGAAAGCCCGCTAGCCCGGCGGCGGTTGAGGAATGCACCACGTCCCGCCGACCCCGTCCATCGACGGTCCGGCCGGGCAGGGCCTAGCGTCGGAGGCACCCCACAGCGCCGCCGCGCCGGGAGGCCCGACCTCGCCGCATGTCATGTCCCGTCCAAGAGATCCCGGGCGGGCGGCGACCACCGCAGCAGTCGAACGGAGAGCCATGCCCACCCCCCACAACCCGCTGGACGGCCTGAGCGAACTGGCCGATCGCCGGATCAGCCGCAAGGGCCTGCTCAAGGCGGCCGCCCTGGCCGGCGCCGCGCCGGTCCTGATCGGCGGCGGCGTCGCCCTGGCCCGCGACGCGGTCGCCGCCGACGTCCCGGCCCCGCTCACCCCCCAGTGCACCGACGGTCACGTCACCGAGGAGCAGATCGAGGGCCCGTACTTCAAGCCCGGCTCCCCGCTGCGCACCAACCTGGTCACCAGCGGCACCCCCGGCACCCCGCTGACCGTCAGCGGCTACGTCTTCGGCCGGAACTGCCTGCCGATCCCCGGCGCACTGCTGGACTTCTGGCAGGCCGACACCAACGGCACCTACGACAACTCCGGCTACACCTTCCGCGGCCACCAGTTCAGCGCCGCCAACGGGGCGTACACGCTGACCACGATCGTCCCCGGCCTCTACCCGGGCCGCACCCGGCACCTCCACGTCAAGGTGCAGGCCCCCGGGCAGCCGGTCCTCACCACCCAGCTGTACTTCCCGAACGAGCCGCGCAACTCCACCGACACCATCTTCGACCCGGACCTGGTGATGACGGTCCGCCAGGTCGGCAACGGGCGCGAGGCCAGCTTCGACTTCGTGCTCAACGTCAACGGCACCGGCACGCCCAGCCCCAGCGGCAGCCCGACCCAGGGCTCGCCGAGCCCCAGCCCGAGCCCCTCCACCCCCGGCGGCTCCACCACCTGGGCGGTCGGCGCCAGTTACAAGGCCGGCGACCTGGTCACCTACAACGGCGTCGGCTACGTCTGCCTCCAGGGCCACATCGCGTACGCGGGCTGGGAGCCGCCGAACGTCCCGGCCCTCTGGCAGCGCCGCTGACCACCCCGTTCCCGTCGCTGACCGACCCCGCCCCCACGCGGGGCGGTCAGCGGCGACAGCCACCCGAACCGGCGGCGCGGCCCGCTCCCCGGGAGGGGAAACCCGGGCGACCGGGGCCGCGCCCGCCGAACGCCGTGACGGCCCGCGTGCGGGGTGCCCGGGCCGTCACGGCACCCCGGCCCCGGAACCCGCCGGACCACCGGCCCGGAACCCGCCGGGCCCCGTACGCTCGGCCCATGACCGAGCAGCAGCCCCAGCCCCCGCACCGGTACCTGGTGGTGACGACCACCCACGAGGACGAGGCCGCCGCCCGTGCCCTCGCCGCCACCCTGGTCCGCGAACGCCTCGCCGCCTGCGCGCAGTTGCACCCCGTCCGCTCGGTGTACTGGTGGGACGGCGAGGTCCGGGACGCCCCCGAGTGGCGCGTCGACCTCAAGACCCGGGCCGCGCTGGCCGACCGCCTCGTCACCCGGATCGGCGAACTGCACAGCTACGACACCCCGGAGGTGATCGCCGTCCCGGTGACCGCCGGATCCCCCGCCTACCTCGCCTGGCTCGACACCGAGACCACCCCCGAGGCCGGATGACGCTCCGGCAGGCGCTTCGCCGCGCGTCCCGCCGGTGGGTGGCCGCCGGGCCGTTCCCACCGGCGGGTCACCTAGCGGGTCACCCCCTGGATCGTCGCGCGGGCCGCCTCGCGGATCACTTGGCCACCGTGAAGTACCCGGTGAGGTCGGCGATCGCGTGCGTCCAACCGGCGTGGTTGTAGACGGAGAACGAGTCGCCGTTCAGTCCGGCGGTCACCGAGTTGGACACGGTCTGCCACGGCACGAAGTTGAGGTTCGAGGTGTCCGGCCGGGTCGTGTTGCTCGGGAACACCGTGAAGTGGCCGGACTCCGAGGGCGCGGTGGCCGTCACGTTGACCTCCGCGGCGAGGGCGCCGGCCGGGGCCCCGGCGCCGGTGGGGACCTGGAGCGTGGAGAACGGCGCGAGCTCCTGCGAGGGGCGGCCCTCGTACAGGTTCGGACGGGTGTCGGCCAGGCGCACCGGCACCTTCAGGGCGCTGAACAGCCCCTGGCCGCTGGGGCCGTAGAAGCCCACGATGTCGATGACGACGTTCTGCGAGCCGATGTGGTTGAAGACGTCGACCTTCCCGTCCTGGCCGACCGGCACGACCACCTGGTTCGGCACCGTCCCGCCCGGCTTGACGTTGAGGTTGGAGCCCCACTCCGGCCGCTGCCGGCCGGTCGGGTAGACGGTCAGGAAGGTGTCGCCGGTGCCGTCGGTGGCGGTGACGTTGAGGACCACCGCCCGGGCGTCGGCGGTGCCCAGCTCCGGCTTGGCGACCTGGACCGAGCGGACCCCGCCCTGCTCGATCCAGTGGCCGTCCGCCCGGCTGTCGACCAGCCGGGTCGGGGTGACCGCACCGTACTTGTCGGTCGCGCCCGGCCGGTAGTAGCCGACCACGTCGAGCACGACGTGGGTGTAGCTGCCGTTGTTGTAGACGTTGATCGCGGGGACGGTGCCCGGGGTGATCGCGACGGTGACCAGGTTGGCGACCGTCTGGCGGGGCGCGAAGCTGATGCTGGAGGTGGCCGGGGTGACGCCCGGCGCGTTCGGGTCGGCGGTCAGGGTCAGGTAGCCGTTGTCGGTGGCGTCGGCGACGGTCACGTTGACCACCACCGCCGTCGCGTCGGACGGCACCACCGGGACGCCCTGCCCGTGCGCGCGGCCGGCGACGTCGAGCAGCTGCGCCCGGTAGTTCTCCCCGGGGCTCAGCGGGCCGTCCACGCCGCTCGCGTTCCAGTAGCTGTTGCGGGTGTCGAGCACCCGGGTCGGAGCCATCCCGACGAAGCCCGCCGGGGCGCTCGCCTCCACGGTGCCGGCGGCCGGGGCCGCCTGCGCCTGTCCGACGGCCAGCACCGGGCCGGTCAGGGCGATCGCCGCGAGCACGGCGAGGCCGGAGAAGATACGGCTGCGCATGGTGAGTTGTTCCCCCACTGGTAGTGACGCCCTCCGTTCGTCATCGGAGGGTTCGTACCTGTAGGACGTCCGGAGTGCCCGCCGGTTGCGCCTCGATCCGAAGAATTTCCGATCACCCGGACGGGGCCCCCACCGGCCCCGCCGACCGCGCCCGCGCGCCGGTGCGGTCAGTGCTCCCGGGCCCAGGCGCACAGCACCGGTACGCACCGCTCCGCGAAGTACTCGTAGTCCTCCGCCGTGTTGTACGCGTGCGTGGACAGCCGGAAGTACCCCGTCCCGCCGAAGCTGGTGAAGGCCGCCTCGACGCCGAACTCGGCGGCCAGGCGGTCGCGCAGGCCGTCGGCCTCCAGGCGGGTGCGGCCCAGGCCGGCCGGGAGCCTGACCAGGCGGAGGGCGCCCACCGGCATGCCGACCTCCGCCGTGGCCGGTTCGCCGGTCGCGGCGGTGATCGTCTCGCCGATCAACTGCTCGGCGTAGTCGGCGAGTTCGCTCATGTATTGGCGGGTGTCGGCCCAACCCCACTGCTCGGCGACGAAGTCGAGCGCGGTCGGTGCGGCCAGGTAGCCGGTGACGTCCACGGTGCCCTGGGTGTCGAAGCGCTCCGGGAACGGCTCCTCCGCGCCCCAGGAGTCGATCAACGGGTAGAGGGAGTGCCGGAGTTCGCCCCGGGCGACGAGCGCGGCGGTGCCGCGCGGCGCGCAGCCGAACTTGTGCAGGTTGCCGACCCAGGCGTCGCAGTCCGCCCCGGCCAGCGGGTCCTCGTCCAGGCCGGGCACGTGCGCGGCGTCGACCAGCAGCGGGACGCCGCGCTCGCGGGCGAACGCGCCGATCAGGTCGACCGGCAGGTAGCGGGCGGTCGCGGAGGTGATCCGGTCCAGCACGATCAGCGCCGTCCGTCCGGTCACCGCCCCGGTCACCGCCGCCGCCGCCTCCGCCGGACCGGCCGCCAGCGGCACGTGCACCGTGCGCACCGAGCCGCCCCAGCGCCGGGCCAGCCGGGCCGCGCCCATGGTGACGGCTCCGTAGCCGTGGTCGGTGACCAGCACCTCGCCGCCGTCCCGGTGCGGGAGGCTGCCGTACACGGCGCTCGCCCCGGCGCTCGCGTTCGGCACCAGCGCGGTGAACTCGGCCGGTACGCGCAGGAATGCGGCGATCGCGGCCCGCGCGGCGGCGACCCGCCGGGGCAGCCCGGGGAACCACACCACCGGCGAGGCGTCCATCTCCTCGCGCAGCCGCTGCTGTTCGCGCTGCGCGACCAGCGGTACCGCGCCGAACGAACCGTGGTTGAGGTGCCGCATCCCGGGGTCGAGCGACCACCCGGCGGCGGCGGGACGCCCGTCCCGGAGCAGCAGGGGCTTGGGGGCGACGGCGGTGGGCACGGCTGTTCTCTCCGATCCGGCCGGGAGCGACGCTGTCCCGATGACCTGCGGAAAATCCTGACACAGCCGACACCGCCCCCGCCCGCCGCCCCACCCACCGCCCGGCCCGGCACGACGCACCGCCCGCCCCGGACGGAACCGGGACGGGCGGCGGGACGAGCAGCGGCGCGGCCCACAACAGCGCGGCCCACGGCGGCGCGGCCCACGGCGGCGCGGCGCGCCCTACGACATCGGCTGCGGCTTGATCATCGCGAACGGCGCCCCCTGCGGGTCGGCGACCACCGTCATCCGCCCGGCCATCATGTCGAACGGCGGCGCGAGCACCGTCCCGCCCCGCCGGACCAGCGCGTCCACGGTGGAGTCCACGTCGTCGACGGCGAAGTAGGTCAGCCAGTGCGCCGGGGTGCCGGGCGGGTCGTTGGCCAGCAGGGTGACCCCGCCGACCGCCCGGCCGCCGACCCGCAGCTCCCAGTACGAGTCCGCGCCGTCCAGCGGCTCGATCTCGATGCCGAACGCCTCGCCGTAGAACGCGGTGGCGCCCGGCACGTCGCTGGTGTGCAGCTCGTTCCAGGTCAGCGCGCCGGCCTCGTTGACCACCCGCGCGCCGAAGAACTCGCCGGGCTGCCAGACGCCGAACACCGCGCCCTGCGGGTCCGCCGCGACCAGCATCCGGCCCAGGTCGCCGACGTCCACGGTCGGGACGATCAGCGTGCCGCCCGCCGCGACGATCGCGTCCTGGGTGGCCTGGGCGTCGGTGCTGGCCAGGTAGCCGGTCCAGACGGTCGGCGGCTCCGGCATCCCCTCCGGCGCCATCGCCGGGCCGATCCCGGCCACGGCCTTGCCGTCCAGTTCGCAGACCGCGTACCCGCCGAACTCGGCCGGGCCGGGCTGCCCCTGCCAGCCGAGCAGGTCGCGGTAGAAGTCCAGCGCCGCCTGCTGGTCCTTCGCCATCAGATCGACCCAGCACGGGGTGCCGGTCGCGTACGGGGTGGTGACTTCGGGCATCTCTCGCTCTTTCCGGTTCGGGACATCCGGTGCGTCCCCCGCCAGCCACCCTCCCGGCGCCGACCCGGTTCCGCCACCGGAGCCCGGCCGACCGTCCCCACCCGGGGGAGTCGCCCCACCCGGGGGAGCCGCCCCCGCCCCCGCACCCGGGGGAGCCGCCCCCGCCCGGCCGGCGCCGTCCCCGCCCCGGCTGACGCGCCCGCCAGCCCGGCGGAGCCGTCAGGCCGGCGCGTCAGCCGGCCCGCGCCCGGGTGAGGGCGATCAGCGCGATGTCGTCCGACAGCTGGTGCGTCCAGTCCCGGACGTCCGAGACGAGGCCGGCGATCAGGCGGCCCGGGTCGGCGGCGCCCAGCACGGACAGCCGCTCGTCCAGGGGGTAGAACTCGCCGGAGGAGTTGCGCGCCTCGCTCAGCCCGTCCGTGTGCAGCAGCAGCGCCGAGCCGCCCGGCAGGGCCAGCGGGGTCGGGGCGGGGGCCGGACCGTGCCCGAGCGCGCCCAGGCCGAGCGGCAGCAGCGCCGGGACGGGGACGGCGCCGGCCCCGTCCGGCCCGACCCGGAGCGGGGCGAGGTGCCCGCAGTTGACCACCTCGACCTGGTCGACGCCGTCCCGGTGCTGGAGCAGCAGCGCCGTGGCGAACAGCTCCTCGTCGCCGCGGGCCGCCGCCAGCCGGGCGAGCTGGCGGTCCAGCCGGGCGGCCAGCTCGCCCAGGTCGGCGGTCTCGTGCGCCTGGGAGCGGAAGCAGCCCAGCAGCTCGGTGACGGTCTGGACGGCCTGCAACCCCTTGCCCCGGACGTCGCCGATCAGCAGCCGGGTGCCGTGCGGGGTGCGCACCGCCTCGAAGAAGTCGCCGCCGACGCCGGTGCCCGCCGTCGCGGGCTGGTAGTGGCCGGTCAGGCGCAGCTCGCCCAGCCGGGCCGGGATGGGGTGCAGCACCGCCTGTTGCAGGGCGATCTCGCTGGCCCGGACGCGGGCCAGCCGCTCCGACTGCTGGCGGCGGCTCCAGGCCACCAGCCCGGCCGCCGCGCCCACCGCCAGCGCGGCCACCGCCGCCCCGGGGCGGTCGGCGACCCGTTCGCCGGCCAGCGCGACCAGCAGCAGGTGCTGCAGCCCGGCCGCCGCGGCGACGGTCAGCGACACCACCGGGCGGCCCAGCACCATCGCCACCAGCGCGACCGCGCCGCAGGCCACCCAGAGCACGGTGCTCAGCGCGTCCGGGTCGTGGGTGCCGGTCAGCAGCGCCGAGCTGCCCGGCACGGTCTGGGCCAGCACGCCGCCGAGCAGGATCGCCACCGGGTACAGCGCCGAGGCGGCGGCCCGCCGCTGGCGGGGCAGCGCGGCCAGGAACCCGGCCAGGTAGGGGATCTGGGTGATCACCAGGCCGAATCCGACCAGCACCGCCACCGCGCCCGCGACCAGCGCGGCCCGCCCGGCCCCGTCCGGCAGGAAGTGCAGCGAGGCCAGGCCGACGGCGGCCAGCGGCAGGCCCAGCGAGGAGCTGGTCAGCGGGGTCAGCCGCCAGTGCCGGGCGGTCAGCCCGGCCGCCAGCATGCCCAGCCCGTAGCCGGACATCGACAGCGTCACGTGGGTCGGCGGCACCCCGCGCTGGAGCAGCAGCACGGGGACGGCCGCGGTCAGCCCGAGCTGGGTGAAGCCCAGCGTGGCGCCCGCGGCCAGCGCCCCGGCCGCGGCCCGGGCCGGGACGCCGGGCACCGCCGGGCCCGGACGGCTCCGGGCGCGCCGGACGGCCCGCACCCGGCCGGCCGCGAACAGCGCCGCCGCGGCGGCCAGCAGCCCGCCCACCACCGGGTCCGACCAGCCGCGCAGCGGCCCCAGCTCCAGGCCCGCGACGGCCGGCACCGCCGCCGCCGCCACCCCCGGCCCGCCCACGGGCGCCGAGCGGACGGTCGAACGGGGCAGCCGGTCGCGCGGCAGCAGCCGCAGCGCGACGAGCAGCAGCAGCGCGGCGGCGGCCGGGACCACCGCCTCGCCGAGCCGCCAGCCGGCCGCCGTGTCGATCCGCACCGCGACGTTCGCGCCGAGCACCAGCACCACGGCGACGCCCGCGACCGCCCCGCCCACCACCCGGGTGATCCGCCCGGGCAGGTTCAGCAGCGGGACGGAGGCCAGCGCGGCGATCAGCACCCCGGCCGACCCGGCGTCCGCCACGGCCCGCCCCGCCAGGTACGTCCAGGAGTGCCCGGCCGTGACCGCGACCGCGCCCCCCGCCGCCATCACCCCCAGCGCCCACCGCAGCACCCGCGGCCACCCCCAGGCGTCCACCGCCCGCCCCGACGCCAGCAGCGCCGTCAGCAGCGCCAGCGCCGACCCCAGCTGCGCGGCCACCCCCGTCCCGCGCCCCGCCCCGAACTCGGCGAACGCTCCCGCCGTCGTGGCGCCGCGCAGCAGCGGCAGCAGTACGGACAGCGAGGCCGCGGCCATGAGCAGCAGACGGACAGCGCGCCGGGGGGTGCCGGTCACGGGGGTCTCCTTCGGCAGGTCGGATGCGGACCAGGCTTGCAAACACCCGTACCGCCCAGAAGGGAAGAAGGTCACATACGTCACATTTATTGCTCATCGCCCACCCGGTGAACACCTGCCCCGCCCCCACCGGCGTCCACCGGTGCGTCCAGGGTGCGTCCAGGGTGCGTCCAGGGTGCGTCCACGGGGGCGGAATTCGCTGTGCGGGTCCCGCCGGCGCCGCTAGCGTGTCGCGACCACTGACGGACCGTCACCCCCGGAGGCCGCGCCATGGCGCTCACGACCGACTCCCACCCCGCCGTGCTGTCCGCGATCGCGCGCGGGTGCGCGGCGCTCGGGTTCGAGATGTCCTGCGACCCGGTGACGGGACGACTGCTGCGGACGCTGGCGGCGGCCCGCCCCGGGGGCCGGCTGCTGGAGCTGGGGACGGGCGCGGGGGTGGGCACGAGCTGGCTGCTGAGCGGGATGGACCCGGGCGCGACGCTGCTGAGCGTGGAGCTGGACGCGGCGGTCGCGGCGGTCGCGGCCGAGCACCTGGCGGCGGACCCGCGGCTGGAGCTGGTGGTGGGGGACGGGGCGGAGCTGATCGACGCGCTGCCGCCCGGCGGCTTCGACCTGGTGTTCGCGGACACCTGGCCGGGCAAGTTCCACCACCTCGACCAGGCGCTGGAGCTGCTCGCCCCGGGCGGCCTGTACCTGGTCGACGACCTGCTGCCGCAGCCCACCTGGCCCGCCGACCACGCCGCGGCGGTCGACGCCCTGGTCGAGCGGCTGACCGGCGACCCCCGCCTGCACGCCACGCCCCTGGACTGCGCCTCCGGCCTGCTGCTGGCCACCCGCCGCCCGTAGGCCCCCGCCGCCCCGAGGCCGCGGCCGCCCCGAGACCGCCACCGCCCGCACGGCCCGCCCGCGGCCCGTGGGCCGCCCGGGTGACCGCTGGCGTGGGGGCCGGGGCGCCGCTCGCGCCGGAGCCTACGGTGGCCGCCATGTGGCAGGACATGTTCGACGCGGGCATCCCGTACGGCGAGAAGACCGTCCGCACGGTGCTGGTCTACCTGGCCCTGCTGGTGCTGCTGCGGGTGATCGGCAAGCGCGGCCTGGCCCAGCTGAACACCTTCGACCTGGTGGTCATGCTGCTGCTCTCCAACGTGGTGCAGAACGCCGTGATCGGGAACGACGACTCGCTGGCCGGCGGCCTGTACGGGGCGTTGGTGCTGCTGGCCACCGACTGGCTGCTGGTGCGCCAGGCGGTGCGCTGGGACTGGTTCAACCGGCTGCTGGACGGGACGCCGACGGTGCTGGCCCGGGACGGGGCGTACGACCGGCGGACGATCGCCCGGCAGGGCATCCGGGTGGCCGACCTGGACGTGGCGATCCGGCACCAGGGCGGCGACGCGGTCGAGGAGACCGCGCTGATCGTGCTGGAGCCCGGCGGGACGCTGCTGGTGAAGCTCAAGCCGGGCGACCAGGTCGCGGACAAGTCCGACGTGGCGGCGCTCCGGGCCGCGCTGGCCGCGATCGAGGCCCGGCTGCCCCCGGCCGGTTGACCTTTTCCGACCGTTTCCGACTGCTTCGTCCCACGCCTCCGCTCGATATTGACGAATCCTTAACGGGTGGCCCCCGCCACCCCCGGCCTTCGATTCGATCACCGAAACCGCCTCTGGCCTGCGGAAACTCGGGAAACGAGCCTGCTGGACGGGCGGCTTGCCGGGTGGACGGGCCACATACGCTCCCGTGCTGTGCTCAACCTCCCCCAGGCGCTCAAGCGCCTCGTGATCGGCCGCGCCATGCGCAGCGAGGAACTCGGCGAGACGCTGCTGCCCAAGCGGCTGGCGCTGCCGATCTTCGCCTCCGACCCGCTCTCCTCGGTGGCCTACGCGACCGGCGAGATCCTGCTGGTGCTCACCGTCGGCGGCACCGCGTTCCTGTACCTGACGCCGTGGATCGCGCTGGGCGTGGTCGCCCTGATGGCCGTGGTGGTGCTCTCCTACCGGCAGGTGGTGCACGCCTACCCGAGCGGCGGCGGCTCGTACGAGGTGGTCTCGCGCAACCTCGGGGCGAACGCGGGGCTGGTGGTGGCCGCCTCGCTGCTGGTCGACTACGTGATGACGGTGGCCGTCTCGGTGGCCTCCGGCGTGGACAACATCATCTCCGCGTTCGGCTCGCTGGCCGACCACCGGGTGGCGCTGGCGCTCGGCTTCACCGCGCTGCTGACCGCGGTGAACCTGCGCGGCGTGCGCGAGTCCGGCCGGGCGTTCGCCGCGCCGACGTACCTGTTCATCGGCGCCATCCTGCTGATGGTGGCCACCGGCCTGGTCCGGCTCGCGTTCGGCGACAGCCCGCAGGCGCCGACCGCGCACCTGGGCGTCGCGCCCGAGCACGGCAAGGACGCGCTACAGGGCCTGGGGCTGCTGATGCTGGGCCTGCGCGCCTTCGCCTCCGGCTGCACCGCGCTGACCGGCGTCGAGGCGATCTCCAACGGGGTGCCCGCGTTCCGGGCCCCGAAGTCCCGCAACGCCGCGGCCACCATGGCGGTGATGGGCGTCGTCGCGGTGGTGATGTTCGCCGGCGTCACGCTGCTCGCGCTGACCTCGCACGTCCACTACGTCGAGGACGCCTGCCGGCTGACCGGCCTGGCCGGGGACTGCCGCACCCACACCCAGCAGACCGTGATCGCCCAGCTCGCCGCCACCGTCTTCGGCGGCTCGGACAGCGTGCTGTTCTACGCCGTGCAGGCGGTGACCGCACTGGTGCTGATCCTGGCCGCGAACACCGCGTTCAACGGCTTCCCGCTGCTCTCCTCGATCCTCGCCCAGCACCGCTACCTGCCCCGGCAACTGCACACCCGCGGCGACCGGCTGGCGTTCTCCAACGGCATCATCGCGCTCGCCGTGGTGGCCGGGGCGCTGCTCTGGTTCTACCGGGCGGACGTCACCAGCCTGATCCACCTGTACATCCTGGGCGTGTTCACCTCCTTCACGCTCTCCCAGATCGGCATGGTCCGGCACTGGAACCGAGCGCTGGCCACCGAGGCCGAGCCCGCCGCCCGGGCCGCCGCGCGCCGCTCCCGGGTGATCAACGGGCTGGGCGCCGGCACCACCGCGCTGGTGCTGGTGATCGTGCTGATCACCAAGTTCACCCAGGGCGCCTGGCTGGCCGTGGTCGCCGCCCTGCTGCTCTGGCTGGCCATGCGCGGCGTCCGCCGCCACTACGACGCCGTCGCCGCCGAACTCGCGGCCGAGGAGCCCGGCGCCGACCGGCCCCGGCGGGTGCACGCCGTGGTGCTGGTCTCCAAGCTGCACAAGCCCACCCTGCGGGCGCTCGGCTACGCGCAGGCGATGCGCCCCGACACGCTGGAGGCGCTCACCGTGGACGTCGAGCCGGAGGCCACCGCCGACCTGCGCGCCCGGTGGGACGGCGGCGGGGTCGAGGTGCCGCTGCGGGTGCTCGACTCGCCGTTCCGGGAGATCACCAAGCCGGTGGTCGCCCACGTGCGGGAGCTGACGGCCGCTCACCCCGGCGACGCGGTGGCCGTGCTGATCCCCGAGTACGTGGTCGGCCGTTGGTGGGAGAACCTGCTGCACAACCAGACCGCCCTGTGGCTCAAGAGCCGGCTGCTGTTCACCCCCGGTGTGATGGTCATCTCGGTGCCCTGGCAGCTCACTTCGGCGCACCGCGCCGACCGCCCCACCGGCCGGGCCCCCGGCGCGGTGCGCCGCGGCGAACCCACCCGGAGCCGCTGACCACACCGACAAGGCGGGAGCGTGAACACTGGGTGAACACCGGGAGTACTCCGCCGCGCCCGCCGGTTGACGCCCCGTCAGCCCGGCCGCCCGCCCACCCCCCGCAACCAGCCGCGCAGCGGCGCGGGCCGACCACCCGCCCGCCCGCGCCCGGCCCCCGCCCGCCGTCCCGGCCCCCCGCCCACCGGTCCGCCGGCCCGCCGCCTCCGGCCCCGCACCCCGCCTGACCGGTAAACTTGCCCAGGTTGTCTTGCTTTCGACGCCTTCGGTTGACCGCCGGGGAACCCAGGACGAGGACCGTGTGGCCGTGATGACCGTTCCCGATACCGCGCTGTTCCGCGCCCAGGCCGCCCCCGCGCCGCGCACCCTGGTCGACGTGCTGGCCGCCACCGCCGCCGCCCACCCGCAGGAGCCGGCCCTGGACGACGGGCGCGAGACGCTCAGCTACGCGGCGCTGCTCACCGAGGTGGAGCGGGTCCGCCGGCACCTGGCCCGGGCGGGCGTCGGCCTCGGCGACCGGGTCGGCGTCCGGGTGCCCTCCGGCGGCAACCAGCTGTACGTGGCGATCCTGGCGGTGCTGGCCGCGGGCGCCGCCTACGTGCCGGTGGACTTCGAGGACCCGGACGAGCGGGCCGAGCTGGTCTTCGGCGAGGCCGACGTGAACGCGGTGATCGGTGCCGACCACCGGCTGGAGAAGGTCAAGCCCTCCGGCCACGAGGCCCGGGAGCCCGGTCCGGAGCACGACGCCTGGATCATCTTCACCTCCGGCTCCACCGGCAAGCCCAAGGGCGTCGCCGTCACCCACCGCAGCGCCGCCGCGTTCGTCGACGCCGAGGCCGCGATGTTCCTCCGGGAGGAGCCGATCGGCCCCGGCGACCGGGTGATGGCCGGGCTGTCGGTGGCCTTCGACGCCTCCTGCGAGGAGATGTGGCTGGCCTGGCGGCACGGCGCCTGCCTGGTGCCCGTCCCGCGCGCCCAGGTCCGCTCCGGCGCCGACCTCGGGCTGTGGCTGGCCGAGCAGGAGATCACCGTGATCTCCACCGTCCCGACCCTGGCCGCGCTCTGGCCCGCCGAGGCGCTCAACGAGGTCCGGCTGCTGATCTTCGGCGGCGAGGCGTGCCCGCCCGAACTCGCCGAGCGCCTGGTCACCGAGGGCCGCGAGGTGTGGAACACCTACGGCCCCACCGAGGCCACCGTGGTCGCCTGCGGCGCCCTGCTGACCGGCCGGCCCCCGGTCCGGATCGGCCTGCCGCTGGACGGCTGGGAGCTGGCCGTCGTCGACGAGGCCGGCGAGCCCGTCCCGATGGGCGGCAGCGGCCAGCTGGTGATCGGCGGCGTCGGCCTGGCCCGCTACCTCGACCCGGCCAAGGACGCCGAGAAGTACGCCCCGCTGGAATCCCTCGGCTGGGAGCGCGCCTACCGCTCCGGCGACCTGGTGCGCGCCGAACCCGAGGGCCTGGTCTTCCTCGGCCGCGCCGACGAGCAGATCAAGCTCGGCGGCCGGCGGATCGAGCTCGGCGAGGTCGACGCGGCCCTCCAGGCGCTGCCCGCCGTCTCCGGCGCCGCCGCCGCCGTGCGCACCGCCCGCGGCGGCAACCAGCTGCTGGTCGGCTACCTGGTCACCCAGGACGGCTTCGACCGGGACGCCGCCGTCGCCCGGCTGCGCGCCGAACTGCCCGCCGCCCTCGTCCCGCTGCTCGCCCCCGTCGACCACCTGCCCACCCGCACCTCCGGCAAGGTCGACCGGGACGCGCTGCCCTGGCCGCTGCCCGAGCTGGAGACCGCCGGGCCCGCCGAGCAGCTCTACGGCACCGAGGCGTGGCTCGCCGAGCAGTGGACGCAGATCCTCGGCACCCCGGTGCGCGGCGCCGACGACGACTTCTTCGCGATCGGCGGCGGCTCGCTGGCCGCCGCCCAGCTCACCACCCTGCTGCGCGCCCGCTACCCGGCCGCCTCCGTCCTCGACGTCTACCAGCAGCCCACCCTGCGCAAGCTCGCCCGGCTGCTGGAGAAGTCCGCCCAGTCCGGGGGAGCGGCCCGCACCGTCGCCCCCGTGCCCCGCCGCGCCCAGGCGCTGCAACTGCTGCTGACGCTGCCGCTGGCCACCCTCACCGGCCTGCGCTGGTCGCTCGCCCTCGGCGCGCTCGGCACCGTCCTGCACCTGCTCGGCGACTACCCGTGGGCCCCCCGCGCGCCCTGGTGGCTGCTGGCCGCCGGCGCCCTGCTGCTGTACTCCGCGCCCGGCCGGCTGGCGATCGCCGCCGGCGGCGCCCGGCTGCTGCTGCGCGGCGTCGGCCCCGGCAGCTACCCGCGCGGCGGCTCCGTCCACCTGCGGCTGTGGGCCGCCGAACGGCTCGCCGAAGCCTCCGGCGCCGTCGGCCTCTCCGGCTCCTGGCTGATCCGCTACGCCCGGGCGCTCGGCTGCCGGGTCGCCCCCGACGTCGACCTGCACGCCCTGCCGCCGGTCACCGGCCTGCTGCGCCTGGGCAAGGGCTGCGCGGTCGAGAACGAGGTCGACCTGTCCGGCCACTGGCTGGACGGCGACCGGCTGGAGATCGGCGCGCTGCGGATCGGCGCGGGCGCCGTGGTCGGCACCCGCTCGACCCTGCTGCCCGGCGCCAAGATCGGCAAGCGCGCCGAGATCGCCCCCGGCTCCGGCGTCACCGGCGCCGTCCCCACCGGCCAGCGCTGGGCCGGCGCGCCCGCCGCCAAGACCGGCAAGGCCCAGCGCGGCTGGCCCGAGCAGCGCCCCCCGCGCACCCGCCGCTGGGCCGCCGCCTACGGCGCCACCGGCTTCGCGCTCTCCCTGCTGCCGCTGCTCGCCGCGCTGCCCGCGCTGCTGATCGCCGGCCGGTTCGTCCACCCCGGCGACGGCCCGGAGGCGGCCGTCCGCGGCGCCCTGACCGCCCTCGTCCCCGCCACCCTCGCCTACGGGCTGGCCTACGCCGCGCTCGTCCTGGCGGGCGTCCGGCTGCTCTCGCTCGGACTGCGCACCGGCTACCACCCGCTGCACGGCCGGGTCGGCTGGCAGGCGTGGACGGTCAGCCAGCTGATGGACCTGGCCCGCGAGACGCTGTTCCCGCTGTACGCCGGGCTGATCACCCCGGTCTGGCTGCGGCTGCTGGGCATGCGGGTCGGCAAGGGCGCGGAGGTCTCCACCGTGCTGGCGCTGCCCAGCCTGACCAAGGTCGGCGACGGCGCCTTCCTCGCCGACGACACCCTGATCGCCCCGTACGAGCTGGGCGGCGGCTGGCTGCGGATCGGGCGGGCCGAGATCGGCGAGCGGGCCTTCCTCGGCAACTCCGGGATGACCGCGCCCGGCCGGGCCGTCCCCGACCGCGGCCTGGTCGGGGTGCTGTCCGCGACGCCCAAGAAGGCCAAGCGCGGCAGCTCCTACCTGGGCATGCCGCCGGTCAAGCTGCCCCGGGCCGCCGACACCGCCGACCTCGCCCTCACCTACGAGCCGCCCGCCCGGCTGCGCTGGGCCCGCGGCCTGACCGAACTGGCCCGGATCGTCCCGGTGCTCGCCTCCGCCGCGCTGGCCGTGCTCACCGCCGCCGCGCTCTGCGCCCTGGACGCGCCGCTGCTGTCGGGCCTGGTGCTGCTGGCCGCGGGCCTGGCCGCCTGCCTGGTCTCCGCCGCCGCCAAGTGGCTGCTGGTCGGCCGGTTCCGGGCGGTCGAGCACCCGCTGTGGTCCGGCTTCGTCTGGCGCAACGAGCTGGCCGACACCTTCACCGAGGTGCTCGCGGTGCCCTGGCTGGTCGGCCGCACCGCCGGCACCCCGCTGATGAACCTGTGGCTGCGCGCGCTCGGCGCGCGGATCGGCCGCGGCGTGTGGTGCGAGAGCTACTGGCTGCCCGAGGCCGACCTGGTCACCCTCGGCGACGGCGTCAGCGTCAACCGCGGCTGCGTGCTGCAGACCCACCTCTTCCACGACCGGATCATGCGGCTGGATACTGTGGAGCTCCGCGCGGGCGCCACCCTGGGCCCGGGCGGGATCGTGCTGCCCGGCAGCACCGTCGGCGAGCGCTCCACCCTCGGCCCGGCCTCGCTGGTGATGCGGGCCGAGACGGTGCCCGCCGACACCCGCTGGCTCGGCAACCCGATCGAAGCCTGGCAGTAAAGCAGTGACCGCCCCCGCGCCAGGAGGACCCCCCGCGTTGAGCTCCAAGCCGGCCCCCGCCGCCGACCCGTACTTCCCCCGGCACGGGGACCCGCGCTACCGCGCCCACCGCTACGAACTCGCCCTCGACTACCGGCCCGGCCCCAACCGGCTGGCCGCCTCCGCCCGGATCGCCGCCATCGCCGGGCCCGAGCCGCTGCGCGAGTTCACCCTCGACCTGGCCGACTTCCGGATCGGCCGGGTGCTGGTCGACGGGAAGGCCGCGCACTACGCGCACCGGGACGGCAAGCTCCGGATCAGGCCCGCCAAGGCCCCCGCCGCCGGGGCGGTGTTCACCTGCGAGGTGCACTGGTCCGGCAACCCGCGCCCGGTGCGCAGCCCCTGGGGCGGGATCGGCTTCGAGGAGATCACCGACGGCGCGCTGGTCGCCTCCCAGCCGGTCGGCGCCCCGTCCTGGTTCCCCTGCAACGACCGCCCCGCCGACAAGGCCGCCTACCAGCTGACGGTGACCACCGCGACCCCGTACGCCGTGGTCACCGGCGGGCGCCTGCTCAGCCGCACCACCCGCTCCTCCGCCACCACCTGGGTCTACGAGCAGCCCGCGCCCACCGCCCCCTACCTGGTCGGGCTGGCGATCGCCCCGCTGCGGCAGGTCCCGCTGACCGAGCGGGCCCCCGGCACCGTCCCGCAGAGCGGCTGGGTGCCGCAGCCGCTGGCGGCCCGGTTCGAGCACGACTTCGCCCGGCAGCCGCAGATGATGCGCCTGTTCGAGGAGCTGTTCGGCCCGTACCCGTTCGACGGGTACACCGTCGCCGTGGTCGACGAGGACCTCGACGTGCCGGTCGAGGCGCAGGGCATGGCCACCTTCGGCCGCAACCACCTCGACGGGCGGCGCGGCTGGGAGCGGCTGGTCGCCCACGAGCTCGCCCACCAGTGGTTCGGCAACAGCGTCACCGTCGCCGACTGGCGGCACATCTGGCTCAACGAGGGCCTGGCCAAGTACGCCGAGTGGCTCTGGTCCGAGCGCACCGGCGGCCCCACCGCCCAGCGCCTGGCCGCCGACGCCCACCTCCAACTGCGCGGCCTGCCGCAGGACCTGGCGATCGGCGACCCCGGCAAGCGGCACATGTTCGACGACCGGGTCTACGAGCGCGGCGGCCTGACCGTGCACGCGCTGCGCTGCGCCCTCGGCGACCCCGCCTTCTTCCGGCTGCTGCGCGACTGGGCCACCGCCTACCGGCACGCCGTGGCCGCCACCGCCGACTTCGCCGCGCACGCCGCCCGCTACACCGACCGCCCGCTCGGCCCGCTGCTGGACGCCTGGCTGCACCGGGGCGCGCTGCCCGACCTGCCCGTCCCGGAGCCGGAGCCGTCCCCGGCCCCCCGGCCTGGTGTACTGGGAGGCACGGGCCGTGAGGCCGTCCGTCGCTTCCTGAAGGATCGAGGAACATGAGCACGCACTACGACGTGGTCGTCCTGGGCGCCGGCCCCGGCGGCTACACCGCCGCCGTCCGCTCCGCCCAGCTCGGCCTGCGCACCGCCGTGATCGAGGCCAAGTACTGGGGCGGCGTCTGCCTCAACGTCGGCTGCATCCCCTCGAAGGCCCTGCTGCGCAACGCCGAGCTCGCGCACACCGTGCTGAACGAGGCCGAGCTGTACGGCATCCAGGTCGACGGCAAGGTCTCCTTCGACTACGGCAAGGCGTTCAGCCGCTCCCGGCAGGTCGCCGACGGCCGGGTCAAGGGCGTCCACTACCTGATGAAGAAGAACGGCATCACCGAGTACGACGGCTGGGGCACCTTCGTCGACGACCACACCCTCCAGGTCAAGCTCGCCGCCGGCGGCTTCGAGATGGTCACCTTCGACCACTGCGTCATCGCGACCGGCGCCACCACCCGGCTGCTGCCCGGCACCTCGCTCAGCGAGCGGGTCGTCACCTACGAGGAGCAGATCCTCACCGAGCGGCTGCCGGAGTCGATCGTCATCGCGGGCGCCGGCGCGATCGGCGTCGAGTTCGCGTACGTGCTGCACAACTACGGCGTCCAGGTCACCGTCGTCGAGTTCCTGGACCGGATGGTGCCGCTGGAGGACGCCGACGTATCCGCCGAACTCGCCAAGCAGTACCGCAAGTTGGGCATCAAGGTGCTCACCTCCACCCGGGTCGACGCGATCGACGACTCCGACCCGGCGGGCCCGGTGAAGGTCACCGTCACCCGGGACGGCAAGCAGGAGGTGCTGGAGGCCGACAAGGTGCTCCAGGCGATCGGCTTCGTGCCGCGCGTCCGGGGCTACGGCCTGGAGGCCACCGGCGTGCAGCTCACCGAGCGCGGCGCGATCGCCGTCGACGGCCGGGGCCGCACCAGCGTCGAGCACATCTTCGCGATCGGCGACGTCACCGCGAAGCTGATGCTCGCGCACGCCGCCGAGGCGATGGCGGTGATCGCCGCCGAGACCATCGCCGGGGCCGAGACCATGGAGATCGACTTCGTGATGGTCCCGCGCGCCACCTACTGCCAGCCGCAGGTCGCCAGTTTCGGCTACACCGAGGCGCAGGCCCGCGAGCAGGGCTACGCCGTCAAGGTGCAGAAGTTCCCGTTCACCGCCAACGGCAAGGCGCACGGCCTCGGCCAGCCGGTCGGCTTCGTCAAGGTCATCGCCGACGAGACCCACGGCGAACTGCTCGGCGCCCACCTGATCGGCCCCGAGGTCACCGAGCTGCTGCCCGAACTGACGCTGGCCCAGCAGTGGGACCTGACGGTGCACGAGGTCGGCCGCAACGTGCACGCCCACCCGACGCTGGGCGAGGCCGTCAAGGAGGCGATCCACGGCCTGGCCGGGCACATGATCAACATGTAGTGCGGCCCTCCGGGTGCGCGACCGCCGCCCCGGTGCCCGCCGACGGTACGGCGGCGCGCCGGGGCGGTGCGTCTCCGGTCCCGACGCCGTGAGGAGCCCGCCGATGGACGCCCCCGCCCCCTGCCGGACGGTCGCCGAGCGCACCGGGGCCGGGCCGGGCCGCCCGGGCCCGCGCGGCCCGGCCCCCCGGTTTGCGGACCGTCCGGCGGCGGGGGGTGATGGAGGGAAGCAACGTCCGCACCACTGCCGGAGGCAACCGTGTCCCACCACAAGTCGAACAAGGCGGTCGAGGGCGACCCCGACACCGGCCACGGCGGCGGCCTGCCGCGGCGGCCCGACGAGGCCGAGCTGGAGGAGCGCACCGAGGAGGACCGCGAGGAGGTCGGCCTGGACCCCGGCGACGGGGACGGCGTCGACGACGGGGAGGGCGACGGCGACGGGGACGGGGTGTAGCCCGGCCCGCCGGGCGCACTCCGCCGGGCGTCCCCGGTGCGGCACGGTCCGCACCGGGGACGCAGCGTGAGTGGAGACGGCGAATTCGCCCGATTTCGGTCACTTTGCGTGAATGTGTCCCGGAAGCGGGTTTCAGTCCGGCGGAGCGGGCCACGCGCCCAGTGCTGGAATGTGAAGGAGGCGTGAGCACATGATCACCGAACAGCAGATCCGTTCCATGCTGAACCACCCCGTGCACGACGCTCAGGGCAACAAGATCGGTAAGGCCGACCACCTCTTCCTCGACGACGCCACCGGCAAGCCCGAGTGGGTCAGCGTGAAGACCGGGTGGTTCGGTTCGAGCGAGTCGTTCGTCCCGATCCGGGACGCCGACGTGGTCGACGGCCACCTCCAGGTCCCCTACGCCAAGGACAAGGTCAAGGACGCGCCGAACGTCGACGTGGACAACGGCGGCCACCTCTCCGAGCAGGAGGAGCGCCGGCTGTACCAGCACTACGGCATCGCCTGGGACGACGCGTGGAAGGCCGCCAACCAGCCCGGCGAGGGCGGCTGGGCCAACCGGGAGGGCGGCACCGGCACGACCACCGGCACCGCCGCCGGTACGGCGGGCGCCGCGGGCGCGGCCGGTGCGGCGGGCGCGGCGGCGGCCAAGTCGAAGACGGGCCGCTCCGCCGACACCCGGATCGCCGGGACCACCAGCGCCGCCGGAACCACCGGAACCACCGGAACCGGCAAGGCCGCCGGAACCGCCGGTGCGGCCGGGACCACTGCCGCCGGTGCGACGGCGGGCGGCCGGATGGACGCCCGTTCCGACCTGGACGCCCGCTCCGCCGCTGCCGCCGCGCCCGGCCCCGCCGTCCGGGGGACCGGCCGCACCGAGCGCGACGACGACGCGATGACCCGCTCCGAGGAGCGGATGCGCGTCGGCATCGAGCGGTACGAGACCGGGCACGCCCGGCTGCGCAAGTACGTCGTCACCGAGGAGGAGCAGCAGACCGTGCCGGTGCGGCACGAGGAGGTCCGGCTCGAGCGCGAGCCGATCACCGAGGCGAACCGCGGCGAGGCGCTGTCCGGCGAGGTCATCTCGGAGGCCGAGTACGACGTGACCCTGCACGGGGAGCGCCCGGTCGTGCGCACCGAGGCCGTCCCGGTGGAGCGGGTGCGGCTGGTGACCGAGGAGCACGTCGAGGAGCAGACCGTCACGGGCGAGGTGCGCAAGGAGCGCATCGAGGCCGAACTGCCGGATGCCGAAGGGAAGTTGCCGCCGAACACCGGCAAGGACGACCCGGGTCGGGGACGCCGCCGGTGACGCCCTCCGGCGGGGCCCGGCCCTCGGGCTGAGCCCCGCCGGACGCGCCGGGTGCGGGACGAGCGAAGGAGGCCGAGATGGTGTGGTTGCTGCTGATCGTGCTGATCGCCGTGGTGTGCGGCTTCGTCGGCGCGCTGGTGAAGGGCCTGCTGTGGCTGCTGGTGATCGGCGCGGTGCTGTTCGTCGGCGCCCTGCTGGTGGCGGGCGTCCGGATGGGCCGCAGGAGCTCCGCGCCCCGCTAGGCCCCCCGCACGTGAGCGGCCCCCGGCACGCGCCGGGGGCCGCTCCGCGTGCGGGGTGTCAGGAGGCGGGGCAGGTGTCGGCCGTGGTGAGCAGGGCCGCGGTGCTCTGGGCGACGGTCAGGCGGGTCCCGGTGAGCAGGGTCAGCGAGAGCGCGGTGACGGTGACGCCCCGGCCCCCGGCGAGCGGGGTCCGCTGGTTGACGACCAGGGAGCCGACCAGCGGGAGGCCGATGGTGGTGTTCGGCGCGGCGTCGGCGGCGACGGGGAGCCCGGCGACCCGGAGGTTGACCAGGGTGGTGGTACCGCTCGGTTCGACCGCTCCCGGGCCGGTGGCGGTGAGCGGCTGCCGGGCCCGGGCCGAGGTGCCGACCAGGTCGGCGGTGACCAGCCCGCCGAGCAGGCTGACCCCGGTGACCTGGGCGTGGGCGGCCGCGGTGCGGGTGCCGTCCGGGTCGACGGTGCCGGAGGCGTCGGTGGTGAGCACGCCGAGGGTGCCGACGGTGCCGAGCCCGGCGCTGAGCACCGCGTGCGCGTCCTGGCCGGGCAGCGGGGTGCAGGAGTGGGCGGAGGCGGGCAGCGGGCCGAGGCCGCCCAGCGGGGTGGTGAGCCGCACGCCGTGCGCCCGGGCGTCGAAGACCGGCGCGGTGAAGGTCACCGAGGTGCAGCCGGGCGGGTCGAGGCCGATCCGGGCGGTGACGTCCGCCGCGCACACCCGGTAGGTGCCGCCGGTGAGCGAGGTGAGCCGGACGGTGGCCGTGCAGGACGGCTGTCCGGCGGCCAGGTCGCCGTGCACGGTCACGGTGCCCGGCCCGGGGTCCGCGACGGCCGTGCCGGAGCCGCAGTCGGTGGTGGCGCTGCCGGGGTCGAGGACCAGCCCGGCGGGCAGTTGCCCGGTGAACGACCAGCCCTCCTTGGCGGCCAGTTCGGCGGTGTTGGTGACGGTGAAGGTCAGCGTGGCGGGCGCGCCCACGGGCAGCTGGGCCGGGGCGAAGGACTGGTCGAGCTGCGGGGTGGCGTCCAGCAGCCGGATGTTGTCGATCGCGCCGTCGTTGCCGCCGCCGCTGGGCTGCTCGTTGACCAGCCGGATGCCGGCCGAGTCGCCGCTGAACAGGACCGATCCGTTGCTGGCGTACGTGCCCACCGAGGTGCCGCCGATCACCTGGCCGGGGTCCTGGCAGGGGTCGATGGGGGAGCTGAACGCGGCCCGCGCGGTGCCGCCGTCGAGCAGGTAGAAGGCGAGCAGCGGGTGGCTGGCGAAGCAGTTCTGGGCCGCCGCGTCCACCGAGAAGGTCAGGAAGCGGTTCTGCGCGCTCAGCGGGACCGGCCGGACGGTCTCCAGCTCGGTGCGCCCGGCGCCCGGGTCGGCCGAGGTGTAGGCGGTCAGCGAGTGGTTGGTGGCGGCGTCGCCGCCCGCCCAGCTGCCCAGCGCGGCGGCCATCTGCTTGTTGGCGGCCCAGTAGCTGCCGCAGTAGACGCCGGGCGGCGGGGCTGCCGGGCCCTGCGCGGAGACGATCAGCCCGTTGCAGGCGGTCAGCCAGGCCGGGTCGGCGGTGTACTGCTCGGCGGCCGGTGCGGCGCCGGTGTAGTCGGTCAGCAGCGTGACCGCCGGGCCCTGGCCGTTCTCGAAGTCCTCGGTGAACACGGTGACCGGCGCGCTCGGCGTGCCGGGGTTCCCCGGCGCGTTCGCCGCGGCCGGCCCGATCCCGGCCAGCGTCCCGGCGGCCAGCGCGGCGACGCCCAGCAGGGCCGTCGCCGCCCGGCCCCGCCACCGTCCGCGGGCCGCCCCCGGCACGTCACCCCTCGGTCCGTAACCCCTCATCCCGCACCCCTTTCGTGCCGCCCCTCCGCTCGCCCCGGCCACACCGGGACGACGCGACGGACGTCCCGGCCACTGTCCCGGTCCGGGGGCCCTTCGCACACCGGCGTGCGGCGTCCCGGCCGGTGCGGCCGCGCGCACGCGCGCCGTGCGAGCCGGTGCGTGCCGCTACGAGCCCAGGGGCGCGGAGGAGCGGGGGAGCGGAGGAGCGGGGGAGCCGGGGAGCCGGGGAGCCGGGAGCGGCGGGAAGGGGGGCGGCGCGGGTCAGGAGGGCTCGGGGCGGCCGATCGAGCAGACCAGTTCGCCGTCCCGCGCGTCGGCGACGATGGTGTCGCCGGGCCGCAGGTCGCCGCCGAGCAGCATGGTGGCGAGCCGGTTGTCGAGCTGGGTCTGGATGGTGCGGCGCAGCGGGCGGGCGCCGAACTCGGGCTGGTGGCCCTTGTCGACCAGCCACTCCTTGGCGGCCTCGGTGACCTCCAGCTCCAACCCCTGGGCCCTCACCCGGCGTTCGGAGTTGGCCAGCATCAGGTCGACGATCCGCATCAGGTCGTCGGCGCCCAGCGCGTCGAAGACGATGATGTCGTCGATCCGGTTGAGGAACTCGGGCAGGAAGCGCCCGCGCAGCTCCTCCATCAGCCGGTCGCGGATCTCCTCGGTCTCGCCCCGGTGGGAGAGGATCAGCTGCGAGCCGATGTTGGAGGTCATGATGACCACGGTGTTGCGGAAGTCGACGGTGCGGCCCTGGGCGTCGGTGAGGCGCCCGTCGTCGAGGACCTGGAGCAGCGCGTTGAAGACGTCCGGGTGGGCCTTCTCGACCTCGTCGAACAGCAGCACGCTGTACGGACGGCGGCGGACGGCCTCGGTGAGCTGCCCGGCCTCCTCGTAGCCGACGTACCCGGGCGGGGCGCCGACCAGGCGGGAGACGGTGTGCTTCTCCTGGAACTCGCTCATGTCGAAGCGGACCAGCCGGTCCTCGTCGCCGAAGATCAACTCGGCCAGGGCCTTGGCGAGTTCGGTCTTGCCGACGCCGGTCGGGCCGAGGAACAGGAACGAGCCGACCGGGCGGTCCGGGTCGGCCATGCCGGCCCGGCTGCGGCGCACCGCCTCGGAGACCGCGACCACGGCCCGGTCCTGGCCGATCACCCGGTCGTGCAGTTCGTCCTCCAGCTTGAGCAGCCGGGTCTTCTCGTCCTCGGTGAGCTGCGAGACCGGGATGCCGGTCTGCCGGGAGAGCACGTCGGCGACGTCGTCGACGGTCACCGAGACCACGCCCTCGCGGCGCTCCTCGACCTCGGCGGTCTGCGCCTCCAGGTCGGCGATCCGGCCCTTCAGCTCGGAGGCCCGGGAGAAGTCCTCGGCGGCGACCGCCTCGTCCTTCTCGCGGCGGAGCTTGGCCAGTTCGTCCTCGCGGCCGATCACCTCGGTGGAGCGGCCCAGGCCGCGCAGCCGGACCCGGGCGCCGGCCTGGTCGATCAGGTCGATCGCCTTGTCGGGCAGGAAGCGGTCCGAGACGTACCGGTCGGAGAGGTCGGCGGCGGCGCGCAGCGCCTCGTCGGTGAAGCGGACCTGGTGGTGCGCCTCGTAGGAGTCGCGCAGGCCCTCCAGGATCTGCACGGTCTCCTCGACCGAGGGCTCGGGGATCAGCACCGGCTGGAAGCGGCGCTCCAGCGCCGGGTCCTTCTCGATGTGCTTGCGGTACTCGTCGATGGTGGTGGCGCCGATGACGTGCAGCTCGCCGCGGGCCAGCGCGGGCTTGAGCATGTTGCCCGCGTCCATCGCGCCCTCGCCGCCGGCGCCCGCGCCGACCACGGTGTGCAGCTCGTCGATGAACAGCACGGTGGAGTCGGCGGCCTCGCGGACCTCGTCGATGACGTTCTTCAGCCGCTCCTCGAACTCGCCGCGGTACTTGGAGCCCGCGACCAGTCCGGACAGGTCGAGCGAGACCACCCGCCGGTCCTTGAGGGTGGAGGGGACGTCGCCGGAGACGATCCGCTGGGCCAGGCCCTCGACGATGGCGGTCTTGCCGACGCCGGGCTCGCCGATCAGCACCGGGTTGTTCTTGGACCGGCGGGAGAGGATCTCGACGGTCTGCTCGATCTCCTCGGCCCGGCCGACCACCGGGTCGAGCCGGCCCATCCGGGCGTCCTCGGTGAGGTCGCGGCCGTACTCGTCCAGGGTCGGCGTCCTGCTCTCGGGCTTGGCGGGGGAGCGCTCGCCCCGGGCGGCGGCCTCGGCGCCGCGCTGGAGCCGGGAGGGGTCGGCGCCCTGCGCGCCGAGCAGGCGGCCGGCCGCCGAGTCGGGGTCGTCCAGCAGGGCGGCCAGGATGTGCTCGGGGCCGATGTAGGAGACGCCGGCGGCCTGCGAGCGGGCGTGCGCGCCGATCAGCACCCGCTTGGCGGCCGGGGTGAGGCCGGGGTCGACCGAGGGGTCGGCCGCGCCCGCGGGCAGGCCGCGCTCGATCGCGGCGGCCAGCCGGTCCGGGTCGGCGCCGGACTGGGCGAGCAGGCCGCGGGACGGCTCGACCCGGGTGGCGGCCCAGAGCAGGTGCGGGGTGTCCAGGTCGGTGCTGCCGTCCTCCTGGGCGCGCAGCTCGGCGCGGGCGATCAGGTCGCGGGACGACTCGGTCAGCAGCCGCCCGATCGGGACGCGCTGGACGGCGGGCGGGGACGCGGCCGGGTTGAGGCCGAAGAAGCGGTTGAGCAGTTCCGAGAAGGCGTCGTCGGAACCGAAGGAGCCGAAGCCGGGCATGGTCATCGTGCGGGCACTCCCCTGGGCGGGCGGGCAGCGGTCCCCCCGAACTATGCCAACGCGTGGTATGTCCCGCTCAGCGGATGATCCGGACAGGTGGCGACCGGCCCGCCCGGCGGGCTTCGGTGAATTTGGGACAGGCATTACCCGTTCATGGGACTCTGATGACCTTCGACTCCGGCGGACCGACGGGCCGACCGCCCGCGGCACCCGTACGCGCCACCGTGACCACCGTGAGGGGAGACGGCCATGCCGACGACGGACCGTGCCACCGGGGGACGGCGGAACATCGACGCCCTGCTGCGGCGCTCCCCGCTGCAACCGGTCTTCCGGGCCCGCGCCGCCCGCCGCCTCGCCGTGCTCGCCTACCACGGCGTCGACGACCCGGCGGCGTTCCGCGCCCAGATGGAACGCCTGGCCCGCACCGCCCGCCCGGTCGGCCCGGACGAGGTCGCCCGGGCCGCCGAGCACCGCCGCCCGCTGCCCGCCCGCAGCGTGCTGGTCACCTTCGACGACGGCGACCGCACCGTGCTCACCGAGGCGCTGCCGGTGCTGGCCCGGCTCGGCATCCCGGCCGCCGCCTACGTGATCACCGACCTGATCGGCACCGACCAGCCGTACTGGTGGACCGAGGCCGCCCACCTGGTCCGGCACGGCGCCCGCGCCGAACCGCTGCACGGCCTCGGCCCGACCGCGGCCGTCCGCCGCCTCAAGGACCTGGCCGACCCCGAACGGCGGCGCGCCCTCGCCGAGTTGCGCGCCACCGCGACCCGGCAGGCGCCCCGGCAGCGGCAGTTGAGCCGCGCCGACCTGCACACCCTGGCCGACGCCGGGGTGGCGATCGGCAGCCACACCGCCTCCCACCCCTGCCTGGACCGCTGCGCCGACGCCGACGTCGACGCCCAACTCCGGGGCGCACACGAGCGGCTGACCCGGTGGATGGGCCGCCCGCCGACCACCTTCGCCTACCCGAACGGCAACTACGACCCGCGCGCCGACCGGGTCCTGCGCACCCTCGGCTACCGCACCGGATTCCTCTTCGACCACCGGCACGCCGAACTCGCCCCGGCCCACCGGCTGCGGATCAGCCGCCTGCGGGTCAACTCGCACACCGGCCGGGACCGCTTCGACACCATCCTGTCCGGACTGCACCCGGCCGTGCACCGGCTGCGCGGCGGGAGGTGAACTCCCCTTTGGGCAGCGAGGGTTGACAGCAGTCGGGGCCGGGGCGGACGGTGCGGGGCGGAAGGGGCGGGACGTGACGGGCGGGAGAGGGGGCGGGGCGGTGCCGGAGATCCACCGGACGCCCGAACTGGGCGGGGAACTCGTGCACGACTGGCGGGAGTTGGTCGCCGCAGACCCGGACGGCTCGTGGTTCGCCGGGCCGGACTGGGTGCTCGCCTGGTGGCGCACGCTGGGGGCCGGGCAGCCCGGGGAGGTCGCGGTGTGGCGGGGCCCGGACGGGCGGGCCGAGGCGGTGCTGCCGCTCGGCGCCGCCCGGCTGCGGGTGCACCGGCGGGCGCCGGTCGAGGTGCCGGTGCTCACCCTGCTCGGCGCCGGGCCCGGCGCCGCCGACCACTGCGGGCCCGCCGCCCGCCCGCACCGGCGGGCCGAGGTGGCCGCCTGGCTGGCCGACCGGGCCCGGCGCGAGACGCTCTGGCTGCCCAACCTGGACCCCGCGCACGCCGGCCTGCCGCCCGTCGGCGCCCGCCCGGTGGCCCGGACCGCCTGCCCGCGCGCCGACCTCACCGCCGGGCCCGACCGGCTCGGCTCGCGGGACTTCCGGGCCGCCAACCGGCGCGCCCACCGGCGGCTCGCCGCGGCCGGGATCGACTTCCACTGGCTGCCGCCCGCCGCCGCCCGGCCCGAGCTGCTGGACGAACTGCTGCGCCTGCACCGGCTGCGCCGGGAGGCCGCCGCGGGCGGGGCCAGCAGCTTCGGGGCCGACCGGCTGCCGCTGCACCGGCTGCTGGTGCAGGGCTCCGCCCCCGGGCGCGGACCGGCCTTCCAGCTCGCCCGGCGCGGGGACGAGGTGGTGGGCGTGCTGTACGGCTTCCGCTGGGCCGACCGGTTCGCCTACTACCAGACCGGCTGGGACCCGCGCTTCGCCGCCGACTCGCTGGGCACCGCGCTGGTCGACGCGGCGATCCGCGCCTGCGCGGCCGAGGGCGTGCGCACCTTCGACTTCCTGCGCGGCGCCGAACCGTACAAGTACCGCTTCGGCGCCGTTGACCGCACGGACACCGGCTGGCTGCGCCCGCGCGGCCCGGGCGGGGCGCTGCTCGGCCTCAAGCACCGTCTGGTGAAAGGCGGTTGACGGGCCGTCAGGGCGTGGTGTCGCCGTCCAGGTAGACCCACTCGCCCCGGTGGCGGACGAAGCGGCTGCGCTCGTGCAGCGCGCCGGGCCGGCCGCCCTCCAGGTAGTGGGCGCGGAACTCGACGGTGCCCTCGGTGTGGAACGGGCCGCCCTCGCCGGAGCCGAGGATCTCCAGCCGCTCCCAGCGCAGCGCGGGGTCGAAGTCCACCGCGGCGGGCCGGGTGTCCGGGTGCCAGGAGCGCAGCAGGTACGGCTCGTCGTGGACCGCGAAGGCGCTGAACCGGGAGCGCATCAGCTGCTCGGCGCTGCCCGCGGCGGCCTCGCCGCGGTGCAGCCGGCCGCAGCAGTCGGCGTACCGGGCGGGCAGGCCGCACGGGCAGTCGGCGGGGGCGGCGGGAGCGGCGGGGGCGGGGGTGCGTCGGCGGGCCATGGGGTCCATTATCGCCGCTCCGCCCGGGGGCCCGGCGGTGCGGCCGCCGCCGTGGGCCCGCTCCCGGCGGCGCGGCGCGGGCATGGGTCCGGGCGGCGCGGGCAGGATGGGCCCGTGCTGTGTCCGGCGCGGCGCGCCGGGGCGGGACGACTGTCGGCAAGGCGAAGGGAACCGCGATGAGCGACCACCACGACCACCACCACAACGTGCTGCTGCTCGGCTTCGAGGACCGGGCGCGGTGCCGCCTGGCCTACGAGGACGCGATGCACCTGCCCGGGGCCCGGCAGGTCGCGGTGCTGGAGCGCGACGCGGAGGGCATCCTCGACGTCCCGGAGAGCCACATCCGCGGCGCGGGCGTCCCCACCGTCGGCTCCGGCCTGGTCGGCGGCCTGGTCGGGCTGCTCGGCGGCCCGATCGGCGTGCTGCTGGGCTTCGCCGCGGGCGCGGCGATCGGCAACGCCGCCGAGCAGGCCGAGATCACCGACGGCGGCGCGGGCCTGATCGTGCTCTCCTCGCGGGTCGAGAACGGCCGCGCCCTGCTGGTGGTCGACCTGGTCGAGGACGAGACCGGGCCCGCCGACGCGCTGGCCGCGAAGTACGGGGCCGCGGTGGAGCGGATCTCCGCCGAGCAGTTCGCCGAGCAGGTCCGGGTCGCCAAGGAGCGGGCCGACCGGGAGCCGGCCGACGGGGAGTGAGCCGCGTGGAGCGGGCCGCTGCCGGGGGGCGGGGCGCGGGCGGGGCTCAGAAGTACGGCCGGTAGCCGTCCTTGAGCCTGTCGAGGTCGCGCCGCTCGCGCTTGGTCGGCCGCCCGGCGCCCCGGTCGCGCTGGGCGACGGCGGCCGGGCGCTCGGTGCGCGGCGGCGGCGGGGGGCTGTGGTCGACGTAGCAGGTCTCGGCGACGGGCGCGCCGACCCGCTTGGCGATCGGGCGCACCACCTGGACGATCCGCTCCCGGCCCTCGATCCGGACCCGGACGTCGTCACCCGCCTTGACGTGCTGCGCGGGCTTCGCGGTGGCCCCGTTCAGCTTGACGTGCCCGGCCCGGCAGGCCGCGCCCGCCGCCGAGCGGGTCTTGATCAGCCGGACCGCCCAGATCCAGCTGTCGATCCGCGCGCTCGTCTCGTCCGCACTCATGCCACGACTCTAACGCCGGGCCCGGCCCGGGCGGTCCGGACGCGGGGACGGGGGCGGGGGCGGGCTGATGCCGGGTCAGGCCGTTTCGCCCGGTGGCCCGGGGGCAGCCGGGGGCCATGGACACCACTGAGCGCACCGAAGAGCCGATCGAGACCCAGGGCGGCGAGGACCACCTCCTGCTCAGCGCCGACACCAACGGTGACGGCAGGCCCGACGTCTGGCTGACCGACACCACCGGCGACGGCAAGGCCGACCTCTACCAGTTCGACACCACCGGGGACGGGGAGGTCGACGTGACCATAGTGGAGCGGTCCGAGGAACCCGGCGCCGACCGGGTCGTGGTGGGGGGCGACGCGGGCCACCCCCGGCACGGGTGACCCGCCCGGGCAGCCGCGTGACACCGACACCGACACCGTCCGCGGGGCGCGGCCGCCGGGCCGCCGCCCCGCGGACCCGTGCCGCACGTCGAACCCGAGGAGGGGTGATGGCCTCGTACCAGGTCCGGCTCACGGCCGTGACGGCCGGCATGTCGGCGTTCTGCGCCGCGTTCGCCGCGGCCCACCACTTCTGGCTCGCGGGGCTCGGCCCCGGGCGGGCCTGGATCGCCTGGGCGGCCGTGGCGGTGGCCGCGGCGGGTTTCCTGGCGCTGGCCGTCCCCGCCGTCCGGTGGGCGGAGGGCACCCGGCGGGGGCGGCGGCGGTGACGGGGGGAGCCGCCGGTCCGCCCGCGTTTGTGCAACTAGTTGCATAGCTGGTCCACCGCGCCCTACCGTTGGGTAACAAATCCCGACCGGAGGCGTCGATGACTGCTGCGTACCCCCACCTGCTGGCCCCGCTCGACCTGGGCTTCACCACCCTGCCGAACCGGGTGGTGATGGGCTCCATGCACGTCGGGCTGGAGGAGGCCGAGGACGGCTTCGCGCGGATGGCGGCCTTCTACGCGGAGCGCGCCCGCGGCGGCGTCGGCCTGATCGTCACCGGCGGCATCGCCCCCAACGAGGCCGGCCGGCCCTGGTCGGGCGGCGCCAAGCTCACCACCGCCGCCGAGGCCGCCGAGCACCGGGCGATCACCGACGCCGTGCACGCCGCGGGCGGGAAGATCGCGCTGCAGATCCTGCACTTCGGCCGGTACGCCTACCACGAGGACCTGGTCGCGCCGTCCGCCCTCCAGGCCCCGATCAGCCCGTACGTCCCGCACGAGCTGACCGCGGAGCAGATCGAGCGGACCGTCGAGGACTTCGCGCGCTGCGCCGAACTCGCCCGCTCCGCCGGGTACGACGGCGTGGAGGTGATGGGCTCCGAGGGCTACCTGATCAACGAGTTCGTCGCCGCCCAGACCAACCACCGCACCGACGACTGGGGCGGCTCCTACGAGAACCGGATGCGCTTCCCGGTCGAGATCGTCCGCCGGGTGCGCGAGCGGGTCGGGCCGGACTTCATCCTGATCTACCGGCTCTCCATGCTCGACCTCGTCCCCGGCGGCTCCACCTTCGACGAGGTGGTCCGCCTGGCCCGGGAGGTCGAGGCGGCCGGGGCCACCCTCATCAACACCGGCATCGGCTGGCACGAGGCCCGCATCCCCACCATCGCCACCTCGGTGCCGCGCGGCGCCTACGCCTGGGTGACGAAGAAGCTGATGGGGAAGGTCGGCATCCCGCTGGTCACCACCAACCGGATCAACACCCCCGAGGTCGCCGAGCACCTGCTCGCCACCGGCCACGCCGACCTGGTCTCGCTGGCCCGGCCGATGCTCGCCGACCCCGCCTTCGTCAACAAGGCCGCCGCCGGCGCCCCCGAGGCGATCAACACCTGCATCGGCTGCAACCAGGCCTGTCTGGACCACACCTTCAGCGCGAAGATCACCTCCTGCCTGGTCAACCCGCGCGCCTGCCACGAGACCGAACTCGTCCTCGCCCCCACCCGCCGGGCCAAGCGGATCGCCGTGGTCGGCGCCGGACCGGCCGGCCTCGCCTTCGCCACCTCCGCCGCCGACCGCGGCCACCACGTCACCCTGTTCGACGCCGCCGACGCGATCGGCGGGCAGCTGAACGTCGCCCGGCGGGTGCCCGGCAAGCAGGAGTTCGACGAGACGCTGCGCTACTACCGGCACGAACTCGCCCGCACCGGCGTCGAGTTGCGGCTCGGGACGGTCGCCGACGCGGACACCCTGACCGGCTGGGACGAGGTGGTGCTGGCCACCGGCGTCACCCCGCGCGTCCCGGAGATCGACGGCGTCGACCACCCCAGCGTGCTCGGCTACCTGGACGTGCTGCGCGACGGCGCCGAGGTCGGCGACCGGGTCGCGGTGATCGGCGCGGGCGGCATCGGCTTCGACGTCGCCGAGTACCTCACCGACCCGGGCAGCGGCGCCGACTTCCTCGCCCGGTGGGGCGTCGACCGCGAGCACACCGCCCCCGGCGGCCTGGCCGCCCCCGTCCGGGCCGCGAGCCCGCGCAGCGTCTTCCTGCTCCAGCGCAAGGACGGCAAGGTCGGCGCGGGCCTGGGCAAGACCACCGGCTGGATCCACCGCACCGAACTGCGCCACCGCGGCGTGGTGATGGTCCCCGGCGTCGAGTACCGCCGGATCGACGACGCGGGCCTGCACGTCACCGTGGGCGGCGAGGAGCAGGTCCTGCCGGTCGACACCGTGGTGCTGTGCGCGGGCCAGGAGCCCCGCCGCGAGCTGCTCGACGCGCTGCGCGGGCGCGGCGTCGAACCGCACCTGATCGGCGGCGCCGACGTGGCCGCCGAACTCGACGCCAAGCGCGCCATCGACCAGGGCACCCGGCTGGCCGCCGCGCTCTGAGCGCGCGCCGACGCCCACCGGGGCCGGGGCTCCGGTGGGCGTCGGGCGGGCGTCGGGCCGGGCGTGCGGCGGGCCCGGTGGGGCGGGCCCGCGCCGGGGTCAGTAGAGCGAGACCCCGTACGCCGACAGCGCCTCGGTGACGGGCTGGAAGAACGTGGTGCCGCCGGAGGTGCAGTCGCCGCTGCCGCCGGAGGTCAGGCCCAGCGCCTTGGTGCCGTCGTACAGCGGGCCGCCGGAGTCGCCGCCCTCGGCGCACACGGTGGTCTGGATCAGGCCGCTGACGGTGCCGCCGTCGGAGTAGCGGACGGTGGCGTTCAGGGCGGTGACCTTGCCGCTGTGGGTGCCGGTGGTCGAGCCGGTGCGCTTGACGGACTCCCCGACGACGGCGTTGGCGGCGGTGAAGCCGCCCGGGTGGCTGAGCGAGGTGTTGGTGTAGCGGACCAGGGCGTAGTCGTTGCCCGGGAAGCTGGAGCCGGCGGTGGTGCCGGCCACCGTGCTCTGGCCGGAGTTGGTGTACCAGGTGCTGGCGATGTTGCCGCAGTGCCCGGCGGTGAGGAAGTAGTACGTGCTGCCCTTGACCACGTTGAAGCCCAGCGAGCAGCGGTAGCCGCCGCCGTAGATCGCGGCGCCCGCGGACAGTTTGGGGCTGAAGGTGCCGGAGGTGCGCTCGACCTTGAGGCGGGCGGCGTCCGCCCCGGCGGCCGCGGTGAGCCGGGCCAGCGCGGCCGGGGTGACGGTGCTGTCGGCGGTCACCACGATCCGTCCGGTGGCGGTGTCGGTGTGCCAGGCGATGCCGTTGACGCCGCTGAGCTCGACCGAGTCGCTGACCCGGGCCAGGGTCGCGGCGTCCGGCGCCGGGGTGGCGGCCCCGGCGGCGGGCACCGCGAGGGCGGTCGCCGCCGCGAGGGCGGCGGCGACGGCGAGCAGGCGGCCGCCGGTGCGGCGCGGGCGGGAGGTGGTGCGCGTGGTCCTCACAGATCTCCTCCTGGGGGAGTGGGAGAGGCCCTGGGGTAGGGGCCGTGAGGCGCGGGCAGGAGCGATCGGGACCGGCCTCATGGGCCGGTTTTTGATGTGCTCCTGACAGGCGCTATCCGGGAGTATGCGGACCGCCGGCGGGGCTGCGCAAGACCCCGCAAGAGTTTTCCCGCCCGGCGGCCCGGCGTCAACGCCACTGCGACGGGCCGCACTTGGCGTCCCGTCACCGCGCGCCGCCCGGCCCGCGCCGCGGTCCGGACCGGCCCCACCCGTACGATCGCCGCATGTCACTGCCGCACGCGATCCTCACCGCCCTGCTGGAGAAGCCGTCCTCGGGGCTGGAGCTGACCCGGCGGTTCGACCGGTCGATCGGGTTCTTCTGGTCGGCCACCCACCAGCAGATCTACCGCGAACTGGGGCGGCTGGAGCGCGAGGGGCTGGTGCGGGCGTCCGGGCCGGGGGCCGGGCGGGGGCAGCGCAAGGAGTACGAGGTGCTGCCGGAGGGACGGGCGGAACTGGCCCGGTGGACCGCCCTGGCGCAGGACCCGAAGCCGGTCCGCGACCCGCTGCTGCTGCGGCTGCGGGCGGCCGCCGTGCTCGGGGCGGGCGGGCTTGAGGCGGAGCTGGCCCGGCACCGCGAGCTGCACCGGGCGCAGTTGGCGGAGTACCTGGAGATCGAGCGGCGGGACTTCCCGCCGGAGCGGGCCGGGACGGAGAACCGCCCGCAGCACCTGGTGCTGCGGGCGGGCATCCAGCTGGAGTCGTTCTGGCTGGCCTGGCTGGACGAGGCGCTGGCCGGCCGGGCCGGGGGCGGTGCGGGCCTGTCCGGGGAGGGCGTCGGTCCGGGCGGGGGCGGTGCGGGCCTGTCCGGGGAGGGCGTCGGTCCGGGCGGGAGCGGTGCGGGCCTGGCCGGGGGCGGCGGTGTGGGCCCGGGCGGTGCCGGCCCGGCCGGGGGCGGCGTCAGATGATCCGGTCGAGGTAGCCGTTGGCGACCAGCCAGGCCATGTTCAGCCGGCTCGGCGCGCCCGGCACCAGGGCGCCGTCCAGCTGGTACTGGAGGCCCAGGCCGGGCTGGCCGAACCAGGGCGCGATCGGGCCGGAGTGCACCTCGAACGGCTTGAGCACCCGGTAGTCGTGGTAGTTGCACCCGGCCGCCGGGCTGCCGTCCAGGCTGGACGGCGGGATCGAGCGGTTGGCGTACGGCAGGCCCTCGGGGGCGAGGAACGCGCCGTACTCGCTGCCGTAGCGGTCGACGGCCTGGCCGGGCCGCAGGGTGGTCTCGCCCTCGATCGGGGTGCCGTCGGGCAGCAGCAGGTAGCCGTCGGAGGGCGGGTACTTCCAGCTGCCGGCCGCGCTGTCGTAGTAGGTGCTCAGGAACTGCTGCTCGCCGAGCAGCCCGGTGCGCAGGTAGCCGAACAGCTGGCGGCCGACCGGCCCGGCGTCGGGCAGCCGGTCGGGGCCGAGGCGGGCGTCGTCGTGCCGGAAGGCGGCGGAGCACTCGGTGCCGAGGCCGAGGCCGATCCGCACCTCGACGGGGGCGGCGGACGCGCCGGGCGCGGCGGTGGCGAACAGGGCGACGGCGGCGACGAGCGGGGCGAGGAACTGGCGCAGGCGCACGGACACTCCGGGACGGTCGGGCGGGACGCGGGAGGGCTCCGGCGCGGCGGGGTGACCGTCCGCGTCCGGTGCCGCACATCAGGTAAGCGGACGAGCGGACGATCGGTCAACTCTGCGTGTCCGGACGACTGCTGAGAGTGTCGGCGATTCGGTCAACCCCGGGAGCGCGGTGGCGGGAATAGGTCGGAGTGGCGTCCCGTTGTCGCGAGTGGTTGAATGTTGAATCAACCTCGAAGGAGTTGAGAACGGTGCAGTTCGGCATCTTCAGCGTCGGCGACGTGACCACCGACCCCACCACCGGGCGGACCCCCACCGAGCACGAGCGGATCAAGGCCATGGTGGCCATCGCGCTCAAGGCCGAGGAGGTCGGGCTCGACGTGTTCGCCACCGGCGAGCACCACAACCCGCCGTTCGTCCCGTCCTCGCCGACCACCATGCTCGGCTACGTCGCGGCCCGGACCGAGAAGCTGATCCTCTCCACCTCCACCACGCTGATCACCACCAACGACCCGGTGAAGATCGCCGAGGACTTCGCGATGCTCCAGCACCTCGCCGAGGGCCGGGTCGACGTGATGATGGGCCGCGGCAACACCGGCCCGGTCTACCCGTGGTTCGGCAAGGACATCCGCCAGGGCATCCCGCTCGCGATCGAGAACTACGCGCTGCTGCACCAGCTCTGGCGCGAGGAGAACGTCGACTGGCAGGGCCGCTTCCGCACCCCGCTGCAGTCCTTCACCTCCACCCCGCGCCCGCTCGACGACACCCCGCCGTTCGTCTGGCACGGCTCCATCCGCAGCCCCGAGATCGCCGAACAGGCCGCCTACTACGGCGACGGCTTCTTCGCCAACAACATCTTCTGGCCCAAGGAGCACTTCCAGCGCCTGATCGAGCTCTACCGGGAGCGCTACGCCCACTACGGCCACGGCACCCCCGAGCAGGCGATCGTCGGCCTCGGCGGGCAGGTCTTCATGCGCGCCAACTCCCAGGACGCGGTCCGCGAGTTCCGCCCCTACTTCGACAACGCCCCGGTCTACGGCCACGGCCCCTCGCTGGAGGAGTTCACCGAGCAGACCCCGCTCACCGTCGGCAGCCCGCAGGAGGTCATCGAGAAGACGCTCGCCTTCCGCGAGACCTTCGGCGACTACCAGCGCCAGCTCTTCCTGATGGACCACGCCGGGCTCCCGCTCAAGACGGTCCTGGAACAGCTCGACCTGCTCGGCGAGGAGGTCGTCCCGGTGCTGCGCAAGGAGTTCGCCGCCGGCCGCCCGGCGCAGGTGCCCGACGGCCCCACCCACGCCGCGCGGGTCGCCGCCCGCGAGGAGGTGACCACCCCGTGAACACCCTCAACCTCGTCGTGGTGACGGCCGGCCTGAGCGTCCCGTCCTCCACCCGGCTGCTCGCCGACCGCCTCGCCGAGGCCACCGCCCGCGACCTGCGCGCGGCCGGCCGGGAGGTCGACGTCCGGGTGGTCGAACTGCGCGGACTCGCCCGGGACATCGCCGACAACCTGGTCACCGGCTTCCCGCCGCCCGCGCTGCGCGACGCCGTGCGGGCGGTCGAGGAGGCGGACGGGCTGATCGCCGTCACGCCGATCTTCTCCGCCTCCTACAGCGGGCTGTTCAAGTCCTTCGTGGACGTGCTCGACAGGGACGCGCTGACCGGCAAGCCCGTGCTGATCGCCGCCACCGGCGGCACCGCCCGGCACAGCCTCGCCCTCGAACACGCCCTGCGCCCGCTGTTCTCCTACCTGCGCGCCGCCGTCGTCCCCACCGCCGTCTTCGCCGCCTCCGAGGACTGGGGCGCCGACGGCGGCGGCGACGGCTCGCTCGCCGGACGGATCGCCCGGGCGGCCGGCGAACTCGCCGAGAGCCTCGCCGGCCGGCCCGCCACCCCCCGCACCCGGCCGACCGAGCAGGTCGTCCCCTTCGCCCGGCAACTCGCGGCGCTGCGCGCCCACTGACCCGAGGAGCAGACACCGATGGAACCCCGAATCCACGACAACACCGAGCAGTCCCGCTTCGAGATCAGCACCGACGCCGGCCCCGCCGGTTTCGCCGAGTACCAACTCCGCGACGAGGGACGGACGTTCGCCTTCGTCCACACCGTCATCGACCCCGCCTTCGAGGGCCAGGGCCTGGGCGGCAAGCTGGCCCGCGCCGCGCTGGACACCGTCCGCGACCGCGGCGCGAACGTCCTGCCGTACTGCCCGTTCATCCGCGGCTGGATCGCCAAGCACCCGGAGTACGTGACGCTGGTGCCGGAGGAGAAGCGCGCCGCGTTCGACCTCTGAGCGCACACGCCTGACGGCGGAACCAGGGGCGCGGGGACCTGCGCGCCAGGGCGGGCACGCACAGCCGGATCGCGACGCAGGACGGTGTCCTGCACGGTCGCGCGACCTGGCCGGTGTGCTCCTGCCGCGGCGCGCAGGTCCCCGCGCCCCTGTCACGCGTCGTGCCGGGCCTTGCCGGGGGGCTGCGGGGCGTGGACGAACCGCTCGGGGAGGGCTATCGTCGCCGGTCGTGACCTTTTCCATCGTGGCCCGGCAGGGCAGTGCGCTCGGTGTGGCAGTGGCGAGCAAGTTCCTCTCGGTGGGGGCGTTGGTGCCCGCGGCCGAGGCGGGGGTCGGGGCGTTGGCGACGCAGGCGTGGGCCAATCTGGCGTACCGGCCGCAGGGGATGGCGATGCTGCGCAGCGGGGCCTCGCCGGCGGAGGCGGTGGCGGCGCTGCTGGCGGCCGACGAGCGGCGGGCGCACCGGCAGTTGGGCGTGGTCGGGGCGGACGGGCGGGCGGAGACGTACACGGGGGAGGAGTGCCTGCCCTGGGCGGGGGGTCTGGCTGGGGACGGGTACGCGGTGCAGGGGAACATCCTGACCGGGCCCGAGGTGGTGCGGGAGATGGCCGCGGCATGGCTGGCCTCCGCCGAACTGCCGTTCGCCGAACGGCTGGTGGCCGCCCTCGCGGCCGGGGACGCGGCGGGCGGGGACGCCCGCGGGCGGCAGGGCGCCGCGCTGTACGTGGTGGACCCGGGCCAGGGCGTCGGCGGGTGGGGCGACCTCGCGTACGACCTGCGGGTGGACGACCACCCGGACCCGGTGGGCGAGTTGGGGCGGCTGCTGGCCGTCCACGAGGTGCTGCACGGGGTGTCCGACCTGGCCGAGCTGCTCCCGCTGGAGGGTGAACTGGCCGAGGAGGTGCGGCGGTTGCTGGGCGGGCTCGGGTACGACTCGCTGGACCGCTGGGCCGGGGTGGAGAACCTGGAGGGCCGCCTCGCCGAGGGCCGGATAGACCCGCTGGTGCTCGACCACCTGCGGGCGGCCTCCGGGGTGCGGTGACGGCCCGCTCAGCGCAGCAGTGCCTTGGCCAGGTCGGCGATCAGGTCGTCCGGGTCCTCCAGGCCGACGGAGAGCCGCAGGACGGCCCCGGCGGGCTTGTGCGCGGCGGCCACCGGGCGGTGGGTGAGCGAGGCGGGGTGCTGGATCAGGGTGTCGACGCCGCCGAGCGAGACCGCGTGGGTGATCAGTTCGCAGTGCTCGGCGATCGCCGCGGCGTGCGGGTGACCGCCGGCCGCCTCGAAGGCCAGGGTGCTTCCGCCGCCCCGGAGTTGGCGTCCGAGCAGCGGCGAGCCGGAGCGGCCCGGGTAGTGCACGGCGGCGACCTCGGGCTGTTCGGCCAGCCAGTCGGCGATCCGGGCGGCGGAGGCGGAGGCGGCGCGCACCCGCAGCGGCAGGGTCTGCAGGCCGCGGTGCAGCAGGTAGCCGGCCAGCGGGTGCAGGACGGCGCCGGTGACGGCCCGGACCCGGCGCAGCCGCTCCGCCCAGGCGGCGGTGCAGGCCACCGCCCCGGCCAGCACGTCGCCGTGGCCGCCGATCGACTTGGTCGCCGAGTGCAGCACCAGGGTGGCGCCGAACGCGGCGGGGTTCTGCAGGACCGGGGTGGCGAAGGTGTTGTCGACCAGCAGCGGGACGCCGCCGCAGCGTTCGGCGGTCGCGGCCAGGTCGAGCAGGTCCAGGGTGGGGTTGCCGGGGGTCTCGACCAGGACGAGCCCGGTGTCGGGGCGCAGCGCGGCGGCCAGCGTGCCGGGGGCGGCCCAGGTCACCTCGGTGCCGAGCAGGCCGGAGTCCAGCAGGTGGTCGGAGCCGCCGTACAGCGGGCGCAGCGCCACCACGTGCCGGCGGCCCTCCGCGGCGGCGGCGAGCAGGCAGGCGGAGAGCGCGGCCATGCCGGAGGAGAAGGCCACCGCCTCGGCGCAGCCCTCCAGTTCGGCCAGCGCCTGTTCGAAGCGGGCGACGGTGGGGTTCCACAGCCGCTGGTAGACCAGGCCGCCCTCGGCGGGCGGGCGTCCGCCGGTCGCCAGCGCCTGGTAGGCGTCGCCGCCGGTGGTGAGGTCCGGTACGGGGTAGGTGGTGGACAGGTCGAGCGGGGGGACGTGCGTGCCGAGTCCGGCGAGGTCGTCGCGGCCGGCGTGCACGGCTCGGGTGTCGAGTCGGCTCATGGCGCTCGATGGTGAACGGGTGGGCGTCGAATGGCCAGAGTGACGGCAGATGATTCGGCGGGGGCGGCGGCACCCTTGCGGATGTTCGGCGCGGACCGCCACGCTGGTGGCGTGCCGAACATTCCACGGGCCCGCGCGGCGGAGCTCGACGAGGTCGACCGCGCGATCGTGCGGGCGCTGCTGGCCGACGCCCGCACGCCCAACAACGCGCTGGCCGAGCAGGTCGGGGTGGCCCCGTCCACCTGCCTGGCACGGGTGCGGGCGCTGCGCGGGCGCGGGGTGATCGCCGGGTACCACGCGGAGGTGGACCTGCCGGCGGTCGGGCTGCCGCTGCAGGCGATGATCTCGGTGCGGCTGCGGGCGCACACCCGGGAGCAGAACGGCAGCTTCCGGGCCGCCGCGCCCGGGCTGCCGGGCGTGCTGGCGGTGTTCCACATGGCGGGCAGCGACGACTACCTGCTGCACGTGGCGGTGGCCGACCCGGAGGCGCTGCGCTGCTTCGTGGTCGACCACCTGACCACCCACCCGGCGGTCGCGCAGACCCGCACCAACCTGGTCTTCGAGCGCATCCCCGGGGCCGGATCACCGATCTGACGCCCCGTCGGCCCCGCCTGCGGCCGGCCTCGTCCGGCGGCCATCGGGGCGGCCGGCGGCGGCGGCCGGCGGCGGCGGAGGGCGGGGCGTCCACCGGCTCCGCGGGACGGGCGGAGGCGGAGCGCGGCGCGGCTCGGCACCCGCAGGTGCGGTGGCGCTCTCCGGCGGACCGGGGCCGAGGGGTTCCGGCAGGTCGGCGGACATGATCCCCAGGAGGCGCGGGATGGTGGCGAGTTGTGGCCACTGTCCAGCATCCGCCGCCGCAGTCGGGCCCGTTCGGCCTTACCGTACTGAGTATCGGTGATCTGTCCGGTTCGCTCGGACGGGGCAGGGCTGCCGAGCCCCGACGCGGCCGGACGACGGCGCCCTTCCGCTCCCACCCCGGTCGCCCCCGTTGCGAAGGGACCGACCATGGCTGTCGCGGACCCACCCCAGACCGTGCGCTACTGCCTGAGCCTGGCGACCGTGCCCGCGTCCGTACCCGAGGCGCGCCGGGGGGCGCGCGCCGAACTGGCCGCCCGCGGGATCGGCCCGGACGATCCGCTGACCGACACCGTGCTGCTGGTGGTCAGCGAACTGGTCACCAACGCGGTCCGCCACGCCGCCCCGCGCTCGCCCCGCACCGTGCTCCAACTCGACTTCGGCGCGGGCGAACTGGCGATCCGGGTGCACGACCGGCACCCGCACTGCCCGCAGCGCCCCGAGGTCCCGCACCAGGACGGCAGCGGCGGCTGGGGCCTGGGCCTGGTGCACGAGCTGGCCGCACTGGCCGGCGGGGTGACGGAGACCGTCGCCGATCCGGACGGCGGCGGCAAGACCATGGTGGTGCGCCTGCCGGTCGGGCGCTGAGCGCGCCGGGGCGGGTGGGCGCTGAACGCGCGGGGTGCGGGCGGGTGCTGGGCCGGGCGGGCGCGGGGGAGAGGTCTGGCGCGGGGCCGGCGCCGCGTCCCGGCGGACGCCGGTTGGGAAGACGATCGTCGGACGACCCCGCGGCTCCACTCTGCTGCATGCCAACTGTTATTGCAAGTAAGTCGCAATAAGCCGGAGCGCCGGACCCGGCGCTCAGCAGCGCCGCAGCGCGCCCGGCGCGCGCAGGCTCTCCAGCGACGGGTACCCGTCCACCGCCATCAGCAGGTCCGCCTCCGCCAGCAGCGAGCGCAGCACGTGCACCGCGCCCGCCTCGCCGCCCAGCGCCAGCCCGTACACGTACGGCCGCCCCACGCCCACCGCCGTCGCGCCCAGCGCCAGCGCCTTGACCACGTCCGCGCCGCTGCGCACGCCCGAGTCGAACAGCACCGGCCGGCCGTCCGCCGCCTCGACCACCTCGGCCAGCGACTCCAGCGCGGGCAGCCCGCCGTTCGCCTGCCGACCGCCGTGGTTCGAGCAGTAGACCCCGTCCACGCCCGCGTCCACGGCCCGGCGCACGTCCTCCGGGTGGCACAGGCCCTTCAGCACGATCGGCAGCCCGGTCAGCGAACGCAGCCACGGCAGGTCGTCCCAGGTCAGCGGGTTGCCGAAGACCTGCACCCAGTCCATCACCGCGCCGCGCGGGTCCCCGTCCGGGTCCTGGAGCCGGGCCCGGAACACCGGGTCCGAGGTGTATTTCGCCAGGCAGTGCCCGCGCAGCTGCGGGAAGCTGCCGCTGCCCAGGTCGCGCGGCCGCCAGCCGGTCACCCAGGTGTCCAGGGTGACCACCAGCGCCTTGAACCCGGCCGCCTCCGCCCGGTGCACCAGCGACTCGGCCAGCGCCCGGTCGGTCGGCGTGTACAGCTGGAAGAAGCCCGGGGTGTCGCCCAGCTCCGCCGCCACCGCCTCCATCGGGTCCACCGAGAGCGTCGAGGCCACCATCGGCACCCCCGTGCGGGCCGCCGCCCGGGCCGTCGCCACGTCCCCGTGCCCGTCCGGCGCGCACAGCCCCACCACCCCCACCGGCGCCAGGAACAGCGGCGAGGCCAGCTCCAGCCCGAACAGGTCCACCCGCAGGTCCCGCTCCTTCGCGCCCACCAGCATCCGCGGCACCAGCCCCCACCGCTCGAACGCCGCGGCGTTCGCCCGCTGGGTGTGCTCGTCGCCCGCCCCGCCCGCGACGTACGACCACAGCTCCGGCGCGAGCGCCGCCCGGGCCCGCTCGGCCAGGCCCGCGTACGTCATCGGGTACTTCGGGGCGACGCCGAACAGCGCCTCGAAGTAGATCTCGTTCTGGTAGTCGCCGAACTGGGGGGCCATCCGCGCTCCTCGGGGGTGGGTGGGGGAGGCCCCACGTTCCACCGGCCGCCGGGCGGTGGTCAAGGGCCGCGCCACCGGGCCCCGGGGCCGCCGGGCCGCCGGGCCGTCGGCCTCCCGCGCCCCCGCGCTCCCGCCCTCCCGGTGGAAGATCGACCGGAGGTAGCCTGGCAGCGGATGTGGTGACCATGCGAGCGAACCAACCCCAGGCGTCCGGGACGGCGATCCCCGAGGTCCCGTTCACCGCGCCACCCGGCGGACCGGCCGGCGTCGAGGTCATGACGCTCGCCGACCTGCGCGCCCGCCGGGCCGCCGCCACCGACGGGGACTTCCACCGCCCGCAGCGCCCCGCCTTCCACCACCTGCTCACCCTGGAACGCGGCCGGCTGCGCCACACCGTCGACTTCACCGCGCACACCGTCGAACCGGGCAGTTGGCTCTGGGTCCGGCCCGGCCAGGTCCAGCAGTGGGGCGAACTCGGCGACGCGGACGGCACCCTGGTGCTCTTCGAACCCGGCTTCCCCGACCCGGCGACCGTCGCCGCCGCCCGGCTCGACGACCCCTTCGCCGCCGCCGTCCTGCACACCGACGGCACCGACCGGGAGGCCCTGCTCCACGCGGTGCGCCACCTGCACCGCGAGTACGCCTCCGGCGCGGACCTGCCCGCCGAGGTCCGCCACGCCCTGCTGCGCCACCTGCTGGCCGCGCTGCTGCTGCGGCTGGCCCACCCCGCGGTGCCGTGCGGCAGCGCCGCGGGCGAACCCGGCGAGACCTACCGGCGCTTCCGGCAGGCCGTCGAGCACCACTTCACCCGCACCCGCCGGGTCGAGGACTACGCGCGGCTGCTCGGCTACTCCCCGCGCACCCTCTCCCGGGCCACCCTGGCCGCCGCGGGCGTCGGCGCCAAGGAGTTCGTCGACCGCCGGGCCGTCCTGGAGGCCAAGCGCCTGCTCGCCCACAGCGACAGCTCCGCCGCCCGGATCGCCGACCACCTGGGCTTCGCCGACGCCGCCAACTTCGCCAAGTTCTTCCACCAGCGCACCGGCACCACCCCCACCGCCTTCCGCGCGGCCGTCCGCGGCGGCGTCGACCGGCACTGACCGGCACTGACCGGCGCTGACCGGTGCGGAGGGGCACTGACCGGCGCCAGTGTCCGCAGTGCGTCACCGTCAGGTTCCGATCCGGTCTGGAAAAGGGCCCGGCGGTGTCGTCGGGAGGGGGTGGACCCCTAGGGTGCCCCGTGAAGGTCCTGTGATCGGTCGCGGGGGCTTCTCCTGACAGCGGCGCGGAACCAGCCTAGGAGCACGGAACGTTGGAGACTCTCGGGGCGGGCGATCCGCACACGGTCGGCCCGTACCGGCTGCTGGGGCGGCTGGGGGCCGGCGGCATGGGCGAGGTGTTCCTCGGGCGGACGGCGGGCGGCCGGACGGTGGCGGTGAAGACGGTCCGCCAGGAGTTCGCCGGGGACCGGGAGTTCCGGCAGCGCTTCCGGCAGGAGGTGGCCGCGGCCCGGCGGGTCGGCGGCCGGTGGACCGCGCCGGTGCTGGACGCCGACACCGAGGGGCCGCAGCCGTGGGTGGCCACCGGCTACGTCGCCGGGCCCTCGCTGTCGGACGCGGTGCGGCAGTTCGGGCCGCTGCCGCCGGTCACCGTGCGGGCGCTGGGCACCGGCCTGGCCGACGCCCTGGCGGCCGTGCACGAGCTGGGGCTGCTCCACCGGGACGTCAAGCCGTCGAACGTGCTGCTGGCGCTGGACGGGCCGCGGCTGATCGACTTCGGCATCTCCCGGGCGCTGGACGCGACCTCCGCCCTGACCAGGTCCGGCTACGTGGTCGGCTCGCCCGGGTTCATGTCGCCCGAGCAGGCCCGGGGCCGACCGTCCGGACCGGCCGGCGACGTGTTCGGGCTCGGCGCGGTGCTCGCCTTCGCCGCCACCGGGCGGGCCCCGTTCGGCGAGCAGGACAGCGCCGCCGGACTGCTCTACCGGATCGTCCACGAGGAACCGGAACTCGACGGCCTGGACGGCGAGTTGCTCGAACTGGTGCGCAACTGCCTGGACAAGGACCCGGAGCGCCGGCCGACCCCGGCCGCCATCCGGGAGCGGCTGGTCCGCAGCGCCGCCGGCCAGACCGGGCTCGGTGACCGGAGCTGGCTGCCCGGCGCGGTCTCCGAGGAGGTGGCGCGGATGGCCGTCGCCCTGCTCGACCTGGAGTCGCGGCCGCTGCCCCCGGCCACCGTCCTGGCCGCGCCGCCGACGCCCGCCGCGCCGCCGACCGCCCCGTACCAGGCGGCCACCGCCCCGTACCCGCCGTCCCCGGGCTTCGGCCCGCCCCCGCCGGGCTACCCGGCCGCCGCGCCCACCCCGCCCGGCCAGTACCCGTACCCCCACCCGCACACGCCCGCGCCCCACCCCGCCCCGCAGCCGCCGGCCAAGCGCCGGGTGGCGCCGCTGGTCGCCACCGGTGTCGTCGCGGCGGTGCTGGCGGGCCTGGGCGTGTGGGCCGCGACGGGCGGGACGGGCGGGACGGACGACGTCGCGGACGGGCCGTCCGGCAGCCCGGCGGTCACCAGCAGCGGGAGCGCCCGGCCGACCGGGACGGTCACCCCGGCCGGGCACGACAGCAAGAAGGCCGAGCCCGCGCCCTCGCCGTCGTCCTCGCCCTCCCCGTCGGCGTCCCCCTCGCCCTCGCCCCCGGACGACGGGGACGCCGTCGCGGACGCGTTCCTGGGCATCTTCGAGGGGCCGATCAGCGCGTCCGGGAACGGGCCGCGGCTCGTCATCCGGATCACCGTCCACCAGGGCGCGGTCGGTGACACGATCGCCTTCGTGGAGAGCGACGGCGGCCTGGGCACCAACCAGGTCGTGTGCACCAACGAGGCGGCCCTGGTCTCCGCGACCAAGACCCGCCTGGTGGCCCGCTCGCTGCCCGAGACGGTCAGCGCCGGCTGCACCCCGCTCTCCGGCGACGGCGTCCTCACCCCGAACAAGGACGGCTCGCTGCACTTCGTCCAGCAGGGCTTCACCGGGGACCTGGCGCGCCACTCCTGACACCGGCGCGCCGTGGTGTCGAGGTCACCCGCGCCGGGTGAACGCGGCCCGGTAGGCGGTCGGGGTGAGGCCGGTGCGGCGGGCCAGGTGGTGGCGCAGCGAGTCGGCGGTGGCCAGGCCGCTGAGCTCGGCGACCCGCGGGACGGGCAGGTCGGTGGTCTCCAGCAGCTCCCGGGCGCGGTCGACCCGCTGGTGCAGGAGCCACTGGAGCGGCGTCAGGCCGGTCTCGGCCTCGAAGCGGCGGGTCAGGGTCCGGACGCTGACCTTCGCGTGCGCCGCGAGGGCGGGGCGGCCGAGCGGTTCGTGCAGGCGTTCCAGCGCCCAGGCGCGGGTCGGGGCGAGCGAGGCGCCGGCCCGGTCCGGCGGCAGCGGCGACCGGATGAACTGGGCCTGCCCGCCCGGCCGGACGGGTGCGGCGACGATCAGCCGGGCGGCGGCGTTCGCGGCGGCGGCGCCGTGGTCCAGCCGGATCAGGTGCAGGCACAGGTCGATGCCGGCGGACAGCCCGGCCGAGGTCAGCACGGTGCCGTCCTCGACGAACAGCACGTCCGGGCGGAGCGTCACCGCCGGGTAGCGGCGGGCGAACTCCGCCGACCGGGCCCAGAACGTGGTGGCGGTGCGGCCGTCCAGCAGCCCGGCCTCGGCGAGGACGAACGCGCCGGTGCAGATCGAGGCGATCCGCGCGCCGTTCGCGTGCGCCCGGCGCAGTGCGGCCAGCACCGCGGGGTCGACGTCGTCGCGGGCGCCCGTGCCGGTGACCAGCACGGTGTCGGCGTCGTCGACGGCCTCCAGCCCGTGCGGGACGGCCACCTGCAGGCTGCCGCCGGAGGCGACCGGCCCCGGCGCGCTGCCGCAGACCCGCACCCGGTAGGCGCGCCGGCCGTCGACCCGGGCCTCGCCGAGGACCAGGTCGGGGATCGACAGGTCGAAGGCGGTGACGGGCGGGACGGCGATGACGGCGACGCGGTGCATGACCCGGACCTCCGGAGGCGCTGGTGTGCGGGCCGCCAGGCTACGGGCCGTCGGGAGCGGCCCCGGGCGGGGGAGCGGCGGGTGGCCCGAACTTCCGCAGGAACGGCATCCGGGCCACTGCCCGGCGCCCGGCCCGGGGAGCAGGCTGGCGGGGCCGGGGCGCGCAAGGCCCCGGCGTTCCCGGAGCGAGAGAAGAGCACGCATGTCCTCCCTGTACGTCGTCGTGGGCGCCGGAGCGACCGGAGCCGCCACCGCGCTGCTGCTGGCCCGGGCCGGTGAGCGGGTCCGGCTGGTGACCCGCCGGGGCGCGGGCCCGGTCCACCCGCTGATCGAGCGGATCGCCGCGGACGCCACCGACCCGGTCCGGCTGGCCGGACTCGCCTCCGGCGCCGCCGCGCTGGTGAACTGCGCGATGCCCCCGTACCACCGCTGGCCGGAGGAGTTCCCGGCGCTGGCCGCCGGGCTGCTGGGCGCGGCGGAGCGGACCGGCGCCGGGTACGTGATGCTGGGCAACGTCTACGGCTACGGGCCGGTGGACGGCCCGGTCACCGAGGACCTGCCGCTGCGGCCGAGCAGCGTCAAGGGCGAGGTGCGGGCCCGGATCTGGGCGGACGCGCTGGCCGCCCACCGGGCGGGCCGGGTCCGGGCGACGGAGGTGCGGGCCGGGGACTTCCTCGGCGCGGGCGCCGTCTCGCCGTTCACCCTGCTGGTGGCCGCGCCGGTGCTGGCGGGCCGGCCGGTCGCCTACCCCGGCGACCCCGACGCCCCGCACAGCTGGACGTACACCGGGGACGCCGCCCGCACGCTGGTCGCCGCCGCCCGCGACGAGCGCTCCTGGGGCCGGGCCTGGCACGTGCCGTCCGCCTCGCACGCCCCGGCCCGCGAACTCGCCGTCCGGCTGGCCCGGTTGGCGGGCGCGCCCGCCCCGGAGCTGAACCGGATGAGCACCGAGGCGCTCGCCGGGGCCGCCCGCGCGGACGTGGTGATGGCCGAGGTCCCGGAGATGCTCTACCTGTACGACCGCCCGGCCCTGATCGACTCCACCGCCACCGAGACCGCCCTCGGCCTCCCGCCCGCCACCCCCCTGGACACCGCCCTCACCGAGACGGCGGCCCGCTGACCGCCACCGCGCCCGGCCCCGCCGTGCGGCTCAGGTGGCCGCCCGGACGGCGGTGCCGGGCGTCTCTCGGGGGTGGCCGGTGGTGGAGTTCCACAGCCGCAGGCCGACCCGGGTGCCGTCGGGGAGCAGGGCGTCGGCCGGGTGGCCGCCGGCGGACGCGGCCGGGGCGCTGCCGGGGGTGCAGGGAGGGGAAGGCGGCGGTCGGGTCGGTCGGGTAGCTGCGCCGCCGGGCCGGGGGTGGCGGTGAGCAGCGGGACGCTGGTGCGGCCGTCCCCCGACACGTCGGCCCGGATCCGGCCGGGCAGGTCGGTCGCGGTCCGGCCGGATCCGGGCGGGCGCCGCCGAGCAGCGGGGTCAGGGCGGCGAGCATCCGGTCGCCCGCGGAGCCGGGCCGGTCCGGCGCCAGGAGGGGGGCGGCGTCCAGGCCGTCGAACGCCCGCTGCCGCGGCGCGGCGGTCGCGGTCCGGGTCAACGCGGCGGCGTCCGGCGGGACTTCCCGGGCGGAGCCGTCCCCGGCGCGTTCCCGGACCTGCGCCCGGCGGCCGTTCGGCAGGGTGGGCAGCACGGTGAGGTCGAACTCGTCGGGTCGGGGCCGCCGGCGGTGCCGGTCGTCGTCGGGCTGTCCGTGGCCCTCTCGCGCGGCGGCCCCCGGTCCTTGTCGCACCACCGGCCGATCGTGCGGCGCAGTGGCGGGGTGTCGGACCGGACAGAACGGGACGAAGTGTGACGATGCGAGGGTGACCACCTCCAGCCAAGTCAGCCAGGCAGCCCCGCCCGTCCTCGACCGGCGGCAGCGGAACGTCGTGTTCGGCACCATCGTGCTCGGCATGCTGCTGGCCGCCCTCGACCAGACCATCGTCGGCACCGCGCTGCCCACCATCGTGGCCGACCTCGGCGGCGCCGCCCACATGTCCTGGGTGGTGACCTCCTACCTGCTCGCGGAGACCGTCACCACGGCGCTGGTCGGCAAGATGGGCGACCTGTTCGGCCGCAAGATCGTCTTCCAGGTCTCCACGATCGTCTTCATCATCGGCTCGTTCCTGTGCGGTCTGTCCACGAACATGCTGCTGCTGATCGTCTGGCGGGCGGTCCAGGGCGTCGGCGCCGGCGGTCTGATGGTCACCTCGATGGCGCTCATCGCCGACGTCATCCCGCTGCGCGAGCGCGGCAAGTACCAGGGCGCGATCGGCGCGGTGTTCGGCGTGGCCACGGTGATCGGCCCGCTGCTCGGCGGCCTGTTCACCGACCACCTGTCCTGGCGCTGGGCGTTCTACGTGAACGTGCCGATCGCGATCGTGGTGGTGATCGCCGCCGCCCGGAACATCCCCGTGGTCAAGTCCGCCGTCCGCCCGGTCATCGACTACCTGGGCATCACGCTGGTCGCGATCGGCGCCAGCGCCCTGATCCTGGCCACCAGTTGGGGCGGCAACGAGTACGCCTGGGGCTCGGCCGTGATCATCGGCCTGTTCGTGGCCGGGGTGGTCGCGCTCGCCCTGTTCTGCCGGGTCGAGACCAGGGCCGCCCAACCGACCCTGCCGATGCGGCTGTTCCGCAACCAGGTGTTCACGGTCTGCTCGATCCTCAGCTTCATCGTCGGCTTCGCCATGCTCGGGGCGCTGACCTTCCTGCCGACCTTCCTGCAGTACGTCGACGGCGACTCGGCGACCGTCTCCGGCGTGCGCACCCTGCCGATGGTGCTCGGCCTGCTGATCGCCTCGATCTTCTCCGGCAACGTGGTCTCCAAGACCGGCCAGTACCGCTTCTTCCCGATCGTCGGCTCGCTGGTGATGGCCGCCGGCCTGTACCTGCTCTCGCTGCTGGACGTCGGCACCAGCGCCTGGCTCGCCAGCCTCTACATGTTCGTGCTCGGCACCGGCATCGGCCTGTGCATGCAGGTGCTCACCATCGCCGTGCAGAACACCGTCGACTACGCGGACCTGGGCACCGCCACCTCGGGCGTCACCTTCTTCCGCACCCTGGGCTCCTCGTTCGGCACCGCCGTCTTCGGCACCATCTACGCCAACACGCTCAAGACCAACCTCGCCGACGGCGTCGCCGGGTCCGCCCGGGCCACCGGCGCCGACCCGCGGCTGCTCGGCGCCGCCGCGCAGAGCCCGCACGGCGTCCACGACCTGCCCCCCGACCAGGCCGCGCCGATCATCCAGGCGTACGCCGACTCGCTGCACACCGTCTTCCTGTGGACCATCCCGGTCGCCCTGGTCGGCTTCGTGGTCGCGCTCTTCCTCAAGCAGGTCAAGCTCCGCGACTCCGCCCGGGCCAGCTCCTCCGACATGGGCGAGGGCTTCGCCCAGCCCTCCTCCGGCGACTCCTCCCGGCTGCTCGAACTCGCCGTCGCCAAACTCCTCGGCAGCGCCGGGCTGGACACCGCCCGGGAGGTCGTCCACGTCTCCGGCACCCGCCTCGACGTGGCCGGCGCCTGGGCCGTCATGCAGGTCGAACTGTTCACCCGCACCGTCGGCCACGCCAGCCTCAACCTGATCGCCGCCCGCCGCCGCATCCCCCCGGAGGTGCTCCAGCCGGTCTTCGACCGGATGGTCGCCGAGGGCTACCTGGAGGGCGACAGCGGCTTCTACCAGCACACCCCGGCCGGCGCGCAGGAGGCCGCGACCATCACCCGCACCTGGGCCGACTGGCTCAACCGCCGCCTGGAGGAGGACCGCGGCCGCCCGCGCAGCGCCGAACTGCGCGCCGCCGCCGACACCATCGCCAAGCGGATGATCGCCGAGGACCTCGCCGAGGGCATCCCGGTGGTCGGCAGCACCCTCGCCGGCCGCCGCTGACGCCCCGCCACCGACCCCGGCCCGCCGCGCCGCGCCCGGCCCCGTCCCGCCCCGTCCCGCCCCGTCCCGCGGACGGGGCCGTCGGGCGGTGCGAGGACAGGCCCTAGGCTGCCCCCATGCTCCTGTACGCCCTCGCGCTCGTCTTCCTGTTGCTGTTCGGCGTCGGCGTGCTGCGCGACCGGCGCCGCTTCGGCAACGCCGTCTGCCTCGGGCTCTCCGTCACCCTGCTCACCCTCGCCCTGCTCGCCACCCTCCACCGGGCCGACTCGGTCGCCGCCGAGGCCGTCCTGATCGTGGTGGTGCTGGCCCCCGCGCTGGGCAGCCTGGTGCTCGCCGGGCTGCTGATCGCCAACGGGCTCAAGATGGTCCGCAAGGAGGGCCGCAGCCTCGGCAGCCTGCTCGCCCTGCTGGCCGGCCTCGCCATCCTGGCGGTGTTCGCCCTGCTGCTGGCCGCGACCGGGGCCGACTCCGAGGTGCTGGTCGTGATCGCCCGCACCGTCTTCGTGCTCGCCTGCTACCTCTCCTTCCTGTTCGTCTGCTTCGTCGGCTACGCCTACCTGTACGGCCGCCTGACCCCCCGCGAGGACGTCGACTACGTGGTCGTCCTCGGCACCGGCCTGCGCGACGGCAGCCGCGTCCCGCCGCTGCTCGCCAGCCGCCTGGAGCGCGGCCGCCGCCTGTACGAGCGGCAGGTCGAGCGCGGGCGCTCCCCGTTCATGATCGTCTCCGGCGGCAAGGGCTCCGACGAACAGCTCCCCGAGTCCCACGCCATGGCCGACCACCTGGTCGAACACGGCTTCCCCGCCGACCGGATCATCCGCGAGGACCGCTCCCGCACCACCGAGGAGAACCTCCGCTTCAGCCACGCGATCATGGCCGCCGCCGACCCCGACTACCGCTGCGTCGTCGTCACCAACAACTTCCACGCCTTCCGCGCCGCCGTGTTCGCCCGCCGCGAGGGCGTCAACGGCCACGTGGTCGGCTCGCCCACCGCCGCGTACTTCTGGCCCAGCGCGACCATCCGCGAGTTCGTCGCCGTGCTGGTCACCTACCGGTGGGCCAACCTCGCGGTGGCCGCGCTGCTGGTGCTGGAGTCGCTGAGCGTCTGAACCGTCAGCCGTCCTTGCGCAGTTCCAGCATCGACACCGGCAGCCACGGCCCGCCGTACCAGTACGCCGGGCCGAGGCCGCGGACGGTGCCCGCGCCCAGGTGGGCGGCGTAGCGGCGGACCATCGGGGAGAAGTCGGCGAGCAGCAGCCGGCCGCCCGGGCGCAGCACCCGCAGCGCCTCGTCCAGGGCGCGCAGGCGGGCGGCCGGGTCGGGGACGTTGTGCAGGACCAGGGCGGAGGTGACCAGGTCGAAGGCCGCGTCCGGGAACGGCAGCGCGGTGACGTCGCCGGTGTGCACCTCGACCCGGTCCCGGACCCCGGCCGCGGCGGCGTTGGCGAGCGTCGCGGCCGGGGTGTTGCCGCTCTGGTCCTTCGACGCCCACAGGTCCACCCCCACCGCCCGCCCGCGCGGCAGCCGCCGGGCCGCGCCGATCAGCACCGCGCCCCGGCCGCAGCCCAGGTCCAGCAGCTGCTCGTCGCCGCGCAGCCCCAGCGCGTCCCACTCGCGCTCCCACACCCGCAACTTGCCGCGCAGCGTGGTGTGCAGGTACACCCCCGCCTGCGCCAGCAGCCCGGCCCCCAGGCCCGCCACCGCCGCCCGGCCCCGGAACGGGCGGGCGGCGGCCGTGAGCGCGCAGGCCGCGCCGAGGGCGGTGGTCGAGGAGACGAAACCGGGCGCGTCGACGCCGTACCGGGACAGGGAGGTGAACAGGTTCTCGGTCATGCCCGCAGTCTCGCGGCCCGGACCGGGACGGGTCTTGGACGAATGTTCCGGTGTCCCGGTGTTTCGGCCTTCCGGCGCTACCCGTTCAGGTAGCCCGGGGCGGACCAGGCCACCTCGTCCACCGACAGCCACGGCTCGCGCGCCACCGCGGACGGCGTCACCCGGGCGAAGTCGGCGACCTCCCGGTGCAGGTGCGACTGGTCCGCGTACCCCGCCTCCGCGGCGACCGCCGCCGGGCGGTGGCCCGCCGCCAACCGGTGCGCCGCGTGGTCGAACCGCACCAGCCGGGCCGCCTGCTTCGGCGACAGCCCCACCTGCGCCCGGAATCGCGACCACAGCCGCTTGCGGCTCCACCCCGCCGCCGCGGCCAGCCCGTCCACCCGCGCCGTCCCGTGCGAGCGCGCCAACTCGCGCCACGCGTAAGCGACTTCCGGGTCCACCCGGCGGCCCTCCGGGAACCGGGCGGTCAACGCCCCGGCCACCAGCGCGAACCGCGACTCCCAGGACGGGGCCGCCCGCAGCCGCTCCTCCAGCCGGACGGCGTCCCGGCCCCACACCTCGTCCAGCCCGACCAGCGGGCCGCCCTCCGCCGCGAAACCCGCCAGCACCGCGTGCGCGACCAACGGCGACAGGCGCACCTGTAGGCACTCCACCTCCCGCCCGCCCCCGCGCAACCCCTCCGGGGCCAGCCCCACCACCGCGCTGCCGCCCACCCGCCGCCCCCCGTCCGCGACCACCAGCGGCTCCGCCCCCAGGTCGATCGCCAGCGTCACCGCCGGGAACGGCACCACCCCCAGATCCGCCGCCCCCCGCGCCCGGAACCCGGCCATCGCCACCCCGGGCAGCCGCCAGGCCCGCGACGGCGTCGCGATCTCCCACAGGGCGAGCGGCTCGACGGGCTGCACCCCTCCAGCCTAGGGAGCCGAACGGCCGGGGAACAGCGGGTCGAGGCCGCTGCACGCCGGAGCCGTCGGAAAGCCCGTGCCACTGGCGGCTTCTGACGCCAGGAACCCCGACAGCCCGGGTGCCGTCGGGCAGCCCCGCTGCACCTCCGGACGCGTCCGGTTCCGGGCGACCCGTCGGAGTGGCCGGGCTGGCGGAACGCACCGGTGCGCGGCGCCGCCCGGGTGCGGTCAGGGGGTGAGGGAGGCGGTGGCGTCGACCCGGGTGGCGGTGAGGGTGGCGCGCAGGTGGTGGTAGGCGGGGGTGTCGAAGTGGCCGGCGCGGGGGTGCAGGACGGTGGCGGCGGAGAGGGCGACGGCGTCGGGGAGGACGGCGGGCCAGCCCGCGTTGCCGGAGAGGCCGGCGGCGAGGGCGGCGACCACGGAGTCGCCCGCGCCGGTGGGGTTGCCGGTGACGGCGGCGGGCGGGGCGCAGCGCCAGGTGCCCTGGCGGTCGACGGCGAGCAGGCCGTCCGGGCCGAGCGAGGCGAGGACGGACTCGGCGCCGCGCCGGATCAGCACCCGGGCGGCGTCGCGGGGGTCGGGCAGGCCGGTGGCGGCGGTGAGTTCGGCGGCGTTCGGCTTGATCACGGTGGGGCCGGCCGGGAGCGCGGCGAGCAGCGCCGGGCCGTCCGCGTCGAGCACCACGGGCAGGTCGAAACGCCGCCCCAGCACGACGAGTTGGCCGTAGCCGTCGGCGGGGGCACCGGGCGGCAGGCTGCCGGAGAGCACCAGGACGGCGGCCTGCGGCAGCTGCCGGGCGGTCTCGTCGAGCAGGGCGTCCCACTCGGCGGCGGTCAGCGCCGGGCCGGGTTCGTTGAGCACGGTGGCGTCGGCGCCGTCCGCGACGGTGACGGTGCGCCGGGTGTCGCCGCCGATCGGCACCGCGGCGTGGTCCAGCCCGGCGGCGGCCAGGTCGGCGCGCACCGCCTCCCCGGTGGGGCCGCCGAGCGGCAGCACGCAGCGGACGGGGCGGCCCAGCGCGGCGAGCACCCGGGCCACGTTGACGCCCTTGCCGCCCGCCTGGGCGGCCACCTCGGTGACCCGGTGGCTGGTGTGCGGGCGGAACCCGGGGACGGTGTAGGTGACGTCCAGCGCCGGATTCGGCGTGACGGTGAGGATCACGGCGGACGCCCCCAGGGTGGTGGTCGGTTGTTCGTCGGGCAGGTGCACGGGTGGTGTGCATGACTGAATCTGCGTGATCATATCGGTTTTCGAGCAGATTCGAGCAGGGAAGTGGGATTCTCGGCCGTCCGGCCCGCGGGTGGGGGGCGGCCGGGGTGCGGCCGGAGCGGGGGCGGTGGTGGGCGGGACGGCGAGGGGCGCTAAGTTGGCTGTACATCTTTTGGGGTCGGACCGTTGTGGAGGGAGAACCCGTGAGCCAGGGCGCCGTCCCGTTCGTGGTGCTCGCCGCCGCGCTGCTGCACGCCGTGTGGAACGCGCTGGTGCACGGGGTGCGCGACCGGATGGCCGGGATCGCGCAGATGAACCTGGTGTTCGTGGCCTTCGGCGGGGCGCTCGCGCTGTTCGTCCCGCCGCCCGGCGCGGGCACCCTGCCGTACCTGCTGGCCTCCGCCGCGCTCCAGACCGGGTACCAGCTGCTGCTGGTCCGCGCCTACGGGCTCGGCGACTTCGGCCAGCTGTACCCGATCGCCCGCGGCACCTCCCCGGCGGTGGTCGCGCTGCTCTCCGCCACCGTCCTGCACCGCCCGCTGCCCGCCGGGCAGTTCGCCGCCGTCGTGGTGATCTCGCTCGGCCTGGCCGGGCTCGCGCTGGTCGGCGGCGTCCCCGGCCGGGGCCAACTCCCGGCGATCGGAGCCGCGTTGGGCAACGGCGTGCTGATCGCCGGGTACACCGTGGTGGACGCGGGCGGGGTCCGCGCCGCGCACTCGGCCGCCGGGTACATCGCCTGGATGTTCCTCCTCCAGGGCCTGGCCGTCCTCGCCGCGGTGGCCGCCGTCCGCCGCGGCACCCTGCGGCCCGCGCTGCGCGAGGGCCGCGCCGTCGGACTGGCCGGCGGGCTGATGTCGCTCACCGCGTACGGGCTGGTGGTCTGGGCGCAGACCGTCGGCGACCTGCCCACCATCGCCGCGCTGCGCGAGACCTCCATCGTCATCGCCGCCCTGATCGGCACCCTGGTCCTGCGCGAACGCCTCGGCACCCTGCGACTGGCCGCCAGCGCGACCGTGCTGGCGGGCATCGCGCTGCTGGAACTCGCCCACTGAGGGGAGTGGGAGGACGAGTTGACGGGCCGTCAGTCGAAGGACTCCAGGGCGGCGGCCAACCGGTCCGCTGCGGTGGCGAGTTGGGCGGGATGCTCGGCGGCGGCCAGGCTGACCCGGGCGCGGGGGCCGGGCTCGGCGGTGAAGTAGTTCTGGCCGGGGGAGAGGGCGACGCCGTGGCGCAGGGCGGCGGCGGTGAAGGCCGCCGGCTCGACCCGGTCGGGCAGCGGCAGCCAGAGGTGGAAGCCCCCGCGCGGTAGGCCCGGCGGCAGCAGGGCGGGCACCCGGGCGGCCAGCGCGGCCGCGAAGAGCTGCCGCCGCTCGGTCAACTCCCTTGCCAGCGAACGCAGGTGGCGCGGCCACTCGGCGGCGGTGACCAGCTCCAGGGCGGCCTCCTGGAGCGGACGGGGCACGAAGAAGGAGTCCACCGCCTGGACGGAGCGCAACCGGGCCAGCGCCGGGCCCCGGGCCACCAGCGCCCCCACCCGCAGGCTCGGCGAGGCCGCCTTGGTCAGCGAGCGGACGTGCACCACCACGCCGTCCGGATCGTCGGCGGCCAGCGGCGCGGGCAGCTCGCCCGCGTCGGTGTGGGCCAGCAGCCGGGCGAAGTCGTCCTCCACCACGAACGCCCCCGCCCGCTTCGCCGCCGCCAGCACGGCCCGCCGCCGCCCCGCGGGCAGAACGGAGCCGGTCGGGTTCTGGAACAGCGGCTGGCAGACGAACAGCCGCGCCCCCGACGCCGCGAACGCCTCCTCCAGCAGCTCCGGGAGCACCCCGTCCGCGTCCACCGGCACCGGCACCGGGCGCAGCCCCGCCGCCCGGGCGATCGCCAACAGGCCCGGGTAGGTGGGGGATTCGACCAGCACCGGCGCGCCGGGCGGGGCCAGCGAGCGCAGCGCGCAGGTCAGCGCGCTCTGCCCGCCCGCGGTGACCAGCACCTCCGCCGCCGTGACCCCGCCGCCCACCTCCCGGGCGAACCAGCCGCGCAGCTCCGGCAGCCCCTCCAGCGGCGGACGCCCCCACGCCCCGGGACGCCGGGCGGCCCGGGCCAGCGCACCGGCCAGCGCCCGCTCCGGCAGCAGCGAGGCGTGCGGGTAGCCGCTGTTCAGGTCGATCACCTCCGGCGGGGCCAGCGCGAGCGCCGCCAGCACCCCCGAGGCGTCCACCACCCGGGCGGGCGGCGCGCCCGCCTGCGCGCTCAGCGCCACCTCCTGCCAGGAGAAGTCGCCCCGCGCGGCGGGCGCCGGCCGCGGACCGGCCCGGAACACCCCCGCGCCCGGACGCGACACCACTACGCCCTCCGCGACCAGCTCCCGGATCGCCCGCGACACCGAGACCGGGCTGACCCGGTAGCGCTCCACCAGCTCCCTGCTACTGGGAATCCGCTCCCCCGGGGAGTAGCGCAACACCGTGCCGCGCAGCGCGTCGGTCAGCTCCTGGACGGTCATCTGCTCTTCTCCTCCGGGGGCGGGACAGCCCTTCCGAGCGGCGGGCGGCAACTGCTACCGTCCTGTATGTCAGACAACGATAGCGCTACCGCACTTCGCCCGATAGCGGTCGGCGGCACCGCCCAGGCCGCCCTCGGGGTGTTCGCCTTCTCGTTCAGCTTCCCCGCCACCGCCTGGGCCCTGGAGGGCTTCGGCCCGTGGACGGTCACCGGCCTGCGCGGGATCCTCGCCGGACTGCTCGCCGGGGCCTGCCTGCTGGCCACCGGCGCCCGCGTCCCGCCCCGGTCCGCCTGGCCGGGTTTGGCGGCCGTCGCGGTGGGCTGCGCGGTCGGCTTCCCGCTGCTGTCCACGCTCGCCCTGCGGCTCTCCTCCACCGCGCACTCCGCCGTGGTGATCGGCCTGCTGCCGCTGGCCACCGCCGCCGTCGGCGCCCTGCGGGCCGGGGCGCGGCCCCCGCGCGCGTTCTGGGCCGCCGCGCTGGCCGGGGCCGCCGTCGTCCTCGCCTTCACCGTCCAGCAGAGCGGCGGTGCGGGCCTGACCACCGCCGACCTGTACCTGTTCGGGGCGCTGCTGGTCTGCGCGTTCGGCTACGCGGAGGGCGGGCGGCTGGCCCGGCGGATGCCCGGCTGGCAGGTGATCGGCTGGGGCGTGGTCGCCGCGCTGCCCGTCACCGCGCTCACCGGCGCGCTCGCGCTGACCGTCGAACCCGTGCACTGGAACTGGCACGGCGTCACCGGACTGGCCTACCTGGCGGCGGTCTCCCAGTTCGGCGGCTTCGTCGTCTGGTACCGCGGCATGGCCGCCATCGGCGTCCCCCGCGCCAGCCAACTCCAGCTCGCCCAGCCGCTGTTGACGCTCTGCTGGGCCGTCCTGCTGCTCGCCGAGACACTGCCGGCCACTGCCGTCCCGACCGCCCTCGCCGTCGTCGCCTGCATCGCGGCCACCCAGCGGGCCGGACGGAAGTGGACCGGGCGGAAGCGGGCCTGGTGGAAGGGGAAAGCGGAGGAGAGGGCGGAGGAGAAGGTGGCGGAGCGGGTGCGGGCGGCGGACGGTCAGGCGGTCAGGACGCAGTAGAGGTGCTGCCCGTCCTGCTTCGCGCGACGGGCCAGGACGCCCAACTGGTGGATCAGCTTCATGAGTTCGATCCGCTCGACGCTCTTCACCTCTTCGGTGCGAGCCCACTGGCTGGTGAGCTGGGGCAGCCGCTTGCGCTGCACGCCGGCCAGGGCGTCCCGGGTCTCGTCGGAGAGTTCGACCACCCAGGGGCCGGTCATCCACGGGTCCTCGAAGTCGACGGCGGTGGCCGGGGCCTCCTCGTGCCAGGGCTGCAGGCCGGTCGGCCACACCGAGCGGTCCGGGCCGTCCTCGGCGGGGGCCGGGGCGTCCTCCTCGCGCAGCGCGGACACCAGGCGGGGCAGGACCACGGTCGGGTCGATCCCCCGGGCCCGCACCGACTCGAACACCTCGGCGGCCGGGCGCTCCCCGCTCGTCATCACCTTCCGCACGGCGGCCTCGTCGGCGGCCCGGAAGTAGTCGGTCTGCAAGTCCATGGCGCGACGCTCCCCATCGTTCGGCAAGGCGCCCAGTGCATCACAGCCCGGACCGCCGCGGGTACCGCGTCGCCGTCCTGTGATCTCGCTCCCAGTCGCCGGGAGGACGTTCCGCCACGGCGGTTCGCGTACTAGTGCCGCGTCAGGCCACCTTTGCCCGTCAAGGAGCGGTGTCCGGTGCGTGCTCTCGGCGTGCCGGCCGGAAGCCCTCGTACTGGGTGTACTCGGGTTTTCGGCCGGTGCGGCGAGAGGGCGTGCCGGGCGCCGCGACGGGGCGAAGGTGGCCTGACGCGGCACTAGCTTCCGCCTGTGAGCGCCGAGCCGAACCGTCCGCTGCGGGTGCTGCTGGGCGCGTCCGTGCTGGCCAACACCGGCGACGGCGTGCTGCGCACCGGCCTGCTGCTGGTGGTGGCGCACCTGACCGGCTCCGTGAACGCCTCGTCGCTGGTGATGGCGGTGAGCGCGGTGCCGTGGCTGCTGTTCGGGATCCCCGCCGGGCTGCTCGCCGACCGGGACGGACGAACCGGTCGGACCGGCCGAGACGGGTGAACCGGCCGGGACGGGCGGTTCCGTCGAGGTGGAGCGGGCGGGGCGGCACCCCCGCACAAGGTGCCGCGCCGCCCGCTCCGGTCAGTAGGAGCCGGGGATGCCGGCGTCCTTGCAGGCCTTGGCGAACTGCGGGGTGCAGATGTCCTCGGCCTTGTAGAGGCCGCCGTCGATCACCGTCTCGGTGATCTTGTCCTTGGTGACGACGACCGGGGTGAGCAGCATCGAGGGGATCTGCTTGTCGCCGGACTGGGTGACGGCGGCGGCCACCGAGGTGATGTCGATGCCCTTGACCAGGTAGACCGCCATGTTGGCGGCCGCCTCGGCCTCCGGCTGGTACGGCTTGTAGATGGTGTACGCCTGATCGCCGGTGAGGATCCGGCGGATCGCGTCCAGCGAGGCGTCCTGCCCGCCGACCGGCACGTCGGTGCGCCCGGCCTTGTGCAGGGCGTCGATGATCGCGCCGGCCATGCCGTCGTTGGCGGAGTACACGGCCTGGAAGCCGTTCTTGCCGAGCTTGGAGACCGCTTCGTCGATCTTCGCCGAGGCGACCTCGGGCTTCCACTCGCCGGACTGCTCGTAGGCGATCCGCTTGACCTTGCCGTCCAGCGCCAGGTGCGCGCCGGTCTTGAAGGAGGCGGCGTTGGGGTCGGTCTCCGCGCCGTTGATCATCAGGATGTCGGAGTCGGCGGGCTTCTTGCCGGCCTTGCCCATCGCGTCCAGCAGGGCCTGGCCCTGGAGTTCGCCGGTGCGCTGGTTGTCGAAGGAGATGTAGGCGACCACGTCGCCGGCGGCCAGCCGGTCGTACGCGATGACCTTGGTGCCCTTCTTCTTCGCCTCCTCGACCCACGGCGCGGTGACGGCGGCGTTCACCGGGTCGAGCAGGATCACCTTGACCCCGCGCGAGAGCAGTGCGTCGAACTGCTCCTTCTGCACCTTCTCGTCGCCGTCGGCGTTGGCGTAGTCGAGGGCGCACTTGGTGCACAGCCCCTCGACGGACGCCTGGATCAGCGGCTTGTCGAACGCTTCGTAGCGGGTGGACGAGGATCGCTCGGGCAGCAGCAGTCCGATGGACTGGTTGCCCGAGGACGAGGGCTTGTCGTCCCCGCAGGCGGCGAGCGACAGCGCCATCGACACGGCGGCCGTGCCGATGACGAGTCGACGCGTCATCGAGTTCATGGTGGGTGGTGCCTCCCTGACAGCGCCGTGTCCCTACGGCGAGGTGAAGGGGAGTCAAGCCCACCCATCATGTGTCGTCAAGAAGTAAATCATTGGTGGGGGTGATTCAGCCAACTCGTTACCTTCTTGAATGCAATCCGGGAGATTTGCCTACGGAGCGTTCACCGCTCGTTACGCGCCACCAGGAACACGCCGCCGACCACGATCGCGCCGCCGAGCATGATCGGCCAGGTCAGCGCCTCGGAGAGGAAGAGCCAGCCGAGGAAAACCGCCACCACCGGATTGACGTACGCATAGGTGGCCACCAGGGTCAGCGGCGCGCGCTGCAAAAGCCAGGCGTAAGACGTGAACGCGACAATGGATCCGAACAGCACCAGGTACACCAGGCCCGCCCACGATCCGGCGGACACCGCCCCCGGGTCGAACCGGCCCGGCTCGCCCCGGACGAACGACAGCGCCAGCGCGCCCAGCGCGCCCGCCAGCATCTCGTACACGCTCGCCACGAACGGGTCGGCCGGCATCGGCAGCCGACCCGCCAGCACCGAGCCCAGCGCCCACACCACCGCCGCGACCACCACCAGTAGCAGCCCCGACAGCCCGACCGCGCCGGTCAGGCCCGGCGCGGTCAGCACCCCCAGGCCCACCAGCCCGAGCAGCACCCCCGCCAGGGTGGCCCCGCAGGTCCGGACCCCGAACACCCGGCGCAGCAGCACCACCCAGAGCGGCACGCTCGCCACCATCAGCGCCGCCAGCCCCGACGGCACGGTGCGCTCGGCCAGCACCACCAGCCCGTTGCCGCCGACCAGCAGCAGCGCGCCCACCAGGAACGCGGAGCCGAACTGAGGCCACGTCACCCGCAGTGCCCGCCACCCCTGACGGACCGCCAGGCCCGCCCCGAGCAGCAGCGCCGCCGCGCCGAAGCGCAGCGCGCCCGACAGCAGCGGCGGCATGGTCTCCACCACCACCCGGATCGCCAGGTAGGTCGATCCCCACACCACGTACACGATGCCGAGCGCCGCCCACACCGCCGCCCCGAGCCCGCCCGGGCGGACGGCGGCCTTGGTCGCGGTCGCGGGGCCGGTGGCGGAGGCGGGGACGGGGGGCGCGTCGGAGGGGGGTGCCCCCGGGGTCGGACAGTCGGGGTCGGCGTCGGCCGGGGTCTGCGGGGAGGGCGCGGACATGGGCGTCTCCTGGTCTTGGTCCTGACACGGGCGTTCGGCGGAATGACACCACACTCCGCCCGCGCCCGGCAGGGAGTTTCGGCACCCGGTACGGGTCACTACGGGCGAATCCCCTCCACCGCACGCCGGACAGGGCCGACCGGATGAACCGGCGCACCACCGCGCCCCCAGCCGGGCCGCCCCGGCCGCGCCGGATGGTAGGCATGGGGGCGGGCCCTGGCGCAGCCGATCGGAGGAGCGGCCGCATGGCATGGTTCGCCGCACCCGAGTACCGGCTCGCCCGCGAGCTGTTCCTGCGCCTGCTCGCCCTCGTCTACGGCTGCGGATTCCTCGCCGCCGCCCGGCAGTTCCGCGCCCTGCTGGGCAGCCGCGGCCTGCTCCCGATCCCGCGTTTCCTGGCCCGCGTCCCGTTCCGCCGCGCCCCCAGCCTGTTCCACTGGTACTACAGCGACCGCCTCTACGCCGTCCTCGCCCGGACCGGTCTGCTGCTGTCCGCCGCCCTGCTCGCCGGAGCCGCGAACCTGCTGCCGCTCGGCGCGGCGATGGCGCTCTGGGCGCTGCTCTGGATCCTCTACCTGTCGATCGTCAACACCGGGCAGACCTGGTACGCCTTCGGGTGGGAGTCCCTGCTGCTGGAGGCCGGGGCGCTCGCCGTGTTCCTCGGCAACGACCGGGTCGCCCCGCCGCTGCCCGTGCTGTGGCTGCTGCGCTGGCTGCTGTTCCGGGTCGAGTTCGGCGCCGGACTGATCAAGTGGCGCGGCGACGCCTGCTGGCGCAAACTCACCTGCCTCTACCACCACCACGAGACCCAGCCCATGCCCGGCCCGCTCAGCTGGTTCTTCCACCACCTGCCCCGGCCGCTGCACAAGGTCGAGGCCGCCGCCAACCACGTTGTCCAACTCGCCGTCCCCTTCGGCCTGTTCCTCCCGCAGCCGATCGCCTCCGACGCCGCCCTGCTGATGGTCGCCACCCAGCTGTGGCTGATCGCCTCCGGCAACTTCGCCTGGCTGAACTGGCTCACCGTCGCCCTCGCCCTGTCCGTCCTCGACACCGGCACCCTGCGCCGCGCCCTGCCGATCGGCCCCGACCACGGGTACCCGGGCCAACCCGCCTGGTACCAGGCCCTGGTGGCCGCGTACGCCCTGCTGGTGCTCGCCCGCTCGTGGCAGCCCGCGCGCAACCTGGTCTCCCCGCGCCAGCAGATGAACCGCTCCTGGGACCGCCTCCACCTGGTCAACAGCTACGGCGCGTTCGGCTCCGTCAACCGGACCAGGTACGAGATCGTCCTCGAGGGCACCCGCGACGCGCGCGGCGCGGACGGCTGGCAGGAGTACGAGTTCCCCGGCAAACCCGGTGAAGTGCGCCGCCTGCCAAGGCAGTTCGCGCCCTACCACCTGCGGCTCGACTGGCTGATGTGGTTCGCCGCGATCTCCCCGTCCTACGCCCGCCCCTGGTTCCTCCCGCTGCTCGCCCGCCTGCTCGTCAACGACCCCGCCACCCTGCGCCTGCTGCGCCGCAACCCCTTCCCCGACGCGCCGCCCGCGCTGGTCCGGGCCCGCCTGTACCGCTACCGCTTCACCGACGGCCCCGAGCTGCGCGACACCGGCGCCTGGTGGCACCGCGACCACGTCCGCGACCACCAGCCGCCCGTCGGGCTCGCCGAACTGCGCCGCTTCCTGCCCGCGGACGCCGCCCCCGGCCGTGCCCCCGGCGCCCCCGGCCGGACGAGCGGAGAGCGCCGATGACCCCACCCAACGCCCGGCCCCCACCCCGGCGGGGCGTACTGTCGGTGCCGCTCCCTACCATACGGACCACACGGACGGGCCCGCGCCCACCGCCACCGGTCCGCCGCGGCCCGGTATTTCACGGAGGGCCGGTGCGTGCACGGCTCGAACGCGCACCCGTATTCTGGCCTCCCGCGACGCCACCACCGCCGCAACCACCCCACCCGCCCCGCCAGTCCTTCTGCCCGCCAAACGCCACGAACCGGACTTCACATGACAGTGCGCACCCTGAACGACGCCGACGACGCCGCGTCCGAGACCGCGTCCGCGACGGACGGCGAGACCCGCCAGAGCACCCGTGAGGAACTCGGCCGCTTCGCCGACCAGGGCGGCTTCACCCTCACCGCCGACGCCAACCCCTGGCTGGAGGCCGCCGAGACGCTCACCGGGCCCGAGGACGCCCGCGCCGCGTCCACCGTCCTCGCCGAACTCCGCAGCCGCGACACCCGCGCCATCGGCCGGGCCGCCAACGCGATCGCCGCCAAGGCCGGCCTCGACATCCCCGACACCCTCGGCGGCCTCAGCACCCTGCTCGAACTCCTCCAGCGCGTCCACGCCACCAGCGCGACGCTGCGCACCGAGGTCTACGAGCAGGACCTGGTCGAGCTCGCCGCCGCGACCGGCAGCGCCGCCTACCGCAAGGACAGCGGCGCCAAGCTCGGCTGGAACCGCCGCCGCCAGCTCCGCGCCCAGGCCCGCGCCCTCGCCGCCGCCGGCACCCGCCCCGGCCGCGCCGACCTGCACGCCGCGCTGGTCGCCGCCGCGGCCGCCCACCGCGACTGGAACATCCTCTCCACCGCGGCCTCCCGCCCCGCGGTACCCGTGGACGGCACCCTGCTCACCGAGACCGCCAACGTCGTGGAGTCGCTCACCGACGCGGTCCGCTCACTGGCCCGCCTCCTCCCCGAGCGCTCCCTCGACTCCCTCCCGCTCGCCGAACTCGCCGAACTCGTCGACCGCCTGGCCGCGGACGAGGGCACCCTCTACCGCCTCTCCGCCCTGCGCCAGCTGCGGCTGGAACTCGCCGAGCAGGGGCTCACGGAGCTGCTGGACGAGTTGCACGAGCGGCAGGCCGACAAGGACGCTGCGCTGGCGGCGTACGACCGGCACGTCGCCGCGAAGGCCGCGCTGGCGGCGGGGCCGCGGACGGCTGCGGAGGCGGAGGTCGAGACCGCTGTCGAGGAGACGGTGGTGGAGACCGAGGCTGAGGCTGAGGTTTCGGAGCCGGTGGCCGAGGAGCCGACGGTGGAGACCGAGGTTGAGGTCGCCGTCGAGGAGTCGGTGATCGAGGTCGAGGCTGCCGCTGAGGAGCCCGAGGCGGAGATCGCCGTCGAGGCCGTTGAACCGGTGGCGGAGACCGAGGTCGAGGCCACGGTCGAGATTGCGGAGCCGGAGGCCGTCGAGGCTGAGCCCGTTGTGGCCGAGCCGGAGCCTGTCGCCGTTGAGGCCGTTGAGGCCGTTGTGGCGGAGCCGGAGGCCGTTGAGGTCGAGGCTGTCGCCGTTGAGGTCGAGGTCGTGGAGCCGGAGCCCGAGGTCGAGGTTGTGGCGGTCGAGGCTGAGGCTGTTGTGGTCGAGCCGGAGCCTGTCGCCGTTGAGGCCGTTGAGGCCGTTGTGGCGGAGCCGGAGGCCGTCGAGGTCGAGGCTGTCGCCGTTGAGGTCGAGGTCGTGGAGCCAAAAGCCGTTGTGGCGGAGCCGGAGCCCGAGGTCGAGCCCGTTGCGGTGGAGCCGGAGGCCGTGGAGCCCGAGGCTGCTGTAGTCGAGCCGGAGCCGGAGCCGGAGCCGGAGCCGGAGCCGGAGCCGGAGCCGGAGCCGGAGCCGGAGCCGGAGCCGGAGCCCGAGCCCGAGGTCGTGGAGCCCGAGCCGGAGGCTGTTGTGGTGGCGGCCGGGCCGGTCAAGCCCGAGTTGACGCCAGGCAAGCCGATCACCGGGTACTCCGCGGAGGAGCTGGTCGCGCTGGTGGCCTGGCTGGACGCGGACGGGGAGAAGCGCAGTGACGACGAGTTGCTGCGGGCGGCCATGAAGGAGCTCGGGTTCGGTCGGCTCGGGCCGCGGATCAAGGAGGCGCTGGGGGCCGCGGTGGCTTCCGTGCGGGCCTGACGCTCCGTCAGGAGTGGGGTGTTCCGCCCGTCGTCGTGCCTGGTGCGCGGCGGCGGGCGGTGCCGTTCCGGCGGGGGCGGTCGGGGGTCATTCGCCGATGTCCTCGGACCAGAGGTCGGGGCGGGCGGTGACGAAGTCGGTCATCAGGCGTACGCAGCGCGGGTCGTCGAGCAGGGTGATGCCGGTGCCGTGGGCGGCGAGCCAGTCGTGGCCGCCGGTGAAGGTGGTGGACTCGCCGATCACCACGTGGCCGATGCCGAACTGGCGGACCAGGCCGGAGCAGTACCAGCAGGGCGAGAGGGTGGTGACCATCACCGTGTCGCGGTAGCCGCGCAGCCGTCCGGCGTCCCGGAACGCGGAGGTCTCGGCGTGCAGGGACGGGTCGCCGTCCTGGACCCGCCGGTTGTGTCCGCGTCCGAGGAGCCGCCCGTCCCGCCGGAAGAGCGCGGCCCCGATCGGGATGCCGCCCTCCGCGAGTCCGGCCTCCGCCTCGGCCACCGCGACGTCCAGCCACGTCCCGGCCTGCTCCGCCGTCACCCCACCGTCCACCGGCCACCTCCGTCGTCCGTCCCGCCGCTCTTCGGCGTCCACCTTCTCCGGGTACCCGGTGCGGGGCGGTCCGCCACGCCGGGCGGGGTCAGACGACGGTGACGGCGACGCCGGCGGCTTCGAGGGCGGCGAGTTCGGCGGGCGGGGCGGTGGGGTCGGTGACCAGGGTGTGCAGGTGGTCGGTGGGGACGGCGCGGGCGAAGGCGGTGCGGCCGAGTTTGCCGCCGTCGGCGGCGGCGAGGGTGCGGCGGGCGGCGGCGGTGGCGGCCCTCTTCACGGTGGCGTCGTCGAGGTCGTAGGAGGTCAGGCCGTCGGCGGCGCTGAGGGCGCAGCAGCCGAGGACGGCGGTGTCGAAGCGCAGGGCGGAGAGCGAGGCGAGGGTCAGCGGGCCGGTCAGGGCGCCCTCGGTGGCGCGGGGCTGTCCGCCGGGGACGATCAGGGTGGCCGGGCCGGGGGTGTCGCCGAAGACGTGGACGGCGGGCAGCGAGAGCGGCATCACGGTGACGGGGCGTTCGCGCAGCAGGCGGGCGAGTTCCAGGCAGGTGGTGCCGCTGTCGAGGACGACGGTCTCGCCGTCGGCGATGAGGGCGGAGATCCCGGCGGCGATCCGGCGCTTGGCGTCGACTGCCTCGCGGGCGCGCAGCGCGAACGGGGGTTCCTCGCCGCGCAGCAGCAGGGTGCGGGCCCCGCCGCGGAAGCGTTCCAGGACGCCCTGCGCGGAGAGGGCGTCCAGGTCGCGCCGGACGGTCATCTCGGAGGCGCCGGTCAGCTCGGCGAGTTCCGGGACGGTGGCGCTGCCCGCGTCCCGGACGGTCTGGGCGATCAGGGCGTGCCGCTCCGCGTTGTTCATACCGAGATTGAACCGCACCGCACAACGCACAGGCAATCTGTTCGATAACGCCACTTTCGAACATCGAGGATGTTCGTTATGGTCGTCCGCATGGAACGCTCGCTCCGGGCCGCTCGCGTGGCGACCTACGTCTACTTCGTCCTGTGCGGCACCCTGATGGGCGCGTGGGTCGTGCACATCCCCGCGATCGAGACCCGGGTCGGCATCGGCCACGCCGCGCTCGGCGGCCTGCTGGTGCTGCTGGGCCTCGGCGCCTTCGGCGGCATGCGGGCGGCCGGGCCGCTCACCGACCGCCTCGGCGCCCGGGCCGTCGTCCCGGCCTCCGGCGTCCTGTGCGCCGCGTCGCTGGTGCTGCCCGCCCTGGCCCCGGACCCGTGGACGCTGGCCGGGGCGCTGCTGGTCTTCGGCTTCGCCAACGGCTGCCTGGACGTGAGCATGAACGCCCACGCCGTGCACGTGGAGCAGGCGTACGGGCGCCCCGTCATGTCCGGCTTCCACGCCACCTTCTCGGTCGGCGGCGTGATCGCGGCCGGGGCCGCCGCCGCGTCCGCCGCCGCCGGGCTCGGCCCGGCCGCCACCCTCGCCCTCCTCGGCGCGGCCGGTGCCGCCACCGCCCTGCTGACCGCCCGCAGCCTGCTGCCCGGCGGCGCGGCGCCGACCGGGGACGGGCCCGCGCCCGAGGCACCGGGCGGGTCGTCCGAGACACCGGCCGCGCCGGCCGTGCCGGCCGGGTCGTCCGCCGACAGCGGCGTCCGCCGTCGGATCCGGGTCCTCGCGGTGCTGGCGCTGATGGTGATGCTGAGCGAGGGCGCGGCCAACGACTGGAGCGCCCTGCACCTCAAGGACGTGCTCGGCGCGCCCGCGAGCACCGCCGCGTTCGCCTACGGCACCTACGCCGCCGCGATGACCACCGGGCGCCTGCTCGCCGACCGGGTCTCGGCCCGGTACGGGGCGGCGGCCGTCCTGCGGTACGGCGCGGCCACCGCCGCCGTCGGCATCACCGTCGCCGCCCTGACGCCCTGGGTGTGGGCGGCGTTCCTCGGCTGGGCGCTGTTCGGCCTGGGCCTGTCCGGGTGCGTCCCGCAACTGTTCAGCGCCGCCGGGCACGCCGACCCGGCCGCCGCGGGCGCCAACGTCTCGCGGGTCGCCGGGCTCGGCTACCTCGGCATGCTGGCCGGCCCCGCCGTCATCGGCTGGCTCACCCACCTGACCGCCCTCAACCACGCCTTCCTGCTGCTCACCCTGCTGTGCGCCGTCACCGCCGCGGCCGCGGCCGTCCTGCGCCCCGCCGGGCCCGCCACCGCCACCGCCCCCGCCGCGCAGACCCGCGCGTCCGCCCCGGCGGGCGGCCCGGCGGGCGGCCCCCACTAGACCACCCGTGCGGCCCGGGCCGGGGCCGCACGGGTCTGCGCGCCCGGCGCCGACGGCCCGTCAGGGGCGGGTGGGCGCCCGCCGGAGTCGACGGTTCCTTTAGGGTGCGGGGATGCGAGATTTCGGGGCGGGACTGCGGTTCCTGTTCAGCGGGCAGCGGTGGGTGGCGCGGCACGGGCGGTGGTGGGGCTTCGGGATGATCCCGGCGCTGATCGCCCTGGTCGGGTACGTGGTGGCACTGGCGGTGCTGATCGTCTACGCGGGCGACCTGGCCGCCTGGGCGACGCCGTTCGCGGACGGCTGGAGCGAGCCGTTGCGCGACGCCGTGCGGACGGTCGTCGCCGTGCTGGCGGTCGTCGCGGGCGGGCTGCTGTCGATGCTGACCTTCACGGCGGCGGCGCTGCTGATCGGCGAGCCGTTCTACGAGTCGCTGTCGGCGAAGGTCGAGGAGACCGAGGGCGGCGGCCCGCCGGAGCCGGACGTCCCGCTGTGGCGCCAGCTCTGGGTCGCGGCGCGGGACAGCCTCGCGGTGCTGCTGCGGGCGGCGGCGTTCGGGATCGTGCTGTTCCTGTGCGGGTTCATCCCGGTGCTGGGGCAGACCGTCGTCCCGGTGGTGGCGCTGTGCGTGTCCGGCTTCTACCTGGCCGTCGAGCTGACGGGCACCCCGCTGCAGAAGCGCGGCCTGTCGCAGAAGCAGCGGCTGCGGCTGCTGCGCTCCCGGCTGCCGATGACGCTCGGCTTCGGCGCGGGCCTGGCGCTGCTGTTCCTGATCCCGGTGGTGACGGTGCTGGCGATGCCGGGCGGGGTGGCGGGCGCGACGCTGCTGGCCCGGGAGCTCTCCCCGTACGAGCCCGAGGGGGCGCGGCGGCCGGAGGACGCGGACCCGGACACCGGCGCGGACGCGGACACCGGCGCGGACGCGGAGGACGGCGGCGGCGAGCTGCCGCGGCCGGGCCGGGGGCCGTACGCCAACCCCTACGCCGCCGACCCGTACGCCGCCGACCCCTACCGCGCCGACCCGCGGGCCTGACGGCGAGAGGCCTGGCCGGCCGGGGCGGTCGGGGCGGTCGCCACGCGTCACGGTGACTTGACTCAGCGTCACCGATTGCGCGATAACGTCCCCATGGCCGTAACCGTGCACGCCGCCCCGCGCGGCATCGATCTCGGCGACCCCGCGTTCTGGCGGCTCCCCGAGGAGGCCCGGGCCGCGGCGTTCACCCGGCTGCGCGAGCGTCCCGGCCCGGTCGGGTTCACCGACCGGGCGACGGGGCGGCGCTGCTGGGCGCTGGTCCGGCACGCCGAGGTGACGGCGGCCGGCCGCGCGCCGGAGGTGTACCTGTCCGGGCCGGGGGCCGGTGGGCCGGAGCCGGGCCGGTGGGTGCGGGCGCTGTTCGGCGACTCGCTGCTCGACCTGGACGACCCCCGGCACGCCGACCTGCGCCGGACGGTCGGCCGGGCGTTCACGCCCCGGCTGCTGGCCGCGGTCGAGCAGGACGTCCGGGCCACCGCCGCCGAGCTGGTCGACCGGCTGGAGCGGGAGCGCCCGACCGATTTCGTCGCCGCCGTCGCGGCCGAACTCCCGTACCGGGTGCTCTGCTCGATGCTGGGCCTCCCGTCGGAGCGCCTGCGCCGGGCCGCGGGCCGGTCGGACCGCGACGCCGCCGCCGCCCGGGCCGGGCTGGCGCTCCGGCTGGCGGTCCGGCGGGCGGTGGCCGCCCCGGCTCGCGAACGCCGCCGCCGACCGGCCGACGACCTGATCTCCGCCCTGGTCGCCCCCGGCCCGGACGGCCGCGGGCTGGACGTCCGCGAACTCGCCGCGTTCTGCACGCTGCTGCTGGACCTCGGCGTCCGGGCCACCCGGGACGCGCTCGCCCGCGGCCTGCACCTGCTGACCGTCCACCCCGCCCAGCGGGCCCTGCTGCTCGGCGACCTCGACGCCCACCTGGGCGGCGCGGTCGAGGAGGTCCTGCGCTGCGCCACCCCGGTCGACCGGCTGCGCCGCACCGTCGCCGTCGACCACCGCCTCGCCGGCCTCCGGCTGGCCGCGGGCGACGGGGTGCTCCTCTGCTACGGCTCCGCCAACCGCGACGAGTCGGTCTTCCCCGCCCCCGACGCCTTCGACATCACCCGCTCGCCCAACCCCCACCTCGCCTTCGGCGGCGGCGGCCCGCACTTCTGCCTCGGCGCCCACCTGGCCCGCCACCAACTGCGCGCCCTGCTCCGCGAACTGCTCACCCGCCTCCCGGAGATCCGCGCCACCACCGCCCCCGACACCGTCCCGTCCGCGACCGGCTCGCGGGTCCGCTCGCTGGGGTTCACCTTCTGAACGACGGCGGGGCGGCCACCGCCGTGCGCGGTGGCCGCCCCGGGGGTCTCGGGCGGCGGGGTCAGGACGGGCGGCTGCCCACCGCGTCGCGGACCTCGGCGCCCAGGACGCTGTTGGCGCGGGCGCAGTGGGCGCCGCAGAAGAAGCGGCCGGCGACTTCGACGCCGTGGCCGACGATGCGGACGGTGCACTGTTCGCAGCGGGGGGCGAGCTTCTCCATCGCGCATTCGAAGCTGTCGAAGACGTAGGTGTCGCCGGTGATCGTCTTGATCTCGAAGGACAGCCAGTAGTCGTTCTGGCACACCACGCAGATCGCCATGTCGGGGTTCCTCTCGTCGTACGGGTCCACCGCCGAGTCTTGGCCCGGGGCGGGCGGGCGGCAATCGGCGGCGGTCCGAACGGAGAAAACCGGAGGAACCGGAACGAAACGCCGGGGTCCGTCCGATAATGGGCAGCAGGGTCCGGGGTCCAGCCGAGGAGGCCGAGATGATCATCCGAATCTGGGAGGCGCAGGTCGCCCCGCACCGGGCCGATGACTTCTGCGCCAGGCTCGCCTCGACCGTGCTGCCCGGCCTCGGCCGGTGGGACGGCTTCCTCGGCGGCGAACTGCTGCGGGCCTGCGCCGACGGGGACCACCGGGTGCAGATGATCACCCGCTGGCGGGACGAGGAGGCGCTGCGGGCGTACGCCGGGCCGATGTGGCGGATCCGGCCGGTCTGGTCGGAGGGCGAACTGCGCGAGCTGGAGCACCCGCCGACGGTGGTGCACTTCCACTCGCTGCGCCGGATCGAGCAGGCCCCCGGGGAGTCCGCGGCCGCGGCCTGAGGAGCGCGGAGGCGGCGCGCCGGTGCGAGGGGGGACCGGCCGGGGGCTCAGGCCACGGGGATGCCGGTGTCGGCCTTCACCTGCTTCATCGTCAGGTGCGAGTGCACCTGCGCGATGCCCGGCAGCCCGGAGAGCACGTCGGTGACGAAACGCTCGTACGCGGCGAGGTCGGCCACCGCGACCCGCAGCAGGTAGTCCGGGTCGCCGAACAGGCGGTGCGCCTCGACCACCTCCGGCAGCTCGGCCACCCGGCGCTCGAACTCGGCGACGGTGGCCCGGTCCTCGTGCCGCATCACCACCGTGACGAAGGGCTGGAAGCCGCGTCCGACGGCGGTCGGGTCGAGCCGGGCGCGGTAGCCGCGGATCACGCCCTGCTGCTCCAGGTGGCGCACCCGGCGCAGGCACGGGGACGGGGTCAGGCCGACCCGGTCGGCCAGGTCGGCGTTGCTGATCCGGCCGTCCTGCTGGAGCTCGTGGAGGATTCTGCGGTCGAGGCGGTCCATGGCGCAACATTCTGCCAGAGCAGGGCGGTGACCAGCGAAAACGGGACATCGGCTGCCAACGGTGGACGGCTAGCGTCCGGGTGCTGAGATTTTCCCCTCCCGGTGGCCCCCGAACGCTCTCCCGAAGGTGCCCATGGACCCGCACGCCCTGCTGCTCTTCCTCGGCGTCGACGTGCTGCTGGTCTGCACGCCCGGCCCCGACTGGCTGTACATCGCCGCCCGCGGCCTCGGCCAGGGCCGCCGCGCCGCGCTCACCGCCGTCACCGGCGTCTGCGCGGGCTACGCCGTGCACACCCTGCTCTCCGCCGCCGGGCTGGCCGCCGCGCTGCGGGCCGTCCCCGCGCTGCTGCCCACCCTGCGCCTGGCGGGGGCCGGCTACCTGGTGCTCCTCGCCGCCGGGATGCTGCTGGCCCTGCGCCGGGACGGCGGCGGTGCCCGGGCCCTGGCCGCGGCCGGTCCGCAGCCGGCCCGGACGGTGCTGCGGCAGTCGCTGCTGACCGCGCTGCTCAACCCGAAGGGCCTGCTGCTCTACCTGTCGCTGGTCCCGCAGTTCGTCACCCCGGACGGCGCGCTGCCGGTCGGCGGGCAGGTCGCGGCGCTCGGCGCGGTCAACGTCCTGTGCTGTGCGGCCGTCTACTCGGCGGTCGCCCTGGCCACCGCCCGCCTCGGCGGCCGGTTCGGCGCCACCCCGGTGGCGGCGCGGCGCCTGTCCGCGGTCTCGGCGGTGCTGCTGCTGGCCGTGGCGGGCGTGACGGCGACCGCCTGAACCCGCGCGCCCCGACCGAGGTGACGGGGCGTCAACTGCCTTGAGGCGCGCCCGGAGTGGAGTTGGGGGGGAGATCGGGGGCCGGGGCGGACTCGGGAGTCGTCGGACTCGGGAGTCGGCGGGCTCAGGAGTCGGCGTGCTCCGACAGGACCTCGATGGCGATGGCGAGCTGCTTGCGGAAGGAGGCCAGGTCATGGTCGTCGAAGGAGTCCATCAGGCGGCGCTCCACGGCCACGGCTTCGCGGTCCGCCTTGCGGAGCAGGGCCGTGCCGGCCCGGGTGAGGCGGAGCAGGAGGACCTTGGCGTGGTCGGGCGAGTTCGTCCGGCTGATCAGCTTGCGCTGGTCGAGCAGCGAGATGACCCCGTTCATGGCCTGCGCGGTCACGCCGCAGATGCGGGCCAGCCGGGCGCCCGAGATGTTCGGGTTCTCCGCCAGGAGGAGCAGGGCCGAGTACTGGGGGACCGTCAGGCCGAAGGGGCGCAGCACCCGGTTCTTCTCGGCGATCAGGGCCTGCTCGGCCTGCTTGATGAGACTGCCGAGCCGCTGGTCGAACGGCAGCTCCGACTCCGTCGTCGGCATCTTTCCTCCTTGGTGGGACCCCGGTGCGCAGTTCGGACATCCGTGCACGGTTCGGACGTCGGCGGCCCATTGGTTGCTCCAGGCTACCGGTTCGGATGCGTCGGGTGAAGCTCCTGACCTTGTCTTGTGTCAGGGTCAGGGGAGAAAAAATCTAATGACACTTGAATCAAGGTCATGATAGCTTTCAGTCGCCGCCGGAGAGTGGCGGCAGGTCACACGGGGGGTAGCCATGTATTTCCGGGAGGTAAAAGGCGGTGGTGAGAGCAGAAGCGGAATACGTTCTGCTGTTCTGCATCTCCCGCCCCGGCACGACACATCGGCCGCCGCTGTGCTGGCCGGTCGGGCCGACGCCGACGAGGTGCGGCGGGACGGCTACCGCCGGCTGCCGGTGGACGACCGGCGCGCGGCACCGGACCTCGCCGTCGAGGCGGGGCGGACGGCGCTGGAGCGCGCGGGGCTGACGGCCGACCGGCTGGGCCTGGTCGCGCACGCCTGGATCCACCACCAGGGCCACGACTTCTGGTCCCCGGCGCACTACGTGGCCTCCTCGCTGGGGGCGCGCAACGCCGAGCCGGTCGGCGTGCAGCAGATGTGCAACGGCGGCGCGGCCGCCCTGCGGATCGCGCTCGACCGGATGGCGGCCGACCCCGGGGTGGAAGCCGCCCTGGTGACCACGGCGGACAGCTTCCCCGCTCCCGGGTTCGAGCGCTGGCGCGCCGACTACGGTGTGGCGTACGGCGACGGAGGCACCGCCCTGCTGCTCACCCGGGAGCACGCCCGCTACCGGGTCGCGGGCCTGGCGACCGTCGCCGCGCCCGAACTGGAGCTGATGCACCGGGGGGACGACGCCTTCTCCGCGGCCCCGCGGCAGCACGGTGCGGCGCTCGACGTGCGGCGCACCAAGAAGGCGTTCCTGGTCCGGGCGGGCAAGGAGGTGTTCGCAGAGACGGTCGACCGCTCGCTGCGCCGTGCGGTGACCGGCGCGCTGGAGCAGGCCCGGCTGGGCCCGAACGCCACCCTGCCGGTGGCCCTGCCGCGCCTGGGCCGCTCGGTCCTGGAGAGCGCGTACCTGCCCGCCCTGGCGGGGCTGGTCGAGGGCGAGGTGCTGGACTTCGGCCCGGACACCGGCCACCTCGGCGCCGGTGACGCCGCCGCCTCGCTGGCGGAGGCCGACGCCCGGGGCCTCGTTCCACCCGGCGGCCACCTGCTGGTCATCTCCGCCGGTGCGGGCTTCACCTGGACCGCCCTGGTCGTCCAGGCCCTCTGACACCCCGACGTCCCGACCCGAGCCGGCGTCCCGACCCCGCGTTCCGATCCCGCGTTCCGATCCAGCGTCCGGGCACAGCGCCCCGATCAGACCTCCCGACCCGTTCCCCTGACCCGTTCTCCCGACCCCGCGTCCGGTCTCCGGCGCTCCCGTCCGATTCCCGACGGGCCGGGTCCGCAGCACAGCCAGGTCCCCTCCTCCTCCCGGTGCGGCAGCGACGCCGCTCGCCCGGGCCGAGCCGTCGGCCACCGAGCCGACCCCTTCGCTCCCCTCCTCGCGTCCTCGTGGACCCCGCGTGCAGTGCGGCACGCCGGAGGGGACGCCCCCCGTACGTCCTGACCCCACCGGAGCCGTCCGGCACGCCGTCGTGCCCGGTCCGGTGCCGGACGATCCCGCGACCCCCCGCGGTGAGCCCCGTCGTCGCCGTGCCCGGCACGCGGTGGCCGGTCGTTCCGGAGCCCTCGGTGATCCCTCTTCGATCCCTCTTCAAGGAAGGTGTCCCAGTCATGCCGTCCACCGCTCCATCTCGCCAAGAGGCGTCCGCTCCCGTGTCGACACGGATCTCCACGGTGCTGCCGCCGGCCGGCACGGCCCTGCCGCGGACCGACAGCACCATCGACCGCGCCCTGGTGCACCGCAGTGCGCTCAGCGAGGTCTTCGTCACCGCGATGGTCCCCGACCCGCGCGGCGGCACCCTGGCCTCGGCCCAGCTGCCGAGATCGCACGCCTACTGGGGGGACCACTCGCTGGCGCCCGCCTGTCACGATCCGGTGCTGCTGATGGAGGTCTGCCGCCAGGCCGCCCTGGCCGCCTCGCACCTCCAGCACGGGGTGCCCCGGACCGACAAGTTCATCCTGACCCACCAGGACCTGCGGATCACCCGGCCCGAGCTGCTCGCCCGCGGCACCAGGCCGACCACCCTGCTCCTCCGGCTCGACCCGGAACGGGTCCGGGAGCGCGACGGCCGCACCACCGGCGTCGACTACGTCCTCGCGCTGGCGGTGGCCGACGGCTCCGGTGCGGTCCAGGACGCCGGGCGAGCCACGGTCGGCCTGCGCTTCAAGGCGGCGGGGGAGTACCAGGAGCTGCGGCTGCGCGGCCGGGAGGGCCGACCGATGGGCTCCACCGCGGACTTCGCCACCGGCGCGGTGGCCGGGGAGCCGGTGGCCGCGCCGCTCGTCGGCCGGCGGCTGCCGGAGAACGCGGTGCTGCTGGACGTGGCGGCCACCGGCCGGGGCGCGACGGCGACGCTGCGGATCGCCGGCGACCACCCGAGCCTGTTCGACCACCCGCAGGACCACCTGCCCGGCATGGTGCTGATCGAGGGCGCCCGCCAACTCGCCCTGTACACCGTCCGGGAGCACATCGGACTGGCGCCCGGGAAGGTCCGGGTGCAGGCGGTCGACGCCCGGTACGAGCGCTTCGCGGAGCTGGACTCGCCGCTGCGCCTGGAGGCGCTGCTGCCCGACTGGGAGGCGCTGCTGTCCGGCGCGCCCATCCCGGTCGAGGTGCTGGCCACCCAGGACGGGGCCGCCAACTGCCGGATCGTGGTGGACCTGGAGCTGGCGTGCCGCTGACCCTCGCACCGGCCGGGGCCCCCGCCGCCGTGGCGGCCCCGATGGCCTTCTTCGACGTCGACGAGACGCTGATCGCGGTCAAGAGCATGTTCTCCTTCCTCCGGTTCCACCTGGAGCGCAGGGGCGAACGGCCGGAGACCTACGACGCGTTGGTCGGGCAGCTGCACGCGGACGCCGCCGCCGGGACCCCGCGCCACGAGATCAACCGCCGCTACTACCGGCTGTTCGCCGGGGAGCGGGCGGCCGAGCTGGCCGCGTCCGGCCGCGCCTGGTTCGAGGACGCCCGGCGGGGCGCGGCGGAGGCCGGCGGGTCGCTGCTGCTGGCGGAGCCGGTCGCGCACCTCAGGGCGCACCGGGCCCGCGGCACCGCGGTGGTGCTGCTCTCCGGGTCGTTCTTCGCCTGCCTCGACCCGGTCGCCGAACTGCTCGGCGCGGACGGGGCGTTGGGCACCCGGCCGATCGTCCGCCGGGGTGAGCTGACCGGCGAGGTGGTCGGGCCGATGATCGGCGGCCGCAAGGCGAGGGCCGCCACCGCGGCGGCCTGGCTGCGCGGCGCCGACCTGGACGCCTGCCTCGCCTACGGCGACCACGCCAGCGACCTGCCGCTGCTGGAGGCCGTCGGCCGCGGCCTGGTGGTCGGCGCGGACCCGGTGCTCGCCGAGGCCGCCCGCACCCGCGGCTGGCAGTTCCTGGACGCCGCCCCCGGGCACTGAGCCCCGGCGTCCGCCGACCGCCGCGCACCCCCAGGGCGCTGAGCCCCGGTGCCCGTCCGCCGCCGCGCACACCGTCGTGCGCGGCGGCCGGCGGACCGCACCGCAGCGCCCCCGGCACGACGCACCAGCACAGCCGGCACCGCCAGCACAGTCAGCACAGGAGGAGAACACCCCATGCCCCCGTACAGCCAGGCCGACCAGGCCCCCGCCGTCGGCATCCTCGGCACCGGTTCCTACCTGCCCGAACGCACCGTCCCCAACGAGGAGATCGCCCCGGCGGCCGGGGTCGTCCCGGAGTGGATCGAGAACCGCACCGGCATCGTGGCGCGCCGCCGGGCCGCGCCGCACCAGGCCACCTCGGACCTCGCCGCGCTGGCCGCGACGCGCGCCCTGGCGGCGGCCGGACTGCCGGCCGACCGGATCGACGTCATCGTCCTGGCCACCTCCACCCCCGACCACCCCCAGCCCGCCACCGCCAGCATCGTGCAGCACCTGATCGGCGCCGGGCAGGCCGCGGCCGTCGACGTCAACGCGGTGTGCAGCGGCTTCGTCTACGCGCTGGCGATGGCGGAGGGCCTGCTGCGGGTCCGCGGCGGCGGCCACGCGCTGGTCATCGGCGCCGACGTCTACTCCCGGATCCTCGACTACTCCGACCGCCGGACCGCCGTCCTGTTCGGCGACGGGGCCGGCGCGGTGGTGCTCGGCCCGGTGGCGGCCGACCGCGGCCTGCTGCACACCGTGCTGCGCGGGCACGGTGACGCGCACCGCCTGATCAGCGTCCCGGCGGGCGGCAGCCGGACGCCGCCCTCGGAGAGCACGGTGCGCGAGGGCGGCCACTTCTTCCGGATGGACGGGCGCGGGGTGCGGGAGTTCGTCTCCGCCGAGCTGCCCCAGGCGATCGCCGAGCTGCTGCGGGAGAACGGGCTGAGCCCCGAACAGATCGACCACTTCGTCCCGCACCAGGCGAACGGCGAGATGCTGCGCAGCCTGCTGCCCAGCCTCGGACTGCCGGAGTCGGCGCTGCGCCTGACGGTGCGGGAGTTCGCCAACACCGGGTCGGCCTCGGTGCCGATCACGCTGGACGCGGTGTTCGCCTCGGGCGTGCTGCGGCCGGGCCAACTGGTGCTGCTGGCCGGTTTCGGCGGCGGCATGAACGTCGGCCTCACCCTGCTGCGCTGGGGCGTGGACGCGCCCGCACCCGTGCTGAGCAGCGGCCGGAGCGGTCAGGAGCGGCACGTCCTGACCGTCTGACCGGCCGGTCGGCCGACCGGTCGGCCCGGTCGTCCACGCCATGGCATGTGTCAGGGTCTTTATATTTGATCGACCATCGCTATAGACTCAACCCTCGATACCGCGTGAAGCGTCTATGGCCAATCAAGGACAAACCAGGAGTCCACCGTGACCGTCGTGCAAGACCTCGAACCGGTGCAGACCGGTGACGAGCAGATGTCGCAGCGTCAGAAGGCGATCCTGCTCGTACTGCTGGCCACCCAGTTCATGCTGGCCGCAGACTTCTCCATCCTGAACGTCGCGGTGCCGGAGATCGGCTCCTCGCTGCACTTCTCGCTGAGCAGCCTGCAGTGGATCGTCACCGCCTTCGCCCTCACCGCGGCCGGGTTCACCCTGATCTTCGGACGGGTCGGCGACCTGCTCGGCCGCAAGCGGCTCTTCCTGGGCGGCATGGCGCTGCTCGGCCTCTCCTCGCTGCTCGGCGGCCTCGCCCAGACGCCCACCCAGCTGATCGTCGCCCGGGTCGGGCAGGGCCTGGCCACCGCCATCACCACGCCCTCGGCGCTGGCCCTGATCACCACGTCCTTCCCCGAGGGCAAGCTCCGCGAGCGGGCGATGGGTCTCAACGGCGCCCTGATGTCGGCCGGCTTCACCGCGGGCGCCATCCTCGGCGGCGTGCTGACCGGCCTGCTCGACTGGCGCTGGGCCTTCCTGATCAACGTGGTCGTCGCCGTCGCCGTACTGGTCGCCGCGCCCCGGCTGCTGACCGAGAGCCGCTCCGGTCAGCGGGTCTCGATCGACCTGCCCGGCTCGCTCACCGTCTGCACCGGCCTGGTCGCCCTGGTCGTCGGCATCACCCGGGCCGGCGAGCACGGCTGGACGGAGACCTGGGTCCTCGTCCTGCTGGCCGCCGCCGCCGCGCTGCTGGTCGCCTTCTGGGCGATCGAGCGGGTCACGGCCGAACCGCTGCTCCCGGTGCGGCTGCTGGCCCGCCCCACCATCAGCTGGGGCAACCTCGGCGGCCTGGTCACCTTCACCATGATGTCCTCCGTGGTGTTCCTGATGACCCTCTACCTCCAGGACGCCCTGCACTACTCGCCGCTGGTCACCGGCCTGGCGTTCAGCGGCCTGGGCACCGCGGCCTTCTTCGGCGGCCTCCGGACCGCCCGGATCATCGGCCGCCTCGGCAGCCGCACCGCGCTGGTCCTCGGCCTGGTCATCCAGGGCGTCTCCACCGCCGCGCTGCTGCTGATCGGCACCGACCACGGCCCCGGCCTGGCCCTGATGATCGCCGCCACCACCGTCGGGGGCTTCGGCCACGTGCTGTCGATCGTCTCCTTCATGGTGACCGGCACCCTCGGGGTCTCCGACGACGACCAGGGCCGCGCCACCGGCATCACCTCGATGACGCAGCAGGTCGGCATCACCATCGGCATCCCGATCATCAGCACCCTGGCCACCAGCCGGATCGCCGCCGCCGGCCACGGCGAGAGCGCGGTCGCCGAGGGCGTCCGCACCGCGATCGCCGTCGACGCCGGGGTGGTGCTGCTCGCCGCCCTGCTGATCGGACTGTTCCTGCGCAAGCGGCACCTCTCGGCCGCGGCCTGACGGCCCGACCCGCCGACCGGTCGGCACCGTCCCTGACGGCCGGTCACCCGGGGGCGGGCGGCGCCCCGTGCCGCCCGCCCCACCGTCCCACCGCCCCACCGCCCCACCGTCCGACGGAGTCCGCACCGTCCGACCGCGTCACGCACGTCCGCACCCACCGCACCCACCGCACCGGAGGAGAAGAGTTGAGCGCCATGGAGCCCGATCGGCCGGTCGGCAGCAGCGAGGTGTTGATCGTCGGCGCCGGCCCGGTGGGCGTCGCCCTGGGCTGCGACCTGTTGCAGCGCGGCGTGCGGGTGCGCCTGGTGGACAGCGCCGCCGCGCCCGCCCCGGCTCCCCGGTCCCGGGCCGTGCTGGTCTGGCCCCGCACCCTCGAACTGCTGCGCGGCATCGGCGTCGCGGAGCGCCTGGCGGCCACCGGGCACCGGCTGACCGGCATCGGCTACCGCTCCGAGGGCCGGCTGCTCGGCCGGGCCGCGGTCGACCGGATCGCCGACACCCCGTACCCGTTCGCCGCCACCCTGCCCCAGTACGAGACCGAACGCCTGCTGCTGGAGCGCCTCGCCGAACTCGGCGGCACCGTCGAGCGCGGCGTCGTCCTGGAGGACCTGCGCCAGGACGCCCGCGGCGTCACCGCGCGGCTGCGCCACCCCGACGGCAACGAGGAGCAGGCGCACGCCCGTTGGCTGGTGGGCGCGGACGGCGCGCACAGCTCGGTGCGCAAGCAGCTGGGCATCGGCTTCGACGGCGACACGGTGGACGTCACCTTCGGCATCGCCGACGCGCCGATCGACGGCCCGGCCGCCCGCGACACGCTCCACTACTGCTACACCGCCGACGGCGCGCTCGGCGTCGTCCCGCTGCCCGACGGCCTGTTCCGGGTCGCCATCAGCATCCCGCACCGCGACCCGGCCGAACCGCCGCCCGCCGGGGTGTTCGCCGAAGCACTGCGGCGGCGCGCCCCCGGCCTGGGCGAACTGGGCGAACCCCGCTGGACCGGATCGTTCCGGGTCCGCTGCCGGATCGCCGACCGCTTCCGGGACGGCAACTGCTTCCTGGCCGGCGACGCCGCGCACATCATCAGCCCGGCCGGCGGCCAGGGCATGAACTACGGCCTCCAGGACGCCTTCAACCTCGGCTGGAAGCTGGCCGGCGTGCTGCGCGGCACCCTCGACGCCGCGGTGCTCGACAGCTACCACCGCGAACGGCACGCCGCGGTCGCCCGGGTCGCCGCCGTCACCGCCGCCCAGACCCGCTGGGGCATGATCGCGGGCGGCCCGCGCCGGGTCCTGCGCGACACCCTGGTGCGCGGCGCGGCCCTGGGCGGCCTGCTGCGCCGCCGGATCGCGCCGATGATGGCCCAGACCGACGTCAGCTACGCGGCGGACGGCCTCCGGCGCGCCCGCCCCGGCCACCCGCGGCCGGGCGACCGGCTGCCGGTCTTCGCCCCCGAAGCCCCCGAAGCCCCCGAAGCCCTCGGCGGACCCGCTGCCGCCGCCACCGCCCCGGCCGACCCCGCGCTCGACCGCGACGGCTTCACCGTCCTGGTCCGCCGCCCGTCCGGCCCGTCCGGCCCCGCCGGACCGGGTGACCGGGGCAGCGCCGCGGTGGCCGCCGCGCTCGTCGGCCGCCCCGCCGTGGTCCGCACCGTGGACGACACCGCGTCCGCCACCCTGCTCCGCGCGCTCGGCCCCCGCCCCGTCCTGGTGGCGCTCCGCCCGGACGGCCACGTCCAGTACGTCGCCCCGGCCACCCGCAGCGGCCTGGCCGACCTGGTCCGGCACCTCGACGGCCTGGCCCCGCGCACCCGCACCGCCCCGGAGCCCGCCGCCGCCCGCGGCTGACCCCGCGCCGGCTCCTCCGGCCCGCTCCGCCCCACCCGCCCCGCACCTCCGCACGACGTCCAGGGAGACGAACCGCAATGCACACCACCACCCTCGGTACCGCAGGACCCGCCGTCGGCCGGATCGGCCTCGGCTGCATGGGCATGTCCTGGGCGTACGACGAGCCCGGCCGGGACGACGCCGCCTCGATCGCCGTCGTCCACCGCGCCCTGGACCTCGGCGTCAACCTCATCGACACCGCCGACGCCTACGGCCCGTTCACCAACGAGTACCTGGTCGGCCGCGCGCTGGCCGGGCGGCGCGCGGACGCGGTGCTCGCCACCAAGGTCGGCCTGGTCGTCGACGGCAGCCGCACCATGCACCGCAACGGCCGCCCCGAGCACATCCGGGCCTCCATCGACGCCTCGCTGCTGCGCCTGGGCACCGACCACGTCGACCTCTACCAGCTGCACCGGGTCGACCCGGCCGTCCCGCTGGAGGAGTCCTGGGGCGCGATGGCCGAGGCCGTGAAGGCGGGCAAGGCCCGGGCCATCGGCCTCTCCGAGGTGAGCGTCGCGGAGATCGAACTGGCCGCCGCCATCCACCCGGTGGCCTCCGTGCAGTCCGAGTTCTCGCTCTGGTCCCGGGACGTCCTGGAGAACGGGGTGCTGGCCCACACCGCCGCGCACGGCATCACCCTGCTGCCCTTCTCGCCGCTCGGCCGCGGCTTCCTGACCGGCGCGATCCGCAGCTCCGCCGACCTCCCGGCCGGCGACTGGCGGCACGGCAGCCCGCGCTTCCAGCCCACCGAGATCGACGCCAACCAGGCGCTGGTGGAGCGGATCGAGGGCGTCGCCGCCCGCCTGGAGACCACCCCGGCCCAGGTGGCGCTGGCCTGGCTGCTCGCCCAGGGCGAGCACGTCGTGCCGATCCCCGGCACCAAGACCGCGCGCTACCTGGAGCAGAACGCCGCCGCGGCCGAACTCGCCCTGGACGCCACCGTCCTGGCCGAGCTGGACACCCTGCCCGCCCCGGCCGCGCCCCGCTACTGACCCGGCTTCGTCCGCCCCACCCCACCCCGTCCCACCTCTCCTCAGGAGCAGACCCCATGCGTGCCGTCCTCTTCGACCGCTACGGCGACCCCGACGTCCTCACCGAGGCCGAACTGCCCGTGCCCGAGCCCGGCCCGGGCCAGATCTCCGTCGACGTCACCCACGCCGGGGTGAACTTCGCCGAGGTGATGTTCCGCCGCGGCCAGATCCAGGTCGGCCTCCCGCACGTCCCCGGCCTGGAGGCGACCGGCACGGTGCGGGCCGTCGGCGAGGGCGTCACCGGGCTGCGCCCCGGGCAGCGGGTCACCGCGCTCACCCTGGACGGCGGCGGCTACGCCGAGGTCGTGCTGGCCCGCGCCGACCTGACGGTCGTCCTGGAGGGCCCGCGGGCGATCGCCGACCCGGCCCTCGCCGCCGCCTTCCCCTGCAACGTGCCGGTCGCCCTGGGCCTGCTGGAGTCCGCCGCCCGGCTGCTCCCCGGCGAGAGCGTCCTGGTGCTGGCCGCGGCCGGCGGGGTCGGCACCGCCGCCGCGCAGATCGCCCGCCGGGCCGGGGCCTCCCTGGTGCTCGGCGCCGCGAGCACCGTCACCAAGGCCAAGTACGCCGCCGACTTCGGCTACGACGAGGTCGTCCCCTACGAGGCGCTGGCCGAGCTGGTCGCGGACCGCACCGACGGCCGCGGCGTCGACGTGGTCCTCGACTCGGTCGGCGGCGAGCAGCGCGCCGCGGCGGCCGGGCTGCTCGCCCCGCTGGGCCGCCAGCTGATCTTCGGCGACGCCGCCCAGCAGGACGCGCCGGTCCAGCCCGACCACCTGTGGTTCGGCTCCCGGGCCCTGGTCGGCTACAACATCGGCGACCTGGCGCACCGCGCCCCCGAGCTGGTGCGCGGGCACCTGGAGCGGGCCGCCGAGCTGGTCGCCGCCGGTGACGTCCGGGTGGACTTCACCGAGTTCGCCCTCGCCGACGCCGCCGAGGCCCACCGCACCCTCACCGACCGCTCCTCCACCGGCAAGCTGGTGCTGCGGGTGAACGGCTAATCCGGATGCTCCTGTTCTCCTTCCCGGCCGGCGGCTTCGGCACCAACTGCTACGTGCTGGCCGCCGAGCCGGGCGGGCCCTGCCTGGTGGTCGACCCCGGGCAGGCCGCCACCGAACCGCTGCTGCGGCTGTTCGCCGAGCACCGGCTGGAGCCGGCGGCGCTGCTGCTCACCCACGGGCACATGGACCACAGCTGGTGCGCCCGGGAACTGGGCGCGCGGACCGGCGCGCCGGCCGTGCTGCACGCCGCCGACCGCTTCATGCTCGCCGACCCGGCCGCGCCGCTGCCCCCGACCTTCCCCGGCCGCCTGCTCGCGGGCTACCCGGAGAGCGAACCGGAACGGCTGACCCTCCTGGAGGGCTCCGCCGACCTGGAACTGGCCGGACTGCGGGTCCGGGCCCACCACAGCCCGGGGCACACCGAGGGCTCCACGATGTTCCGGGTCGACCCGGTCCGGGACGGCGACCCCGCCCTCCTGTTCACCGGCGACACCCTGCTCGCCGACCGCCTCGGCGACTCCGGCCTCCCCGGCGGCAGCCGCACCCGGCTGGAGTCCTCGCTGCGCCGCGTCTGCGGCCCGCTGGACGACAGCACGGTGCTGCTCCCCGGCCACGGCCCGGCCGCCGCGCTCGGCACCGCCCGCCGCGGCCTCCCGCTGCTGCGCGGCGAGGCCGCCTGAACCCCCGTCGCGCCACCGGGCTTTCCCCCGGACCCGGTGGCGCGACGGGCCCACGTCCGGGGCGGGCGCACGTCCGGGACGGGACGGGCTCGCGGGCGGGACGGGCTCGCGTCCGGGACGGGACGGGACGACGGGACGGACGCCGCCCGCCGACGCCGGGTCGGGCGCCCGTCAGGGCAGCGCCGTCGCCGTGTCGTGCGCGGCGAGCGCGGCGCGCAGGGTGAGCAGGTCGGGGCCGCGGACGGCGTCCAGGCCGGTGAGGTCGGCGGTGCGGCGCAGCCGGTAGTCGACGGTGTTGGGGTGCACCTGGAGGTGGGTGGCGGTGCGCCGGCGGTCGAGGCCGCAGGCGAGGAACGCCCGCAGGGTGGCCAGCAGTTCGGGGCGTCCGACCAGCGGGGCGAGCAGCGCGGCCAGCGCGTCGCGGGCCGGGCCGGGGCGGCTGAGCTGGTACTCGACCAGGACGTCGTCCAGCAGGTGCAGGCCGGGGCCGCGGCCGGTGGCCTCGGCGACCCGGCGGACCCCGGCGGCCAGCCGGGCGGCGTCGGCGACCTCCTCGGGGGCGGCGCGGGCGGCCCCGGCCGTCAGGTCGGCGCCGCAGGCCCGGGCGAGCCGGTCGACCAGGTCGGTGAGCGCGGCGCGGTCGGGGGCCGGGTCGGGGGAGTCGTCCGGCAGCAGCACCGGGCCGCCGTCGGCGGCCAGCGCGGCCAGCGGCACCCCGTCCGTGCGGCGCTCCAACTCGGCGCGCAGCCGCCGGAGTTTGCGCCGGGCGACGACCGAGCGGTTGACGCCGGGGCGGGACTCGTCGGGGTGCGGGCCGACGGCCAGCGAGAGCACCAGGTAGCGGGCGGGCAGCCGGATGCCGGCCCGGTCGGCGGCGGCGCGCGGGTCGCCGCCCTCCAGCAGCCGGGAGAGCAGCGCCTGCCGGGAGACCTGCTCGTCGCCGAGCGCGGCCTGCCGCTCCTGCACGTACCCGGCGGCGACCGCGCAGCTGACCACCCGCAGGTAGCCGAGCAGCCGGTCCTGGGCGGTGGCGATGTCGGGCAGGTCGGCGGGGGCGGCCTCGGCCAGCACCCGGGCCGCGCACAGCTGGGCGCCCAGGTGGTAGGCGCCGACCACGGACTCCAGCGGCACCCCCTCGTCGGCGCGGCGGGCCGAGGACTCCCTGATCCGGGCCAGCTCGGCCTCGCCCGGCAGCTCGCCGGTGCGCATCACCTCGACGAACGCCCGGATGCCGCGCTCGACCTGACGGGCCACCTCGCCGCGCAACTGCTCGGGCGGCAGCGCGTGGTAGGCCGGCAGCCGGTCCAGCAGCCGGGCCATCACCTCGCCGGCCAGCACGGGGGCCAGCGCGAGCAGCCGCAGGTGGACCGGCCGGCCGCCGAACCGGGGGCCTTCGACGGCGGGTTCGGGGACGGGTTCGGGGGCGGGCCCGGCGGCTTCGGCGGCGGACACCGGCGCGGGGCCGGTCCCGGCGGCGGTCCCGGCGGCGGTCCCGGCTCCGGTCGCGACCCCGTCCGCGGTTCCGGTGGTGGTGAGTTCGACGGTGGTGAGTCCGGCGGCGGGTCGGGCGTTGGGCGCGGTCACAATCCACCTCGCGAATCTCTGTGCGGCGGCCCGGCGACGGGGCCGGGCGGCGCGGTCATCATGGTTTCCCGGAGGTTACCTACCCGTAGGTAACTCCCGCGAGCCCCCACCGTTGTTCAGGTCGCGCGCCCCCACCCCCACCCAGAAACGGGAACCGCCATGAACCGAGCCGCCCGGTTGATCGCCACCGCCCTCGCCGCCGCCGCGGTCGCCACCGCAGCCCCCGTCGCCACCGCCGCCGCGGCGACCGCCACCACCGCGGCCGACCCGTTCTACCGCTACGACGGCAGCGCCCCGCTGTCCTCGATCGCGCCCGGCACCGTGCTCAAGACCCGCACCCTCTCGTACCACCTGCTCGGCCTGGCCACCCCCGTGCGGGCCGTCCAGCTGCTGTTCCGCACCACCGACGCGCAGGGCCGCCCCAGCGCGGGCGTCACCACCGTGGTGCGCGGGCTGGGCAGCGACGGCTCCAAGGCGGTCTCCTACCAGTCCTTCTACGACTCGCTGAACCCCGAGCACGCCCCGTCCCGGGCGGTCGCGGGCGACGTCAGCCTGGGCGGCGCGATCGCCAACGCCGAGTCGCTGTTCGTCGTCCCGTTCGTGCTCCAGGGCTACGACGTGGTGATCCCCGACACCGAGGGCCAGACCGCGGACTTCGCCGCCGGGCCCGAGTACGGCACCACCACGCTGGACTCGATCCGGGCCGCCTCCGCCTCGTCCGCCACCGGGATGAACGCGGACACCCGGTTCGGCATGCTCGGCTACTCCGGCGGCGCGATCGCCACCAACTGGGCCGCCGCCCTCGCCCCCGGCTACGCCCCCGACGTCAACCGCCGCCTGGTCGGCTTCGCCGAGGGCGGCCTGCTGGTCGACCCCGCGCACAACCTCAAGTACGTGGCCGGGGGCGTGGTGTGGCCCGGCGTCATCCCGATGGCGGTCACCGGCGTGGCCCGCGCGTACGGCTTCGACCTCCAGCCCTACCTGAGCGACTACGGCAAGCAGGTGTTCGCGAAGATGCAGGACGCCTCGATCGCCAACGCGCTCGGCCAGTACCCCGGCCTGACCTGGCAGAAGCTCGCCAAGCCCGCCTACGCCGACCCGAACTCGATCCCCGAGTTCCTGGAGGCCGTCAACAAGGTCAACCTCGGCTCGGCCGCCACCCCCACCGTCCCCGGCTACATCGCCCAGGGCAACGGCGGCGTCCTGGAGGGCACCTTCAGCAACGTCTCCGGCATCGGCACCGGCGACGGCGTGATGGTGGCCGGCGACGTCCGGGCGCTGGCCCGGCAGTACTGCGCCACCGGCAACGGCAGCATCAAGTACCAGCAGTACGACCTGCTCAGCCACCTCGGCGCGGCCGTCCCGTGGGCGCCCACCGCCGTGCTCTACCTGAACGACCGGTTCGCCGGGAAGGTCGCCCCGTCCGACTGCGGGCGCATCCCGGCCGGCAACTCGCTCGCCCCCGAGCGGCCCGCCGCCGCCGGGAGGTGACCCGCCGCGCGCCCGCCCCGCACCACGCCGGGGCGGGCGCGCCCGCGTCCGGGCCTACGTCCAGGCGACGGACACCACGACGGCGGCCGCGGTGAACGCCCCCACCGCGTAGAACGCCCACGGCCGCCGGGTGCGCATGCCCACCAGCGCGACCACCGCCACCAGGGCGTCCAGGCCGAGCTTCACGCCGATCTTCGGGTACAGCACCGGCAGGTCCAGGGCGTGCCGGGTCCAGACCAGCCCGGCGCCGGTGACCAGCTGCACCACCGCGCTGGACACCATGTACCCGCCCGTCACCGGGTCCTTCCCGCGCAGTTGGTAGAACAGCCCGCCCAGGATCGCGGCGAAGCCGAACAGGTGGAAGACGAGGAGGACGTACCGCAGGATCTCCATGCCAGTGATCTCTCCAGAACCGGTGGACACTTTCCGGTACTGAGAGCGATCCGCGGCCGGTCCCGTGACACGACAGGGCCGGTCGGCGGGGAGACGTGCGTCACACCGCGTCGTGTCACAGGCCCGGGAGCCGCCTCGTCCTGAGGGGTGGAGGCAGCAACCGAGCACGGAGGAGCACACGGTGGACGCACGACTGGACTACTTCACCGACCCGGCCGCGGGCAGGGTCCTCAAGCACGTCATGACGGCCGGCCGGGAGCTGAAGGCCCTGCCGCTGCCCGCGGCCACCCAGGAACTGGTCGCCCTGCGGATCAGCCAGCTCAACGGCTGCGCGGTCTGCATCGACATGCACACCAAGGACGCCGCGCACGCCGGGGAGACCCAGCAGCGGCTCAACCTGGTCGCCGCCTGGCGCGAGGCCACCGTCTTCACCGGAGCCGAACGCGCCGCCCTCGAACTCGCCGAGCGGGGCACCCGGATCGCGGACGGTGCGGCCGGGGTCGACGACCGGGTGTGGGAGGCAGCCGCCCGGCACTACGACCGGGAGCAGCTCACCGCCCTCGTCATGCTGGTCTCGTTCATGAACATGGTGAACCGGTTGAACGCCATCACCCGGCAGCCCGCCGGCGACTACGTCGCGGGCTCGTTCCACTGAGCACGCCGAACGGCCGTACGAGGGAAGGGAGTTCCGAGATGAACAAGGTCGAGGAATTCGAGGAGCTGCGGCCGCTGCTCTTCTCGATCGCCTACCGGATCCTGGGCAGCGTGGCCGAGGCCGAGGACGCGGTGCAGGAGGGCTGGCTGCGCTACGCCGCCACGCCCACCCGGCCCGCGTCGGCCAAGGCGTACCTGTCGACCACCGTGACCAGGATCGCCATCGACGTGCTGCGCTCGGCCCGGGTCCGGCGCGAGGCCTACGTCGGGCCCTGGCTGCCCGAACCGCTGCTCGACGACCCGTACCAGGACCCGGCCCGCGCGGCCGAGCTGGCCGACTCGGTGTCGATGGCGGCGCTGCTGCTCCTGGAACGGCTCAGCCCGCTGGAGCGGTCGGTGTTCGTGCTGCGGGAGGTCTTCGCGTTCGGCTTCGACGAGGTCGCCGCGGCCGTCGGACGCTCGGAGGCGGCCTGCCGGCAGCTGCTCGTCCGGGCCCGCCGCCACATGGACGACGGCCGGCCCCGGTTCGAGGCCGACCGCCGGGAACAGCGGGAACTCGCGGAGCGCTTCTTCGAGGCGCTCTCCCGGGGCGACGTCGACGGTCTGCAGAACCTGCTCGCCGCCGACGTCCAACTGGTCGGGGACGGCGGTGGCAAGGCCCCGCAGCTGGCCCGGGCCGTTGCCGGGGCCGAGAACGTGGCCCGGCTGCTCGCGGTCGTCCACCCGCTGATGCTCCGCACCGGCATCGGCTGCGAACCGCGGCAGGTCAACGGGCAGCCCGGCGCGCTGTTCCGCGACCGTGACGGCCGGATCCTGCACACTCTCGTCCTGGACGTGCTCGACGGACGGATCCAGACCGTCCGCTCGGTCATCAACCCGGACAAGCTCGGCCACCTCGGTCCGGTCGCCGACGCCTGGGCCGTCGACCGGGAGGTCCGGGAGGCCCGCCGGTCGGAGCGCGAGCAGTAGCCGCACCGGAGGGGCCCGTCCGCCGGTCGGCGGACGGGCCCCGGGGGTGCGGACGCGGCGTCAGAGTTCGCGCGGGTACTGCTTGGCGCCGCTGCGGATGCGCAGCGCCGCGACGATCTCGGTGACGCCGATCACCACCAGGCCGCAGGCCGCCAGGATCGCCAGCGCGGTGATCGAGTGGGCCGGCCAGACCATCAGCACGACGCCCGCCAGCACGCTCAGGCCGCCGACGAAGCCCTGCCAGCCGCGGGCCGGCATCATCGGGTCCGAGGCCACCGCCGCCAGGTGCGTGATGCCGCGGAACAGCCAGCCGATGCCGATCCACAGCGCCAGCAGCAGCACCGACTGGGCCGCCGAACGGAAGCACAGCAGGCCCAGCAGCACGCAGATCGCGCCGCTGATGAACGCCAGCACCCGCAGCGCCGTCGACGCGTGCGTGCCGAACGCGCCGACCAGTTGCACCACGCCGATCACCAGCAGGTACAGGCCGAACAGCACGCCGACCACCCACAGCGTCTGCTTCGGCCACGCCAGCACGACCACCCCCAGTGCCAGCGAGATCAGCCCGCCCGCCAGCACCGCCTGCCAGGCCAGCCGGGCCAGCTGCTGGAACGGCCCGGGCAGGTCGTCGCGGGAGTCGATCCGGTACGGGGCACTCATGGCTCCTCCGAAGGGCGGGACGGAAACGGGCATGACACCCCCCAGCCTCCGCGCCCCACCACCCCCGGGGCGCGGCGGGATGCGCCGGACGGACGAACGGGCCGCCCCGTCCGCACCCGGATCCGCTACCGTCCGTTCACCCACCCGCCCTGACGGGCCGTCTACCATCTGACGGTATGACGGACCAGGGGCGGGGGAGCCCGGAGGACGGGGCCGAGCCGGGCGGGACGGAGCCGGACGCGGACGCGGTCACGGGGACGGAAGCGGTCACGAGTACGGACGCGGACGCGGCGGGAACGGACGCGGCGGCCGAGCCGGACGGGCACTACATCGTGTGCGGCGGCAACTCGCTCGCGCACCGGCTGATCCTGGAGCTCACCGAGCAGTACGAGGTCCCGGTGGTCGCCGTGGTCCCCGACCGGTCCCGCGAGCACGCGCCCGCGATCGCCCAGATACCCGGCGTCACGGCCGTGCTGGAGCACTCCACCGTCACCGGCGAGGCGCTCGCCGCGGCCCGGGTCGAGCAGGCCCGCGGCGTCGCGCTGATGGACGGCACCGACCAGGAGAACATCCACGCCGCGCTGGCCGCCGAGAACCGCAACCCCGGCGTCCGGATCGTGCTGCGGATCTTCAACCAGCGCCTGGGCGAGCACCTGGAGAAGCTGCTGCCCAACTGCGCCGCGCTCTCCGGCTCCGCCACCGCCGCGCCCGCCTTCGCCAACGGGGCCCTCGGCCACCCGCACACCGTCGAGGTCGGCGGGCGGCAGCTGTACGTCGCCTACGACGCCGACATCCGGTCCGACCAGATCTGCCTGGTCGCCGACCGGATCGACCGCCAGGACCTCGGCCGGCTCCGGCTGCTGCCCGAGACCGGGGGCCGGGCCGCCGACTTCATCCGGATCGCCGAACTCCTGGGCGGCGGCGAGGTGCTGGGCCCGGTCGGCCGCCCCGACCCGGCGCCCGCCCGGGAACCCGGCGGCCTGGCCGCCCTGCAGCGCCTGGACACCGAACCGCCGCTGCGCCCGCCGCTGCGCAAGCGGCTCAAGTGGTGGCTGCTCGACAGCCTCAAGTACTTCACCAACACCCGGCTGCGGATGATCCTGATCACCGCGTTCGCGGCGATCGTGGTCGGCGGCCTGGTGCTGGCCACCCACACCACCCACCCCGGCGGCCTCGGCTGGACGGTGTACTTCACGCTGCTCGACGCGGCCGGCGCCGTCCAGCCCGACGTCCCGGGCGAGCAGGTGCTCGGCGACTCCTGGGCCCGGGCCGCCCAGGTGCTGATCACCTTCTGCGGCATCACCTTCGTCCCGGTCGCCACCGCCATCGTGGTCGAGGCGCTGGCCAGCGGGCGCCGCGGCCTGCCCCGCCCGCCCGGGGCCCGCACCCGCGACCACGTCATCGTGGTCGGCCTCGGCAACGTCGGCACCCGGGTCGCCACCCTGGTGCACGGCACCGGCCTGCCCGTGGTCTGCCTGGAGCGCGACCCGCAGGCCCGCGGCATCGCCGCCGCCCGCGCCCTGGGCATCCCGGTGCTGATCGGCGAGGGTCCGCTGGAAGCCCAGCTCAAGCAGGCCCGGGTCAAGCACGCCCGCGCCGTGGTCGCCGTCACCTCCGACGACGCCGCCAACCTGGAAGCCGCCCTGGAGGCCCGCGCGGTGCGGCCCGAAGTCCGGATCGTGGTGCGGCTGTTCGACGACGACTTCGCCCACCACGTGTACGCCACCCTGGGCAACGTCGCCTCCCGCTCGGTCTCCTACCTGGCCGCGCCCGCCTTCGCCGCCGCCCTGATGGGACGCGAGGTGCTCGGCACCCTCTCGGTCTTCCGCCACGTCCTGCTGATCGCCGAACTCGCGGTCGAGGAGGGCTCCGCGCTCGACGGCCGCAACACCGGCGACCTGGAGGGCCCCGGCGGCGTCCGGGTGCTCGCCGTCCGGCTGCACCGGCGCCCCCACGACTACCAGTGGAACTTCGCCGACCGCTCCCGGCGGCTCGCCCCCGGCGACCGCGTGGTGATCGCCGCCACCCGGGCCGGACTCGCGCGCGTCATCCAGTGACGGTGTGTACAGTGACGGTTCGTCCGATGGCGGGACGGGGGCCGCGGCGGCGTCGATGAGGGGACACCGGCACCGCAATCCCCCTCCTCCCACGTATCGGTGACGCAGCGTCAGGGCGGGCGGGGGGAGCCGTGCCGGTCCGGTCGCGCGCACCGGACCTCCCCGACGGAGCACTAATGATCCGCGCCGCCCTGCACGGCAACCCCGGGATGATCCCGGCCTTCCTGGTCCTCGCCCTGCTGCTCGCCGCCGCCGGGCACCGGCTCGCCCGGCGGCACGGCCTGCCGCGCCGGGCCGTCCTGCTGCTCGCGGTCGCCCTGGCCGGGGAGGTGGCCGTCACGCTCTACCCGACCTTCAGCGGGGGCGCCCCGGACCCGTCCTGCGCCTGGAGCGGCGACCCCGGGCTGGCGTTCCGCACCGAGCAGGGGCGGCTCAACCTCCTGATGTACCTGCCGATCGGCCTGTCCGCGGTCCTGGCCCTGGGCCGGCCGCTGGCCGCCGCCTGCGGGGTGCTCGCGCTGAGCGCCACCACCGAGACCGTCCAGGGGCTGCTGCCCGCGATCGGACGGGCCTGCGACAGCGCCGACTTCACCGTCAACGCCACCGGCGGCCTGCTCGGCGTGCTGCTCGGCTGCGCGGTGCGGCTGGTCCGGCGCCGCCGGATCGCCCCGGACCGGCGGGAGTGGCGGCTCACCGGCCTGCTGGTGGCCGCGGCGGGCGTGCCGGTGCTGCTGCTCCAGTCCTTCGTGCTGACGCCGACGGCCGCCACCGGCGCGGTCGAGGTGAGCGCGGAGCAGGAGCGGCTGGCCCGGCAGGACACCGCGCTGCTGTTCGGCCCGGACGCCCGGCTGATCCGCACCCAGCGCCTCCTGGACGCCGGGGCGGACCGGCTGACCGCCACCGTCGACCGGGGCTTCTTCACGGTGGACTGGCCCTCCGGGCGGCTGCGCGACCTCATCACCTTCCCCGCCGACCCGGGCGCCGCACCGCCCGCCGTCCCCGCCGAGCAGGCCGCCGCGTCCGCGCGGGGCGTCCGCCCGGCGGCCGACGCCTTCGCCGTCCGCTGGCTGCCCGACCTCGCCCCGGGCACCGAGCCCGTCGTCACCCCCGGCGGCGGGCAGGACGGCAGCCACCGCTTCACCTACGGCACCGGCCCGGACGCGTTCTCCCTGGACGTCGCCCCGGACGGCCGACCGGTCCGGTTCGGCATCCGGCGCTGAGGGGGGGCGGGAGGCCCGGCCGGGCCGTCGGTGGCGCCGCGTAGGGTGCCCGTGACCGTGCCGGCGGGCGACCCGACAGGCGACCCGCCGGACCACCCGACGCAGTGGGGAGCGCGCCCGTGCCGCAGCACCTGGCCGGCGGAGGACCGGCCACCGACCGACAGTCCGCGGACCCCGACGGCCTGGAGGCGCTGGCCCGCGACCTATACCGGCGCAACGCCGAGCACCGCGGCGAGTGGACGCTGGACGGCGGCGGCCTGGTCCGGCGGCTCCGGGCGCTGCCGGTCGAGCGGCGGGTGTCGCTGCTGGTGCGCCTGGGCGAGGGGCTGGAGCAGGCGGCGGTGCACGCCCCGCCGGAGCGCCGCGGCCTGGCCGCGCTCCACGTGCTGCTGGCGGACGGGCTCTCGGACCGGGAGCTGGCGCCCTGGCGGGAGCCGCTGCTGGCCGAGGCGGCCGGGCGGCTGGCGCTGTGGGAGGGCTGGCGGCTGACCGCCCTGGTGGAGGCCGACCTGGCCGCCGGGCGGGAGCTGCCCGCCGCGGTGGTGGCGACCGTCCGGCGCTCGGCCGTGCTGGCCGCCGACCCGGCCGGACTCCCGTCCCTCGCCGCCCGGTTCACCGAGCCGCCGCTCAACCCCGGTGAGCCGTGGGCCGATCGGGCGCTCGCCGACCTGGCCGGTGCCGGGCCCGCCTGGCGGGAACTGCTGGCCCACGCGCTGACCGCCACCGGGGCCAAGCCCGCCGCGCGGTGGCTGCGGGCCGGGCGGCCGCTGGTGGACGCGGTCGGGCCGGGGCCGCTGCGCGAGGCCGTCGCCGGGTGGTTCGCGCTGACCGGGCAGCCGCGCCGGGACGGCCTGCCCTCCCCGTACCGCTCCGGCCCGGCCCTGCACGACCCCGACCCGTTCAACTGGCGCGCCCTGCAAGGGCTGTCCGCCCTGCTGGCGCTCACCCCGCCGCACCCCGACGGCGCCCGGGCCCTGGGCGTCCTGGCGGAGGCCGCGCTGATCCCGGTCCGCGGCCTGGGCCCGCGCTCGCCGCTGACCGCCGCGGCCGCCGTCCGCGCCCTGACCGCCCTCGGCGGCCCGGACGCCCGGGCCGAACTGGAGCGGCTGGCGGGGGCGTCGGCCCACAAGCCGACGCTGAAGGCGGTCGCGGCGGCGCTCACCGGTTGGGCGGACTGACCGGCGGGGCGGACCGACCGGCTGGGCGGACTGACCGGCGGGGCGGACCGACCGGCCCCGCCGACCGGCCCCGCCGACCGGCCCCGCCTACCGGTGGGTGAAGGAGGCCGGGCGCTTCTCGGCGAAGGCCGCCATGCCCTCCTTCTGGTCCGCGGTCGCGAAGGCGGCGTGGAACAGCCGCCGTTCGAAGCGGACGCCCTCGGCGAGGGTGGTCTCGAAGGCGCGGTTGACGGACTCCTTCATCATCACGGCGGCGGGCAGCGACATCGCGGCGATGGTCCCGGCGACGGCGACCGCCTCGGTGAGCAGCTGCTCGGCGGGGACGATCCGGGAGACCAGGCCGGCCCGTTCGGCCTCCTCGGCGCCCATCATCCGGCCGGTCAGGCACAGGTCCATGGCCTTGGCCTTGCCGACGGCCCGGGTCAGCCGCTGCGAGCCGCCGATGCCGGGGATGACGCCGAGGGTGATCTCGGGCTGGCCGAACTTCGCGGTGTCGGCGGCGATCAGCACGTCGCAGAGCATCGCCAACTCGCAGCCGCCGCCCAGCGCGTAGCCCGCGACCGCGGCGACCACCGGCTTGCGCAGCCGGCCCAGCTCGTCCCAGGGGCCGAGCCAGTCGTCGAGGTAGACCTCGGGGAAGCGGTTGTCCTGCATCTCCTTGATGTCGGCGCCCGCGGCGAACGCCTTGGCGGAGCCGGTGATCACCAGCGCGCCGATCTCCGGGTCGCGGTCGAAGGACCGGGCCGCCGCCACCACCTCGTTCATCAGCTCGGTGCTGAGCGCGTTGAGCGCCTTGGGCCGGTTGAGGGTGATGATGCCGACCCGGCCCTCGCGGTCCACCAGGATCGTCTCGTACTCGGTCATCGCCGGTTCTTCCTCTCCACGCTGAGCGGGAACTCTGCCGCTGGATACGATCTCCGAACGCCGGACCGGATGCCAGTCTCGACAGGCGAGACGATGGTCACCCCGGCGTCACCGGGCCAGGCCCAGGTCGCCGTCGGCGGGCGGCTCGAAGAAGCGGGCGACGTCGGCGGCGGAGACCCCGGCCAGGGTGGCGGGGGACCAGCGCGGGTCGCGGTCCTTGTCGACGACCTGGGCGCGGATGCCCTCGACCAGGTCGTGGTGGGCCAGCGCGGCGCAGGAGATCCGGTACTCCTGGTCCAGGGTGGCGGCCAGCGAGGGCAGCGCGCGGGCCCGGCGCAGCGCGGCCAGGGTCACCTTGAGCATGGTCGGGGACTTGGCGCGCAGCTGCTCGACGGCGTCCAGGGCGGCGGGCAGGCCGGTGGCGCGCAGCCGGTCCAGGACCTCCTCGACGCTGTCGGCGGCGTAGCAGTGGTCGATCCAGCCGTGCTGCTCGGCGAGCGCCGAGTGCGGGGCGGGCGCGGCGAGTTCGGCGACGGCCTTGGCGGGGTCGTCCCCGGCGGCGAGCCGGTCGGTGAGGGCGGGCAGCGCGGCGGAGGGCACGAAGTGGTCGGCGAAGCCGCAGTGCAGGGCGTCGCCGGCGGTCATGGTGGCGGCGGTGAGCGCGACGTGGGTGCCGAGCTCGCCGGGGGCCAGGGCCAGCAGGCGGCTGCCGCCGACGTCCGGGACCAGGCCGATCCGGGTCTCCGGCATGGCGACGGCCGAGCGCTCGGTGACCACCCGGACGCCCGCGTGCCCGGACAGGCCGACGCCGCCGCCCATGGTGATGCCGTCCATCAGCGCGACGTACGGCTTGGGGTAGCGGGAGATCAGCTCGTTGAGCGGGTACTCGACCCGGAAGAAGGCCCGGCCGCCGGCGCCGCCGCGCTTGGCGTCGTCGTGGATCGCCCGGATGTCGGCGCCCGCGCACAGGCCGCGCTCGCCCGCGCCGGTGAGCAGCACGGCCGTCACGGCCTCGTCGGCGGCCCAGGCGTCCAGGGCGGCCCGGACGGTCTCCAGCATGGCGTGGGTGAGGGAGTTGAGGGCGCGCGGCCGGTTGAGGGTGATCCGGCCGAGCGGGCCGGTCCGCTCGACCAGCACGTCCCGCTGGGTGTCCTGGGGGTCCTGGGTGTGCACCGTCACCGCTCCCGTCCGTCCGGAAAGTACGAAGATCCTCCGTCGCACCGTACCGGGCGTCCGGGAGCGGCGGTCGGCAGCCCCGTCAGGGGGCCCTCAGCAGGGGTGCAGCGGGGTGGCGAGCAGGACCGGGGCGGCGGCGGGGGCGAGCGGGCGCGGGGAGAAGGCGCAGAGCGCCACGGGGTGCGGGGCCAGCGGGAGGGCCTGGGCCTGGGGGACGGGCAGCAGCAGGTTGGCGGCGGCGAGCGCGGCTCCGCAGACCAGGGTGCGCAGCTTCATCATCGGGGGTTCCTCCGGGGAAGAGAGTTGTCCGCGAACGGTCGCGGCCTGCCCCTTCGGCGCCGGGCGTGGGAGGCCCGGCTCGGGGGGAGGTCGCTGGAATGTCGGGTCAACTTCTAGCGGTGGAGTGGTGTGCGGCCCCGGAATCTCACCCGTTCGGCGGCGTGCTGCGGACGCGCCGTTGACGGGTCCGCAGCACGCCGGAGGGATCGGTCCGCTGTCAGGTCGGCCGATCGTCCTCCCGGCGGATCAGCCGATGACCGTCCCGGTGACCTCGCCGAACCCGACCCGCAGGCCCCCCGGCCCGGGGGCGGTCGCGGTGACGGACACCTCGTCGCCGTCCTCCAGGAAGGTCCGGCCGGTGCCGTCGGGGAGCTTGAGCGGCTGCTCGCCGTTCCAGGTCAGCTCGATCAGCGCGCCCCGGGTGTCCGGCTCGGGGCCGGAGACCGTGCCGGAGGCGTACAGGTCGCCGGTGCGCAGGCTGGCCCCGTTGGCGGTCAGGTGGGCGAGCTGCTGGGCGGCGGTCCAGTACATGGTGGCGAACGGGGGCCGGGAGACGGGGTGCCCGTTCAGCGAGACCTCCAGCGCCAGGTCCAGGCCCCAGGGCTCGGCCCCGCGGTCGTCCAGGTAGGGCAGCGGCGCCACGTCGCGGGCCGGCGGCTGCACCCGGGCGTGCTCCAGCGCGTCCAGCGGCACCACCCAGGGGGAGAGCGAGGTGGCGAAGGACTTGCCGAGGAACGGGCCGAGCGGGACGTACTCCCAGGCCTGGATGTCGCGCGCCGACCAGTCGTTGAGCAGGCAGACGCCGAAGACGTGCTCGGCGAAGTCCGCCAGCGCCACCGGGTGGCCCATCGAGCTGGGCGTGCCGACCACGAACGCGACCTCGGCCTCGATGTCCAGGCGGCGGGACGGGCCGAAGCTCGGCGCGGCGTCGGCGGGGGCCTTGCGCTGGCCGTGCGGGCGGACCACCGGGGTGCCGGAGACCACCACGGTGCCGGCCCGGCCGTGGTAGCCGATCGGCAGGTGCTTCCAGTTCGGGGTGAGCGGCTCCTGGCCGGGCCGGAAGAGCTTGCCCAGGTTGGTGGCGTGGTGCTCGGAGGCGTAGAAGTCGACGTAGTCGGCGACCTCGAACGGCAGGTGCAGCTCGACCTCCGCCAGCGGCAGCAGGCAGGGCTCGACGGCCGCCCGGTGGGCCGGGTCGGTCAGCCAGGAGGTGAGCGCGGCGCGCACCGCCCGCCAGGTCGGACGGCCGGACGCCATCAGCGGGTTGAGGTTCTCCGCCTCCAGCAGCGCCGAGGACGGGCCGACCGCCCGGGCGGCCGCCCCGGCGTCCAGCACCAGCTCCCCGATCCGCACGCCGATCCGCCGCCGGCCGGGCCGGTCGGCGGCGGTGAACACGCCGTAGGGGAGGTTGTGGACGCCGAACGGGGAGTCGGCGGGCAGGTCGAGCCAGGCGGCGGTGGTCAAGGGGTCTCCAGGAGGCCGAGTCGGGCGAGGTCTTCCAGCGGCTCGGCGATGCTACAGGTGCCGAACGAGGTGAACGAGGCGCGGATGCCGGACACCTGACGCCCCGTCAGTGACTCGACGGCGGTGGCCAGTCGGGCCCCGTCCCGTTCGGCGAGCAGGGCGACGGCCTGCTCCCGGCTCGAACTCCCGGCCGCCAGGAGCAGGTTGAGGAAGCCGTGGTGCTCGTGGCCGGTGCCCGCGTCGGTGTACCGCACCGCGTGGTGCAGCCCCGCCGTGCACTTGTACGGCAGCGCGCGCTCCGCGCAGCCCCGCAGGAAGCCGGCCAGCTCGGCCACCGACGGGAAGGCCGCGTGCGCCAGGCCGCCGGTGCGGTACTTGGCGCGGTAGCGGGTGCCGGCCAGGGCGTCCAGGCCGTCCTCGATCCGCGCCGAGCGGGGCAGTTCGACGGCCGCCCCGACGCCGTCGGGCAGCAGCGCGTCCAACTCGGCCACCGCGGCCCGGACGTCCGGGCCCGCCGCGTACTCGACGGCGGTGACCGGCAGGCCGTCGGCGGCCTTCAGCGCCTCCGCCAGCCGGCCCGGTCCGACCACCAGGCCGACGGCGAACTCCGGCTCCAGCGAGCGCAGTTCGGCCAGCCGGTCGACCGGCGCGAGCAGCGGGCCGACCGCGTCGGCGTACCGGGCGGCGCGGTGCGCCCGGTGCGCCGGGACGGCCTCGGCCAGCGGCAGGTCGCCGGGCGGGAAGACCGCCGCGTCGTCGAACAGCCCGCGGTACAGCTCGGGTACGTTCATCGCCTCGCCCAGGTCCACGCGTAGTCCGGGTCCTCGCTGGCGGTGGCGGCCTCGCCGAGCTCCAGCGGGCGGAAGGTGTCCACCATCACCGCCAGCTCGTCGAAGAACTCCACGCCGATCGAGCGCTCGTACGCGCCCGGCTGCGGGCCGTGGGTGTGGCCGCCGGGGTGCAGCGAGATCGACCCCTGTCCGATGCCGGAGCCCTTGCGGGCCTCGTAGTCGCCGCCGCAGTAGAACATCACCTCGTCGCTGTCCACGTTCGCGTGGTAGTACGGCACCGGGATCGACAGCGGGTGGTAGTCCACCTTGCGCGGCACGAAGTTGCAGATCACGAAGTTGGTGCCCTCGAAGACCTGGTGGGCCGGCGGCGGCTGGTGCACCCGCCCGGTGATCGGCTCGTAGTCCGCGACGTTGAACGCGTACGGGTACAGGCAGCCGTCCCAGCCCACCACGTCGAACGGGTGGTGCGGCACCGTGTAGCGCGTCCCGACCACGCCGCCCGGCCCGCGGTGCTTGACCAGCACGTCCACCTCGCCGCCCTCGACCAGCAGCGGGCCCGCGGGGCCGCGCAGGTCCCGTTCGCAGAACGGCGCGTGCTCCAGCAGCTGGCCGAACTTCGACAGGTAGCGGCGGGCCGGGGCGATGTGGCTGTTGGCCTCGATGCAGTACGCGCGCAGCGGCCCGTCCCCGGTCGGCACCCAGCGGTGGGTGGTGGCCCGGGGGATCAGCACGTAGTCGCCCGGCCCCACCTCCAGCGCGCCGAACACCGTCTCCAGCACGGCCGTCCCGGACTCCAGGTACACGCACTCGTCGCCCAGCCCGTTGCGGTACAGCTCGCTGGGGGCGCCCGCCGCGACGTAGGAGATCCGCACGTCCGCGTTGCCGAGGACGAGCCGGCGGCCGGTGACGGCGTCCGCCGACTTCCACTCCTCGCCCGGGAACAGCTCGTGCAGTTTCAGGTGGCGGGGGAGCAGCGGGAGGTTGGCGGTGGTCGACTGGTCCGGCAGCTCCCACACCGAGGCGGCCGTCACCGCCGAGGGGATGGACCGGTGGTACAGCAGCGAGGAGTCCGAGGAGAAGCCCTCCTCGCCCATCAGCTCCTCGTAGTACAGGCCCCCCTCGGGGGTGCGGTGCTGGGTGTGCCGCTTGGGCGGCACCGAGCCCAGCTGCCGGTAGTACGCCATCGTCCCGCTTCTCCCTGTCGCCTGGGTGTCTGCCCGTCAGAGGTTGCCGCGCCGGTCCTGCTCGCGCTCGATGGCCTCGAAGAGCGCCTTGAAGTTGCCCTTGCCGAAGCCCAGCGAACCGTGCCGCTCGATGAACTCGTAGAAGACGGTCGGCCGGTCGCCGATCGGCTTGGTGAAGATCTGCAGCAGGTAGCCGTCCTCGTCGCGGTCCACCAGGATGCCGCGCGACTGCAGCTCCTCGATCGGGACGCGGACGTGGCCGATCCGCTCGCGCAGCTCCGGGTCCTGGTAGTACGAGTCCGGGGTGGTCAGGAACTCCACGCCGCGCGCGCGCAGCACGTCCACCGTGGTCAGGATGTCGTTGGTGGCCAGCGCCATGTGCTGGCAGCCGGGGCCGGTGTAGAACTCCAGGTACTCGTCGATCTGCGACTTCTTCTTCGCGACGGCCGGCTCGTTCAGCGGGAACTTCACCCGGTGGTTGCCGCTCGCCACCACCTTCGACATCAGCGCCGAGTACTCGGTGGCGATGTCGTCGCCGACGAACTCCGCCATGTTCACGAAGCCCATCACCCGGTTGTAGAACGACACCCACTCGTCCATCCGGCCCAGCTCGACGTTGCCCACCGCGTGGTCCAGCGCCTGGAACAGCCGCTTCGGCGCGCCCTCGGGCCGGACCACCGTCGACGCGCGCGCCACGTAGCCCGGCAGGTACGGGCCGGTGTAGCGGGAGCGGTCGACCAGGGTGTGCCGGGTCTCGCCGTACGCGGCGATCGCGCCCCGGCGCACCGTGCCGTGCTCGTCCGAGACGTCGTTCGGCTCCTCCAGGACGGTGGCGCCCTGGGCGCGGGCGTGCGCGATGCACTTGTCCACGTCCGGGACCTCCATGGCCAGGTCGACCACGCCGTCGCCGTGCCGGCGGTGGTGGTCCAGCAGCGGGCTGTCCGGCGTCACCCCGCCCTCGATCACGAAGCGGCAGGAGCCCGAGCGCAGCACGAAGGACTTGCGGTCGCGGCGGCCGGTCTCCGGGCCCGAGTAGGCGACCAGCTCCATGCCGAACACGGCCTGGTAGAACTGCGCCGTCTGGGTCGCGTTGCCCACCACGAAGACGACCGCGTCCTGGGCGGTCACCGGGAACGGGTCGGTCGAGGCGTCGTACTCCACCAGGCCCACCAGGGTGCGCAACTGCTCGGCCGTCAGACCGGCCTGGAGCTCCTCGGGGGTCAGTTCAACAGCGGCGTCGGCGGTCATGGGGCATTCCTCCACGTCGAGGTCGGTTGCGCAGAGCTTGCTCCTGCTCGGTGAGGTGGGCAACAGGTCCGAATCCGGCTGCTCAATGTGTACAAGGTGAGCAGCCGGTCGGGGTGCGGGCTGTACGGATTGCTCAGTCACCGGCCGGTTCGCCTCCCCGGTCGCCCTCCCGCCCGCCGTCCCGCCCGCGCTCCGGTCCGGCGGGCAGCCGACGGACGAACCAGCCGGCCGCCAGCTCGGCGACCGCGTCCAGCGCGCCCGGCTCCTCGAACAGGTGCCCGGCGCCCGGGACGACCTGGAGGGCGCCCTCGCCGCCCAGTTCGGAACGGGCCTGCCGGTTCCACTCCACCACCTCCTGGTCCGCCCCGCCCACGATCAGCAGGGTCGGCACCGTCACCAGCGGCAGCCGCGCCGCCGCCAGGTCCGGCCGGCCGCCGCGCGCCACGATCGCGTACGGCCCGCCGTCCGGCCCGCCGCCGTCCGGCCCGGCCGCCGCCCACAGGGCCGCCGCCGCGCCGGTGCTCGCCCCGAACCAGCCGTACGGCAGGCCCGCCAGCGCCGGGTGCCGCAGCGCCTCCCGGGTCGCCCCGGTCAGCCGCCCGCCCAGCAGGCCCGGGTCGAACACCTTCCAGCGCTCGTCCGCCTCGCCGGGCGCCAGCAGGTCGAACAGCACGGTCGCCAGCCGCTCCCGGTGCAGCCGGGCGGCGACCGCGCGGTTGCGCGGGCTGTCCCGGCCCGAGCCGCTGCCGTGCGCGAACAGCACGACGCCGCGCGGGCGTTCGGGCACCGCGAGGACGGCCGGGCCGGTGCCGAGCCGCAGCGCGTACGCGACGGGCGCGGACGCGTGGGCCGGGGCGAGCGCGGCCAGCACCTCGGCGTCGGTGGTCTGCCGGAAGTCCCGGTAGTACTCGCCCACGGCCCGGAAGCCCGCCGGGGTGTGCACGGCCAGGTAGCCGTCGGCCGCGTCGCCGAGCCGCCGCGCCCAGTCCGGCGGGGCGACCGGCACCGCCAGCACCACCCGCGCGGCGCCGCGCGCCCGGACGATCCGGCAGGCCGCCAGCGCGGACGAGCCGGTCGCCACCCCGTCGTCCACCACCAGCACCGTCCGCCCCGCCAGCGGCACCGGCGCCCGCCCGCCCCGGTAGAGCGCCGCGCGCCGGGCCAGCTCGGCCCGCTCCCGGGCCTCCGCCGCCGCGAACTCCCCCGGCCGGACGCCCGCCGCGTCCACCACCTCCTGGTTCACCACCCGGGCGCCGTCCTCGCCCACCGCGCCCATCGCCAGCTCCGGCTGCCCGGGCACCCCGACCTTGCGCACCACGCACACGTCCAGCTCAGCGCCGAGCGCGGCGGCGACCTCGGCGGCCACCGGCACGCCGCCGCGCGGCAGCGCGACCACGACGGCGTCGCGCAGGCCGGGGACGCGCTCCGGGTCGAGGGCCGCGGCGAGCCGGCGTCCGGCGTCGGTCCGATCGGTGAAGTGCATGGCGGAACCCCTTCCCCTCCCACGGTACGCGCGTAAGGAAAAAATAAGGACAAACCGGTGGGTAGCGTTATTTACCGCCCAGGGCGGGTAGCGACCAATTGGCTCGCATGTCCTGACTACGAGGAGGTGGTCCAGGTGTCGACCCATGCGCCCTCGGGCATGGAACACCATCCGGACATCCTGGCCCTGCGTGAACACGCGGAGCGCGTCACATCCACCACCGCCGGGCAGGGGACGGAAGCACTCGCCGTCTGCGCCGGCCTGTTCCTGGCGATCTCCCCCTGGGTGGTCGGCTTCTCCGGCTTCACCGGGCTGGCCGTCAGCAACCTGGTGCTCGGCATCGCCTACGCCGTCCTGATGGCCGGCTACGGCTCCGCCTTCGGCCGCACCCACGCCCGGGCCTGGGCGTGCGTGGCGATCGGCGCCTGGACGGTCGTCGCCCCCTGGGCGGTCAACGGCGGAGCGCACATCCGCCGCACCATCCTGACCAACGTGATCACCGGCGGAGTCATGACCTGCCTGGCCCTGGCCGCGGTCGGCCTGGTCGCCGCGGGCATGTCCGGCCGACGCCGGTAGGACCCGGAACCGGGGCCCGGAAGCCCCCGGCACGGCGGGGCCCCCACGGGCCCCGCCGTCACGTGCGGACAATTTTCCGTCAAGTTCTGGTCAAAAAGCGGCTCGGACCGGAAATTGGCGTCGAGGCCCGTCGCACACGTCCCACCGGTGGTTCGTGCCCGGCCGGGAGCAGTGGTGATCCCGATTTCCCCGTCGAAACCTCCGGCCGCCCGGGCGGCCGGGACCGGACGCCCCGGGCGGCGCGGCGGGAGGGACGGAAGTGCAGGCCGGGGACGCCGGGGGCGGGGTGTGACGGGTGGGGCGCAGGTTGGCCGGGACCACACTCACCACATCGTGGGAAGCCGGGAAACAGTGGTGCCTCGCGCCGGGCCGGACCACCGTCCGGACCGGACACCGCCCGGGCCACCGTTCCGGGCGGACCCACGAGCCCTCAGGAGGGGATATGCGCACCGAGATCACCGTGCAGTCCGACACCGCCGACCTCGACCTGGACCTCCGCATCGCGGACGTCGCGGAGCAGACCCAGGAGTTCGGCCGGGGCACCTACACCTCGCCGAGCAGCTACGCCATCGGCACCCGCTGCCCGGTCTGCTGCTGACCGGACGGCTGTGCGCGCGGGGCGGGTTGCGGCCCGCCCCGCGCGCTCCCGCCCGCCGGGCGGCTCGTCCCGCCCGGACGCCCTCCTTCCCGCCCGCGAAGCTCTTCCCACCCGCGAACCCGAGGGGCCCCACGAACGTGCGCGCAGAGCTGGACCTGTTCGAAGTCCGGGAACCGGTGCTGGTGCGGACGGCCGGCACCCCGCGGACCGGCGCCGAGCCCCGGATCGACCCGGCCGACCCCGCCCCGGGCGCCCGCCGCCTGGCCGCCGACCCGCTGCTGCGGCAGGCCGTCGAGGTCGCCAGCGGCAGTCTCGCGCTCAGCCTCCGGCGGCTCGCCGAACCCGGCGGCGCCGCCGCCCTGGGCCGCAAGCGCACCGTCAGCGCCGCCCGCACCCTGACCCGCTACGCCCGCCGCGCGGGCGGCCGGCCCACCCCGTTCGGCCTGTTCGCCGGCGTCGGCCGGGCCCGGTTCGGCGCCGCCGCCAAGATCCCGCCGCCCGGCCCCGGCCGGGTCCGGGTCCGCCTCGACGGCGGCTGGCTGCACCGCCGGGTGCTGGACTGGCTCGCCGTGCCCGAGGTCCGCCGCCGGGTCGACGTGGTCCTCGACGACCTGTGCGTGCTGCGCGACGGCCGCCTGCTGCGGCACACCGGCGAACGCGAGGTCTCGGTGCGCGACAACGCCCTGGTCGCCCGGGTCCGGGAGGCCGCCGCCCGCCCCGTCGGGTACGCCGACCTGCTGGCCGACCTGGCCGGCCGCTTCCCCGCCGTGGCCCCCGGACGGATCGACGGCCTGCTCGCCGGACTCGTCCAGCACGGCTTCCTGCTCACCTCGCTCACCCCGCACCGGATCGACGACGCCCTGCTGGACCGGATCGACGCCGCCCTCGACGGCGCCCTCCCCGCGGCCGCGGAAGGACTGCGCGCCGTCCGGGCCGCCGCGACCGCCCACGAACGCGACCGCCCCGGCGCGGGCCTGGCCTCCTGGCGGCACCTGCTGGACCGCGTCCGCGCCCTCGACCCCGACGGCCGCGCGGGCGAACGCCCGCCCGTCCAGGTCGACCTGCGCACCGGCGCCGACCTGGTGCTGCCCGAGGAGGTCGGCGCCGAGGCGCGCCGCTACGCCGCCGCGATCTGGGCGATCACCCCCGAGTGGACCACCCTGCACCACCTGCGCGACTACCGGGACCGCTTCGTCGAGCACTACGGCACCGCGAGCGCCGTCCCGCTCGCCGACCTCGCCGACCCGCACCGCGGCCTCGGCCTGCCGCCCGAGTACGGCGGCGCCGCGCCCGCGCACTCCCGCTCCGGGCCCGGCCAGGACGCCGACCGGCCGCGCCGCAACGCCGTCGCCGAACTCGTCCAGCAGGCCGTGCTGGCGGGCGGGGACCTGGTGCTCGACGACGCCGACATCGACCGCCTCGCCGACGCCGCCGGCCACGCCCCCGGCGGCAGCCGCCCGCCGCGCACCCTGGAACTCTGCTTCCAGCTCCTCGCCGACTCCGCCGCCGCCCTCGACCGCGGCGAGTTCCTGCTGCTCGGCAGCCCGCACACCGGCTCCTGGACGGCCGGGGCCACCGCCGGCCGGTTCGCCGACCTGGCCGGCCTCACCGACGGCCTGGCCGCCCTCGCCGCCGGGCCCGCCGACGGGCGGGCGCTGCCCGTCCAGGTCGAACTCGCCCCGCGCGACCCGCGTTCGCTCAACCTCGTCCAGGTGCCGCCGCTGCTGCCGCACCGCCTGCCGATCGGCGTCGCCGCCGACCGCGGCGACCCGCACTGCCTGGACTGGCGCACCCTGCTGGTCGCCGCCGGCGAGGACGGCCTGCGCCTGCTGCACCCGGACACCGGCCGCCCGGTCGTCCCGGTCCTCCCGCACATGCTCGCCCTGGACGCGCAGGCCCCGCCCGTCGCCCGCTTCCTGGCCGACCTGGCCGCCGCCCGCCCCCGGGTCTGGTCCGGCTGGGACTGGGCGGGCCTGGACACCCTGCCCTACCTGCCCGCCGTCCGCTACGGCAAGGTCCTCACCACCCCGCGCCGCTGGCTGCCCGGCCGCCGCCTGCGCGACGCCGCCCGCACCGCCGGACCCGCCGCCTGGACGGACGGACTGCGGGCCTGGCGCGAGCGCTACCGGGTGCCCGACCGGCTCCAACTCGCCAGCAACGACCGGACCTTCCCGATCGACCTGCGCGAGAGCTGGGACGCCGACCTGCTGCGCGCCGAACTCACCGCCCCCGAACCGAGGTTCCAGCTCTTCCAGGACCTCACCGCCGACGGCGCCGGACTCGGCTGGAACCACGGCCACAGCACCGAGATCGTCGTCCCGCTGTTCCGCGCCGCCCGCCCGGCCCCCGCCGACGCCGCCGCCCGGCCGCCGCTCGCCAGGTCCGCGGTCCGCACCGCCCCCACCCGGGTCCACCTCCCCGGCGAGGACTGGCTGTTCGCCAAGCTGTACGCCGAACCCGGCACCCACGACACCCTGCTCGCCGAGCACCTGCCCGCGCTGCTCGCCGAGGTCGAGGACGACGTCGACCGCTGGTTCTTCCTCCGCTACCGCGACCCCGAACCCCACCTGCGGCTGCGCCTGCACGGCGACCCCGCCGCGCTGGCCGGCCGCGTCCTGCCCGCCCTCACCCGGCACGTGCGCCGACTCGTCGGGAACGGCGCGCTGCGCACCATGGCGCTCGACGCGTACCGGCCCGAGACCGACCGCTACCTCGGCCCGGACGCCCAGGAGAGCGCCGAACGGCTCTTCCAGACCGACAGCCGCTCCGCGCTGCTCCAACTGCGGGCCCGCCGCGCCGGAGCCGCCGCCGTCCCCGACGAGGTGCTCGCCGCCGTCGGCCACGCCGTGCTGCTGGACTCGCTCGGCGACTGGGACTGGTGCGCCTGGGCGGTCCACCTGTTCGAGAAGGGCGACCACCACCGCGCCTACCAGCGCCACCGCGCCCTGGCCGACCGGCTGATCCGGCCCGGCGACGCCGCCCGGCACGCCGCCGAGCACCTCGGCGTCCCCGACCTCGCCCCGCTCTGGACCGACTCCCCGGCCCCGCGCGACTTCGGCCGACTGCTGCTCGCCGCACCCGAGGCCGACCGCGACGAGGCGGTCATGTCGCTGCTGCACATGCGGCACAACCGCCTGTTCGGCATCGACCCGGCCGCCGAGGCCCGCGGCTACGCCGTCCTGCGCGGCGCCGCCCGGACGCTGACCGGCCGGGCGGCGCACGGCGGGCGGCGGGAGTGACGACCCGTCGGACCGCCCGTCCCCGACCCGCCACCGACGACCGGAGCCCCCGATGACCGCCGCTGTACCGATGACCGCCGCCGTGCCCGCGGAACGCGCCCGGTCGCGCGAGGCCGCCGGGCGGCTGTCCGACCTGATCCTGGACCGGCTCGCCGACCCCGCCGCGACCGCGGCCGCCACCCGGATACCCGCCGAAGCCGCGGACGGTGGGGCGGCGGGCGGCGGCGCGGGCGAGAACGTCTGGGCCGAACTGACGCTCGGCAGCGGCAGCCCCGGGCTCTCCCTGGCGTTCAGCGGCGGCGCCCGGCCCGGCACCGAGCGGACGGCCCGGGCGCACGGCTACCTGGCGGTGGCGACCCGGGCCGCCGCCGACGGCGACACCGTGCCCAGCGGGATCTTCAAGGGCCCCGGCGCGCTCGCGTTCGCCGTGCTGGCCGCCCACCGCGCCACCGGCGGCTACACCACCGCGCTGCACCGGCTCGACGCCTACCAGCGGCAACTGGTGCGCACCGCGCTGCCCGCCGTCCCGCCCGGCCCGCTGGCCACCATCGGGCACTACGAGGTGGTGCGCGGCATGACCGGCGTCGGCCGCTACCTGCTGGCCCGCGCCGAGACCTGCGGCCCGGAGCTGGAGCAGGTCCTCGGCTACCTGATCGCGCTGGCCCGCGGCACCACCCGCCACCGCGGCGCCCGCGTCCCGCGCTGGTGGGCGCTGGACGCGCCCCGGGCCGGCTCCGAGCACCTGCTGCCGGACGGCCACCTCAACCTCGGCCTCTCGCACGGCGTCGCGGGCCCGCTGATGCTGCTCGCGCTGGCCTGGCGCGACGGCGTCCGGCTGCCCGGCCACCGGGAGGCGCTGGAGGAGACCGCCGACCTGCTGGTGCGCTGGGCGGTGCGCGACGGGCACGGCACCTACTGGCCCGGCTACCTCGGCCTCGACGCGTACCTGGCCGGCCCCGACGCGTACCGCGAGCCCGCCGGCTGGCCGTCCTGGTGCTACGGCGCGCCCGGCGTCTCGCGCGCCCTGCAGACCGCCGGGGCCGTCCTGGACCGGCCGGACTGGACGGCCACCGCCCGCGACTCGGTCGAGCGGCTGCTGCGCCTGCCGCTCGACGACTGGGGCGTCACCGACCACGCGCTGTGCCACGGCTGGGCCGGTGCGCTGCACCAACTCGGCCGCCTGAACGAGCACTTCGCCGACGAGCGGATCGAGCGGCGGCGCGACGAGACCGCCACCCGGCTGCTGGACGCCTTCGACCCGGACGCCCCGTTCGGCCTGCGCTTCACCATGACCCGCCGGCCCTTCGCCAGCGACGTCTCCGGCTACCTGGACGGGGCGGCCGGTGTCGCGCTCGCCCTCGACTCGTACGCGGTCGGCGGCACCCCGCGCGACTGGGACATGCCGCTGCTGCTGTCCTGACCGGCGGGAGGCCGACCGGCCGCCCGCCGGTCGGCCGCCCGTCCGTCCGTCAGTCGGCGTCCCGCGGGCGGGTCATCCGCAGCACGTCGAGCGCCGCGTCGAGCTGCGCCTCGGTGAGCAGGCCGCGCTCCACGTAGCCCCGGTCGAGGACCACCTCGCGGATGGTCCGGCGCTCGGCCAGCGACTGCTTGGCGACCTTCGCGGCCTCCTCGTAGCCGAGGTACCGGTTGAGCGGGGTGACCACGGACGGGGAGGACTCGGCGTACTCGCGGGCCCGGTCGACGTTCGCGGTGAGGCCGTCCACCGCCCGGTCCGCCAGCAGGCGGGCCGAGGTGGCGAGCAGGCGGATCGACTCCAGCACGTTCCGGGCGATCACCGGGAGCATCACGTTGAGCTCGAAGTTCCCGCTCGCACCGGCCACCGTGACGGTGGTGTCGTTGCCGATCACCTGGGCGGCGACCATCAGCACCACCTCGGGCAGGACCGGGTTGACCTTGCCCGGCATGATCGAGGAGCCGGGCTGGAGGTCGGGCAGGTTGATCTCGGCCAGGCCGGTGCGCGGGCCGGAGCCCATCCAGCGCAGGTCGTTGGCGATCTTGGTGAAGCCCGCGGCGATCGTGCGGAGCTGGCCGCTGAGCTCGACCAGGCCGTCCCGGGCGCCCTGGGCCTCGAAGTGGTTGCGGGCCTCGGTCAGCGGCAGGCCGGTGGCGCGGGCCACCTCGGCGATGACGGCGGCCGAGAAGCCCGGCGGGGTGTTGATGCCGGTGCCCACCGCCGTGCCGCCGAGCGGGAGTTCGGCGACCCGGGGGAGCGTCGCGCGCAGCCGTTCGACGCCGTACCTGACCTGGGCCGCGTAGCCGCCGAACTCCTGGCCGAGCGTCACCGGCGTGGCGTCCATCAGGTGGGTGCGGCCGGACTTCACCGTCTCGGCGTGCTCCGCGGACTTGGCCTCCAGCGCCCGCGCCAGGTGCTCCAGGGCCGGGACCAGCTCGTGCAGGACGGCGCCCGTCGCGGCGATGTGGATCGAGGACGGGAAGACGTCGTTCGAGGACTGCGAGGCGTTGACCTGGTCGTTGGGGTGGACCGGGCGGCCCAGGCGCTCGGCGGCCAGGGTGGCGATCACCTCGTTGGCGTTCATGTTGGAGGAGGTGCCGGAGCCGGTCTGGAACACGTCCACCGGGAACTCGTCGTCCCAGCGCCCCTCGGCGACCTCCTCGGCCGCGGACCCGATCGCCGCCGCGGTCTCCGCGTCGAGCACGCCGAGCCCGGCGTTGACGGTGGCCGCCGCCGCCTTGATCCGGGCCAGCGCCGCGATGTGGGCGCGCTCCAGGCGCTGCCCGGAGACCGGGAAGTTCTCCACCGCGCGCTGGGTCTGCGCCTGCCACTTGGCCGCCGCCGGGACGCGGACCTCGCCCATCGAGTCGTGCTCGGTCCGCCACTGCTGCTGTTCGTGCTGTCCGTCCGCCATGGTCGGTACACCTCCTGGACCGGTCAGCCTTCCACGGGCGCCCGGCATTCCCGGCGCGCCGCCGCCGCGTGTCGGCGGACCGGGCCCGCCGTGGCGCCCTTGACCGCGCGGCGTACCGACCGGTAGGGACAGCGGTGACGCACCCGCGCCTACCCCGAACACGCCCGAACACCCCCGCGCACCCCCCGTACCCTCCGAGGAGCCCGCCCATGGCCACCGCCGCACCCGCCGGCCGCCCCGACCCGCTCGACCTGCTCGGCGTCGACGAACTGCTCACCGAGGACGAGCGGCTGATCCGCGACACCGTCCGCGCGTTCACCGACCGGCACGTCCGCCCGCACCTCGCCGACTGGTACGAGCGGGGCACCTTCCCGGTGCGCGAACTCGCCCCGGAACTCGGCAAGCTGGGCGTCCTCGGGATGCACCTGGAGGGCTACGGCTGCACCGGGTCGACCGCCACCGAGTACGGGGTGGCCTGCATGGAGCTGGAGGCCGCCGACTCGGGGCTGCGCAGCTTCGTCTCGGTGCAGGGCTCGCTCGCCATGCGCTCGATCCACGCCTTCGGCTCGGAGGAGCAGAAGCGGCACTGGCTGCCGGAGTTGGCCGCCGGACGGGCCGTCGGCTGCTTCGGGCTGACCGAGCCGGAGGCCGGCTCCGACCCGGCCTCGATGCGCACCCGGGCCCGGCGCGACGGCACCGACTGGGTCCTGGACGGCGCCAAGCTGTGGATCACCAACGGCTCGGTCTCCGACGTCGCGGTGGTCTGGGCCGGCACCGAGGACGGCGTGCGCGGCTTCCTCGTCCCGCGCGGCGCCCCCGGCTTCACCGCCCGCGACATCCCCGGCAAGCTCTCCCTGCGCGCCTCCGTCACCAGCGAACTCGCCTTCGACGGCGTCCGGTTGCCCGCCGACGCGGTGCTCCCGACGGCCCGCGGCCTGCGCGCCCCGCTCTCCTCGCTCGGCGAGGCCCGCTACGGCATCCTGTGGGGCACCGTCGGCGCCGCCCGGGACTGCTACCGGGCCGCGGTCGACTACGCCCGCGACCGGGTCCAGTTCGGCCGCCCGATCGGCGGCTTCCAGCTGACCCAGCAGAAACTCGTCGACATGGCACTGGAGTTGGAGAAGGCGTACCTGGTCGCGGTCCGGATCGGCCGGCTCAAGGACGAGGGCCGGGCGCAGGCCGCGCACATCTCCTTCGGCAAGCTCAACAACGTCCGCACCGCGCTGGAGATCGCCCGCACCGCCCGCACGATCCTCGGCGCCAACGGCATCACCACCGCCTACCCGGTGCTCCGGCACGCCAACAACCTGGAGTCGGTGCTCACCTACGAGGGCACCTCGGAGGTGCACACCCTGGTCCTCGGCGAGGCGATCACCGGCGAATCCGCCTACCGCTGACCGGAGTCCGCCGGCCGGCGCACCGGACCGGCGGCGGGGCCGTCCGCACGCACCGCCGGTCCTCCCGCCGGGTGGTCGCGGGTCCGCCGGAAGTCGGGGGCCCGGCCCCCGGTCTCCGACTTCCGGCGGACCCCGCTCGGTACCTGGTGCGCATGGATCGGGCCCCCGCCCGCACCCACCATGGAGGGGAAGGACCGGAACGGCGGGAAAAGGGGCGAGGGGCGATGGGCGGCGGACGGACGGCGGCGACGGTGGTGCTCGGCGGAGCGGCGGCGATGCTGCTGGTGATGGTGGCGCCCGCCGCGATCCAGCGGGCGCAGGACCGGATGGACCAGACCGTCCGCTACCCCAGCGGGGCCGCCGCCAAGGCCGACCGCACCGAGGTGCCGCGCTGGCTGCCCGACTCCGCCACCGGCATCGCCTTCCTGGCCCCCGGCGAGCAGGGCGAGCGGCTGATCCGCGCCACCCTCCCGGGCCGCGCGCTGCCCGCCGACTGCACCCCGGCGAGCCCGGCGCCCGACCCGCACCTGCGCGCCCACTGGTTCCCGACCGACACCCCGCGCCGGGCCACCGCGCACTGCGGGCAGTACGACGTCGCCCTGGTCGGCGACCAGCTCTACGGCTGGCGCGGCGCCCCGGCCACCGCCGGGGGCCGCACCGCCGGGCCGACCGGGTAGCCGCCGACCGGGTAGCCGCCGAGCGGGCGGCGGCCGAGCGGGTACCGGGTGGCGGCCGAGCAGGTGGCGGCCGAGCGGGTGCCGGGCGGCGGCCCGGCGGGTCCGGTTTCCGCCCGGGCGGGTGGATGGGATAGGACGGTGCGCACACCCGCCATCCGTGAGGAGCCCCATGCCAGGCCCGACCGTCGACCCCGACGGCGACCAGACCGCATCCGACCTCCCGCTCCGGCCGGAGGAGGTGGGCGCGGAGACCCCGCGGCCCGCCCCGTTCGCCACCGCCACCGTGATCACCCTGGGCTGCCTGGTCGCGCTGGGGCCGTTCACCACCGACCTCTACCTGCCCGCGCTGCCCGACCTGACCGCCGACCTGCACTCCACCGCCCCGGCCGCCCAGCTCACCCTGACCGGCTCGCTGCTCGGCATGGTGCTCGGCCAGCTGCTGTTCGGCCCGCTCAGCGACCGCCTCGGCCGCCGCCGCCCGATCCTCACCGGCCTGGCCGCGTACACCGCCGCCAGCCTGCTGTGCGCGTTCGCCGACTCGATGCCGCTGCTGGTGGCCGGCCGGGTGGTGCAGGGCGCCGCGGGCTCCGCCGCGCTGGTGGTGGCCCGGGCGGTGGTCCGGGACCGGCTGGAGGGCACCGCGATGATCCGGTTCCTGGCCACCATGGGCCTGATCTCCGGCCTCGCCCCGATCGTCGCCCCGCTGGCGGGCGCCCAACTGCTGCACGTCACCGACTGGCGCGGCACCTTCGTCGCCCTGGCCCTGCTCGGCGCGGTGCTCACCGCGGCCTGCGCCCTCGGCGTCCGCGAGACGCTGCCGCCCGAGCGGCGGCACGGCGGCGGCCTCGGCACCACCGTCCGGGCGATCGGCGGGCTGCTGCGCGACCGGGTGTTCCTCGGCTACCTGCTGGTCAGCACCTTCGCGTTCGGCGCGCTGTTCGCGTACGTCGGCGGCTCCTCGGTGGTGCTCCAGGAGGTGTACCGGATCACCCCGCAGACCTACAGCCTGGTCTTCGCGGTGAACTCGATCGCGCTGCTGGCGGTCACCCAGTTCAACGGGCGCTTCCTGGTGCACCGGTACTCCGAGCGGACGCTGCTGGTCTGCGGCCTGTCCGCCGCCGCGCTGGCCGGGGCCGCCGTGGTGCTGTGCACCACGGTGTGGGACACCGGGCTGGCCGGGGTGTGGCCCGCGCTGACCGTGCTGATGGGCGCGATGGGCGTCATCCTGCCGAACGCCAACGGCCGGGCGCTGACCATGGCCCCGCACGCCGCCGGTTCGGCGTCCGCGCTGCTGGGCACCGGCACCTACCTGTGCGGCGCGGTGGTCGCCCCGCTCAGCAGCCTGGGCGGGCGGCCGTCGGCGACGGTGCTCGGCGCGGTGGTGCTGGGCTGCGCGGTGCTGGCGCTGGCGTCCTTCCTGCCGCTGTGCCGGGAGCGCTGAGCGGCCGGGCTCCCCGTGGTTCCGGGCCCTCCGGCGGTTCCGGACTCCCCGTGGTTCCGGGCCCCCCGGTGGTTCCGGAAGCGGCCCGGCCCGGCCGGTGGCGGGGTGCCACCGGCCGGGCCGGGTCCGGGGGTGGAGCGGGGGTCAGGCGATCGAGAAGTCGTCGCCGTAGACCGCGCCCTGGCCGTACCAGCCGTGCAGGTAGACCGTGACGGTGCCGTTGGCGCCGGTGGTGAACGGGACGGTCAGCTTGGTCCAGGAGGTGCCGTTCGCCCAGGAGGAGGCGGTGGCGCCGCCGCTGACGCCGACGTACGAGTACGGGCCCTGGACCCAGGCGGTCAGGGTGTACGCGTGGTTCGGGGCCAGGGTGACGGTCTGGTCGCACTCACCGGTGGCGCCCGCGGTCGGGACGGCCTTCAGGGCCTTGGAGCCGCCGTGCACCGGGGAGGTGACGACCGCGCCGCCGCTCTGGCAGGTCCACGGGGCGAGGTTGCCGCTCTCCAGGTCGCCGTTGGCCAGGCCGGTGGGCGGCGGGGTGGTGCCGGTGACGGTCAGCGCGTAGGTGGCGGTGTGGGTCTTGCCCGCGCCGGTGCCGGTGACGGTCAGGGTGTAGGTGCCCGGGGCCGCCGAGGCGGTGGTGGAGACGTTCAGGGTGGCGGAGCCGCCCGCGGTGACGCTGGAGGCGCTGAGCGCGGCGGTGACGCCGGCCGGGGCGCCGGAGACGGTCAGGTTGACGGTCGCGGCGGTGCCGGAGGTGACCGCGGTGCCGACCGTCGCGGAGGTGGCGGCGCCGGCGGCGACCGAGCCCGCGGCGGGCGACAGCGCGACCGAGAAGTCGGAGGCGGTGCTGCCGCCGGTGACGGTCAGGGTGTAGGTCGCCGAGTGGGTGCCGCTCGCGCCGGTGCCGGTCACGGTCAGCGGGTAGCTGCCGTTGGCGACGCCCGAGGCGGTGGAGACGTTCAGGGTGGCCGAGCCGCCCGCGGTGACGGTGGAGGCGCTGAGCGACGCGGTGACGCCGGCCGGGGCGCCGGTCACCGACAGGTTGACGCTCTGGGCCGAGCCGGAGGTGACGGCGGTGTTGACCGTCGCGGAGGTGGCGCCGCCGGCGGTGACCGAGCCGGTGGCCGGGCTCAGCGCCACCGAGAAGTCGTTGGCCGGGACGGAGGAGCTGGTGAACTTCGAGAAGATGTGGCTGAAGTCCCAGGTGCCCTGCGCGATGCCGGAGCAGCTGTCCGAGCCGGCGGTGCCCGGGCAGCCGCCGTTGTCGCGCTGCAGCGCCCAGAAGGACAGCGTGTTGATGCCCTTGGAGACGGCCCAGTTGTAGACCGTGGTGGCGTTGGCGACGGTGAAGGTCTCGGCCGGGCCGTAGTCGTCGATGCCGGCCATCTCGGTGATGCCGATCGAGTTCCACAGCTGGGCGGAGGTCTTGGTCGGGTACAGCTTCGCCAACTGGTTGTACAGGCCCTGCGCGGAGGTCTGGGTGTCCGCCGCCATGTCGTGCGAGGCGCCGTCGTAGTAGTCGAAGGTCATCATGTTGACGACGTCGATCCGCGCGTTGTTGGTGACCGCGTTCTTGAGCACCGCCAGGCCGCTGGAGGCCAGGCCGCTGGTGGTGGTCGGCAGGGTGTAACTGAACTGGATGCTGCGGCCGTTGGCGGCGGCCCAGTCCTCGACGATCTTGATCGCCTTGTTGCGGCGGTCGATGCCGGCCGTGTTGGTCAGCGAGTTGTCCTCGATGTCCAGGTCGATCCGGGAGACGTCGTAGGTGGTGATCAGGTTCTCGAACTGGGCGGCGATCTGGTTGACGTCCGTGCAGGAGTCGGCGATCTCGGTGCCGGTGTTGTCGGCGGTGTAGCCGCCGAAGGACGGGATCACGTCGCCGCCGTTGGCGCGGATGGTGGCGATGTCGGCGCCGAACACCGAGTTCGAGATCGGCATCGAGGTGTCGCCGTTCCACAGGGCGGTGCAGGAGCCCTTGGTGGCGGCCTGGAGGAACGCCATGGTCAGGTGCTTGGCACCGGACTGGGCGGCCAGGGCGGCCGGGCTCTCGCCGGTCCACGCCTCGAAGTACGGGGCGAAGACGTGCTGCGGCAGCGGGGTGGCGGCCTGCGCGGGGGCGGAGATCAGCCCCAGCGAGGCGGCCGCCATCGCGCCGGTGGCGAGCAGCGCTTGGAGTGGTCGGTGAAGGCGCATCGAGTCTCCATCAGGCATGGGAGGGGGGCCCGCGTGCCGGTGCTCGGGCACGGGGGCGTGGATCGGCCTGGTACAGGGAGTGCCGGGGTGGTGCGGGGCAAGGCTCGCCCCGGCCGGTGGTCACACCCCCACGATGCGTCCCGGTCGGGAAGTACAGCGGACTCATGTTTGGTCTGGACCACTGCATCTGTCAAGACTCTTTACAGTTCGCTGGGGCAGCCCTCCGAGAGCTTTGCCAACCCTTGGGAATCAGGGTCCTGACGTGCCGTCGGCCCCGCACCCGACTGCTCGGTGCGGGGCCGACGGGCGGCGCGGATCAGCTCAGGCCGCTGGACTTCAGCCAGTCCTTGGCGACCGCCGCCGGGTCCTCCTTGTCCACCGCGACGCGCTTCATCAGCGCGGTCAGCCCGGCCGTGTCGAGCTTTGCGGAGACCGCGTTCAGCGCGGCCGTCCCGGTGGCGTCCAGACCGCCGGTGTTCACCAGCGGGGTGACGTTCTGCGAGCTGAACACGTTCTTCGGGTCGTCCAGCGACACCAGCTTCAGCTGGACCACCTTCGGGTCGGTGGTGAACACGTTGCCGACCTGGACGGTGCCGTCCTTCAGCGCGTTGGCGGTGGTGTCGCCGGTCGGCTTCCACTCCTTGAAGGTCAGCCCGTAGGCGTCCTTGAACTGCTGCTCACGACGGGACTTGAACTCCGGCGGCCCGCCGACCACCAGGTCCTGCGCCTTGCCCGCCAGGTCGGCTATCGACTTCACGCCCAGCTTGTCGGCGGTCTCCTGGGTGACCGTCAGCGAGTCCTTGTCCTCGGCCGCCGCCGAGTCCAGGATCGCCAGCCCGGCCGGCAGCTTGGCCTTCAGCTCGGCGTTCACCTGGTCCTCGCTGGCGGCGGTCGACTTGGCGTCCAGGTAGGCCAGCAGCGCGCCGTTGTACTCCGGCAGCACCGTCAGCGCGCCCGACTGCAACTGCCCGTACAGCAGCTCGCGGCTGCCGATGTTGAACTTCTCCTCCACCTTCACGCCCTTGGCCTGCAGGGCCTGCGAGTAGATCGAGGCGAGCAGCACGTTCTCCGGGAAGTTCGCCGAGCCGACCACCACGGTCTTCCCGGAGCCGCCCGCCGGGCTGGAGGGCCCGCCGGAGGTCGCCGGGGCGGAGGACTTCGCGGCCAGCGGGTCGCCGCCGCCGGAGGAGGAGCAGGCCGCCGCGCCCGTCAGCAGGAGGGCGGCGAGGGCGATTCTGACCGGACGGGTCGTCATGGGGATTCCTTCACGAGTGCGGGGGAGCCCGCGGGGTCGTCGGTGTCTACGGGTACGGGTACGGGTTCTGCGGTGGTGCGGCCGGCGCGCGCGCCGGGCGGCGACGCGAGCCGGATGAACAGGGCGAACAGCAGTTGGACGGCCACCGCCAGCAGCACCACCAGCAGGGCGCCGCCGACCGTGGTCGGGAAGTCGCGGGTGGCCAGCCCGTCGATCACGTACCGGCCCAGGCCGCCCAGGCCGACGTACGCGGCGACCGTGGCGGTCGCGATCACCTGCACCGACGCCGTCCGCACCCCCGCCAGCAGGGTCGGCGCGGCGGCCGGCACGCACACCCGCAGCAGCGTCTGCGGGTGGGTCAGGCCGATGCCGCGGGCCGCGTCCCGGACGTCCGGGTCGGTGCCGCGCACCCCCTCGGCGGCGGCCACCAGCATCGGCGGCGCGGCCAGCGCCGTCAGCGGCAGCAGCACCGCCGTCTCGCCGACGCCCGCCAGCAGCACCGCCAGCGTCACCAGGCCCAGGGTCGGCAGGGCGCGCGCGACGCCGGCCAGCGCCGTCACCAGGAACAGGCCGCGCCCCGAGTAGCCGATCAGCAGGCCCAGCGGCAGCGCCACCAGCGCGGCCAGGCCCAGCGCCTCGGCGGAGAACACCAGGTGCTCCAGCACCCGGTGCAGGATCGAGTCCGGACCCGAGCGGTGCGCCGGGTCGGCGAAGAAGTCGTGCAGCCAGCCCAGCCAGTTCACCGCGCCACCCCCCGTGACCACGGCGCCAGCACCCGGCGGGCCGCCAGCAGCACCAGGTCGGCGGCCAGCGCCAGCAGCGCCACCAGGGCGATCCCGGCCAGGATCGGCGTCGGGAAGGTCCGCTGGAAGCCGTCCACGAACAGGTAGCCCAGCCCGCCCCGGCCGACCAGCGCTCCCACCGCCGCCAGCGAGATCGAGGACACCGCGGCGACCCGCAGCCCCCCGATCAGGTACGGCACCGAGGCCGGCAGCTCGACCGCCGCCAGCCGCCGCCACGGGCCGTAGCCCATCGCGGTGGCCGCCTGCCGCACCGGCTCCGGCACCGCGCGCAGCCCGTCCACCGCGGTCGGCAGCAGCACCGCCAGCGCGTAGCAGGTCAGCGGCACCATCACGGTCTCCCGGGTGGCCAGCCCCGTGTACGGGATCAGCACCACGAACACCGCCAGCGAGGGCAGCGCGTACACCACGTTGAACACCGCGGCCAGCGGCTGGTACAGCCGGGGGAAGCGCGCGCAGGCCAGGCCCAGCGGCAGCGCCAGCAGCAGCGCGATCAGCACCGGCACCAGCGCGATCACCGCGTGGTCGGCCGTCAGGTCGCCCAGGTAGCCGAGGTGGTCGCCGAGCCAGCGCCAGCGGATCAGCGGCTCACCGTCCAGCATGCGGCACCTGCGCAGACTCGGGGGAGCTTCCGGCCGGGGCCTGCACGGCCTCCGCGGCCGGTGCGGCCTGGCTCAGGGCCAGCGCCTCGACGACGGCGGCGCGGCTCGCGGTGCCGACCGCCCGGCCCTCGGCGTCCACCGCGACGGCCAGGCCGGACGGGGCGAGCAGGGCCGCGTCCAGCGCGGAGCGCAGCGAGTCCCGGGACGGCGCGAAGACCGGGGCCGGGTGGCGTTCGGCGCCGCGCGCCCAGTGCTCCGGGCGGCCCTCCGGGTCGAGCGCCAGGGTCCACTCGCCGTAGGAGGGCCGGAGCCCGTCCAGCGGGACGGCGCCGGCCGGGCGCAGGCCCAGCCCGCGCAGGCCGCGGTCGCGGCCCAGGAAGGCGGCCACGCCGTCGTCCGCCGGGGCGGTCAACAGGGTGTGCGGGTCCGCGAGTTGGGCGATCTCGCCGTGCTCGCGGAGCACCACCACCCGGTCGCCGAGCCGGACCGCCTCCTCGATGTCGTGCGTCACGAACAGCACCGTCTTGCCCAGTTCGGCCTGTAGGCGCAGCAGTTCCTCCTGGAGCCCGGCGCGCACCAGCGGGTCGACCGCGCTGAACGGCTCGTCCATCAGCAGCACCGGCGGATCGGCCGCCAACGCCCGTGCCACGCCCACCCGTTGCTGCTGGCCGCCGGAGAGCTGTGCCGGGTAGCGGCGGGCGGTCTCCGGCGACAGGCCGACCAGCTCCAGCAGTTCGGCCGCCCGGGCCCGGGCCCGCTTGCGGTCCCAGCCGAGCAGCCGGGGCACCGTCGCCACGTTGTCGATCACCCGGCGGTGCGGGAACAGCCCGGCCTGCTGGATCACGTACCCGATGCCGCGCCGCAACTGCGCCGCGGGCAGCCCCGCCACGTCCGTCCCGTCCAGCAGCACCCGCCCGGCGGTGGGCACCACCATCCGGTTGACCATCCGCAGGATGGTCGTCTTGCCGCAGCCGGACGGCCCGACCAGCACGGTGGTCCGACCCGCCGGCACGTCCAGGTCCAGGCCGCGGACGGCGACCGTGCCGTCGGGGTGGCGCTTGGCGGCGCCCTCGAATCTGATCACGGAAGGGTCCTCGGAGGGTCGGCCGGAACGGCTGGCTCGGCCGGAACGGCGCTGTGCCCGGCGCGCACGGCCGGCACAGGTATCGAACAATGGTCTGAATGCGTCGCCTGTCCGGCTTCCCGCGGTGGCATCACCGCAAACCTTGATCAACCGAACGGGTGGGCAGCCCGGCCGCCGCCCAGGCCACGAACCCGCCGTCCAGGTCGGTCGCCCGGTACAGCCCCAGCTCCTGGAGCGAGGCCGCGGCCAGCGAGGACGCGTACCCCTCCGAGCAGACCACGATCCAGCGCACCCCGTGGTCCACCGCCTCCGGGATGCGGTGGCTGCCGGTCGGGTCCAGCCGCCACTCCAGCACGTTCCGCTCGATCACCAGCGCCCCCGGGATCTCCCCCTCGCGGGCCCGCTGCGCCGCCGGGCGGATGTCCACCAGCCGCGCCCCGTCGGTCACCTCGGCCCAGGCCCGGGCCGGGTCCGGCCGGTCCAGGCCCGCGCGGGCCGCCGCCACCAGCTGGTCCACCGTCCGCGTCACCGGGCCGCCCGCTGCCGCCGCTCCGTCCGTCACCGCTGCTCCGTCCGTTCCGTCCGCCACTGTCGCTGCCGCTGCCGTTCCGTCCGTCACCACTGCGCCGCCTCCTCCGTGGAGGTCTTCACCAGGCCGTTGACCCGCAACTGGTAGTGCGACATCTCGTTCAGCGGCGGCGAGTACGCGTGCAGCGTCACCGCCGGACCCTGCGCGGTGTTGCGGACGTCGTGCAGGTACTGCGGCCCGAACGCCCGCTCGCTGCCCGACGGCAGCCGGCGCACGGTCAGCCCGTGCTCCGGCCCGGCCAGCGCCAGCTCCTCCAGCTCGCCCAGCGCCACCGTGAACGCCCCGCGCGAGCCGCCGTGGTCGTGGAACCCGGTGGACTGCCCCGGCAGCCAGCTGATCAGCCACACCTCGTAGTCCTCCGCCAGCTCCAGCCGCTCGTACCAGCGCTCCTCCGCGGACAGCCGCACCCGGTGCAGCCAGCGCTCGGGCCGCTCGGCCAGGTCGCGGACGATCCGGCGCAGCGCGTTCGGGGACAGCGGGGGGCGGGCGGGCGTGGCACCGCCGGCGGCGGGGGCGGTGGTGGTGGCGGTTTCGGGGGTGGCGACGAGGCCGGTGCTCATGGAATTCCTCCGGGGTGTGCCGGGGCGGCCGTCGACGGCGCCGACACCCGTGCCGGGGCACGGGCGGGGAGACGCGGACAGCGGGGGAAAGGGGGTGTCTGGCGGCGGGGGCGCGGAGCCCTGGGTCAACTCACAGGGCACGCGCGGAGGTTACGCGGTGAGCGTCAACAGGCACACATGTCGCTCGCCTGGCGTCGCAGATCGACGTGCAGGCGGCAGACCAGGAAGGTGCCGGAGTTCATGCCGCTGATGCTTCACGACCCGGCGGCAGCGCGTCAAGTTCCGCCACGCTCATGATCGCATCCCGGACGTTTCCGTCCCGCTGGCCGGACAGGCCGACGGCCCGCGCTCCGGGGAGAGCACGGGCCGTCGGGGCGGTCGGGGGCGCGCCGCGCCCTCAGTTGCCGGGGGCGGAGGCGCTGCCGGAGGCCGGAGCGCCGCTGCCGCCGGTGCTGGTGCCGGGATCGGTGCCGCCTCCGGTGCCGGTGTCCGCGTCGGGTTGGGCGGCGTCGGACTCGGCCTGGGCGGCGGCGCTGTCCGCGGCGTCCACCCTCTGCTGCATCTGCTGGACCTGCCGCGCGTCGTCGGGCCCGGCGCCCCCGGACGGCCCGCCGGAGGTCGGGCCGCAGGCCGACAGCAGGGCGGCCGAGGCCAGCGCCAGCGCCGCCAGGGCCGCTCGCCCGGCGGCGGGCCGGCGGGTCACTTCCCGGCCGCCGGGGCGTTCTTCGCGCACCAGTCGGCCACCGGGCCGAGGTCCGCCTTGCGGGTCTGGAGCGTCGGCAGCAGGCCGCGGCGGAAGGTCAGCCGGTCGTTCAGGTACTTCTCGATCTCGGCGTGCCCCGCCTTGTGGGCGTTGTCCACCCGCTGCTGGAGCCGCGCCACCGACCCCACGACGGTGGCGTCCCCGTTCAGCCGGGTCAGCGCCTTGTCGACCCGCTCCTGGGTCTTCGGCAGCCGCTTGCACACCGCCTTCGCCCCGTCCGACTTCGGCGCCCCGGCCGCCGCCTGCGCGGGCCCCGCCGCGAGCAGGCCGCCCGCCAGTGCCAGTACCCCGACAGCGGCCGCCGCCGCCCGGTCGATCCGCATGGCCGTCCCCTTCCGTTCCGGACCCCGACCGGCTCCCTGGCCGGACCCGACCGACGGTAGGGGCCCTTCTTGTGGAAACCCTGTGGAACGGAGGGGCGGGCGAGCGGGTACCGGCCCGGCGGACGTCGTGCCGTCACGGGTGGGCGCGGTGCCACTCCAGGGCGGCGGTGACCAATTCACGGCGCCGCTCTGAGATCAGGGCAGGGGGCAACCCGCTCCGGTGCTTCAACGCCTGTGGGTCACCGGCGAAGCGGCCCGCCACCTTGTCCATCACACCCTCGAACACCGATGGCCACTGAGCAGGGTCTACGCTCCGGCCCGGAGGCCGACCTCACTCGGCACGGTCAAGGCCGGCGTCAGACCGGCCGTCCGCTGTCAGAGGGTGGCAGCACGCAGCACGATCAGGGCGACGGAGGCCACGGTGAGGACCACCGCCGGAGACGCGCCCCTGCGGTCGCCGACGCGCAGGTGGAAGACGACCGCCCCGGCGAAGTAGAGCGTCAGGCCGATCGCGGCGGCGATTCCGACGGGTCCCCACCGGAGTCCGGCGATCACACCGGCCGCGCCCGCGATCTGAGCGCCGATCAGGAGAGCCATCATGCTCTTCGGCACTCCGAGGGTGGACATCTGCTCGGTGATGTGCCGCGTCCGCAGGGACTTGGCCCCGGCCGATACCAGGAGGAGCGCCGACATGAACACGGTGACGACGGCGAGGGAGACGAACATGGCTGAAACCTCAATCGTGCGAGAGGCGAGCAAGGGGGCGTGCGCACCTCGACGACGATAGGCGGCCACCAGGTACCTCCAGGTAACCTTCGGGGCATGAGCCTGCGACCCGGAATCGCCTTCCTCGCCGACTGCCCCGCTCTCCTGGCCATGGAGATCATCGCCAGCAAGTGGTCCATGGTCACGCTCTTCGCGTTGACCGAAGGCCCGTTGCGCCACGGTGAGTTGGTCGAGCTGAGCGGTGGCATTTCGCGCAAGGTGCTGACCCAGACGTTGCGCCGGCTCCAGGCCAACGGGCTCGTCGAGCGGCACGCGTACGCCGAGGCGCCGCCGCGCGTGGAGTACGGCCTGACCGCTCTCGGGCGAACCCTGGAGGAGCCCATCAGGATGCTCACCGCATGGGCGCGGGAGAACGGCGAGGCGGTCGTCACCTTCCGGGAGGCAGCCGAGGCGGCCAGGACCAGTGATCAAGAGCTGCGGCTGGAGCGCTAGGCGACAGGCATCTTGGCGGGGGTCTGGGGGCGGAAGGCGGGGTAGCCGGGCAGGGGTTCGACCGGCCAGGTGTCGGCGGTCCGCCGCAGCAGCCGTTCGAAGGTCTCGGTGAGGGCGGGGAGGCCGTCCAGGCGGGTGGCCGACTGCCAGCGGTGGCGCAGGAGTTGGCGGCGGGTCGGGACCGGGCGGCGGGTGGGGTGCAGGGGGGCGTCCTCGGCGGCGAGGGGCAGCAGGCGGACGGTGACGTTGACGGTCCACACGGCGGTGGCGTCGCGCATGCCGGCCTCCCAGCGGGCGTCGTCCGCCAGCGCCGGGTGGACCGGGACGACCTCGGCCCGGTAGGCGGCCTCGACCCGCCGGGCCAGGTCGGGCGGCAGGGAGAAGACGCACCAGCAGGAGGAGAACGGCATCCGGCAGTAGGCGGCGGTGAGGAAGACCGACTGGAAGCAGGCGGCCTCGAAGTCGAGCAGCCGCAGGCCGTCCGGGGTGAGCAGGTTGTTGTCGGGGCAGGTGTCGCCGGGGGTGAACGCCAGGTACTCCGGGCCGCCGACGGCGCCGACCGCGGCCAGTTCCGCCGCCAGCCCCGCGGGGGCGGGGACCCCGGCCGCGGCGAGCACCCCGGGGAAGGCGGCGGCGTTCTCCACGATCCAGGGCTGCTCCGCCCAGGTCGGCACTCCGACGTCGAACCGCCGCCACAGCGCGGCGAGTTCGGGTTCGCGGCCGACGGCCCGGGCGGCCAGCCCGCCCAGCCCGCGGGCCCAGGCGAGCAGGCCCGCCTCGGCGGCCCGCGGGTCGGTGCCGAGCAGCACGTCGGCGAGGGTGGGTGCGGGGCCGAGGTCGCCCAGCACCAGCAGCGGCACCTCGGGGTCGACCGCGAGCAGCGGCGGACCGGCCACCCCGAGGGTGAGCCCGGCGGCCTCGGCGGTGAAGCTGCGCAGCGCGTCCGGGCCGCCGGGGTACGCCTTGACGACGACCGAGCCGCCGTCCTCGGTGCGGCAGCGCAGCACGGTGGTCCGGCGGCTGCCGCCCAGGTCGACGGGGTCGGACAGGCCGCTGCCCAGCAGGCGGGCGGCGGCCGCGAGGATCTGCTCCATCCGGGCATCCTGCCACCCGCCTCCGGCGGCCGGTCCCGCTGGGGGTCCGGCGGGTACGGCTCGGCGGGCGGCAGGGGGCGGACCTACAGGCCGAGCGCCTCGGCGGCCAGCGCGGTGCCCTTGATCCGGGCGTCGATCTTGGCGAAGGCGGTCTCGCGGGAGGTGGAGGTGTCGTCGGCGAACGGGGCGAAGCCGCAGTCGTCGCAGGTGCCGAGCCGGTCCACCGGGAGGTGGCGGGCGGCGGTCAGGACCCGGTCGCGGACCTCCTCCGGGGTCTCCACCCGGGGGTCGATCGGGTCGGTCACGCCGACGAACACCCGGGCGCCCGGGCGGAGGTGCGTGGCGATGACGCTCAGCACCCGCTCCGGGTCGGCCTCCCCGGCGAGCTGGACGTAGAAGTTGCCGACCTCCAACTGGAAGAGGGTGGGCAGCAGTTCGGCGTAGTCGACGTCCAGGCTGTGGGTGGAGTCCTGGTCCCCGCCGGGGCAGGTGTGCACGCCGATCCGGGCCCGCTCGGCCTCGGTGAAGCGGCTCAGCACCCGGTTGTTGAGGGCGACGAAGTCCTTCAGCAGGCCGCCGCTGGGGTCGAGCTTGAGCGACAGCCGGGCCTCGGTGAAGTCGAGCTGGACGGCGTGCGCCCCGCCCTCCAGGCAACCGCGGATGTCGGCCTCGGCCTCGTCGGCCAAGTCCCGCAGGAAGTCCTCGCGCGGGTAGCCGTCGATGCCGTCCGCCGGGTAGAGCAGACTGAGCGCGGACGGGGCGATCACCGCCTGCTTCACCGGCAGCCGGGTGTGTCGGCGGGCCTCCCGCAGGTACTCGGCGGCCCGCACCCGGTAGCGGAACGGACCGGCGGTCAGGACGGGCAGTTCGCGGGTGTGGCCGTCCGCGAACGGGATGATCGCACCGCCGGGCGCGAGCGAGTCGAGGCCCGCCACCGGGTAGGTGAGGAAGCTGGGCTTGGCCTGCTCGCCGTCGACCAGGACCGGGCTCCCCAGCTCGGCCAGCCGGGCGAGGGTGTCGGCGGTGGCGGCCTCCTGGTGCTTGGCCAGTTCGGCGTCGTCGATCCGGCCGGCGGCGTGGTCGGTGAGGGCGTTCAGCAGGGTGCGCGGGCGCGGAAGGGAACCGATCGCCTCGGTGGGAATGGTCATGATCCGGACCTTAGGAAGCCCGCGCGGACCGGCACAAGGGGGCGCGCGAGGCGCGCAAGCGTCCCAACTGCGCCGCTAGGAAGAGAAAGTGACGCTGCTTCACCTCATCGAGCGAGATTGCCGGACCGGGGGAGTGGGCATGCGGACCGGCCCGGCGGGGCCGCCCGCCCTCGGGTCCGCGCTCGGGTCCGCGCTCGGTTCTGTCCTCAGGGCCGTCCTCAGTGCCGTTCGCGGTCGCTCAGCCAGTCGCGGGGGGAGGGGAGCCGTACGGTCGGCGCGTCCGGGACGAGCAGCGGCAGGCGGACCTCCAGGCGGCAGCCGGGGCGGTCCGGCCGGTCGGTGGCCAGGACCGATCCGCGGTGCAGGGCGGCCTGCTGGGCGACCAGGGTCAGGCCGAGGCCGGACCCCGGGCTGTCCGGGCGGCGGTGGAAGCGGTGGAAGACGGCGGCGCGTTCGGCGGGCGGGATGCCCGGGCCGGTGTCGTCCACGGTGAGTCGGGCGGCGCCGTCCCCGACGCGCAGCCGGACGGTCACCTCGGCGGAGCGGGCGTCGTCCGGGGCGTCGTCCGGGCCGGTGGCCGGGTCGGTGTCCGGGTCGGTGCCCGGCGTGTCGTTCCGGCCGGCCTCGCGGCCGTGCGCGGTGGCGCGGCCGTGCACGGCGGCGTTGCCCAGCAGGTTGGCGAGCAGGATGCGCAGTCCCGCGTCCCAGCCGAACACCCGCACCTCGGAGGGGAGTTCGCCGATCCGGAAGACGGTGTCCGGGTGGCGGCGGGCGGCCTCGGCGACCGCGGCGTCCACCAGCTCCGCGAGGTCGACCGGCCCGAACGCGGAGAGTTCCACCAGATCGCCCCGGGCCAGGGCGGACAGCGCGCTCAGCAGGTCCAGCATCCGGGCGTGGTCCTGCTGCAACTCGGCCAGCACCTCGGCCCGTTCGCCCGCCGGGAGGTCCGGGTGCGCGGCCAGCACGTCCAGGTTGGTGCGCAGGCTCATCAGCGGGGTGCGCAGCTCGTGCGAGGCCGCGGAGGAGAACGACCGGGCGGTGTCCAGGGCCTGCGCGGTGCGGTCCGCCTGCTCGTCGTACCGGGACAGCAACAGGGCGATCGCGGACGAGAGTTCGTCCACCTCGGCGGTGCCCGTCCGGACGTGCGCGAACGCCGCGTGCCCCGCCCGCGGGTCCAGGACGGCCGCCCGGCGGCCCAGCCGGCGCAGCGGCAGGGTGGCCCGCTCGGCCAGCCCGAAGCCGATCAGCCCCGAGAGCGGCGCCGCGACCAGTGCCACCAGCAGCACGCGCCGCCGCACCGCCCGCAGTTCGTCCGCGGGCTCCCCGGCCGGGGCCAGCACCCACAGCGTCCCGGCGGTGCTCCCGCCTCCCACCTGCACCGCCAGCACCCGCCAGGCCGAACCGCCCTGGCGGACCGTCACCGCGCCCCCGCTCGGGGCGGCCGGGAGCCGCGCCGGGTCGTCCGGCTGCGAGCCCGCCGAGAGCAGCACCGTGCCGTCGGCGGCGACCACCCGCACGCCCGCGTCCAGCGCCGCGTCCAGCAGCTTGCGCTGCTGGTTCTGCTCGACCTTCGGACGGTTCCGGCTGTCGGCCGCGAGCAGCGCCCGGGCGTTCGGCAGGACGGCCGCCGCCCGGGCGCCCAACCGGTCGTCCTGGCGGCGGTGCAGGTCCGCCCCGACCAGCGGCAGCAGCAGCACCCCGGCCGCCGCCACCAGCAGCGGCACCAGCACGGCCGCCCCGAGCGCGATCCGGGTCGACAGCCTCACCGTCCCGCCCCGCCCTCGTCCGGCGCCCGCAGCACGAAGCCCACCCCGCGCACCGTGTGCAGCACCCGGGGGCGGCCGTCGGCCTCCAACTTCCGCCGCAGGTACGAGACGAAGGTGTCCACGGCGTCGCTGCGCACCTCGAAGTCGTAGCCCCAGACCCGGTCCAGCAGCACCTCCCGTGAGAGCACCAGGCCGGCGTTCCGGGCGAGTTGGGCGAGCAGCTCGAACTCCCGCCTGGTCAGCCGGAGTTCGCTCTCCGACCAGAACGCCCGGCGGGTCTCCGGGTGGATCCGCAGCGGCCCGACCCGGATCAGGTCCGCGGACTGCGGCGGGCGGCGGCGCAGCAGCGCGTGCAGCCGCAGCACCAGTTCCTCCAGCGCGAACGGCTTCACCAGGTAGTCGTCCGCGCCCGCCTGCAACCCGGCCACCCGGTCGGCGAGCTCGTCCAGCGCGGAGAGCATCAGCACCGGGGTGTCGTCCGCCCGCGCCCGCAGCGTCCGGCACACCTCCGTCCCCGACAGTCCGGGCATCCCCACGTCCAGCACCAGCACGTCCGGCGGCTCCTCGGCCACCGCCGCCAGCGCGTCGGCGCCGTCCGCCGCCGTCGAGACCCGGAACCCGCTCAGCCGCAGCCCGCGCTCCAGGCTCCGCCGGATCGCCGCGTCGTCGTCCACCACCAGCACCCGCCCGGCCACTCGCGCCACCTCCACCGCCGACTGTCGCACAGGCGGCCGCACGGGAGCGGGGAGGGGCCCCGGTGGGCGGCGGTCGGCGGTCGGCTGGTGGTGGGCGGCCGGTGGTGGGCGGTTACGGCTCGTCGTGCCAGGAGAAGGCGGTGATGCGCCAGCCGTCCGGGGTGCGGGCGAACTGGAAGGTCTTGGTGCCGCCGCCGACGTACGGTTCGCCGTCCAGCAGGCCGGACTTGCGGTAGCTGCCGATCCGGCAGGCCACGCCGTCGGCGATCTCGGTGCGCTCGTCGACCTCCCACTCGTGGAAGTCGGTCAACCGCCCGTCGGAGAGCAGCAGTTCGCGCGGAGCGATGAACTCCTCGACGCCGTACACGGCGTAGCGGGGCGCCGTCACCACGATCACCCCGCCGGGCAGCATCAGCCGCCGCAACCGCCCGACATCGGCGGCCCCGCCGTCCCGGTTGTCGAACGCGCCGAAGAACTCGGCGGTCAGCCGGTCGAGTTCGGCCTTGACGGTGGAGACGCTCTCGGACATGGACCGCACCGTAACACCGCACCCCGCGCCCCCGCCGCGCGGGCCGGAAGGGCCGGGCGGGAATCGGGTTGCCGGTCCCACCCCGGCGGTCGACAATCCGGGGCATGACTTCCTTGATCAGGCACGTGACCGTTGACAGCCTCGACCCGTACCGCCTCGCCTCGTTCTGGTCGGAGGTGCTGGGGCAGCCGCTGCACGAGGACGACTTCCCGGGAGACCCGCAGGCGCTGATCGAGGGCGCCGGGCTGCTGTTCGTGACCGTGCCCGAGGGCAAGGCGGGGAAGAACCGGATCCACTTCGACCTCCAGCCGCAGGAACGGACCAGGGACGAGGAGGTCGACCGGCTGATCGCCCTGGGCGCGGTACGGGTGGACGACCAGCGGCGCCCGGACGGCACGGGTTGGGTGGTGCTGGCCGACATCGAGGGCAACGAGTTCTGCGTCGAACGCAGCGCGGCCGAACGCGCGGCCTGACGCCCCGGCGGCGGGCGGGGCGGTGCGCGGTGAGCGGGCGGGGCGGCTGCCCGGTGCGCGCTCGCGGGCACATCATCGGATGAGCGGTGGTATCCGCCGGGCGGGGGAACGGCCGACGGTTCTGCGCCGTCCGGACCTGGGGTTCCAGCAGACTCGTGCCGTCGGCGGCCGGTCCGTCCTGGTGGGCGGTTGACGCGTGCTCCGGCGGGAAGTTGACGCGCGTCCCGGGCGGTCGGGCGGGGCGCGTCCCCCGGCGACCCGTCGATCCGGGCGTGTCCGCGGTCGGCCCCGCCCGTGCCCGGCGTTCCCGGGCGCGGTGCCCACGCACGCGAACGGACCGGAGGATCCCGCCATGAGCCGAGCCACCGTGCAGCGCCTCCCGGTCGGGCCGTCCGCCGGGCCACTGGGCGCGCTGCTCGACCGGATTCCGTCCCCCGCGCCGCACCCGTACGCCGATGCGCTGCGCGAGGAACTCGCGCACTGGCTGGCCGGCACCGGCCTGCTCGACCACGAGGGCACCCAACGCCTGCTGGAACAGGGCCACTTGGAGCTGGCGTCCCGCTGCTGGGGCGACCTCCCGGCCGGGCCGGGGCTGCGGACCGCCACCCAGTGGCTGCTGCTCGGCTGGATCCTCGACGACCACTTCGACCGGCACTGGCTCGGCGACCCCTCCGACGAGGCCGACCGCACCGTCCGCGAACTCGCCGCCCTGCTCGCCCCGGAACTCGCCCCCGACGCCGCCGCGCCCGCCCCGCGGACCGCCCTGGCCCGGGCCTTCCGCACCCTCTGGCAGGACAGCGTCGCCCTCACCGGACCCGCCTGGCGAGCCCGTCAGACCGCCGACTTCCGCTGCTACCTGGAGAGTTCGCTCGAATTCCTGCGGCTGCGCGGCGCCACCCCCACCGTGCCGCAGTACCTCTCCCACCGGGACCGGGGCGGCGCCACCCGCTGCGCGGCCGGCACGGTCGAGCTGGCCCACCGCCTCGACCTGCCCGAGCAGTTCCACCACCACCCCCAACTCGTCGACCTGCGCAACCGGTTCGACCACCTGGTCGGCTGGGCCAACGACCTGTGCTCGTACCGGACCGAGACCGCCACCGGCCACGGCAACAACCTGCTGTCCGCGCTGGAGGTGCACGAGCGGCTGCCGCAGGCCGCCGCGGCCGCCCAGGTGGCCGCGCTCTGCGGGGCCGAACTCACCACCCTGGAGTTCCTGGCCGAGGGAATCGCCCGGGGCTCGCACTGGCCGCCGCCGGTGCGCTGCTACGTCCGGGCGCTGGTCCGGTTCGCGCACGCGCTGCTGCACTGGATGGCGACCACCGTCCGCTACCGCCCCGAGGCGGTGCCGCTGCCCCGGGCCCGCTGAGCGCCGTCCGCGCCCGCTCGCGCCCGCCCCGCTCGCGTCCGCGTCCGTTCACGCCCGCTCGCGTCCGTCCGCGCGCGGGTGGCCGGAACCGCGCGGTGGCAGGCGCGCGTCCCTCCCGGTGAACGGGCGCGGGTGGTTGCCCGTCACGGCGCGGGGGCAGGAGAACGGACATGGGAATCGTCAGCTGGATCATCCTCGGGCTCCTCGCGGGAGCCGTCGCGAAGCTCCTGCTGCCCGGCAAGGACCCGGGCGGCATCATCGTCACCACCCTGATCGGCATCGCCGGTTCCTTCATCGGCGGTTGGCTCTCCTCGAAGATCCTGCACAGGTCCGTGAACGTGCACTTCTTCGACCTGCCGACCTGGATCTCCGCGATCGCGGGCGCCCTCGTCCTGCTGATCGCCTACCGACTGGTGTTCGGCAGGTCCCGCGACTGACCGGGCCGTCCACGGCCGACCGGCGCCCCTGCCCGCTCAGCGCGGCGGCAGGGGCTCCTGCGCGTCCGGTCGCGGCGCTTGCGTCCCGCCGCGTCCGGCCCCGCCCCGCCGTAAGCGCCGTAAGCGCCGTGGCTGCCCGGGGCGCCCGCCAGCGGGTTCGTGCGACCGGTACCAAAGGCTGATCCGCGGTCACCCATCGGGCGGGGTTCGCTCGATCGTGGGCGATTCGTGCTGCCGAACCGCCCCCGTGGGTCCAAGGTGGGAGCAGGACGCACTCGGAAGACCGCGTCCCGCTCGCCGCACCAGGCCCGGAGCGGTGCGCGCGCCCCGGTGGATCCCGTCCGCCGGGCGCGCGCCCCCCGACCCGTCGCGGCGCGCCGAGCGGCAGGCCACCTCGCAGGGAGACGAACCGATCTTCTAGGCTCGCTCAGGTCCCCTGCCCCGGTGCCCGTCCGCGCCGAGGAACGGAGACCCACGTCCCCGGGCCCCGGGCCGAGCCGGAGCCGCGGACCGAGCGAGGAGGACGAAGTGTTGCCCAGTCCCAGGCCGCCCCGTACACCGCGACCGAGCCCGACGCCGCGCAGGACCCGCCGGACGCCCGTCCCGCCGATACCACCGGGCGCCCCGCGGCCCGCCGGGGGTGAACGGTGAGCCCGCATACCGTGGCCCCCGAGCCGCACCCCGCCGAGCCGCATCCCGACGGAGCCCCCGCGGCCGCTCCCGCCCCCGCCGGAACCTCCGCGCCACCCGCCGCGGACACCGCCGAACCGCCCGCCGCCGCACCGGCGGTGACCCCCACCGCCGCCCTGCCCGGCCTCCCGCGCACCCTCGCCGCCCGGGCCCGCACCCTCACCGCGGCCGTCCGCAAGCGCTGCGCCGACCTGGCCCGGATCGAGTCCCCGTCCGGCGACGCCGCCCGGCTCGACTCCCTCGCCGAAGAACTCGCCGCCGGTTACGCGGCGACCGGCGCCACCGCCGTCCGGCAGCGCTGCGAGCACGGCGACCACCTCGTCCTCGACTGGCCCGGCCAGCAGGAGGACCTCCCGCACCTGCTGGTGGTCGGCCACCACGACACCGTGTGGCCGGTCGGCACCCTCGCCGACTGGCCGGTCGAGGAGCGCGACGGACGGCTCACCGGCCCCGGCATCCTCGACATGAAGGGCGGACTCGCCCTGCTGGAAGGCGCGTTCGCGCTCCTCGCCGACCTCGGGCAGCGCCCGCACCGCCCGGTCCGGATGGTGATCGTCTCGGACGAGGAGGTCGGTAGCCCCGACGGCCGCCGCCAGGTCGAACGCCACCTGCGCGGCGCCGCCGCCGTCCTCGGCCTGGAACCCGGCCACCCCGACGGCCGCCTCAAGACCGCCCGCCGCGGCTCCACCCGGGTCCGGCTCACCGTCACCGGGCGCGAGGCCCACGCGGGCAACGACGCCGCCGAGGGACTCTCCGCGATCGACGAACTCGTCGACCAGCTGATCGCCGTCCGCGGCCTCGCCCGCCAGCCCGGCACCGAACTCAACACCGGCCGCATCGACGGCGGCACCCGGGCCAACGTCATCGCCGGGCACGCCGAGGCCGAACTCGGCCTGCGCTTCGCCACCACCGAGGCCCAGCGCCGCACCCTGGACACCCTCGCCCACCTCACCGCCAACCGGCCCGGCGCGGACGTCCGCGCCGAGGTCCTCTCCAGCCGCCCCGCCTGGCCCGAACGCACCGGCAACCCGCTGCTGCGCCACGTCCGCTCGCTGGCCGCCGCGCTCGGCCAGCACCTCGACGGCGCCCCCGCCGGCGGGGCGGGCGACACCAACCTGGCCGGTGCGCGCGGCCTGCCCACCCTGGACGGCCTCGGCGCGGTCGGCGCCGGCCCGCACGCCCGCCACGAGCACCTGCGGGTCGACCAGCTCGGCCCGCGCATCGCCCTGCTGGCCGCGCTCCTGGCGGTGCCGCTGCCGCGCCTGCGCGAGCGCTGACGGGGCACGGCGACGGGACGGCGGGGAACTGCGGCCCAGGCGGCCGTCCCCGCCGTCCCCGCCGTCCCCGCCGTCTGTCTCCCTGGTTCCCCTGGTTCCCCTGGTTCCCCTGGTTCCCCTGGTTCCCCTGGTTCCCCGCCCTTGCTTGTCACGGTGCTGTCCCTGTGTACAGAATGGAACCGACCGAACGGTCAGTCGGGAGGTGGGCAGTGGAGACCAGCACGGCGGCGGAGGCGGCGGCGCAGTCGCGGTTCGAGGCGGTGGTGGCCGCCGATTCGCGGGTGGAGCCCCGGGACTGGATGCCGGAGGCGTACCGGGCGACGCTGGTGCGGCAGATCGCGCAGCACGCCCACTCGGAGATCATCGGGATGCAGCCGGAGGGCAACTGGCTGACCCGGGCGCCCTCGCTGCGGCGCAAGGCGATCCTGCTCGCCAAGGCCCAGGACGAGGCCGGGCACGGGCTGTACCTGTACGCGGCGGCGGAGACGCTCGGGGTCGACCGCGCCGAGCTGACCGAGAAGCTGATCGACGGCCGGCAGAAGTACTCCTCGATCTTCAACTACCCGACGCTGACCTTCGCGGACGTCGGCGTGATCGGCTGGCTGGTGGACGGTGCGGCGATCTGCAACCAGGTGCCGCTGTGCCGGTGCAGCTACGGCCCGTACGCCCGGGCGATGGTGCGGATCTGCAAGGAGGAGTCCTTCCACCAGCGGCAGGGCTACGAACTGCTGATGACGCTGATGGCCGGGACGGACGCGCAGCGCGCCATGGTGCAGGACGCCGTGGACCGCTGGTGGTGGCCCTCGCTGATGATGTTCGGGCCGCCGGACGGGGCCTCGCCCAACAGCGAGCGCTCGATGGCCTGGCGGATCAAGCGGCACAGCAACGACGAGCTGCGCCAGCGCTTCGTCGACATGACCGTCCCGCAGGCCGAGCACCTGGGCGTCACGCTGCCCGACCCGGCGCTGGCCTGGAACGAGGAGCGCGGCGGCTGGGACTTCGGCGAGCCGGACTGGTCGGAGCTCCAGCAGGTGATCAAGGGCGGCGGCCCGTGCAACGCCCAGCGGATCGAGCGCCGGCGCACCGCCCACCGGGACGGCGGGTGGGTGCGCGAGGCGGCCACCGCGTACGCGGCCAAGCGGGCCGCACGGGAAGGGAGTTCGGGATGAGCGGGGAACGGGCCTCCTGGCCGCTGTACGAGGTGTTCGTGCGGCCCCGGCGCGGGCTGAACCACGTGCACGTCGGCTCGCTGCACGCGGCCGACGACCGGATGGCGCTGCTCGCGGCGCGCGACCTGTACACCCGGCGCAACGAGGGGGTGAGCCTGTGGGTGGTCCGCTCGGACGCGATCGCCGCGTCCAGCCCGGACGAGCAGGACCCGTTCTTCGCGCCGAGCGGCGACAAGGTCTACCGGCACCCGACGTTCTACCCGATCCCCGAGGACGTCCCGCACATCTGAGGAAACTGACGGTCCGTCAGGAACCGAGCAGGGAAGGCGACATGACCGACGAACACGTGTACCTCTCGCTGACCGAGGCGGGCCCGGAGCCGGACGGCGAGGCCCGCTGGGCGTACGGCACGGGGTTCGCCGATCCGCTGCTGGGGGTGGACGCGGCGCCGCCGGAGGGGATCGACCCGGCCGACCTCGCCGCGTACTGCCTGATGCTCGGCGACGACGCGCTGGTGCTCTCCCAGCGGCTGATCCAGTGGATCACCCGGGCCCCGGAGCTGGAGGAGGAGGTGGCGCTCGCCAACCTCGGCCTCGACCTGCTCGGCCAGGCCCGCCGTCTGCTCACCCGGGCCGGGCAGCTGGACGGCAGCGGCCGCAGCGAGGACGAACTCGCCTACTGGCGCGAGGAGTCCGACTACCGCAACGTGCGGCTGGTGGAGCTGGAGAACGGCGACTTCGCGCAGTGCGTGGTGCGGCTGCTGCTGTTCGCCACCGCCCGCGAGGAGCTGTACCGGCGGCTGGCCGGCCACGCCGACCCGGTGCTGGCGGCCGTCGCGGCGCTCGGCGTCAAGGAGTTGGCCTACCACCGGGAGTACGCGGCCTCCTGGACGGTGCGGCTCGGCGACGGCACCGAGGAGTCGCACCGGCGGATGCGGGCCGCGCTGGAGGTGCTGTGGCCGTGGCTGGACGAGCTGTTCACCCCGCACGAGGCCGAACTGCGGCTCGGCGTCGACCCGTCGGAGCTTCGCGCACCCGTACTGGCCGTCCTGGAAAGGGTGTTGGCCGAGGCCACGCTGCCAGTCCCGGAGCCGGCGGGCCGGGCGTACGTGAACGGGCGGGCCGGGCGGCACGGGGTGCACACCGAGGCGATGGGGCCGCTGCTGGCCGAACTCCAGGTGCTGGCCCGGGCGCACCCGGGGGCGACGTGGTGAGCACCCTAGAGCGGGCCCGGGAGGTCGCCGCCGCCGTGCCCGACCCCGAACTGCCCATGCTCACCCTGGCCGACCTGGGCGTGCTGGCCGGGGTCGAGGAGGCCGACGGCACGGTCACCGCCTGGCTGACGCCCACCTACTCGGGCTGCCCGGCCGTCGCCGAGATGGCCGCCGACGTGGCCCGCCGGCTGCGGGCCGCCGGGTTCGCGCAGGTCGAGGTCCGGCTGCGGATCGACCCGCCGTGGTCCAGCGACCGGATCAGCGCCGAGGGCCGCCGCAAGCTCGCCGCCGCGGGCATCGCCCCGCCGACGCCCGGCGGACTGCCCGCGCCCGGCGGGCTGCTCGCGCTGGGCCCGACCCGCCGGGCGGTGGCCTGCCCGCAGTGCGGGTCCGAGGACACCGAGGAGCTGTCCCGGTTCGGCTCCACCGCCTGCAAGTCGCTCTGGCGGTGCCGCAGTTGCCGCGAACCCTTCGACCGGATCAAGGAGATCTGATGGCCGTCCGCCGCCCGCGGTTCCACCCGCTGCCGATCGGCACCCTGGAACGGCTCTGCGAGGACGCCGTCGCGGTCACCTTCGACGTCCCCGCCGACCTGGCCGGGGAGTTCGCCTTCCGCCCCGGCCAGAGCCTGACGCTGCGCCGGATCGTCGACGGGGCCGACGAGCGCCGCTCCTACTCGCTCTGCTCCCCGGTCGGCGGCCCGCTGCGGATCGCGGTGCGCGAGGTGCCCGGCGGCCTGTTCTCGCACTGGCTGGTCGGCGAGGCCGGGACCGGCGAACTGGTCGACGTCCTGCCCCCCGCAGGCGCGTTCGCCGCCGACCCGGCCGAACCCGGCGAGCACGTGCTGATCGCGGCCGGCTCCGGCATCACCCCGATGCTCTCCATCGCCGGCTCCGTCCTGGCCGGCCACCCCGACTCCCGGGTCACCCTGCTGTACGGGAACCGGCGCAGCGACACGGTGATGTTCGCCGACGAGCTGGCCGACCTCAAGGACCGCCACCTGGAGCGCTTCCAGCTCGTCCACGTGCTCTCCCGGGAGAGCCGGGACGCCGAGCTGCTCAGCGGCCGACTCGACCCCGAACGGGTCGCCGCCCTGCTGACCGCCCTGGTCGACGTCCCCGCCGTCGACCACTGGTGGCTGTGCGGACCGTACGGGATGGTCGCCGGGACGAAGCAGCTGCTGGCCGGGCTCGGCGTCCCCGCCGGGCGGGTGCACCAGGAGCTGTTCCACGCCGAGGACGCCGCCGACGGGATCACCGAGGAACGGCACCTCGAACCCGCGCCGGACGCCGACGCCAGCGAGGTCACCCTCGTCCTGGACGGCCGCTCCAGCACGCTCGCCCTGCCGCGCGACCGCTCCATCCTGGACGGCGCCCAACGCGCCCGCCCCGACCTGCCGTTCGCCTGCAAGGGCGGCGTCTGCGGCACCTGCCGGGCCCTGGTGTGCGAGGGCGAGGCCGAGATGCGGCGCAACTTCGCGCTGGAGGAGTCCGAGGTGGCGGCCGGCTACGTGCTCACCTGCCAGGCCCGACCGGTCTCCGACCGGGTGACGGTCGACTACGACCGGTAGGGGACGGGCGCGGCGGGGACCGGGGCCTCAACCGCGGTCGGCCGCCGCGTCGATCAGGGCGGCCAGTTCGGCGGGCCGGCTGAACATCGGCCAGTGGCCGGAGTCCAGGTCCACGTACGCGATCCGCTCCATCCGGGCCACCTCCGGCGCCGCGCCCGCCGCGACCCACCCCCGGACCTCGGCCGGCGCGGCCTCGGCGCAGACCATCGTCACCGGCACGCCGTAGCGCCGCTCGTCCGCCAACCGGACCGGCGCCAGCGCGACACCCGCCGGAACGGGCACGGCGTTCGCCGCGATCCGCTCGCGCAGCTCCGCGTCCAGGTCGGCGCTGCTCGGCCCCTCGAACGGCTCCCAGCCGGGGAACGGCACCGCGCCGTCCACCACCGGGAACAGGTCCGCGTACGCCTTCCCGTCCCCGTGCGGGAAGCCGTCCACCAGCACCAGCCCCGCGACCGCCTCCGGGCGGGCGTCCACGGCCATCCACCCCAGCGTGCAGGCCGCCGAGTGCGCCACCAGCAGCGACCCGCCCTCCGCCGCGTCCACGGCGGCCACCACGGCCGCCAGCTGCTCCGCCAGCGTCGCCGCCGCGCGGCCGTCGCCCTGGCCGGGCAGGGTCAGCGGCACCGGGCGGTGGCCGCGCGCGGCGAGGGCGGGGGCTACCGCGTCCCAGGCGGTGCCGTCCAGCCAGAGGCCGCCGATCAGTAGGACGTCCATGGTGTTCCTCCAGGTGCCGAGGGCCGCGAGCGGCCCGTTCGAGCGGGTCGCTGACCAGGCTAGGGAGGGTTCCGGACGATCGGCTTCCTGATCGGGAGGGACGTTTCGGCCCCCCGGGCCCCTGGCCCCCCGGGCCCCTGGCCCCCCGGGCCCCTGGACCCCCGGGCCCCTGGCCCCCCGGGCCCCCGGGCCCCCGGACCGCGCTTCCGTAGGCTGTCGGGTGTGGCGACCACGGAGACCAGCCCCACCGCCCGGGCGCTGCGCGCGCTGGAGATCCTGCGCGACCGGCCCGGGACGACCGCCGAGCAGCTCGCGGAGCGGCTGGGGGTGAGCGACCGGGCCGCCCGGCGGTACGTGGCGATCCTGCGGGAGGCGGGCGTGCCCGTCGAGTCGGAGCGCGGCCCCTACGGCGGGTACCGGCTGGGGCGCGGGGCCCGGCTGGCACCGGTGTCGTTCACGCAGGAGGAGGCTCTCGGGCTGGTGATGGCGGTGCTGGACGGGCGGCCCGCCGCCACCGATCCGGACGACCCGGTGGGGGCCGCGCTCGGCAAGGTGGTCCGGGCGCTGCCCGAGGCGATCGGGCGGCAGGCCGCCGCGCTGCGGGCGCACGCCGCCGCCGCGCCCGACCCGTACTCGGCGCACCCCGACCCGGCGGTCGCCAGCACGCTCGTGGAGGCGATCGCGTCCCGGCGGCGGGCGGTGATCAGCTACCGGAGCCCGGGCGGCGACGAGTGGCGCGCCGAGGTCGACCCGTGGGCGGTGGTGGTGCGGCGGGCCCGCTGGTACCTGCTGTGCCACTCGCACCGGTCGGACGCGGTGCGGACCTACCGGATCGACCGGGTCCGGGCCGCCGAGCGGAGCGGCACGCCGTTCGAGCCGCCGGAGGGGCTCGACCCGGTCGCCGTGCTGGAGCGGCACCTGGGCAGCGGCTGGGCGTTCCGCACCCGGGTGCTGTTCGACGCGCCGTTCGAGCAGGTCGCCCCGTGGGTCGGCCCGACCATGGGACGGCTCCGACCGGCGGGCGGGGGCTGCCTGCTGGAGGGCAGCACCCGCAACCCGGCGATGTACGCGGGGGAGTGGCTGGCGGCCGTCCCGTTCCCGTTCCGGGTCCTGGACGGGCCCGAACTGCGGGAGGCGGTGGCCGCGTTGGCGGCCCGGTTCGCGGCGGCGGCCGCACCGCCGGAGGGTGAACCGCCGGAGGGTGAACCGCCGCAGGACCGAGCCGTCAGACCGCGGCGGACCGGGCGGGCGCCGGCACCGGGGCCCCCAGCAGCCGGACCACCTCGTTGACCGCCGTGCGGCCCGCCCGGTTGGCGCCGACCGTGGACGCGGACGGGCCGTAGCCCAGCAGGTGCACCCGCGGGTCGGCGGCGACCCGGGTGCCGTCCATCCGGATGCCGCCGCCCGGGCCGCGCAGGCCCAGCGGGGCGAGGTGGGTGAGCTCGGCCCGGAAGCCGGTCGCCCAGACGATCGCGTCGACGGGCAACTCCTCGTCGCCCCAGGCCACTCCGCGCTCGGTGAGCCGGTCGAACACCGGGCGGCGGCGCAGCACGCCCAGCTCCTCGGCCCGCCGGTAGGCGACGCTCGGGCCCAGGCCCGTCACCGAGACCACGCTGCGCACCGGCAGCCCGGCCCGCACCCGCTCGTCCACCCGGGCGACCACCTCGCGGCCGAACTCCTCGGTGAACGGCCCCGAGTGGACCACCGGCGGGGTGCGGGTCACCCACACCGTCTCGGCCACCGCGCCGAGTTCGGAGAGCACCTGCACCGCCGAGGCCCCGCCGCCCACCACGACCACCCGCTGCCCGGCGAACTCCGCCGGGCCCCGGTAGTCGGCGTAGTGCAGCTGCCGCCCGGCGAAGTGCCCCGGGTAGCGGGGCAGGAACGGCCTGGTCCAGGTGCCGGTGGCGTTCAGCAGGGCGCGGGCGGCCCAGCGCCCGGCGTCGGTCTCCACCAGCAGCCGCCCGTCCGGGCCGCCGTCGGGGCGCCCGTCCGGCCGCTCGCGCACCGCGAGCACCTTCACCGGACGCAGCACCGGCAGCGCGTGCTGCGCCTCGTACGCGGCGAAGTAGCCGGGGACGGCCACCCGGGCCTCGGCGGCCGGGTCGGTGGCGGGGAGCTCGAAGTCCGGCAGGTCGTGGAAGCCGTGCACGGTGGCCATGGTGAGCGAGGGGGAGCGGTGCGCCCAGGCGCCGCCGGGCGCGTCGTCTGCGTCCAGCACCACGAAGCCGGTGTGCGGGGCGAAGCCGCGGCGGCGCAGGTGGTAGGCGGCGGACAGGCCGGCCTGGCCCGCGCCGATCACCAGCGCGTCCACCTCGCGGACGGTGCCGTCGCCCCCGGTGCTTGCACGTTCAACAGTCACGCCGGTGAAACACCGGGGCGCGGTCGGGTGTTCCCGGCAGCAGCGCGCAGGCCGCGGCGGCCAGCCGGTCCGGGCCGTCCGGGCACAGGGCGAGGAACAGCCGGGGCTCGGTCAGCTCCAGCTCGATCAGCGCGGGCGAACCGTCCGCCAGGCGGACCAGGTCGACCCGGGCGTACAGCAGCTCGCCCGGCTCCGCCGCCACCGCCAGCACCCGGTCGGCGAGCGCCAGTTGGTCGGCGTCGGGCTCGCGGGCGACGTCCGCGAAACCGCCGCCCAGCATCGGGCCGCGGCGCACCGCGTGGCTGAACTCCCCGCCCAGGTACAGCAGCGAGGTCTCGCCCTCGTCCTCCACCATCGCCAGGTACGGCTGCACCATCGCGGTCCGCCCGGCCGCCGTCAGCGCGGCGACCTGCGCCAGCGCCGCGGCCCGGTCCGCGGTGCGCACGGTGTCCCGCGCGCCGGAGGAGACCGTCGGCTTGACCACCAGCTCCGGCCAGTCGACCGCCGCCACGCCGTCCACCGGGTCGCCCGGGGCGACCCAGAGCGTCGGCACCACCGGCAGCCCGGCGGCGGCCAGTTCGCGCAGGTACGTCTTGTCGGTGTTGCGCTCCAGCACCCGGGCCGGATTGGCCAGCCGGGTCAGCGCGGAGACCCGCCGCGACCAGGCCAGGAACTCCGCGCGGTACAGGATGTAGTCCCAGACGCTGCGCACCAGCACCAGGTCGTACCCCGCCCAGTCCACCCCCGGGTCGTTCCAGAACACCGCCTCCGCGCTCACCCCGAGCCGCGCGAACGCCGCCAGCACCGGCATCGCCTCCACGTCCTCCACCCCGCGGCAGGTGGCGTACGCGACCCGCTGGGGCCGGCGGACGGGCGGGTGCAGGGCGGTGCTCACGGGAGGCTCCTGGCGTCGGGGCGGAAGAGTGCGCAGCGAGCGTCTTATGGGGCCCTGACCAGTGTCAACCGGTATGTCATCCCGTCCGACGAGATGACCGGGGCGTGGCCGGACGGCGCCGGACGGTGATCGTTCCGGTCGGCGCGGGCCCCGGGCGCGTTCGGGTGCGTTCGGGTGCGCTCGAGCGCATTCCGACGCGTGCGGGCGCGTTCGGGCGCGTTCCGGCGCGTTCCAGCGGATCGGACGGAATGCGTCCGGGTGGAATGCGTCCGGGGGAAATCCGTCCGGACGGAATTCTTTCGAACGGGCCCCGGAACGGGCGGGCCGCCGGGCTGGACGGGATTGTCAGTGGGCCGCCGTAAGGTGGGAAACACGCTGGAGGGGGCGCCGGAAGAGGCGTCGGGAGCGGCGTGGGAAAAGGGGCGGCGAAATGTCTGCGAACAGGATCGAGCACAAGGTCAACCACGTCTCGCTGGTGGTCGACAAATCCGGTTCGATGCGCCGGCACGAGGCGCAGCTGGTCCGGGTGGTGGACGAATTCGTGAAGGGCCTCCAGGAGGAGTCCGACCGCCTCGGCCACGAGACCAGGATCAGCCTCTACGCCTTCGACCACGAGGTGCGGAACCTGGTCTGGGACATGGACGTCAAGCACCTGCCGTCCCTCCAGGGCCTCTACGCGGTCGCCAACGGCGCGACGGCGCTGATCGAGGCGGCGGTGAAGTCCGTCGACGACCTCAAGCACGTCTGGGAGGGCTACGGCGAGCACTCCTTCCTCCAGGTCGTCGTGACCGACGGCGAGGAGAACGCCTCCGGCTGCGCGGAGAGCGGCCTGATGCACACCCGGATGAAGAAGACCGAGGGCGCCGCCGTCCTGCGCGGCTGGATGGACCGCATCCGCACCGCCATGGCCGACCTCCCCGACCACTGGACGTCGGCGATCCTGGTCCCCAACTCGCTGGCCAAGCGCACCGCCCAGGAGTACGGCTTCCCGGCGGGCAACATCGCGATCTGGGACGCGGACTCCAGCGGCGGCGTCGAGGAGGCCATCGACACCGTCAAGACCGCCGCCACCAGCTTCCTGCGCGGCCGCGAGAAGGGCGTGCGCGGCACCAAGAGCCTCTTCGCCATGGGGCAGGACCTGAGCGCGGCCGACGTGAGCGCCAACCTCGAAGCCCTGGACACCGGGGCCTACGCCCTCGTCCCGGTCGACCGGCAGGCCCCCATCCGGGAGTTCGTCACCGGCGCCGGGCACCCCTACCGGACGGGCTGCTCCTTCTACGAGCTCTCCAAGCGCGAGAGGATCCAGGGCGGCAAGCAGCTCGCGGTGGCCGAGAAGGACCCGGCCACCGGCCTGATGACGGGCCGGGTCTTCTCCGGCCCGGCGGCCCGCAGCCTGCTGGGCCTGCCCGCCGCGGAGATCACGGTGAAGCCGGGCGACAACCCGGCGTACACCGTGTTCGTCCAGTCGACCTCGGTCAACCGGAAGCTGGTGCCCGGCACCCGGGTGCTCGTCATGCTGTAGGCCCGGCCCGCGCCGGCTCGTACCGGCCCGCGTCGGCCCGTACCGGCCCGCGTCGGCCCGTACCGGCCCGCGTCGGCTCGTACCGGCTCGTACCGGCCCGGGCCGGCGGCCCCGGAACGCGCCGGTCCGGGGCCGCCGGAGGGCCGGGGGAGCGGGGCGGGTCAGGCGAGCGGCTCGATCACGGCGGCCGTGCCGTACGCGCAGACCTCCGTTCCGACGTCGGCGGCCTCCGAGACGTCGAAGCGCATCATCAGGACGGCGTTGCCGCCGCGCGCCCTGGTCTGCTCGACCAGCCGCGCCATGGCCTGGTTCCGGGTCTCGACCAGGGTCTTGGTGAGACCCTTGAGTTCGCCGCCCATCAGGGACTTGAGACCGGCGCCGATCTGCGAGCCGAGGTGCCGGGAGCGCACCGTCAGGCCGAACACCTCGCCGATCACCCGGACCACCCGGTGCCCGGGCACGTCGTTCGTGGTCACCACCAGTACGCCGCCGGACGGGTCCTGCCCGCCGCCGAAATCGTTCAGTTCGCTCATGCCACCAGCCTCCCGCCCGGACGGCCCGCAGCCCGCCCCGGCGCGCCGGGCGATCGCGCTCCGCGCCCGCGCGCCACCGCCGCCGGACACCGGATCACGAGAGCTGATGGACACCGGGCACCGGGTTTGTCAACCTTGTCGCATGGGCGAGCGAAGCGATCATCCACAGGGGCCGCACGCGGCGGAGGAATCCGGCGCGCAGGAGATCGAGGCCACGGTGGTGCTGGGGCTGCGGATCACCGACTGGCCGGCATTGCGGGCCGCCGCGCGGGCGGCCGTCGAGGAGCTGGACTTCGACGGCATCGACCCCGAGGGCCAGCGCGCCCAACTGCTGCGCGAGGTCGCCGAGGACCCCAACGCGGCCCTCGGCGCGCTGCTCCACCCCGACCGGCTGGTGGCGTCCCTGCCCGGCATCGAGGCGCTCGGCGGCACCCTGGAGATCAGCGTCACCGACGACTTCGCCCCCGACTTCGCCGAGCTGTTCCCGCTCGACGACGACGGCGACACCGGCGACTGGACGCTCACCCCGCGCACCGCCTGCCTGCTGCACACCCAGCTGATCGGCCTCGCCGACGCCGCCTACGAAGACCTGGAGGACCACGGCGACGACCCCGTCACCGTCGCCGACGAGGGCGAGTGGACGGTCTTCGGCCGCCTCCCGCAGCGCACCTGGAGCCTGCACCGCGGCTGGCGGCGCGCCTTCGCCCGGGCCTTCGACGACCTCGCCGACGACCTCGCCATCGGCGAGTGGCCGCTGCCCCGCTGCCCCGCCGAGGACGTCGCGCTGCGCCTGGCCCTGGCCGACGCCCGCGCCCTGCTCGGCGCGCAGCCCGAGTCGGTGGCCGACATGATGGGCGACCTGCCCGCCGACCTGTACGACTACGACTGGGACGGCTGCGGCGACGAACTGTTCGGCGTCTACGGCCCCGACGAGGAGGACAGCGACCTCGACGCGGACCAGCGGATCGACCGGCTGCTGGCCGCCACCCACCCCGAGGGCTGGTTCCTCGGCTACGAGGACGCCGAGGAGCGCGACCCCGGCCGGGGCTACCGCCGCTGAACTGGCATGCTGGACGGGTGAGCTCACCCTTCGACCTCCCTGCCCGGCAGCCCGAACCCTCCGCGTCCGCCGCCCCCGCCGCCCCCGCCGTCGGTGGGCACGCGGAGGACCGCGACACCCGCCCGCAGTACGTGCTGCCGCTGGTGGTCCGGCTGGAGCGGGCCGACCCGCCCGCCCGGACCGACGCGCTGGAGACCTCCGCGCGCGCCGTCCTCACCCTGCTCGCCGACCCCCGGGTCACCGACGCGGACGGCGAGTGGGCCGAGCGGGTCGCCGCCTGGGAGGACGCCCGGATCCGCAAGGTGGTCCGGCGCGCCCGCGGCGGCGAGTGGCGCAAGGCCGCCGAACTCCCCGGCATCACCGTCACCGGGGAGAGCGCCGAGGTACGGGTGTTCCCGCCGATCCCGTTGGACGGCTGGCCCAAGGAACTCGCCAAGCTCCAGGTCTCCGGCACCGACCTCGACGACCCGCGGCCCCCCGGCCCCGCCCCCGAGGGCGTCCCCGTGCTCTGGCTCAACCCCGCACTCGAGATGAGCGCCGGCAAGACCATGGCCCAGACCGGCCACGCCGCCCAACTCGCCTGGTGGGAACTGGACACCCCCCAGCGCGAGAAGTGGGCCGCCGACGGCTTCCCCCTGGCCGTCCGCACGGCCCCCGCCCCCGCCTGGCCCACCCTCACCGACGGCCGACTCCCGGTGGTCCGCGACGCCGGCTTCACCGAGATCGCCCCCGGCAGCGCGACCGTCGTCGCCGACCTCGGCGAGCACCACCGCCCCACCCCGCGCCTCCGGCGCCCGTGAACGCACCACCCTGTCCCGATCGAGTGAAGCCCGCGATCACGTGGATGAGGGTGGCGTGCCGCTTGTCGGAGGAGGGGGCAGAGGCGGTCGCGCTCGCGAGCGGCGCGGAAGCATCAGGTCCTGCCGCTGATCTGCGGCTCCTGCTGTTCCGTCAGTTCCCGCACGGAGTCAGTCGATCATGGTTGAATGCTGCGTCGCGGCGCTCCGGGGGGCTGGTGCCGCGTCGCGTCCGCCCTTTCTCCGCGAGGTGACGCGGGTCACACCGGCCCCGTGTCACGAACGGAAGGGCAGTGTGCGTCTGGTGGTCGTCCGCAACGCGGGAACGGTCCACACGGAAGAGGCGACAGAGCGATGAGCACGACGACGCAACAGCACGAGGTCCTGGTCCTGGGTGCCGGCTACGCCGGGCTCTCCGCCGCGATGCAGCTCGCGGCCCGCACCGGGAAGCGCGGGAACCTGCGAGTGACGCTGGTCAACCCCCACGACGCCTTCACCGAGCGGCTCCGGCTGCACATGACCGCCACCGGCCAGGAGACGGCCGAGCTGAACATCCCGGAGCTGCTGGACGGCACCGGTGCCGAGTTCGTCCGCGGCTGGGTCACCGCCGTGGACGCCGGTGCGAAGACCGTCCGGATCGACGACGACCGGGTGCTGCGCTACGACACCCTGGTCTACGGCCTGGGCAGCATCGCGGACACGGCCGCCGTCCGCGGCGTGGACGACCATGCCTACACCCTCGACGGTCCGGAGGACGCCGTCCTCCTCGCCGAACGGCTGGCCCGGCTCGACGGCGGGACGGTCGTGGTCGGAGGCAGCGGCCTCACCGGCGTCGAGGCCGCCGCGGAGATCGCCGAACGGCACCCGGAGCTCCAGGTGGTGCTGCTGGGCCGGGGGGAGCCGGGTGCGGGCATGCACCCGAAGGCCAAGGCGTACCTGGACGCGGCGCTCGCCCGGCTCGGAATCCGGGTGCGCAGCGGCGTCGAGGTGACCGAGGTGCTCCCGGACGGCGTCGAACTGGCGGACGGCACCAGCATCCCGGCGGCTGCGGTGCTGTGGACCAGTGGCACCCGGGTCTCGCCGCTGGCAACCGCCGCGGGCCTGACCGTTGACGAGCGCGGCCGGGTGGTCACCGACAGTGCGCTGCGCTCGGTCTCCCACCCGGACGTCTACGCCGTGGGCGACGCGGCGGCGATCCGGCAGGGCTACGGCGTGATGCACGGGACCTGCCAGGGTGGCATGCCCACCGGCGTGCACGCGGCCCTCTCGATCCTGCGGGTGCTGGCCGGCAAGGAACCCCGGCCCTTCCGTTTCGGCTACTACCACACCCCCGTCAGCCTGGGCCGGGGCGACGCCGTTGTGCAGTTCACCCACCCCGACGACAGTCCGCGCCGGTTCGTACTGACCGGCAAGCGGGCCGCGAAGTACAAGGAGACCGTCACCGCCGCACCGTGGCCGACCTTCGCCCGCATGAAGAAGATGCCCGTCTCGGGCGCGTTCTGGCCGCACGGCGGCCGCTACACCCGGATTCGGAGCGCCAAGTGATCCAGCCGCAGCAGAAGAGCCCCGACCAGCTCGCCTTCCAGCAGTACCGCAGCCTGCTGTTCTCCGTCGCCTACCGCCTCCTCGGTACCGCTGCGGACGCCGAGGACGTGGTCCAGGACGCGTGGCTCAAATGGTCGTCGGCCGACCGCTCCCAGATCGCCGACCCCAAGGCGTACCTGACCCGGATCATCTCCAACCTGGCGATGGAACGGCTCCGTTCGACCCGCCGTCAGCGCGAGACCTACGTCGGGCCGTGGCTCCCCGAGCCGATCCTCACCGGCCCGGACGTCGCCGACGGCGCCGCCGCGGCGGACTCGGTCTCCATGGCCCTGCTGGTCGTCCTGGAGACGCTGAGCCCCCTGGAGCGCGCGGTCTTCGTACTGAAGGAGGTCTTCGCCTTCAGCTACGCGGAGATCGCCCAGGCGGTGGAACGCTCCGAGGCGGCGGTGCGGCAGGCCGCCCACCGCGCCCGCGAACACGTTCGGGCCCGCCGGCCCCGTTTCACCGCGGACCGCGCCCGCCAGCGCGACGTCACCGAGCGCTTCTTCGCGGCGGCGACGGGCGGCGACATCAACACCCTCATGGAGCTGCTCTCCCCGGACGTGACGCTGTGGACGGACGGCGGCGGCAAGGTCCGCCAGGCCCTCAAGCCGGTCATCGGCCTGGAGACCGTGGCCGGCTGGTTCGCCGCACTCGGCACCGCGACCTACCAGGGCGTCACACCCGATCGGATGCGGGCGGAACTCACCTCGATCAACGGCGGCCCGGGCGTGGTCTTCCGTGGCCCGGACCGCGTGATCGCCACGATGACCTTCGACTTCGACGTGGAAGGCCGCATCTCGGCCATCCACAACGTGGCCAACCCCGACAAGCTCCACGCCGTCGCCGACGGCACCCGGCACGAACTCTCCTGAGCCGCCCCGTCGTTGTCGACCCCGGGGGATCCCCGTGAGCGCCCGGGCCCGCCGCCCCGGCCCGGCCCGGGCCCGGGTGAAAGCGGATACGGCAGGCTCCGGCTTTCATGATCCACTTCTGCTGATCGGCCTGTCTGCCCCGCCGGTTGCCGCCGCGCGCCCGGCAGTCCGGACCGCCGCCGAGCGGCACCGGTCGAAGGGGGCCTGGGGCCGCAAGACCGACCACCGGGCCGGGGTGCGGGCGCGGAGCGCGCTCCGGGCGGCTTGAGGCAGGTCCAACGCGCGTACCGCCGTCGAGGTGGGAGTGCACGTGGACGCCGTGCGCACGTGGCGGGGCCGGTTCGCGGACCCGGACTTCCGGCCCGGGGGGCCCGGGTCCTGGACCGGTACGCCCGCGACCGGGGCCGGGCGCGAGCGGTGCCGGTCAACCACGCGGCGTCCACACCGGTCGCCCGGCCGGGAAACCCCGGCCGGGCGACCGGCCGAACTCCTCGCGGCCCGGACGACCGGCCGCGTGTGGCAACGGCTCCTGGGCGCCGGCCGGACTCCTCGCGGACAGGGCCCGGGGGCGTGGTCCTCGGTGCGTGTGGTGACGAGGGCCGGCCGCCGTACGGCACGGTGATGAGTTCCACGGCGTGGCCCGCCGGGTCCATGAAGTGCACGCCGCGGCCACCGTCGTTGCGGTTGATCGTGCCGGGCTGCTGCCGCCGGGGGTCGGCGTAGTGCTCCACGCCGCGCTATGCCTCACCCGGCCGGTGACCGACACGCGATGTTGCCGTGGGCCCTAGCCTTGATCCACTCGGCGGGTCGACAGCAGCCGGTCGACCAGCCCGTCGACGTAGTCCGGGGCGAGCGGGACCATGCCGAACAGGACGCGGACGTACATCGGGGCCAGGACGTGGTCCAGCACGTCGAACGCGTCGGGTGCGTCCTCGCCGCGGGCGCGGGCGCGGTCGAGCACGGACTGCAACTGCCGGGTGCGTTCGGCCCGGAGCTCCTGACCCGCCCGCACCCCCTGCTCGCCGCTGCCGGACAGGGCGACGGCCAGGTGCAGCACCGCCGGACCGTCGGGTCCGGTGATCTCACGGGCCACCTGGGCCGCGTACGTGCGCAGGTCGCCGGCCAAGCTCCCGGTGTCGGGCATCGGTGAGCGCGCGTTGAGGCGGGTGAGCGCCACGTCGGTGAGCAGCTTCTCCAGGCTGCCCCACCGGCGGTAGATGCTGCTGTCCGCCACGCCCGCGCGGGCCGCGACCTCGCCGACGGTGAAGTTGCCGTAGCCGCGTTCGCCGATCAGCTCGGTGACGGCCTGGTGCACCTGGGCGCCGACGCGGGCGCTGCGCCCGCCGGGACGCCGGGCTTGCTGTCGCTCGTTCACGCCGCCACCTTAACGCAGTTGCCGCTTGCGTTTGTGGCGGGGGCTCCCTACAGTCATCTAACGCAGTCGCCGACTGCTTTAGGTGGCCGGGTCACACCGACACCCACGCCGCATCCGGCCGGATGCGAGCAACGATCGGAAGGGGGGCCCATTGACGGCATCACATGCGGACGCGAGCAGTCGACCGAACCGGGCCGTGCTGCTCGCGGTGACCTGCCTGGGCCAGTTCATGGTCCTGCTCGACAACACGGTCGTCGGAGCGGCGCTGCCCGACATGCAGCAGCGGCTGCACACCCAGCTGACCGGTCTGCAGTGGATCATCGACGCGTACGTCCTGCTGGTCGCCATGCTGCTGCTGTCCGGAGGGATCTTCGCCGACCGGTTCGGCCGCAAGCGGGTGTATCTGATCGGCGTGGCGGTGTTCACCGCCGCCTCCGTGCTGTGCAGCCTCGCGCCCTCGCTCGGCTGGCTGGTCGTCGGCCGGGTGCTGCAGGGCGTCGGGGCGGCGGCGCTGAGCCCCGCCTCGCTGGCCCTGCTCGCCGCCGCCCATCCCGTGCCGCAGGAGCGGATCAGGGCGATCGGGCTGTGGGCCGGACTCAGCGGGATCGGCCTGGCCGCGGGCCCGGTGGCCGGCGGCGTGCTGACGGACGCCTTCGGCTGGCCCGCGATCTTCCTGGTCAACCTGCCCGTCGGCGCGGTCCTGCTGCTGGTCGGCCTGCGCCACCTCGATGAGTCCCGCAATCCGGGCGCTCCCGCGGTCGACGTCCCGGGGACGGTGCTCTCCGTGCTGGGCGTGGGGACGCTGACCTACGGGCTGATCGAGGGCGGCGCCCGCGGTTGGCTGTCGTCGGTGGTCCTGGGGAACTTCGCCGCCGCGGCGGTCCTCCTCGCCGCCTTCGTCGCCGTGGAGGCGCGCGCTTCCGCTCCGATGCTGCCGCTGCGGCTGTTCCGGCAACGGCTGTTCACCGTCTCCAACACCGCCATGGGCGCGGTGGGGTTCGCGCTCATGGGCTCGTCGTTCTTCTTCTCCCAGTTCTTCGTGTCCGTCCAGGACAGTTCGGTCCTGCGCGCCGGCCTGCAGACCCTTCCCGCCACCCTCGCCATGGTGCTCGTCAGTCCGTACGCGGGCCGGCTCGCCGCCCGGTACGGCTTCCGCGCCGTGGTCACCACCGGTCTGGCCCTGGCGGGCCCGGGGCTGCTGGCGCTCGGCACGGTGCGGGCCGACACCGGCTACGGGAACGTGTGGTGGCGGCTGGCAGTCGTCGGCATCGGCTTCGGCCTGACCCTGTCCCCGCTGACCGGAGCCGCCATCCAGTCGGTCGGCCCGCAGGAGGGCGGCCTCGCATCGGGCATCAGCAGTACCACCCGGCAGGTCGGCGCGGTGCTCGGCGTGGCACTGCTGGGAGCGGTCGTCCGCACCCGGCAGTCCGGCGGCGCACCCTTCGGGACCGGCCTCGACGACGCCTTCCTCGCCGCCGGCGCCGTCACCTCCGCCACCGCCGTGCTCACCGGCCTGTGGCTGGCGAAGGCCAGGCCCGCGGAGCCCGGGCCCGCCGAAGGCTCCGCGACCCCTCAGCGCTCCAGCGGCCCCGGCACGGTCACCGCCTCGGGCAAGGCGTCCGCCGGCGGCCCGAGCTAGACCGGACCCCTCCCCGCCCGTCTCCGCCGTACCCGGGCACACCCCTCCCCGAGGAGAGGTGCCTGGCCACCCGATCCGACCACTCTCCACCCGTTGCCCGCCCACGAACGCGCGGTGTTCCTCAAGCCCCTCGCCACCTCGCCGACCATCGACGTGGGCGCGTACACGTCCTACGAGGACCCGGACGCCGCCACGGAGTTCGAGCGGAGCGACGTCCGCTGCGCTTACGGCCCCGAACACCCGACGACGGGGGTGTCCACCTGCCCGTTCACCGTGTTCGGCGGCCGGTGGGCCGAGGAGGCCCTGGACATCGTCACCGCCGTGCCCAGCCGCGGTGACACGGTCGTCGGCAACGACGTCCGGTTCGGCTACCGGGCCACCGTCATGCCCGGCGTGCGCATCGGGGACGGCGCGATCATCGCGGCCGGAGCCGTGGTCACCGCCGACGTCGAACGGCTGCAGCGCGCCGCCTGGTGGGACCGACCCACGGGCCTCGTCACCGCACACGCCCGCACCGTCATGGCCGGAACCCCGGCCGACCTCGCCCGCATCGCCGCCGAGCACGCCTTGGAGAAGCCGCTGTGACCCACGTGACCATCGAAGAGCACCCGGTGGCCGACGCCGCGGCCGGACCCTACTCCCTCACCACGGGACCGGACGGCGCCCTGTGGTTCACTCTGGTCCACAGCGGCCGGATCGGCCGGATCGTCGGCGCACTCGTCCGCATCGCCCCGGGCAGCGCGACCGCCGGCGCCGACCTCGACGGGCACTACCGCCCCACCCCGCGCCTGCGGCACCGGTGAACGCACCGCGTCGGCCTCGACACGGCGGCGTTCACGTCCGCCGACGCCGTCCGGGGTGCGGTCGGCGGCGGCTCGGCCTGCGGCCCGCGCGATCAGGGGCTCGGGCCAGTGCGGCTGGGGTCACCTTCCCCAGGGCACCGCGCAACGTGCGCTCGCTGGGCTACCGGTGCTGTCCGGTGAACGGGTCCGCGGGCGCACCCTGACGGGCCGACTGCTCCGGGGCTCCGCTTTCAGTACGCCGCTTTCAGTACGCCGCGGTGAAGCGTGAGCGCCGATGCCGCGGGTGCTCGGCCTCGTCGAGCAGTACGACGGCGAGGTCCTCGTAGGAGAGCGTCGACACCCCGTCCCCGTCCGTGACCAGGTCGTTCCCGCCCAGTCGGTAGTTGCCGGTCCGAAGGCCGGGTTCGAGCAGCGCCGGGGGGCTCAGGTAGGTCCAGTCCACGGTTGTCTCGGCGCGGCAGACGTCCAACTGGGCGGCACACGCGCTTGCTATGGGCAGCCAGTCGGCGGGGAAGTCCGGTGCCTGCATCACGGTGCCGCCTCCTGGCAGGGTGAGGGTGGCGGCACCACCCACCAGGAGCAGTCGGGCCCCGGTGTGCTTCAGGCCGGCGAGCAGGGCCCTGGTGGCGGTGACGAGTTCGCGCTCGTGGCCGGGGGCGGGACGGGTGGCGGAGATCACCAGGTCCTGCCCCCGGGTCAGCTCCACCACGGACTGGGTGGAGGTGGCGTCGCCGATCTCGGCCAGGGCGCGCGGGGGGAGGTCCGCGAAACGCTCGGCCGTGCGGACCACGGCGGTGACCTCGTGTCCGCGGGACAGGGCCTCGGTCACGACTTGGGTTCCGGCGGCTCCGGCGGCTCCGAAGACGGCAATGCGCATGATGGGGCTCCTTGGGTGGGGAGGGTCAGAACCGAGCGGGCTGCGGGGCGGTGGCGTGCCGCAGTCGAGCGACCAGCAGCGCGACGGGCAGCAGGACCAGGCCGCCGGCGACCAGTTGCCCTCCGGTGGTGGCCAGTACGGGTGCCGGTGGCCGCGGTGCGCAGGGTGAGTCGATCGCCGAGCAGGCCGGCGGAGAGCAGGGCGACGAGCGGTAGCCCGGCGGGCGGGGCGCGCGCCACGGCGGCCAGTAGCGGTCCGTTCGGCGGGAGGAACTCGGTGGTGGTGTAGGAGGTGGTACCCCGGACGGTCGGTGCCAGGGCTGACAGCAGGATGGCCGCAGGTTGATTCCTTAGCGCTAAGGGAAAATATCTCATCGCTAAGGTATTGGCTACCCTGGTTCCGTGACCGATACCGAGGAACCAAACGACCACGTCGACCTGGTGCTCGCCCAGTGGGATCGGCAGTGCCCCGGCCTGGACACCTCTCCGATGGCAGTGATCGGCCGGCTCAAGCGACTCGCCCGCCTGCTGGACGCCGAACTGCGTCCCGCTTTCGCCGAGTTCGGCCTGGACGCGCCCTCCTTCGACATGCTCGCCACACTGCGCCGCAGCGATCCGCCGCACACACTCACCCCCGCCCAGCTGATGCAGGCGGCGATGGTCACCTCGGGTGCGATCAGCCAACGCCTCGACCGGCTGGAGGGCGGCGGCCTCGTCAGCCGTACGCGCAGCGCGACGGACGCCCGCGTGGTCCACGTCGCACTCACCGCACAGGGCCAGGCACTGATCGACCGCGCCCTGCCCGCCCACGTGGCCAACGAGAACCGCCTGCTCGCGGCCTTCGACACCGCCCAGCGCGCAGCCCTCGCCGACACCCTGCGCACCCTGCTGCTCTCACTCGGCGACAAGGCGCCAGCCGACGGCGGACGGGGGGCGGGTCAGCGGCACGCATGAACCCCGAGATCACCCTGAGGCGGAGCTCCGGGAACCGGCACGGCACGGCGGCCACTCCAAGGTCGCCCTGACCGAGCGCCACACCCGCGAAGGCGTGGCGCCCAAGGGCCGGCGCCGTCGTCTCCGCAACGCCTCGGTACGCGGCAATCCCGGCGGCTTCGCGGCAGTGGAACCCGTGCGCGGGTACGCCGAACTCCCGAGCAGCAGCGCCCCCGGCCTCGCTCTCGAGTCCTGTGTGCGGCGATGAGGCCACCGCCGTCTCCGCTGACGGGTCGTGCGCACGCCCGGACGGCATCGTCCGAGGAACGGGCCGCCTCCGGGAGCGTGCCGAATCGGACGACGCCCCCGGACGACGCCCCCATTCGAAAAGAGCACGATCTTCGACCGCCACCGCGCCCTGGCCGCGTCGCCCGCCCCTGCGTCGGGTGCCCGTCGCCCGTGGCACCGGCCGGCGAAGGCCGGTGGCAAGGCCGTGCTGTCACACCTCGCCGGGTGCCGCCGCCTGATGTGCCCGCCCTCCTGCTTCGCGGTCGACCGTTCGACCGATCCGTGGGCGGCCCCGGACCGGCCGGTCGGCGCGGCCTTGGCCGCCGGTCGGGGGAGGCGCGGTGGGCCGCCTCGGTCCGGCTGGGGCATCGGGTCGACTCCGTCCCGAAGTGCCGCGTCCCCGAACCGCACCCCGCTCCGAGCCCGGCCTGACACCGGGTCAGGCCGGGGCCCGCGCGGCACCCGTGTCCATGCGCTCCACGACCGGCGGCCCGTCGGCAGGGCTGCGGGCCGGGGGGGCGGGTGCCGTCGCGGACGGCCGGTCAGGCGGGCCGGAGGGCTGAGCGTCCGTGCCGCCAGGTGTCCAGCAGGCGGGCCGCGAGCCGGTCCTCCAGGAGCACGGTGGCGTCCGCGCCGAAGGCCACGTCGGCTGCCAGGTGGGGTTCGTCCTCGAGGAGTCCGCCGATGACCTCGCGGCGCACGACCTGCTCGTGGACGGCGTCCGCCTCGACGTGCTCGGCGTAGAACCGCACGGCGGCCGCGCCCGCCCCGGCGCGCCGCATCGCGGCGGCCAGCCGGCGCGAGCCGGGCGGGGAGGTGACCTCGACGCAGGCGAAATGGCCGACCAGGGCGCCCCGCAGCGCCCGGCGCAGGCCGAAGAGCGTCATCAGGTTGACGGTGGCGAGCACATCGGCGGCCGCGACCGGCAGGTAGTGGCCGTAGGCGGTGTCCAGGTCCAGATCGGTCATCAGGTCGGCGAAGAGCCGGGCGTGGACGTCCTCCGCCCGGCCGGCGCCGAACTCGTCGTACTCGATGGCCACCATGGCGGCCTTGGCCCGGCCGCGCAGGCGGGGGATGACCCAGGCGTGCGGGTCGGCCTCCTTGAGGTGGTACAGCGAGCGCAGCGCGGCGTACTCCCGTAGCTGCCACAACTCGCCCTCGTGCTCCAGGTGGTGGGCGACGCTGCCGCGGTGGTCGAGGGGCTCCACCAGCAGTTCGCCGAACACCTCCTCGGTGCCGCGGCCGGCGGGGACGTCGGCGCGCAGCGCGGCGAGGAAGCGGTCCTCCAGCGCCCGGCGCAGCGGCATGAGTGCCGGGTCCCACTCGCGGTCCTCGGCCACTGCGGCGAAGCCGCGGTAGTGCAACTCGTAGAGCAGGTAGAGGGCCAGTTGCAGGTCCTCGCCGTAGGGGTCGGCCCTCGCCGCTTCGCGCGGGTCGGGTGCGGGCGCCCGCGGGGTGGTGAGCGCGGTCAGCAGGCCGGCCGACAGCGGTCCGCGCGGTGCGGGCAGGGCGGGTTCGGTGCGGCGCCGTCCGGTGGCGGTGGCGGGGGCGGTGGCCTTCACGATTCTCCTTCGCTCCGCTGGTCGTGCCGCTGTTCGCCGTCCGGGGCGTTCGCGGCGGGTCTGCGGTCTCGTGCGCGGTGGCTGGTGTCGCACCACGGATAGGTGCGGCTGCGGCGGCAGGTGCACAGGGCGACGACGAACCGGTCGGAGACGGTGGTCGAGCCGTCGTCGGCGACGACTTCCACCGGTCCTTCGATCAGTACCGGGCCGTCGCGGTCCACCGAGACCCGGCGGGGGCGGTCAGCTGCGTTCGGCACGGACGACCACCAGTTCCTCCCGGTCCTCGTCCGGGGCGATCAGACCCTGGGCCCGCAGCCACGGCAGCCGGCCGGTGAGGACCGGCCCGAAGGGGACGCGGGCGCGTTCGGTGACCGAGCAGCTCAGCCCGGCGTCGGTCAGCTTCCGCACCGTCGCGTCGGCACCGCACAGTCCGGAGTGCACCATCAGCAGCACGCCGTGCGGTTTGAGCAGGGACGGGGCGCGCGCGCAGATCCGGTCGACGAGGTGGCGGCCGTCGCGGCCCGCGTCCCACGCCCGGGCCGGGCCCGCGCGCGGCGGCAGTGCGGCGGGGGACGGTACGTAGGGCGGGTTGGCCACCACCGTGTCGAAGGTCCTGCCGGGCCCGTGCACCGACAGGTCACCGTGCAGGACCCGTACCCGCTTTCGGGCCCGGGCCGCGTTGAGTCGGGTGGTCAGCACCGCCCGCCAGGAGATGTCGGTGGCACAGACCCGGGCGCCCATCCGGGCCGCCAGTACGGCGAGCGCGCCGCTGCCGGTGCACAGGTCCAGGACGTCCGTGCCCGCGGAGACCTTCTCGGCAGTGAGCGCCCGGGCCAGCAGGAAGGTGTCCGCCTGGGGCGCGTAGACCCCGGGCAGCGTCCACACCGTCCCGAGGTCGACGGGTCGCAGAACAGTGGTCGCCATGGGCGGGTACCTCCGGGGAGAAGTGCGATCAGCGGCGCAGCCACCTCCGCCGGGTGCGGGCCCGTCGGCCACGTGATCACCGCGGCCGGTGCCCGACGCCGCTGGAGCGGCGATCACGGCACGTCTGCCCGTTGCCACCGCTTCCACCCCTCCGGTGCCGTCCGGCACCATCCGCGCTCCGGCGGCGCGGCGCTCCCGGGCGGGCAGGGACAACGCTGCCCGGTGGCCGAGGCCCGGTGCTTCACGTCCAACGCCCTTGCCGCGTGAGAGACTCGAGGTCCGGTCCGCTCCGGCGCCGGACCGGACGAGGCAGCCCGGCACGCGCAGCGCGGCAGCCCCCAGGAGTGGGGGCTGCCGCGCTGCACGTGCCGGGTGGATCAGGCGTGACGGTGGTGGTGGCCGTGGTGCTTGTTGCCGGTCACCAGCCGGTAGACGGCGAGGAGGATGACCGAGCCGGCGATGGCGGCGACCCAGGTGGAGAGGTCGAAGAAGCCGTCGATGGAGTCGACGCCGAAGATGACCTTGCCGAGCCAGCCGCCGAGCAGGCCGCCCGCGATGCCGATCAGCATCGTGATGATGATGCCGCCCGGGTCCTTGCCCGGCATCAGGGCCTTCGCGACGGCACCCGCGACCAGGCCGATCAGTATCCAAGCGAGGATGCTCATGTGGTTCTCCTGTTCCTACGAGCGTTGTCGGTGACGGGATCCGTCTTCACGCTGCCGGGATTTCCAAACGCCCGACTTCGATCGCGGCGGCTTCGTGGACCGGTCCGTCCCCGAGACGGGCGGCGGCGCACGGGCGCGGAGGCCCCGCCGGTGGTCGGCGACGACCCGGCACCGTGATCGGCGACATCCGGACGCTGTCGGCCGCGCACCGGGCCCGGCAGCGCCTCCCCGCTCCGGCGGCCCCCGCCCGCTGACACCACGACAGGGCACGGACAGGGTCCAGGGTCCGGGGAGTCGGTTCAACTTCTCGGGGCAGACGTGTCCGTGTCCCGGTCCGCCGTCAACTGTCCCTCCCCGCAGGACTTCCCCGCCGCCACCGCCACCGCCTCCGAAAGGGTCCCGATGGATGCCATCGTGCTGTTGAAGGACGACCACAAGACGGTCGAGAAGCTGTTCAAGGAGTTCGAGAAGGCCGGTGAGAACGCGCACAAGCACAAGCGGGACATCGCCGACAAGGTGATCCGGGAACTCACCGTGCACACCTGGATCGAGGAGAAGATCTTCTACCCGGCCGCCCGGAAGGCCGTGCCGGACACCACCGACCACGTGCTGGAGAGCGTCGAGGAGCACCACGTGGTGCTCTGGATGCTCTCCGAACTCGCCGGACTCGACCCGGCGGACGAGCGCTTCGACGCCAAGATGACGGTGCTGATGGAGAACGTGCGCCACCACGTCGAGGAAGAGGAGGAGGAGTGGTTCCCCGAGGTCCGCAAGGCCGTGGGCCGCAACCGCCTGACCGAACTCGGCGAGGAGATGACGGCCGCCAAGGCGGACGCGCCGAACGACCCGCTCCAGGTGCCCAGCGCCCGCGAGTAGCCGCTCGTCCGCCCCACCCGAGGGACCGCACCCCGCCCCGACCGCCTCCGCGGTGCCCGCGCCGACCGCCGTCCCGGATCACCCGGTCCGGCACCCGGACCGGTCGCAGGCCCGCCCGCCCCCTCCGCCCGGTGCCGGTCGGCGCGGCGGTGGCGGCCGGGTGCGGGAGCGTAGGCTGGGGGTGTCGGTCGCCTTCCGCCGGATCGTGGCCGCCGCCCCGCCGTTCGCAGCCTCCGCTTCCGGAAAACCCTTCCGGGCACGGCCGTCACGGCGTGGGCCCCGCGCTTCCGGACGCGGGGTTCCGGCGGGACGAGGAGGCACCCCATGCCCGCCCGATCGACCGATGCCTGCCCGCACGTGTTCCCGCCGGGCACGTCCCCGCGGGCCGTCCCCGCGACCGGCGTGCCGTTCGCGGTCCGCACCGCCCACCTCGGCACCACCGCACTGGTGCACTTCGACGGCGAGTTGGACATGGATGCCGAACCCGCCGCCCGCGCCGCCCTCGCCCGCGCCACGCGGCGCCCGTACGACTTGCTCGGCCTGATGCTGGACGACGTCACCTTCTTTGCCTGCTGCGGCCTGGCCCTCCTGCTGCACGCCCGCCAGGAGACCGCCCGCCACCACGCCGCACTCGCACTGATCGCCCCGAGCCCGCCCGTGCTGCGCCTGCTGGACGTCTCCGACCTCACCGGGGCCTTCACCTTGCACGCCACCGTCGCCGACGCCTTGGCCGCGCGATCCCGCCGGCCGTGACCACGGGGCGGCCCCGTCCCCGTCGACCGCCTCCGGCGCCCGTGAGCGGCACCGCGCCGAGCCCGGCCCGGCGGCCCGGCTTCGGGCTTTCCCGGTGCGTCCAGGTCAAGTCCTGCGCGTGGGTGCCTCGTTAGTGGGCCGGGGGCTGGTCCAACCGGCGAGGAGGTCGAGGGCGTCGGCGTCGCGGCTGCCGGGGGCGACGCCGCAGACGACGAGGAACAGGCCGTCGTCCGCGGTGAGTTCCATGGTCTCGTAGGTGAAGGTGAGTTCGCCGACCAGCGGGTGGTGGAGGCGTTTGGCTCCGGCGCGGTGGCGGCGGACCTCGTGGCGGGCCCAGCGTTGGCGGAAGGTGTCGCCGCGGGTGGACAGTTCGCCGATCAGGTTGGACAGGGCCTTGTCGTAGGGGTTGCGGCCGGCCTCGGCCCGCAGGGTGGCGACGTTCTGGTCGGCGACGGCGTCCCAGTCGGGGTAGAACTCGGCGGCGGCGGGGTCGAGGAAGGTGAAGCGGGCGGAGTTGGCGGGCCGGGCGGGGCTGTCGAAGACGGGCGCGAACAGGGCGCGGGCGAGGGCGTTGCCGGCCAGCAGGTCCAGGCGGGCGTTGCGGACGTAGGCGGGGACGCCGTTCATCGCCTCCAGCATGTTCCACAGTTCCGGGCGCAGGGTGCGGCGGGCGGGGTGGCGCGGGGTGCGGGCTTCGGCGGCGGTGGCGTTGGCGGCGCGGACGAGGTCGAAGAGGTGGGCGCGTTCGGCGTCGTCGAGGAGGAGGGCGCGGGCGATGGCGTCGAGGACGGCGTCGGTGGCACCGCGGGCGTCGCCGCGCTCCAGGCGGGTGTAGTAGGGGACGCTGACGCCCGCGAGCAGCGCGACTTCCTCGCGGCGCAGGCCCGGGACGCGGCGTGCTCCGCCGAGCGGGGAGGGCCTGAGGCCGGCCTGTTCGGGGGTGACGCGGGCGCGGCGGGTGGTGAGGAAGTCGCGGATCTCGGTGCGTCGGTCCATGTCCCGACACTACGGCCGGCTGCCTCGCGGGGGCACGGGCGTGGGGGACCTCGTCAGGGTCTGTCTCCCGCCCCCGTGGGCGGTCGGGGCGCGGTTGGCTGGAGGGCGTGACCGATCCGTCCGTCCGAGGAGTCGCCCCGATGCCTGCCACCGGCCCGGTTCCGGTGCCGGGCGCCGCGGCTGCCGGGTGCCGTCCGGGGGAAGACCGATCCCCGTCCGTCCGCGACACGCTCCGCCCTGCCCGGCGGCGCCCGTCGAAGCCAGGAGAGTGAATCCATGCGAACGACCACGCTGCACGGAGCCGGTGACGTCCGTGTCGAGGACGTACCCGGCCCGGTGATCGAGAACCCGACGGACGCGGTCGTGCGGGTGCCGCGTGCCGCAGTGTGCGGCAGCGGCCTGCACCCCTACCGCTCCGCCCCCGCCACCGGGCAGGGCCCACGGATGGGGCACGAGTTCCTCGGCACCGTCAAGGTCCCCGCCGCGCTCGACGAGGCGCTGCCGCCCTCGCCGCCGGCGCTGACCGACGTGTTCTGCACCGGCCGCCACGCCGCCGTCACCGCCCGGGTGCGGCCCGGCAGCAGCGTCGCGGTGGTCGGGGACGGCGCGGGGGACGGCGCGGTGGGGCTGTGCGCGGTGCTGGCGGCCAGGCGGCCGGGGGCCGAGCAGGTCGTGCCGATGGGCCGCCACCGGGAGCGCACCGACCTCGGTGCGGAGTGCGGTGCGACCGACGTCGTCCCCGCCGTCGGCGACGAAGCTGCCGAGCAGGTGCGGCAGTTGACCGCCGGGCGCGGTGTGGGTGCGGTCCTGGAGTGCGTCGGCTCGATGCAGACCCTGGCCACCTCCTTCGCCGTGGTGCGCGACGGCGGGACGGTCAGCCGGGTCGGCGTCCCCTCCTGCGGCGACGGCCCGATCGGCACGGAAACGCCCATGCGGAACATCACCCTGTGAACCACCCCCGGCCCGGCCGGGCGCCCGCAGCGCCTGCGGGGCCGGCCGTCGAACGAAAGGGAACACCGTGAAGCACATCAAGCTGCGTGACCTGGAGGTCTCCCGGATCGGCCTGGGAGCGATGGGCATGTCCCAGGGCTACACCGGTGCCGGCACCGACGACGCGGAGTCGATCCGCACCGTCCACCGCGCCCTGGAGCTGGGCGTCACCTTCATCGACACCGCCGAGGTCTACGGCCCCTACACCAACGAGGATTTGGTGGGCCGTGCCCTCAAGGGCCGCCGCGACGAGGTGGTGCTCGCCACCAAGTTCGGCCTGATCTCCCACACCGGCCGGGACGGCGGCACCGACAGCAGCCCGGCCAACGTCCGCGCCGCCGTCGAGGGCTCGCTCAAGCGCCTGGGCACCGACCGGATCGACCTGTACTACCAGCACCGCGTCGACCCCGGCACCCCCGTCGAGGAGACCGTCGGCGCGCTCGCCGAGCTGGTCGCGGAGGGCAAGATCGGCCACATCGGCCTCTCCGAGGCCGGACCGGAGACCATCCGCCGCGCCCACGCCGTCCACCCGATCACCGCGGTGCAGTCCGAGTACTCCCTGTTCACCCGCGACCCCGAAGCCCGCGTCCTGCCCGCGCTGCGGGAGCTGAACATCGGCTTCGTGCCGTTCTCCCCGCTCGGCCGCGGCTTCCTGACCGGCGCCATCCGCGACACCCGGCAGTTCGACGCCACCGACTTCCGCGCCGACAACCCCCGCTTCACCGGCGAGAACTTCGAGCACAACCTGCGCCTGGCCGACCGGGTCGCCGCCGTCGCCGCCGAGGTCGACGCCACCCCGGCGCAGGTCGCGCTGGCCTGGCTGCTCGCCCAGGGCGACTCCATCGCCCCGATCCCCGGCACCAAGCGGGTGGCCCGCGTCGAGGAGAACACCGCCGCCGACGCCCTCCGCCTCACCGACGAGCAGCTCACCGCGCTCAGCAGCCTGCCCCCGGCCGCCGGCGACACCCACAACGAGGCCCAGATGCGGATGATGGAACGCTGATGGGCGGCACCAACCCGCGCAGCGCCCCGGACCTGACCCGCCGCCACGCCCCCGACCTCACCGACCGCACCGACGACGTCCTGCTCACCGACGTCCGGCAGCGCCCCGGCCCGTCCCCGCGCGAGCGCAGCCCGATCACCGTCGCCGCCCTGGTCGCCCCCGGGCGCGACGCCCGGCTGCGCCGCTCCCCCGACAACGGCCCCGCCCGCGCCGAACTCACCGAGACCACCACCCACCCGGCCTGCTACGCCGGCCGGCCCGCCGCCACGGGTGCCACCACCGCCGCGGCCCGGGCCACCGAAGCGGACGACCGCCCCACCACCCCCTGACCGGCCGACTTCTCAGGAGAGTCCCGTGCAGTACGTCACCTTGAACAACGCCGTCGAGATGCCGATCCTCGGCTTCGGCGTCTACCAGATCCCCGCGGACAAGACCGAGCGGGCCGTCACCGACGCCCTCGCCGCCGGCTACCGGCTGCTGGACACCGCCGCCGCCTACGGCAACGAGGAGGCCGTCGGCCACGCCATCAAGAACAGCGGCATCCCGCGCGAGGAGCTGTTCGTCACCACCAAGCTGTGGGTCCAGGACGCCCCCGCCCAGGACAACACCCGCCGCGCCCTGGAGACCTCGCTGGCCGAGCTGGGCCTCGACCGCGTCGACCTGTACCTGATGCACCAGCCCTACGGCGACGTCTACGGCCAGTGGCGCGCCATGGAGGCCGCGCAGCACGAGGGACTGGCCCGGGCGATCGGCGTCGCCAACTTCCACCCCGACCGCCTCCTGGACCTGATCATCAACAACGAGACCGCCCCGCAGGTCAACCAGATCGAGACCCACCCGTTCTTCCAGCGCGGCGCCGACCACGCCCTGATGCGCGAGCACGGCGTCCAGCACCAGGCGTGGGGCGGCTTCGCCGAAGGCAAGAACGACCTGTTCACCCACCCCGTCCTCAGCGGGATCGGCGAGGCGCAAGGCAAGTCCGTCGCCCAGGTCGTGCTGCGCTGGCTGATCCAGCGCGACATCGTCACCATCCCCAAGTCCGTCAACCCCGACCGGATGGCGCAGAACCTCGACGTCTTCGACTTCGCCCTCACCGACGACCAGATGGCCGCCGTCGCGGCCCTCGACACCGGCAAGACCCTGTTCTTCGACCACCACGACCCCGAGATGGTCGCCTGGCTCAGCAAGCGTCGCCTCGACAACTGACCTGTGCCTCCACCCGGCCCCGGGCGCCCCGGCACACCATGCCGGGGCGCCCGCCCGCACCCGGGCCCGGGCGCCCCGGCGGGAACCACTTCAACGGCGGGCGCACCACCCCGGCCGTCGGGACCACCGAACTCCTCGCCCGCAAGGCCGCCGAACGCACCGGCTGCCACGTCCACCGCACCGAGGCCGCCGACCCTCGTCCCGACAGCTACGACGAGACCGTGCGCCGCGACGTCCGCGACGTTCGTAGGGCGAGTACGGGGCACCGGCGGTGGGGGCGTCATCGGTGGCCGCGGCGGGCCTGCCGTGGTCCTCGCTCGGGGGCGGCGGGGTCGGCGGGGTGGAGTTCGATGGCGCGGCGTAGGGGTTCCATGCGTTGGGGGAGGGGTTGCCAGCCGGGTTGGCCGGCCATGTCGGTGTTGAGGTCGTGGATGGCGCGGGCGTAGGCGCGGGCCAGGCCGCGGAAGTGGAGGGGGAGGCCGGGGCGGGGGTGGCCGCTGGGGGCGATGCTGACCCACAGGGCGTCGGTGGTCTCGTTGCCGGGGCCGGGGGGTTGGGCGGCGTCGCGGACGGTGAGGCGGGCGCGGGCGGCGAGCCAGTGGCGCAGCGCGGCGCGGGTGGTGCCGGAGAGGGCGACTGTCTCGGTGGCGGGCGGGGCGTGCGGGTCGCGGTGCTGGGGGAGCCGGGTGAGGCGGATGGTGCCGTGGCGCAGGTCGACGTCGTGGGTGCGCAGGGCGCAGAGTTCGCCGGCCCGGCACCCGGTGTCCAGCACGGTGCCGATGATGGCGAGGATGCGAGTGCGGGCGTCGCCCTGGCCGGGGCGGGCCGCGTGTTCCAGGTGGGCGAGGAGGATGCCGCGCGGGCGGGCGGCGACCACCGACCGGAGCGCGACCTTGGGCAGGTCGCGTTCGGGGAGGGTGAGGGGGACGCCTGCCTGGACGCCGAGGATGCGCAGGCAGTCCTCCCGCACGCGGATGGACGCGGGCGAGGGGTGCTCCGGCCGTGCGGCGGGTCTGCGCCGCAGCAGGCCCCGTTCGGCGGCCGTGAGGTAGGCGGCGAGGGTGTCCGGGGCGAGGAGCGCGGCGAGGGAGCGGGCGGCCGTCGGCGGGATCGCGCCGCGTTCCAGGGCGGTGCGCAGTTCCCCGGCCACCCAGCGCAGTTGCTTCGCCCGGGAGGCGCCCGTGGGGGGTTCGCAGGCGCGGTCGACCACGGCGCTCAGGGCTTCGAGGGAGGGGGCCGCCGCCGTCGGAGTGTCCGCCACGGGGCCACCCTAGCGCCGGGCGGAACGGGTCCTCGGGCGGACGGTCCCCGGCACGTCCTCACAGGAGGACAATAACTGGCTTGAAGCGCGACCGTCCGATCAGAAACGGTCGGGTGGTGACGGCTCTCCCCGGGCCGTCCCGTCTCAGTGGTGACCGCCCTTCGGCAACGGGCGAGGAGCCCGGAGCCGGGCAACCGGTGAGAGGTGATAGGTCGCAGACAGAAGGGGTGCCAGTACTGCCGGAAAAGGTTCGGGGCCGACAGGACACATCGACAGGCACCCGGGGGAGGAAGCCGCCCGGTGCCACGGTCCGGGCCGTCGGGCGGCGAGCCGCGCCCACTGCGAGCAGACCGTCAGGGTCCGGCTCGTCGCCCTCCCGCGGTCGCCGCCGACCGGGACCGGACGGGTCACCGGCACGGGCGACAGCGACGAGTCCGCGATCCGTCCGGCCGTCGACCGCACCGGCACCTCGAGCACTGGGCGCCGGTCGGACGCGGTCGGCCCCTCCGGGGTGTTCAGGCCGCGGGCGGGAGCTCGGCCGGACGGCGGCGCGCGGTGGCCGGCAGGGGGATGAGGGCGAGCGCCGCAGCGCGTCCTGGGCCGGCCGCTCCGGGGAGGCGTCGGCGCGGTGGGCAGCTCGCCGGACGGCAGCGGCCGGACCTGGTACGGCGTCATGCCGCTGTCCTGGCGAGGAGGGTGCGGGCGGCGTGCTCCAGCGGGGCGGCGGCGACGTGTCCGGCCGGGTGGTGCACGCCGTACGGCGGCACGCCGAGCGAGAACGCGTAGCCCTTCGCCGCCGCCACGCCGACCTGGAGCGTGCCGGACCGGCCGGGGCCGGTGGTGACGGCCACCGCGTCGGCGTCGGCGAGGGTCAACCCGGCGCGCTCCAAGGCCGTACCGCCGTAGCGGGCGTGCCCGTCCGGGCTGGAGGCCGCCGCCTGCCCGGGCAGCACTCCGTCCCGCGCCGGCCGCGCGCCGGTCTCGTCGCAGGACGGCTCGGTCCCCGGCACCACCGGCGACTTCGCCACCAGCCCGCCCCCACTCCGCAACGGGTTCGTCCTTGCGCGCAGGGTGCACCAGGGGTGGGGCGGGTGTCGCCGCCCGCGCTCGCGCCCCGGGCGGTCGCCGGGCATTCTTGCGAGAAGTAAGCAGTTGCACATTCTCTGCAATAAGGTGGCGAGGTGGACCCTTCGGTGATCGCAGGCGGCCGGACCGGAGCGCAGGACCCGGGCGGACGGACAGCCGGGCCCCGTACCGACCACCCGGACTTCGGCACGCTCGTACGCGACGAGGGCGCCGACCTGGTGGTGTGTCACGTGTGCGGGCAGGGCTTCCGCGCCCTGGGTTCCCACCTGCGCAGCCACGGCCTGAGCGCCGACGAGTACCGCACCCGCTACGGGCTGCGCCGTCTTCGCTCGCTGAGTTCGCGGGCCCTGGCCCGCCGCCGGTCCGTGCGCCAGGCGGCGGACTTCCGCACCTCGGCCGAGCTGCGGGAGCGGCTCGCGACCGGCCACGCCATGTCCCGCTCCGGAGAACTCCGGCGTGCCGCAGCGAACAGGGCGGGTGAGCCGCAGCCGGAGGAACTGGTCCGCACCCGCGCGGCCCAGCTGGACGCCGGACGCCGCACCCAGTCCACCCGCAGGGCGCGACGACTGCGCGAAGCACTCGACGGGTTGGGCTTCGACGACCTCGAAGACGCCCTGCGCACCCTCTACGTCCGCCGGGAGGGCGACATCGACGCGGTCGCCGCCCACCTGCGGGTGGGACGGGCCAGGGTGCGCGCCCTGCTGGAGGAGTACGGGATCCCCCTGCGCCCCACGGGTGTGAACTCCGCCGCCGGACGCCGCTCCCGGGTCGGGCTCAACGACGCGCACGCCGCCCGCCGGGTCGGCACCCACGACATCAGGCAGTGGCTGGCCGAGCGCCGGGCGGCCGGGGCGACCCTGGGCGACCTCGCCGGGGAGACCGGGCGCAGCATCCCGTGGGTCGCGGCCCGGCTCGACGGGCGGCGGTCGGCCAGTGCCGTCCGCGCCTACGGCCCGTAGGCCCCCGCCGCTCCCGTCCCGTCCGAGGCGTCGGGATCCCCGCCCGTGCCACCGCGGACCGCTCGGGCCACCGCGGACCGCCCGGGCGCTTCTCGGAACGACGCCGACCGGAGGGCGGGACCGGTCAGAATGGGCCCGCCATGGCAGCCGCCCCCCGCCTCCAGCCGCCCCGTCCGGCCGCGCTCGACGTGCGGCTGGTGCGGGCCGCCGCGTTCGCCGCGGCGGGCGCGGTGCTCGGTTCGGCCGGGCACGCCGCCGGGTGCGGCGGCCTTGCGTGGCGGCCGCTCGCGGCGGGCTGGCTGTTCGTGTTCTCGGCGTCGGTGGTGGCCGCCGCCCGGCGGCGCGGCCCGCTGGCCGCCACCCTGGCCGCCGCACTCGGGCAGATGCTGTCCCACCTGCTGTTCCGGCTCGCCTGGAGGCCGGACGGCTCCGCCCCGGTGCTCTGCCCGGTGCCGGGCCGTCGGCGGCGGACGTGCCGCGAACAGGTGCCCGGGCCGCTCGAACGCCATCAGCGTCGTACGGGCCAACGCGGTGCTGTGGCGGAGGAGTTGGCGGGGCGCACCGCTTCGGCGGCCCCTCTCCGGGGCGGTCCGAAACCGCCTCTCGCGGGTGGCGGGCCCCGCCGGGGTCCGGCCGTCGACGGCGGTGGTCGGTGGTGCGGCCCGGGCTCAGCCGTGGCGGGAGGGGGTGGCGGCGAGTCGGGCGAGCAGGGCGATCACGTTGATGCGCGCGGTCTTGTCGTTCGTCGCCGCCTGGTGGGCGTCGATCATCTGCTGGTCCACGTCGTCGCCCGGTGCGGCGAGGCCCACCCGCATCAGGTCGACGGCGTACGCGACGTACCGGGCGTGGTCGGCCGCGGCAGTGGTGGCCGTGACGTGGTCGATGCGGGCCGGGTCCGCGCCGCGGATCAGCGCGGGGGTGGGCGGCGGGCCCAGCACGTCCGCGATCCACTGCACGAGGGCCTCCCGGGAGCAGCCCGGTTCCAGCGCGCAGGACTCCGCGGCGGCGAGCGCCAGGCGGATCAGCAGCAGGCCGAACCACTGGCCGGCCTCGGCGGGAGGCGTCCGCCCGCCGGCCGGTGGCATCACGGACTCGTACAGACCGGCGGTGTCGCCGGCCCGTACGGCGGAGATGACGGCGCCCACGGCCGTGTCGATGGCATCCTGCTCGCTGGTCACGCCGCTGGTTCCCCTCGGAAGTCTGTGACGGGCTATCAACGTAGCGTGCCCGCGGGCGGATGCGTACCGCTTCTCCCGGTTACCGGTACGCCGCGCTGTTGCGGACGGGCGGAGGGACGGGAGCGGCCGGACGCGCCGGAGTCCGGTCAGACCGTGCCGAGGTCGATCTCGACCGGGAACGGGGCGGTGGCCCTGACCGTGCCGGTGAAGACGTCCGCGTCGCGGTAGGAGCGGGTCGCGGGGTCGAGGAGGTGGGTGTAGACGAGCGGGACGCCGTGGGGGGTCTGCTCGATCCGCCAGTAGAAGGCGATGCCGGCCCGGGCGTACTGGTTCACCTTCACGACGCGGTCCGTGGTCTCCGAGCCCGGTGACACGACCTCGACGACCAGCAGGACGTGCTCCGGGCGAGTGGGCGTGAGGTCGATGGTCTCGGCGCGGTAGACCACCACGTCGGGCCGACGGTTGGTGAGCGGCACGTCCTGCAGGCGGACGTCGAAGTCCGTGTCGGCGTTCCACTCCGGCCCGGCGGCCGCGTCCAGGGCGTTCGCCAGGATGCGGGCCAGGCGGTTGTGGCGCTTGGACGCGCTCGGGCTCACGACGACCATCCCGTCCACGATCTCGATGCCCGCGCACTGCTCCTCGGACCAGGAGTCGTACTCGTCCGCGGTGATCTGGTGGTGCATCCACTCGGGAGCGACCGTTTCGGCAGTCATCGGCGCACCTCCTCGGGAAGGGATCACTGGGCCCGGTACCGGGCCCAGTGTACTGTCCCGCGCCTTCGGGGAACCGCCCCGGGCGGGGAGGGTTTCTTCGGGTTTCTTCCGGTCCCGAGAAGGGGGTTCAGAATATTCCGGGGCCGGGATTGAGGATGTTGCGCGGGTCGAAGCGGTTTTTCGCCCGTCGGAATGCGGGCCAGGCGTCGCCGTAGTGGGCGATCCAGTCGGCCTTGGTGAATTCGAGTGCGCCGATGGGGTAGCGGGAGCCGCCGACGGCGCGGGCCCTGCGGTAGAGCTCGGCGTTCCGCCGGAGCCGGTCGGCGGCGAATGCCGGGTCCGGGCCGGGGGCGGCGGAGTTGTCGAGGATGTCGAACAGGTACATCCAGGGGGTGGCGTCCGCCCGGGGGCCGCGGAAGGCGGGGTGGTCGACGCCGGTCCGTTTCGCGGGGATGAGCAGGAGCGTGGAGCCGGGGGCGAGGTCGTGCGGGCTGAGGCCGGTGAGGACGTCCCGCAGGAAGCGGTCGACCGTCGAGCTGTTGAGCCAGACGTCGAACCAGGGCTTGACCAGGCGTCCGTAGTCCAGGGCGGCTTCCAGCCGGGCGACCTGCCGGTTGACCTGGGTGACCCAGTCCGGGTGGCTCAGGTCGGTGACGGCGGCGGCGGACGGGGGCTGGCTGAGGCCGCGCAGCAGTTGCCGGCCGTCGGGCGGGGAGCCGGGCGTGAAGGGGACACTGACGAGGAGCTGCCCCACGAGGGACGTCCCGGTCGGGGCCCAGAGGGCGTAGGCGCCGAGCACCTCGCCGCGTTCGGTGAGGGTCCGCAGGTCGCCGACGGCCCCGTCGCCGGTCGGGTAGGTGAACTGGTAGGTCCGGACCGAGGGTTGCGCCGGCACCAGGTCGAGCCTGGCGCGCACGATGATGCCGCACTGCCCGAGTCCGCCGAGGGCGGCCCGGAAGAGGTCGGCGTGGCGGCGGTCGGAGCAGACCAGGACCTCGCCCCGCCCGGTGACGATCTCCAACTCCTGGACGTGGTCGATCTGCAGGCCGCGGGTGGACCCGGCCCCCGGGGACGCGCCGCCGACCGCGAGGGTGCCGGCGATGGTGAGGTCGGTGTAGCCGGTGAACACCGGCGGTGTCAGGCCGCGGGCGAACGCGGCCGTCATCAGCTCCGTCCACAGCACGCCGCCGTCGACGTCGGCTCCCCGCGGGCCGACCCGGTGGATCCGCCCGAGCCCGCGCATCTCGACGACCAGGCCGTTCTCGGTGAGCGACTGCCCGTGGGTGGTGTGGCCCCGGCCGCGCGCCGACACCTCGATGCCGCGGTCCGCGCAGAACCTGACCATCCTGGCGACGTCGTCGACGGAGCCGGGCCGCAGGACCGCGCCCGGCGTGCGGGCCACGATGCGCCCCTGGTCGACGCTGTCGGCGGCCCTGCTGCCGGTGTCGAGCAGGAGCTCACCGTCCAGGCGCGGCACCCGGTCGAACGGGCCCGCCGCCGCGGCCTCGGCGACCCAGGCCCCGGCGGTGGCGCTGAAGCCGACCGCCGCCACTCCGAGCGCCGCCCCCCTGACCAGCGCGCGGCGCGACATCCCCGGTGCCGTCCCGGGTGCCATCTCCGGCGTCATCCGGGGTGTACGGGTTTCCCTTTCCAACGTTCTCCCCCTGTTCAGGTCGCGAGGGCGCGGCCGACCGGGTGCGGGCAGCGTGCCCCGCCGTGGCCCGGAACGCCCACGCGGCGAGCGAAACAGCTGGAGGCTAACACCGGATTGTGGAGTTCGTATGCGTAGGGAAGGGTTTTCCGAGGGGAGCAAGGGTTATTTTCCATGCGCACGCCAATTCGGAAAAGCGGATTCCGTTCCGGGCGCGGGTGAGGGTGAGGATGAGGGTGAGGGTAAAAGGCGGCGGTCGGGAACCCCGCGGGGCCGTCCGGCACCTGAGCGCCGGGCCGCCCTCGCGGGTCGCCGCCGCGGGCCGCCGCGGGTCAGCCGACCAGGGCGGCGCGGCGGGGGGCGCGGGGGCCGGGCCGGGCGGGGGAGGGGCGGTGGCGGACGAGTTCGCGGGCGTAGGCCCGCATCAGCGGCTCGTAGCGGTAGCGGCCGGGCTCCCGGGCGGTGAGCAGACCGGCGTCGGCGAGCCGTTCGAGGACGCGTTCGGCGCGGACCGGGGACTCGCCGAGCAGCCGGGCGGCGGTGGCCAGGCCGACGGTGCCGGTCGGTGCGAGGGCGAGCAGGTGGAAGGCGCGGACGGTGGGCGGGTCGAGGGCCGCGCAGCCCGCCGTGAAGACGGCCCGGACGTCCAGGCTGCCCAGCCGGAGCTCGTCCAGGGCCCGGTCCTCGTCCGCGAGCCGCTCCACCAGGTGCCGCACGGCCCAGGACGGCCGGGCGGCCAGCCGGGCCCCGCAGATCCGCAGCGCGAGCGGCAGCCCGCCGCAGACGGCCGCGAGTTGGGCCAGGGCCCGCGGTTCGGCGGACGCCCGGGCCGGGCCGAGCAGCCGGGCCAGGAACTCCCGGGACTCGTCCGCGGGCAGCGGCCCGAGGTGGACGGGGTGCGTCCCGCCGAGGTCGGGCAGCCGGGTGCGGGCGGTGACCAGCGCGGCGTTGCCGGGGCCGGCGGGCAGCAGCGGCCGGACGTGGGCGCCGTCCCGGGCGTCGTCCAGGACCACCAGCGTCCGCCGCCCGGCCAGCAGCGAGCGGAACAGCGCCGTCCGGGCCTCGGTGTCGGCCGGCACGACGGCGGCCGGCACCCCGAGGGCGAGCAGGAAGCCGCCGAGCACGGCGTGCGGGGTGGCGGACCGCGGCCGGCTGCCGCGCAGGTCGGCGTAGAGGGTGCCGTCCGGGTACCCGGCGCGGGCGGCGTGCGCGGCGTGCTGGACCAGCGCGGTCTTGCCCGCGCCCGGCTGGCCGCTGACGACCGCGATCAGCGGCGCCCGGCACCCGGCGCCCCCGCCCGCCTCGGCCAGCCGGGCGGCGAGGTCGGCGACCTCGGCGGTCCGGCCGGTGAAGTCGGTCAGGTCGGGCGGCAGTTGGAAGGGGGTGACGAACCCGGCACGGGCCCGGGCGGGCCGGACGGGTGCGGCCAGGGCCGGGTCGGCGCGCAGGATCGCCCCGTGCACGGCGCGCAGCTCGCGGCCCGGGTCGACGCCCAGCTCCTCCGCCAGGACCCGGCGGACCCGCCCGTACACGGCGAGCGCCTCCGACTGGCGGCCGCTGCGGTACAGGGCCGTCATCAACTGCGCCCAGAGCCGCTCCCGCTCCGGGTGCGCGGCGGTCAGCGACCGCAGCTCGCCGAGCAGTTCGGTGTGCCGGCCCAGCGCCAGCCCGGCCTCGGTGCGGCCCTCCACCACGTCCAGCCGGGCCTCGGTGAGCCAGCCGGTCTCGGCCCGGCGCAGCGTTTCGGAGGGGACGTCGACCAGGGCCGGTCCGCGCCAGAGCGCCAGCGCCTGCTCGTAGTGGGCGGCGGCCCGCCCGGGATCGTCCTCGCGCAACCGGGCGTGGCCGAGGTCGCGCAGCCGGGTGAACCGGTCGGTGTCGAACTCCTCGGCGCGGACGTCGAGGAGGTAGCCGCCCGCCTCCGTGGCCAGCCGCTCACCGGCCTCGCCGAGCGCCTTGCGCAGCCGCATCACGTAGTTGCGCAGCGTGGTGGCGGCGGTGCGCGGCGGACACCCGTCCCAGACCGTGTCCGCGAGCACCTCGGTCGGCACCACCTGCCCCCGCCGGACCAGCAGCGCCGCGAGCAGCGCCCGCTGCTTGGCCGCCGGGACCGAACGGCTCCCCCCTTCGTCCCGTACGAGCAGCGGTCCGAGAATCCCGAACTCCATCCCCCACGCCTCCCCTGACACCTCGGCCTGCTTCGCCGGACGGCGGGGCCCGTCCCCCGACGGCCACCCGGCGTGGTCCGTTCTATGCCCGGGCGGTTTTGACCGGCGGATCTCGCGGTGTCGGTCAATCAATTCCGGTCTTCGCGATGGCCTTCGGGATGGTCCTCGGGGCCGAGGTCGAGGCGGCGGGGGTGGGGGCGGGACGGTGGGGTGACAGGTGGCGAGGGTGGGGCCGGGGGCGGATTGACCGGGGGGTCGGGGCCGCTCGGTCAATCAATCCCGTGCGACGGGAGCTCAGCCGCTGGTCCAGATGGTGTCGAGGTAGCCGCCGCCGCAGAGCCGGGCCGGGGTGTACGGGGTGTGCGGGGTGGCCGCGACCAGGGTGGCCGCGACCGGGGCGGCGTAGCCGTCGCGCGGTAGCCGTCGGCGGGGTCCGGGGTGGCGGGGGCGGGGATCGACACGGCGGACGCGCTCCGCACGGACCCGGCCTCGCCGACGCAGCTGTGCTCGAACTCGTTGCTGCCCAGGAGGGTTGTGGGCCGGAGCGTCCGCGCAGGTGCGGCCGACACCGGCGGAGGCCGTGGTGGCAGTGACAGTGGCCGGGGCGGTGAGGGCGCGTGCGGCGGTGGCCAGCACGTCTGCGCGACGCGGGAAGCGGGTGGGTCTCACCGTTCTCCTCGGGTGGCGGAAGGCGGTTGTGGACACGACGGCGACGGCGGGCCGGCGCCCGCCGCCGCCGCCGGTTCACATCCTGCACGCCCGCCGTAGCGTCTGAGTCGCGCGGGGATCGCGGCCCCTCCCGGTGCGCGCTTTCCGGCGGTCGCCTCGCCTGTTGGGCGGGTGCTCTCCGGGGGCGCCTCTTCCCGGCTCGCGCGTTCTCCGGCCGCTGCCGTTTCCGGCGCGTACTCTCCGGGGGCTGCCGTTTCCGGCCCGCGTTCTCCGGTGGCCTCCCTTCCTGGCGCGCCTTCTCCGGCTACCGTCCCTTTCCGGTAAGCGCTTTACGGCCGTCGCCCCCTGCCGGGGTACGTTCTCCGGCGGTTGTCCCTTCCTGGTTCGGGTTCCCAGCCGATGTCCCTTCCCGGCTTGCGCGTTCCCCGGCCGACGCCCTTTCCCTGCCCGCGCTCCGGTCGCCGCCTCCCGCCCGCGCGTGTTCTCCGGTCGTCGGCGTTCCAGGTTGCGCCGTCTTCGGCGGGTCTTGTCCGGGGTCGGGGCAACCGCGCGGCGGGTCGGGGGCCGGAATGTCGCGGCCCGGCTGCTGCGTCGCGCGGCTGCGGGGTGGAGGGGGCCGGGCCGGTGGGGGGTCAGCCGCGGGCGGTGTCCGGGTAGCGGCAGGCTGCTTTGCGGGCGCGGGCGAGTTCGGTCTCGCCGAGTTCGGCGACCTGGAGGGGGCCGGTGACCGTGCGGGGGACGAGGCGTTGGTCGGCGATGCTGCTGGGGCCCTCGCCGCCGAAGCAGGCGACGGCCACCACCCCCACCGCGGTCTGCGGGTCGGTGCCGTCCGGGGCCGGGCCGGGCTGCCAGGGCACGGGGAACCCGGCGGAGGCGTCCGCGGACATGCCGATCTGCTGCCACTGGGACGTGCTGCCCGTCCTGGGCAGGTACGCGGCGTAGCCGACGATGCCCAGGCGGTCTCCGGTGGCGTGGAGTTCGTAGCGGCCGGGCGTTTGGCCGGAGCCGGAGCCCGGTGTGACGGTGAGTGTGATCGAGGCGGGCGGGGCCACCGCATCGGGACAGTCGGTGGGTTGGAGGTCGCCGGGCGGGTTGCCGTGGATCACGGCGGAGGAGACGTAGCCGCCGGTCGCGGTCCTGAACCAGCGGACGTCGGGCGAGCCGGAGGTGGCGTCGATCACCATGTCGCCCAGGCAGAAGCCGGTGAGCTGGAGGCGGCAGCCCGCGGGCAGTTGGAGGACGACGTCGGCGCTGAGGCTGGCTCCGGCGCGCAGCCGGGTGCTCTCGATGTAGGTCGTGCCGGAGAACACGGCCGTGGACGGTGTGAGGGTGGCGACCGGGCAGTCGGCCGCGTTGGGGTTCGGCGTCGCGTTCGCGGCGGACACGGTCGAGGTCAGGGCGTTCTCGGTCGCGCTCCGGCTGTGGCCGAAACCGGACGTCCGTGCCGCGACCAGGGCCAGGACGACGGTGAGGACGAGCAGGGCGGCCGTCCCGGCGGTCGTCCAGCGCGGCCGTCGACCGTCGTGCACCGTCTCGGCCGACGGGTGTCCGGACAGCGGGACCGCCCCGGTGACGACGTCGCCCGAAGCCGAGCCCGAACCCGAGCCCGAATCCGAGCCCGGGGCGTCGTCCGTCGTGGTCCCCTCGACGGCCGGCTTCTCCGCAGCCGCCGGTGCGGTGTCCGCCGCCTTCTCCGCAGCCGGGGCCGGGGCCGGAGACGAGGCCCCGGCCCCGCGGCCGAGTTCACGGTCGAGTTCGTTCCAGCGCCGCGTCCACTCCTCGACGTCGCCGCCGCAGGCCCCGACGTAGGCCTGGGTCACCTCCAGGCTGGGCAGCCGGACGCCGCCGGCCGCGTCGCTGAGGGTGGTGGCGCCGAATCCGGCCCGTTCGGCGAGCACGCGGTAGGTGGGGTTGCCGGCCCGTTCCCGGACCAGTCGGAGGTCGTGGGCGAAGGCGGGGACGGGCCCGTCGGCGGGATCGACTGGACGCGGTCTGCGGGCCACGGGCTCTCCTCACCTGGCGGATCGACAGTTCGTTCCGGGGAACTTCCGATGAGGCGGGGAGTTCCTTCACCATGTGCACGGACAGCGGAGATCCGGGCAGGCCGGACAGCCGCCCCGGGGGCGGTGCACGTGTGATCATCATAACTCCCGCCGACGTGGCGTCAGCGGGAGTCCGGGTGATTTGCCCGTGATGCGAACGGCTGTGATGTCCCGTCAGCAGCCGCCCCCGGGCGGCCGGTCGCTCGGCCGGCCGTCACCCGGGCCGCCGCCGCCACCTGGAACTCCACCGCGGCTTTCGCCTTCGCCGTCGCCTCCGGGTCGGCCTCGATCACCTGCCGCCGGTAGCCGGCGTCCGCGGTGGCGATCCTCAGCTCCTGCGGGGTCGGCCGCGGCGTCCTGCGCCACCGCGGGTCGCTCAGGGCCGCGAGCGGGTCCGGGCAGTCGAAACCGGCCTCCGTCGTGCACGGCGACCACTGGCGGATCACCGCCCGGGTCCGCTCGTCGTTCTGGGCCTGCTCCAGCGTCGTGAACTCGGCGTCCTCCGCGAACACCGGGCCGCCGATCTCACCGTCCGCGGCGCCGGTCGGCTCCCGGACCGCCGCGCCGACGCAGCCGCGCTCCGGCACCGCTCGCCCGCCCGCCCGTTGACGGTCCGTCCGTCCGTCCGCCCGAACCGGCCCGCGCCGCCCGGTCATCGGTGCCCCGGAGGACGAGTTCCAGCTGCGCCGTCACCGAGGGACCGGCCGGCTGCGCGCCCGCCCCGGCCGGCCGCTCGCCCTCGGGGTGGTAATCCCAGGTGGCCGGCAGGGCCGCGCTCGGGTGGCCGTACCGGGCGTCCACCCGGGTGGTCGGGGCACCGCTTGCGCGGCGACCCCCGGGCCGCCGGGTGGCGAGGCCCCGCCGATGATCACGGGGCCGGTGGCGGACCCGTGCTGACGAGGGGAGGCGGCGCGGCCGGATCGCTCCGATCGCGCGGCCTCCCGGGGGCCGGACGGCGGTCGCGACCGGGCCCGGGAAGCCGCGATACGGCCGCGCTATCCCGGCCTCCTAACGTCCCGGACGGGTGCGGACCTCGGCGGAGGCCCCACCGACTCCCCGTCAGAAGAAGCACGTTCGAAGGAGAACACCCGTTGCGCACGTTCACGGGCCGCGCCACCGCGGCCGCCCTCCTGTCGGCGGCCTCGGTGGCCGGTGTGGTCCTGGCCCCCGGCACCGCGGAGGCGGCCTCCTACAACAGCGCCTGCGGCAGCGGGTACCGGGAGATCGACCACCTCACGCTGAACGGCTACGGCACGGTCTTCCTGACCTACAGCAGCGCGACCGGGAAGAACTGCGTCGTGACCGTCCGGAACCAGCCGGGCGCCGCCCTCTACATGAACGCCCTGGTCAGGCTGGCCGGTTCGGCCAACTGGATCGGCGACTACGGCGACTACACCACCTACGCGGGCCCGGTGTACGTCTCCGCGGCCGGCCGGTGCATCGACTGGGGCGGCGAGATCGAGACCGCCTACGAGTACCGCCTGGACGTCCACTGCGGCTGAACTCCCGTACCGGCAGCCCCTCTCCACCGCAGCCCCTCTCCACCGCAGCGCCCCCACCGCAGCGCCCCCACCGCACCGGACCGCGCCCCGACCCCCAGGAGTACCCCCATGCGCAGGACGTTCTCCGCCCTGGCCGCCGCCGGCCTCGTGCTCCTCGGCGGCATCTCCCTCGCGCCGCAGGCGAGCGCCGCCGACACGTACGGCTGCAGCGGCAGCCTGGTCGGCACCTACGACCTCAAGACCGACAACGGCACCGGCACCAAGTACGGCGAGCTGTACCTCTACTACTCCAGCGCCAACGGCGGCACCAACTGCGCGGCCGCCGTCGACACCCACTTCGCCTCGGGCGTCACCAAGTACCAGGCCGTCTACCTCTGGCGCTGCGTGGCCGGCACCCACGCCGGTGACTTCTGCAGCTACGACCAGTCCGACAGCGACGACGGCAACTTCGCCTGGTACGCCGGTCCCGCGAAGGTCACCGGCACCGCGAACCGCTGCGTCATGGTCTACGGCCGCGTCGACGACCCGAGCAACAGCAAGGTCGCCGACACCACCGTCCTGGCCTCGCACTGCGGCTGACCGGACGGAGGGACGGACGGGCGGACGGGCGGACGGGCGGCGGAGAGCCGCCCGTCCGCCCGTCCCGTTCAGCCCGCGCGCAGCTCGGCCCGGGCCAGCGCCGTCACCGACAGCAGCAGCACCGCCGTGCCCAGCAGCGCCGCCGGGGTGAGCGGCTCGTCCAGCACGGCCGCGGCGAACACGGTGGCGCTGAGCGGCTCGATCAGCGCCACCACCGAGGCCGTCGCGGCCCGGATCACCGCCGCGCCCGCGAAGTACAGCGCGTACGCGAGCGCGGTCGGCACGGTGGCCAGGTAGCCGAGCAGCAGCAGCGTCGAGGGCAGCGCGCCGGTGGACGGCAGCGGGCCCTCGGCCAGCGCGAACGGGAACAGGCACACCGCGCAGACCGCGAACGACCACAGGGTGGTGGTCGCCGGGTCGTCCGGGACGGCGGTGCGCGAGGCCCGGTGGCGGGTGGCCACCGTGATCGCCGCGTAGCCCGCCGCCGAGGCCAGCGCCCAGGCCAGGCCGACCGGTTCGACCCCGCCGCGGCCGGAGCCGCCGCCCAGCACCAGCACGCCCAGGCCCAGCAGCGCCCCGGCCACCGCGGCCAGCCCGGCCCGGCCCAGCCGCTCGCCCATCAGCAGCCGCCCGCCGAGCGCCACCAGCACCGGCGCCGCCCCCAGCGTCACCACGGTGGCGACGGCCAGCCCGGTGTGCCGGACGGCCAGGAAGTACGCGCTCTGGAACAGCGTCAGCCCCAGCCCGTTGAGCAGGACGCGGCCCGCGGCGGGGCGCGGTGCGGGCCGGGCCGCCCGCCCGGTGAACGGGCGCAGCGCCAGCAGCACCGCCACGCCGCCGACCGAGCGCCAGAACGTGAGCGCGAGCGGCCCCAGACCGCTGCGCGGGAACAGCAGCGCGGCCGCCGCCCCGGCGGTGCCCCAGGCGGTGGCGGCGAGGGCGACGTACAGCAGGCCCCGCCGCGCGGGCAGGGCGGAGGGGTGCGAGGAAGGAAACGAGGACACGGGTGGACTCCCGGAAAGCCGTCATGGTCGGTGGGCCACGGAAGCGGGCGGCACCGACCGGCCCGGGGCGGCCGTCCGGAGGGGACGACGGGCCCGGGCGGGCTCAGGAAGTGGCCGGCCGCCCGCTCAGCGAGCGGGAGGGGGCAGGACGCCGCGATGCATGGCCGCCACTGTACGCGAGGGCGGGCGGCACGCGGACCGCACGCGGACGGCACGCGGGCCGCGTGCTTCACGGCACGCGAACGGCGCGGTCCACGGCCCGGGGGAGCGCCTGGTTCAGGCCGGGTAGGCGTGGGTCTGGGTGGCCTTGACGGCGGCCCAGACCCGGGTGCCGGGGGTGAGGTCGAGCTCGGCGGCGGCGGTGGGGGTGAGGTCGGCGGCCAGCGGGAGGGGGCCGGTGAGGTCGACCCGGAAGCGGTCGCCGTGCAGGTCGAGGCCGGCGACGGTGCAGGGGAAGAGGTTGCGGGCGCTGGTCTCGGGGCGGTGCCGGTGCAGGGTGACCGCGTCGGGCGGGAAGGCGACGAACGCCGGGCCGGTCAACTCCTCGTCGGTGCTGAGGACCTGGCCCTCGGGGAGGGTGACCTGCCGGCCGGCGGCGGTGCCCTGGTAGAGGTTGAGGCCGACCAGCCGGGCGATGTAGTCGGTGCGCGGGTGGCGGGCCACCTCGGCGGGGCGGCCGGTCTGCACGACCCGGCCGGACTCGATCACCACGAGGCGGTCGGCGAGCACCATGGCGTCCAGCGGGTCGTGCGTGACCAGCACCGCGACGGCTTCGAACTCGGCCAGGTGGCGGCGGAGTTCGGCCCGGACGTCGAGCCGGGTGCGGGCGTCCAGCGCGGCCAGCGGCTCGTCCAGCAGCAGCAGCCGCGGGCGGACGGCCAGCGCCCGGGCCAGCGCGACCCGCTGGGCCTGGCCGCCGGAGAGCTTCGCGGGGCGGTGCCCGGCGTGCTCGGCCAGGCCCATCCGCTCCAGCCAGGGCAGCGCCTCGGCGCGCGCGGTGGCCCGGCGCAGGCCCCGGCTGCGCGGGCCGAAGGCGACGTTGTCGAGCGCGGACAGGTGTGGGAAGAGCAGGTAGTCCTGGAAGACCACGCCGATCGGCCGCTGCTCGGCGGGCCGGAACACGCCGTCCGCGGGGGAGTCCAGCGCCGTGCCGTCCAGGTGCAGGTGCCCGTCGGTGAGCGGCAGCAGCCCGGCCAGGGCGCGCAGCGCGGTGGACTTGCCCGCGCCGTTCGGGCCGAGCAGGGCGAGCACCTCGCCGGGCTCGGCGGCCAGCGGCACGTCGAGGGTGAACGTGCCCCGGGTGACGCGCAGTTCGGCGTCCAGGGCGGGAGCGGGAGGCTTCTTCGCGGGGTTCACGGGGTTCACGGGGCTCGCGGGGGTCACGGGGTTCACGGGGTGGACATCCAACGGTCGCGCAGCCCGGCGAGGACGGCGACGGAGACGGTGAGCAGGATCAGGCTGAGCGCGATGGCCGCCTCCGGGTCGGACTCCATGGCCAGGTAGACCGCCAGCGGCATGGTCTGGGTCCGGCCGGGGAAGTTCCCGGCGAAGGTGATGGTCGCGCCGAACTCGCCCAGCGCCCGGGCCCAGGCCAGCACCGCACCCGCCCCGATGCCCGGGGCGACCAGCGGCAGGGTGACCCGGCGGAACGCGGTCAGCCGGGAGGCGCCGAGGGTGGCCGCGGCCTCCTCGTAGCGCGGGTCGGCGGCGCGCAGCGCGCCCTCCACGCTGATCACCAGGAACGGCATCGCGACGAACGCCTCGGCCACCACCACGCCGGTGGTGGTGAACGGGAGGGTGACGCCGGTCCAGGCGTCCAGCCAGCGGCCCAGGATGCCGTTGCGGCCGAGCACCAGCAGCAGCGCCACGCCGCCGACCACCGGGGGCAGCACCAGCGGCAGGGTGACCAGGGCGCGCACCAGCCGCCGCCCGGGGAACTCGGTGCGGGCCAGCAGCCAGGCCAGCGGCACGCCCAGCACCAGCGCGACGCCGGTGGCCAGGGTCGCCGAGAGCAGCGAGAGCTTGAGCGCCTGCCACACCTCGGTGCCGGTCAGCAGCGAGGGCAGCGCGCTCCACGGCGCGCGCACCAGCAGCCCGAGCAGCGGCAGGACCAGGAAGGCCAGGCCGAGCAGCGCGGGCAGCAGCAGCGCGGCGGGGACCCGCCCGGCCCCCCGGGGCCGCCGCCGGCCCCGGGGGTGTGGTGCGGGTGTGGTGCGGGGGGTGCCGGGCCGGGTCACGGCGTCTGGAAGCCGGCCTCGGTGAGCACCCGGCGGGCGTCCGCGGAGCCGACGTAGCCGAGGAACGCGGCGGCACCGTTGCTGTTGGGCGCCTTGGCGAGGGCGGCGATCGGGTAGTCGTTGACGGCCTGCGCGGCCTCCGGGAAGTTCACGCCCTCGATCTTGTCGGCGTCGGCCTTGACGTCGGTCTGGTACACCAGCGACGCGTCGACCTCGCCCAGCTCGACCTTGGTCAGGGCGCCCTTGACGTCCTGCTCGTAGGTGACGGGGGTGAGCTGCACGCCGGCCGCGTTCAGCGCGGTGACGGCGGCGGCGCCGCACGGCACCTCCTTGGCGCACAGCGCGGTCTTGACGCCGGTGAGGTCCTTCAGGCCGGCGATGTGCCGGGGGTTGCCCTTGGCGACGGCGATCTCCAGCGTGTTGCGGACGAACACGGTCGGGTCGCCGCCGGTCAGCTTGGCGTCGGTGACGGTCTTCATGGTGGCCGGGCTGGCCGCGGCGAACACGTCCACCGGCGCGCCGGAGACGATGCTCTGGGCCAGCGCGGAGGAGCCGCCGAAGTTGAAGGTCACGGTGGTGCCCGGGTAGGCCGCCTCGAAGCGCTTGCCCAGCTCGGTGAAGGACTCCTTCAGCGAGGCCGCCGCGAACACCGTCACGGTGCCCTTGACCTCGGGGCGGGCGGGGGCGGAGCTGTTCGAGGCGGAGCCGCTGCCGGAGCTGCTGCACGCCGTCAGGCCGGCCGCGAGGGCGAGGACGGCGGAGGCGGCGAGGAGTCGTCTGACGCTGCGCATGGATGGTTTCCCCTGGTCGTGGTGGACGGTGGCGGGCCGGAGCGGAGTGCGAGGGTGGGGTGCGATCAGGCGATCATAGTGCCGCAGCTGCGGGGTCCAGGACTGCTGTCTCATCGCACAAGCGACCTTAAGCCGAACTTAAGGGTTGCATGTGCAATACCTCAAGACCCCGCCGTCCCCACCGCGCTGCCCCCTCGCCCCCCGACGGCCGCCCGGGAGATACTGACGCGGTTTCAGCGAACCTCCACCGCACGGGGGTTCGTCCGACGGAGGGGACCCCATGACCGCCACCCGCGTGCCCGGCCCGGCCGGGCTGCCGCTGATCGGCTCCCTGCTCGACCTCAAGCGCGACGCGCTCGGCACCTACCTCGCCGCCCGCCGCGACCACGGCGACGTGATCCGGGTGCAGGCCGGCCCGCCCGGGCTGCGCGCCGAGCTCTGGATGGTCTTCTCGCCCGAGGGCGCCCAGCAGGTGCTGGCCACCGAGGCCGCCAACTTCCGCAAGGACAACGTCTTCTACGGCGAGATCCGGGAGAGCTTCGGCAACGGCCTGCTCACCGCCCAGGACGCCGACTACCTGCGCCAGCGCCGCCTGGTCCAACCGCTGTTCACCCGCCGCCGGGTCGACGGCTACGCCGACGCGATCGGCACCGAGACCGCCGCCCTGGCCGCCCGCTGGGCCGCCGCCCCCGACGGCGTCGTCGACCTCGGCGAGGAGATGAACCGCTTCGCCCTGCGCACCGTCGCCCGGATCCTGTTCGGCCAGGACGTCGAGGAGGCCGTCGAGACGGTCCACCACGCCTTCCCGGTCCTGAACGGCTTCGTCCGCGACCGCGGCTTCTCCCCGCTGCGGCTGCCCCGGCAGTGGCCGCTGCCCGGGCACCGCAAGGCGCTCGCCGCCGAACGCGCGCTGTACGAGGTCTGCGACGGCATCATCGCGCGCCGCGCCGCCGAAGGGGCCGAAGGGGCGGACGGGACGGACAGGACGGATGGGAAGGGCGAGGGCCGGGACCTGCTCGCGCTGCTGGCCGCCGCCCGCGACGAGGACGGCAACCGGCTGGACCCCACCGAACTGCGCGAACAGGTGCTGATCTTCCTGCTGGCCGGCCACGAGACCACCGCCACCTCGCTCACCTTCGCCCTCCACCTGCTCGGCAAGCACCCCGAGCAGCAGGCCCGCGCCCACCGGGAGGCCGCCGAACTGCTCGCCGACGGCCGCCGTCCCACCGCCGCCGACTACGCCGAACTCCCTTACCTGACAAGGGTGCTGAAGGAGACCATGCGGCTCTTCCCGGCCGCGCCCTCGGTCGGCCGCCGGGCCGTCGAGGCCACCACGGTGGGCGGTGTCACCATCCCGGCCGGCGCCGACGTCCTGGTCGTCCCGTACGTCACCCACCGGCACCCCGGGCACTGGGAGGACCCGGAGCGCTTCGACCCCGAGCGCTTCACCCCCGAACGGGAGGCCGCCCGGCACCGCTACGCCTGGTTCCCGTTCGGCGGCGGCCCGCGCGCCTGCATCGGCCAGCACTTCTCGATGCTGGAGTCGGTGCTCGCGCTGGCCGCCCTGCTGCGCGAGTTCGAGGTCACCGCGATCGACCGGGACGTCCCGCTCGCCCAGGGCATCACCCTGGAGCTGCACGGCCCCGTCCGGGTCAGGCTCACCCCGCGCGGCTGACGGCGGACGGCGGACGGCGGACGCCGCACCGCCCGCCCCCGACGCGGCGGGCGCGGGGACGGGCGGTGCGGGTGTCACGGGGGGCCGGTGTCACAGGGTGCCGGTGTCACGGAGCACCGGCGGTGCGGGGGCGGCTCAGGGCGTGACGCTGGCCAGGCACAGGGTGTACGAGCTGCTGCCCTTGTCCACCCAGTAGCCGGCCTCGGCCTCGGGGAACGCCGTGCAGGCGTCGGCGTCGGAGGAGGAGAGCCGGCCCACGACCCGGAAGTCGGCGTCCGAGCCGCCGCAGTCGACGACCGAGACGTCCGGGGACAGGGTGGACCCGCTGTTGTGGACGCAGTCGCCCACGTCGGCGTAGTCCGGGTCCTGCTGGATGCTGTAGAGCAGCGCGCCGACGGCGACCACGGGTATCAGCAGGCCGAGGACCTGCGGCCGCAGGTACAGCGGGCGGCCGGTGGGCAGCGGCGTGCCCGGGGCGCCCGGGACGGGGGCCGGCAGCTTCCGGAGCTTGAGCCAGACGACCAGGTTCATCAGCATGGTGACCGGGTTGATCACCGCGGAGGCCACGCCCCACCAGCCCTGCCACAGGCTGTCCGCGGTCATCCGCCGCAGGGTCGCCGTCCCGCAGTCCCGGCAGAACGGGCCGGGCACCCGCAGGAACCGCATCATCACCAGGAAGCCCTGGTGGCCGCGGACCGTGACGTTCGCGGCGGGCACGGAACCGCAGAAGCGGCAGAACGGGCCCGGCTGGGGGCCGGACGCGGCGGGCGCCGCCCACCCGGCCGGTTCGGCGCCCGCGGGCGGCGCGGCGGGGAAGGCCGCCGGCGCGGCGGGGTCGGCGGGCGGGGGCGTGACGGGTACGGACACGGAGTTCCTCTGGCGGGGGCGTGCGGGAGCACGCGGGGGAAGGCGGACGACGGCCGTCGGCCTCCGGCGGCAGCGGGACTCCGCTGCGCCGCGCGACGGTTCGGCCGGAGAGTAGCGGGTCCGGAGGACAGTGCGCACTCCGGTTTCGCCGGGCCGTTCGTGCCCGGCCGGCGCGCGCCCCGTACGCGGTCCGGTCCCGGCCCGTCCCGTTGCCCGTCCCGTTGCCCGTTCGGCTGCCGGTCCGTCCGTCGCTCGTCCGTCGCCCGGCGGGGCAGGAGGCCGGGGCGCGGCGGGGGTCGGAACGTGCGCGGGGCGCGTGCGGGGGCGTGCGCGGAGGCACACGTCGTCGCGCCATTCGAGCACACAACGCCCATCGTCCGTAGTGCTTTTCACATCTTCTGGTGACCATTCGTCAACTCTGGGTAGCGTCCACGATTCCTGGACCGCACGAGCTCGGGCGAGCGGCGTCCGTCCCTCGCAGGAGGCACCCGATGGGATCGATGGACCACTTCAGTTTCGGCTGGCTCACGCCGCTGCTCTCCTACGCGATGGCCTGCGCCGGTGCCGCCCTCGGCCTGCGCTGCACCCTGCGGGCGCTGTCCGCCACCGGCGCCTCCCGGCGGAACTGGCTGCTCACCGCCGCCGCCGCGATCGGCTCCGGGATCTGGACGATGCACTTCGTCGCGATGTTCGGCTTCACCGTGGACGGCACCGCGCTGCGCTACGACGTCCCGCTGACCGTCCTCAGCCTGCTGGTCGCGGTCGCCGTGGTCGGCCTCGGGGTGTTCGTGGTCGGCTACGGCCGCCACCGGGGCCGCAGCCTGCTGCTCGGCGGCCTCATCACCGGCGTCGGCGTCGCCGGGATGCACTACCTCGGGATGGCCGCCGTCCGGATCCACGGCGAACTGCGCTACCAGGCGGGCACGGTGGCGCTGTCCGTGCTGATCGCGGTCGGCGCCGCCACCGCCGCGCTCTGGGCCGCCGTCACCATCCGCAACGCGTACGCGGCGGCGGCCGCCGCGCTGGTGATGGGCGTCGCCGTCAGCTGCATGCACTACACCGGGATGGCCGCCGTCCACGTCCACCTGGAACCCGCCCGGACCGGGCTCGGCGGCGCCACCCCGCTGGAGTTCGTCTTCCCGCTCGCGGTCGGACTCGGCTCCTTCCTCTTCCTCACCTCCGCCTTCGTCGCGCTCTCCCCGACCGCGCAGGAGCACGCCGCCTACCGCGAGGCCGGCGAACTCGCCGTCGAGGAACTCGGCCGCGCCGCCTGACCCCCGCGCCCGCCTTTCCGCCGCACCCGACCGCGCCCGTACGCCCGCGGCGCGTCCGCAGCCGCGCGCCCGACCGCGCCCGTACGACCGCCGCCCCGACGACCCCCCGAAGCCCGAAAGGCCGTCCCACACCCATGCGCGCAAGCCGAGGCACCTCCCGCAGCGGACCGCCCGCCCCCAGCCACCCGCGCGGCCCCGCCCGCGCCCGGCCCGGCGCACCCCGGCGCGGGGCCCACGCCGGGCCGCCCGCCGACGAGACGCCGCTCACCGCCCCGGCGCCCGCCCGGCCCGGGCTGCGGCCGCGCACCGTCCGGGCCCGGATCGTCGCCGTGCTGATGGTCCCGGTGGTGTCCGTGATGGCGCTGTGGGCGTTCGCCACCGTCACCACCGCCGGCGACGTCCGGGACCTGCGGCGGATCAAGAGCGTCGACGCCGCCCTGCGCACCCCCCTCGACCGCACCGCCGTCGCCCTCCAGGCCGAACGCGCCGCCGCCGGACAGTTCCTCGCCGCCCCCGGCCCCGACCAGGAGGCCGCGCTGCGCGGCACCGCCCGGCAGACCGACCTGGCCGCCGCCCCGCTCACCCTGGCCCCCGACTACAACCGCGCCGACGCCGAAGGGCTCGGCCCCGAGGCCGCCGGCCGACTCGACACCCTCGGACGCGCCGTCGCCGCCCTCCCCGCGCTGCGCGCCCGCCTGCTCGACCGCGACGTCCCCTGGAGCGACGCCTTCACCGTCTACACCGCCGCCGTCGACGACGCCCTCGCCGTCACCGGCTCGCTCACCGCGCTCCAGGACCACCGGGTCGCCGCCGACGCCCGCGTCCTGCTCGAACTCGCCCGCTCCCGCGAGCAGCTCGCCCGCGAGGACGCCCTGCTGCGCGCCGCCCAGCGCGCCGGCCGGCTCACCGAGGCCGGGTACCGGCAGATCGTCCAGGCCGCGTACGCCCGCGCCCAGTTCGAGCGGACCGCCGTCCCCGACCTGCGCCCCGCCGACCGGGCCGCGCTCGCCGTCCTCACCGACGGCCCCGAGTACCAGGAACTGCGCCGCTACGAGGAGGCGCTGCTGGCCGCCGCCGACCCGGACGCCGCCCTCGCCGCCGTCCCCGCCACCCGCTGGGCCGCCGTCACCGACACCACCGGGCAGGCCCTGGCCGCCCTCGAACGGCAGGCCGGCGCGACCGCCGCCGCCCGCGCGGACCCGTACGCGCTGGGCCTGTTCACCCCCTCCGGCGCCACCGTGCTGCTCGGCCTGCTCGCGGTCCTCGCCTCGCTGCTGGTCTCGGTCCGGGTCGGCCGCGGCCTGGTCGCCGAGCTGCACGCCCTGCGCAACTCGGCGCTCGAACTCGCCGGGCGCACCCTGCCCGCCACCATGCGCAGGCTGCGCTCCGGCGAGGAGGTCGACGTGGACGCCGAGGTGCCGCCGCGCGAGCACGGCGGCGACGAGATCGGCCAGGTCCACCAGGCCCTCGACAGCGTCCAGCGGGCCGCCGTCACCGCCGCCGTCGAACGCGCCGAGGTGCTCTCCGGCGTCTCCGGCGTGTTCGTCAACCTGGCCCGCCGCAGCCAGGTCCTGGTGCACCGCCAACTCACCCTGCTGGACGCGATGGAGCGCCGCACCGAGGACCCGGCCGAACTGGACGACCTGTTCAAGCTCGACCACCTCACCACCCGGATGCGCCGCCACGCCGAGGGCCTGATCATCCTCTCCGGCGCTGCCCCCGGCCGGGCCTGGCGCAAGCCCGTCCCGCTCACCGACGTGGTCCGGGCCGCCGTCGCCGAGGTCGAGGAGTACGCCCGGGTCGACGTCCACCGCCTCCCGCCCGCCGCCGTCACCGGCCCCGCCGTCGCTGACCTCACCCACCTGGTCGCCGAACTCGTCGAGAACGCCACCGGGTTCTCGCCCCCGCACACCAAGGTCCAGATCCGCGGCGAACAGGTCGGCAACGGCTACGCCCTGGAGATCGAGGACCGCGGCCTCGGCATGGGCCCCGAAGCACTCGCCGACGCCAACCGGCGGATCGACGCCAGCGAACAGGTCGACCTCTTCGACAGCGACCGCCTCGGCCTGTTCGTGGTCAGCCGGCTCGCCAAGCGGCACGGCGTCCGGGTCTCGCTGCGCCCCTCCGCGTACGGCGGCACCACCGCGATCGTGCTGCTGCCGCTCGACCTGCTCGACCTGCGTGAGGGTGACAAACTCTCGGACGTGCGGGAGTTGACCGCCGTTCCCGAACTCACGCCGACGGTACGGACGTTGTCCCAGGCGCTCGCCCCGGTCCCGGCTCCGGCCCCGGCGCCGAACCCCGCCGGGTCGCGCCCGCGGTCCGCGCCGTCCGCGCCGTCCGCGCCGCCCGCTCCGGTGGTTCCGGCCGCCGCCGTCGGGCCGGAGGGCGAACTCCCGCGCCGGGTGCGGCAGGCCAGCCTCGCCCCGCAGCTGCGCGACGCCCCCGCCCCGGCCCGCCCCGGGCTGCGCCCCGCCGACCGGGCCGCCGACCGCGACCCCGAGCAGGCCCGCACCGCGATGGCCGCGTTCCAGCGCGGCTGGCAGCGCGGCCACGCCCAGCCGCCCGCGGACCGGCCCGCTGGCCGGCCCGCCGACCGCAACGACTTCGACAGAGGAGACCGGGCCCGATGATCGGCACCCCCCACCAGAGCGGCGAACTCAACTGGCTGCTGGACGAGTTGGCCACCCGGGCCGCCCGGGTCAGGTTCACCGTCATGCTCTCCGCCGACGGACTGCCGATGGGCAACTCCACCGGCCTCGGCCGCGAGGACGCCGAGCACCTGGCCGCCGTCGCCTCCGGCTTCCACAGCCTGGCCAAGGGCGCCGGACGGCACTTCGACGCGGGTGAAGTCCGCCAGACCATGGTCGAGTTGGAGCGCGGCTACCTGTTCGTCGCCGCCGCCGGACAGGGCTCCTGCCTGGCCGTCTTCGCCGAACCCGACGCCGACCTCGGCCTGGTCGCCTACGAGATGGCCCGCCTGGTCCGCCGGGTCGGCGAACACCTGCACGCCGCCCCGCGCGGCTTCTAGTGCCGCATCGGGCGACCTCCGCCCCGTCGCGGAGCGGTGTCCGGTGCGTGCGGCGGGAACGCGCGCACCGGGCACCACTCCGCGACGGGGCCCGGAGCGGCACTGCACCGCCCAGTAGCCAGTAGCCAGTAGTACGTCGACCGTCCGTCAGAAGGGGTGACCTCCGATGGCCTACCCGCCCCGGCGCTACCTGCCCGGCTCCCCGTTCGGCTACCCGCCGCCGCCCGCCCGCCCCGTCCAGTGGTACGACGAGGACGCCGGTCCGATGGTCCGCCCCTACGCGCTCACCAAGGGCCGTACCCGCCCCGGCCGGTCCTTCGACCTGATCGCGCTGGTCGTCACCGACGTCCCCGACCCGACCGTGCTGCCGGTCGGCCCCGAGCAGGCCGCCATCCTGGCGGTCTGCCGGGGCAACGCCCTCTCCGTCGCCGAGATCGCCGCCGACCTCGACCTGCCGCTCGGCGTGGTCCGGGTGCTGCTCGGCGACCTGCTCGACGCCGAACACATCCGGGTCAGCCGCCCCGTCCCGCCGGAGCTGCTCCCGCACGAACACGTCCTCCAGGAGGTCATCCATGGGCTCCGCGCCCTCTGACGGCACCGACCTGGCCCTGAAGATCCTGGTCGCGGGCGGCTTCGGCGTCGGCAAGACCACCCTGGTCGGGGCCGTCAGCGAGATCAAACCCCTGCGCACCGAGGAGCAGTTGACCGCCGCCGGCACCCACGTCGACGACCTCGGCGGGGTCGAGCGCAAGACCACCACCACGGTCGCCATGGACTTCGGCCGGATCACCATCCGCGCGGGCCTGTCCGTCTACCTGTTCGGCACCCCCGGCCAGGACCGCTTCTGGTTCCTCTGGGACGAACTCGCCCGGGGCGCCCTCGGGGCCGTCGTCCTCGCCGACACCCGCCGCCTCACCGACTGCTTCCCCGCCGTCGACTTCTTCGAGCACCGCGGCATCCCCTTCGTGGTCGCCGTCAACCGCTTCGAGGGCAGCCGCGCCTTCCGCCCCGAGGACGTCTCCCGGGCCCTGGACCTCGACCCGGCGACCCCCGTGGTGCTCTGCGACGCCCGCGAACGGGCCTCCGGCAAGGACGTCCTGATCAGCCTGGTCGAACACGCCGGGAAGGCGCACGCGGCCCGGGTGCTGGCCCGGACCCGCGGCTGACCGGACCCGCGGCTGACCGGACCCGCGGCTGACCGGACCCGCGGCCGACCGGGGACGGACCGGCGGGGACGGACCGGCGGGGACGGACCGGAAAGGGGAAGGCCGGGGCGGGCCCGCGCCGCTAGCATGACCGGCATGTTCCCCACCCGTGACTAGGGACCGCACCGCGACCGCACGCCGCACCCGGCGTCGCGGTCGCTCCGGCGTCCCCGTCCACCGGCGCACCGCGTGCGCCGTCCCCGCTGAGGAACCACTCCGCCATGTCCGCGTCCTACCTGGCCGTGCTGCGCGCCCCCGGCGCCGCCCGGCTCCTCCCGGCCGCCCTGCTCGGCCGCCTCTCCTACGGCACCCTGCCGCTCTCCCTGCTGCTCGCCACCGCCGCCACCACCGGCTCGTACGCCCGGGCCGGCTGGCTGACGGCCCTGTTCTCGGCGGTCAGCGTCCTGCTCTTCCCGACCCGCGCCGGACTGGTCGACCGGTACGGGCCGCGCCGGGCCCTGCCGCCGATGGCCGCCGGGTACGCCGCCGCCCTGCTCGCGCTGGCCGCCGCGACCTGGCGCCCCGGCGTCCCCTACCCGGCGCTGCTGGGCCTCGCCGCCGCCGCGGGCGTCCTCGCCCCGCCGCTCGGGCCGGTCACCCGGGCCCAGTGGAGCGTGCTGGCCGCCGATCCCGAACTGCGGCGCCGGGCCTACAGCCTGGACACCGTCGCCGAGGAACTCCTGTACGTCACCGGCCCGTTGCTGGCCGGGCTGCTCGCCGCCGCGGCCCGCCCGGCCGTCGGGGTGCTGCTCAGCGCCGCCCTCGTCCTGGGCGGCACGCTGACCCTGGCGGCGGTGGCCGTCCAGGTGCCCGTCCCGGTGCCGGTTCGGGGCGCGGCGGCCACCGTGCGCTCCGGCACCCGGCACCTGCCGGCCCGGGCCCGGCAGCCGCTGTCCGCCGCGGCGGGCGCCGGTGCGGGCCTGGCGGCGTTCTCGCTGCTGGCGGTGGTCTTCGCCGGGCGCCACGGCAGCGCCGCGGACGTCGCCTGGGTGGAGGCGGCGCTGGCCGCCGGCAGCGCGACCGGCGGGCTGGTGCTCGGCGCGGTCGACTGGCGCGCCCCGGCCGCCACCCGGCTCACCGTGCTGACCGCGGCCCTCGCCGCCGCCCTCGCCCTCGCCGTCCTCGCGCCCACCCTCCCGGCCCTGGCCGCCGTCGCCGCGCTGGCCGGCCTCGCCGTCGCCCCGACCCTCACCACCGCCTACCTCCTCACCGACGAACTCGCCGCCCCCGCCGAACGCACCCGGGCCGGGGCCTGGGTCAACTCCTCCTTCAACGCCGGGAGTTCCACCGCCACCGCGCTCACCGGCGCGCTGCTCGCCCACCTCCCGCTGTCCAGCTGCCTGCTGCTCGCCGCCACCCCGCCGCTGGCCGCCCTCGCGCTGCGCCGGAGGGCGTAGCCGCCGGACGCCACGGGCCCCCGCCGGAACTCCCTCCCGCCGCGGCGATGAGTTCCGGCGGCGGGCCCCGTCCCACCTGGTATGACTCGCACCATGACCACCGCCACCACCACCGGTCCCCACCTCGGCCCCGGACCGCTCCGGAGCGCCGGGACACCGGGCCCGACCCGCCACGTCCGCCGGGTGGCCCGATGAGCACCGTCGAGGTCAACGGAACCGTCCTGGGGATCGAGTCCTTCGGCGCCCGCGACGCGCCGCTCCTGCTGCTCGCGGGCGGGCCGACGATGCTCTCCTGGCCCGACGCGCTGTGCGAGCGCCTCGCGGCCGGCGGGCGCCGGGTGGTGCGCTACGACTTGCGCGACAGCGGGGAGTCGGCGACGGCGGACCCGGAGGCGCCCGCCTACACCCTGCGCACCCTGGCCGCCGACGCGGCGGCCCTGGCGGGCGCGCTCGGCGGGGGCCGCGCCCACCTCGCGGGCATCGGGGTCGGCGGGATGGTCGCGCAGGTCGCCGCCCTGGACCACCCGGACGCGTTCGCGGCCCTCACCCTGGTCGGCACCCGCCCGGTCGCCCCCGGCCCGCCCGACCCGGACCTGCCCGACCACGACGGGCCCACCATGGCGCGGCTGTTCGCCGGTTCGATGCCCGACTGGACCGACCGCGCGGCCGTCGCCCGGTTCGCCGCGGTCGGTGCGGAGATCCTGGGCGACGACCCCGCCGCCGCACGGACCACCGCCGCCCGGATCTGGGACCGCGCCCCCGCCACCACGGCCCCCGTCCAACTGGCCAACCACCTGGGCACGGTCTTCGCCCGCCTCGACTGCACCCCCCGCTGGCGCGAACGCCTTCCCGCCCTGTCCCTGCCCGCGCTGGTCGTCCACGGCCGCCGCGACCGCTTCTTCCCGCTCGGCAACGGCGAAGCGCTCGCCCGAGAGATCCCCGGCGCCCGCCTCCTCGTCCTCGACGGGGCCGCCACCGCGCTCCCCGCCACGGCCGCCGCCGAGGTCGCCGCGGCCATGCTCGCCCTCGACCGCCGGGCCCCGACCGACTGAGCCCGACGGCCGGTTCGGTCGGCCGGTTCAGCCGGTCGGTTCAGCCGGTCGGCCCGGTGCGTGCGGGGGAGTGGAACGGGCCGCCGGGGGCGAAGGCGTGGGCGGCGAAGCGCTCGCCCATGCGGCGGTAGGCGGCGGGGGAGGGGTGCAGTCCGTCGGGGAGGTCGTCGGTGTCGGCCGGGCCGAGCAGCTCCCGTCCGTCGAGGTGGTGCAGGTGGGGGTCGTGCCCCTGCCGGAGGGCCACGATCCTGGCCAGCTCGTCGCGGACCACCTGGAGCGAGAGCGCCCCGCGCTCCAGCTCGGCCGGGTCTCCCAGGGCGGTGATCCTCCCGTCCGGGCCCACCGAGGTCGGGCCGGGGCGGGTGTCGAGGGCGGGGCAGCTCACCGGGGAGACCACCAGCAGCGGGGTGTCCGGGTGCCCGTCCCGGATCGTGTCCAGGAAGCCGTGCACCGCCGGGCCGAAGGTCCGCAGCCGGAAGGCGGCCAGGCCCACGATGTTGATGCCCGTCTTGAGGCTGATCAGGTCGGCGGGCAGGTCGCGGATCGTCCGGGCGACGTAGGGGTCCAGCAGGTCGTTGCCCGGCTGGCTGAGGTTGGTCACCTCCACGCCCCCGAGCCTGGCCGCCACCACCGGCCAGGTGCCGGTGGGCCCGTCGGCGCCGGGGCAGTGGCTGATCGAGCTGCCGTGGTGCACCCAGCGGGGCCGGCCGTCGGGCAGCGGGGCCAGGACCTCGCCGTCGGCGCGGAGCGCCACCAGCTCGGTGGGGGTCTGCTGCGGCAGCCAGAGTTCGATCCGCTTCATCCCGGCCGGCAGCCCGGCGAAGCGCACCGTCCCCGGCTTCCCCGGCACCAGCCGCTGCTCGGCCCCGGGGCCCGCCATCCGCAGCACGTGGCCCAGCGGCGCCCGGCGGCGGTCGACCAGGGCGCCGTCCACCGTCAGTTCCAGCATCCCGGGCGGCTGCGGCTCGGGGGCGCCGTCGAGCTGCCCCGTGGAGGTGAGCACCTCGAACTCCAGCACCCGCGCGTCGGTGCGGAACACCAGCCGCACCCCCGAGGGCAGCAGGGTGCCGCCGTAGACCGACCGGTCCTGGTACTGCTCCTTGGTCCAGGCGGGCAGCCGGCGCGGCATCACCCCCGCCGGCGTCCGCTCCAGGTCCAGCGCGCCGCGCACCTCCACCGGCCCGTCCACCAGCGGATACTCCCGGATGGCCACCACTGTCATCGCTCCTCGGCTCCGGCCCGCTCGACCCGTCCGGCCCGCTCGACCGCCCGGCCGGACCGGCCGGGGCCGGCGGGCTCCTCACCGAACCTACTGCCCCCGAACCGCCGTGCTCAGTGCCGCCGGGCGCGGGCCGCGCACCGGCTTCTCGGCGACGGCCGGGTTGAGCAGCCAGGAGACCCGGGCACCGGAGGCGTGGACGGCGGCGGCCGGGAGGGGGCCGGGGTGAGCCGGAGGAGCCAGCGGCGGAAGGTGACGGCGGTGAACACCAGGGCGCAGGAGCGGAGCATCCGGGCCCGGTGGGCGGCGAGGCGGCGAGGCGGCGGTGGCGGGCGTGGTGCAGACCGAGGGCCGTGGTGGCCAGGGTGGGCAGGGCGAGGACGGTGAAGCCGAGCGGCGCGACGGGCGGGTGGAGGCCGTGCGGGGCGGGGAGCAGGCCGCCGGTCGACCCGGGCCCGCCGGCGGCGCTCACCGTCCGCGAGCGCGAGGTGCTGCGGCCGGCCGCCGAGGGGCACCCCGACGGGGAGATCGCCGCGCTGCTGCACCTCGCCGAGTCCACCGTGAACACGCACGTCAAGCGGGTCCTGGGCAAGCTCGGCGCGCGCGCGACCGCTCGCAGGCGGTGGCCGTCGCGTACCGGCACGGCCTGATGGGCGCGCAGCCGTACCGGCCGGGCGGGCCCGGCGTTCCGTGACACTCCGTCACCGGCGGGGTGCCGGTCGATCGCGCCGGTACGGTCGTACATTGAGCGGATGATCGTGGAGAACGGGCCGGGGCCCGCGCGGCCGGAGCGCTACGGGTGGGGCCCGTCCGGGCGGCGGCTCGCCGACCAGGGCCGCTGGGACGAGCTGCTGGAGCGCTTCCGGCTGGCCCGGGCGCTCGGCGACCCGCTCTCCGGGCCGCTCGGCCACCTGGTCGCGTACGGCGCGCCCGCCGCCCTCGCCGCCCGGCTGTTCGACCCCGACGGCGGGCCCGGCGCCCCCGCGACCGCCGCCGACCACGACGCCGGACCGCTCTGGGAGGTGCTGGCCACCCGCCACCCCCGGCCCGTCCTGGACGCCCTCCCGCTGCCGCCCGCGATCCGCCGCCTGGCCGCGCACACCCGCGCCCTGCTCGGCGAGGACCCCGGCGACGACACCCCGGACGAGACCGGGGTCCCGTACCGGCTCCAGCCCTGGGAGGAGGGCGGCTGGGAGCGCGACACCCGGGTCCGCGAGTACCTGCCCGGCGGCGGGGCCCGGCGCGCCCTGCACCTGGCCCCGCCCACCCGGGAAGGGCTCGCCGTTCTCGAACTCCCCAACCCCGGCGCCCGGTTGACCGGCCTCGCGGCCACCGAGGCGCTCGCCGCCCTGGCCGGCTGGACCACCGCCGTCTGCGTCCGGGGCCGCGCCGCCGACGCCGCCGCCCAACTCGCCGGCGGCCCCGAGGTCACCGGCGGTCGGCTCCCGTTCGCCGCCCTCTACCCCGCCCTGGTCCACCTCGCCTCCGCCCGCCCCGACCGCGGCACCGCCCAGGGCCGCCTCGCCGTCTGGCGGCTCCTCACCGCGATGGACGGCGCCACCGCCCCCTCCCGCCCCCGCGCCGAAGCCCTGGTCGCCCGCCTGCACTGCCTCGCCTGGACCGAGCCCGCCGACGACCTCCGCCACCTCCACCTCGCCCTGGAGGACCCCGCCACCGGCCTCGCCTGGGCCCTCTCCGGCACCACCCCCGACCCGGTCTGACCGCGCCTGTCCGTGCCTGACCGGGCCTGACCGGGTCTCAGGGCCCTTCCGTGCTCCGGCTCAGGAGCCGGTGACGGGCTGCTGCGCGGAGGGGCCCGGCGACTGCGCGGGCAGGTCGGCGGACGCGGGGACGGCGGTGGCGGTCTCGTCGTAGGGGAGCGCGCCGGAGAGGACGGCGGTCAGCCGGGTGCGGTCGAGCTCGCCCGTCCAGTGGCCGATCAGGACGGTGGCGACCGCGTTGCCCGCGAAGTTGGTGAGCGCCCGGGCCTCGGACATGAAGCGGTCGATGCCGACGATCAGGCCGACGCCGTCGACGAGTTCCGGCTTGTGCGACTGCAGGCCGCCGGCCAGCGTGGCCAGGCCCGCACCGGTCACGCCCGCCGCGCCCTTGGAGGCGAGCACCATGAACAGCAGCAGGGAGAGCTGCTCGCCCAGCGACATCGGCCTGTCCATCGCCTCCGAGACGAAGATCGACGCCATGGTGAGGTAGATCGCGGTGCCGTCCAGGTTGAAGCTGTAGCCGGTGGGCACCGTGATGCCGACCACCGGGCGGCTCACCCCGAGGTGCTCCATCTTGGCGATCAGCCGCGGCAGCGCGCTCTCCGAGGAGGACGTCGACAGGATCAGCAGGAACTCCCGGCCGAGGTAGCGCAGCAGGGCGAACACGTTCACCCCGGCGGCCAGCCGCAGCAGCAGGCCCAGCACCACGACCACGAACAGCACGCAGGTGGCGTAGAAGCCCATCATGATCACCGCGAGGCTCTTCAGCGCGGCGGTGCCGGTCGCCCCGACCACCGCCGCCATCGCGCCGAACGCGCCGACCGGCGCCACCCACATGATCATCGACATCACCTTGAACACCAGCTTCTGCAGGTGCTCCACCCCGCGCAGCACCGGCGCCCCGGCCGCGCCCAGCGCCTGCAGCGCGAACCCGACCAGCAGCGCCACCAGCAGGGTCTGCAGCACCTGGCCCGCGGTCAGCGCCGAGACCAGGGTGGTCGGGATGATCCCGAGCAGGAAGTCGGTGGTGGACTCCGCGCCCGCCGCGGCCTGCGCGTGGCCCGAATCGGCCAGCGCCGCCGTCAGGTGCAGGCCGCTGCCCGGCTCCAGCAGGTTGCCCACCAGCAGGCCGATGCCCAGCGCGACCGTCGAGGTCAGCAGGAAGTACCCGAGCGCCAGACCGCCGACCCGGCCGACCTTCGCCGCCCTGGTCACCGAGCCCACGCCCAGCACGATCGTGCAGAAGATCACCGGGGAGATCATCATCTTGATCAGGTTGACGAAGCCGGTGCCGACCGGCTTCAACTCCACCGCGAACCCCGGCGCCGCCAACCCGACCACCACGCCCGCGACCACCGCGGCGATCACCGCCAGGTACAGGTAGGGGGTGCGGTCGGTCCTTCTCGCGCCGGACGGTGCTCCGTGCTGGGTCGGCTCCATGCTCGCGGCTCCCTCGCCGTAGGCTCGGTTCACGCCCCGGGGGAGGGCGCCCGGCCCGTGGGTGGCGGGCCGCGCACGACTATCCGGCCGGGCCGCGACCGGAGCACGCTTGCGTTCATACTGTTCACGCCCTTGCGGCCGCCACCGCCACCGCCACCGCCACCGTCGCCGCCACTGCCGCCCCGCCGTCCGCGAACGGCCTTCGGCGCACCGGCCCCGGCGTGCACACTGGTCGGCATGCACCCGACCAGCAGCCCGCCGCCGTCCCGCCGCCGGCGCAGCCTGGCCGCCCGGCTGCTCGCCGTCCAGGTCGTGATCGTCGCGGCCGTGGTCGCGGGCGGCGCCGTCCTGGCCTACCTGTTCACCGCCCAGCGCGCCGAGGACGCCGCCCTCCGGCAGGCCACCGCCGTCGCCCTCGCGGTCGCCGACACCCCCACCGTCCGGGAGGCCGCCGTCCGGCCCGACCACAGCACCGTCCTACAGCCCTACGCCGAGCAGGTCCGGGCCGACACCGGCGTCGACTTCATCACCGTCATGGACCCGGACGGCATCCGCTGGACCCACCCCGACCCCGGCCGGATCGGCCTGCCCTTCCTCGGCCACACCGACCGGGCCCGGGCCGGCCGCACCCAGCACGAGACGTACACCGGCACCCTCGGCCCGTCCGTCCGGGTCGTCACCCCCGTCCTCGACCAGCGGCACCGGGTGGTCGCCCTGGTCAGCGCGGGCATCACCGTCGACAACATCACCGCCCGGCTGCGCACCCCGCTGCTCGCCCTGACCGGCGTCGCCGCCGCCGCGCTCGCCCTCGGCGCCGCCGCCAGCTACCTGCTCGCCGCCCGGCTGCGCCGGCACACCCACGGCATGGACGCCGAACAGCTCGCGCACCTGTACGACTACCACCAGGCGACGCTGCACTCCGTCCGCGAGGGACTGCTGCTGCTCGACCGCGACCACCGCGTCCTGCTGTGCAACGACGCCGCCCGCGAACTCCTCCAACCTGCCGGTTCAGTAGACGGTTTGACGGTGCGTCAGCTCGACCTGCCGGAGTCGCTCACCCGTGCGCTGGAGAGCGCCGAACCGGTCCGGGACGAGGTGCACCTGACCGCCGAGCACGTCGTGCTGCTCAACACCTCCCCGGTCGGGCCCGGCCTCGGCACCGTGGTCACCCTCCGCGACCACACCGAACTCCAGGGGCTCACCGGCGAGTTGGACAACGTCCGGGGCATCGCCGCGGCCCTCGACGCGCAGGCCCACGAGGCCGCCAACCGGCTGCACGCCGTGGTCTCGCTGATCGAACTCGGCCGCCACCGCGAGGCGGTGGAGTTCGCCACCGCCGAACTCGCCCTCGCCCAGCGGCTCACCGACCAGGTCGTCGGCGCCGTCGGCGAACCCGTGCTCGCCGCCCTGCTGCTGGGCAAGGCCGCCCAGGCCGCCGAACGCGGCGTCGACCTGCGCCTCACCGAGGACAGCCGGATCGACGACGGCGTGCTGCCCGACCGGCTCACCCCGCGCGACCTGGTCACCCTGCTCGGCAACCTGATCGACAACGCCATGGACGCCGCCGTCGAGAACGCCGCCCACGCCGCCCCCGAAGTCCGCGTCACCGCCCGCACCGACCACGGCCACCTGCTGCTGCGGGTCGCCGACAGCGGCCCCGGCGTCGACCCCGCCGCCGCCGAGGACGTCTTCCGGCGCGGCTGGACCACCAAGCAGCACGGCCGCGGCCTGGGCCTCGCGCTGGTCGCCCAGACCGCCCGCCGCAACGGCGGCGACGTCCGGCTCGGCGGCCGACCCGAGGGCGAATCCGGCGGCGTACCCGGTGGTGGTCCCGGCGGGCACGGGGAGCGCGGCGCCGTGCTCACCGTCCGGCTCCCGCTGCACCTCCCGGCCCGGCGCGAGGCGGTGGAGGCCCGGTGACCGGACAGCCGATCCGCGTCCTGGTGGTCGAGGACGACCCGGTCGCCGCCGACGCCCACGCCCGCTACACCGCCCGGACCCCCGGCTTCGCGGTCGCCGCCGTCGCCCACTCCCGGGCCGAGGCGGTCCGCGCCCTGGAGCGGGCCCGCACCGCCGGCGCCCCCGTCGACCTGGTCCTGCTCGACCTCTACCTGCCCGACGGCCACGGCCTGCAACTGTGCGCCGCGCTGCGCGCCGCGGGCCACGGCGCGGACGTCATCGCCGTCACCTCCGCCCGCGACCTCGCCATGGTCCGGCAGGCCGTCAGCGCGGGCGTCGTCCAGTACCTGCTGAAGCCCTTCGGCGCCGCCGCCCTGGGCGACCGCCTGCGCCAGTACGCCCGCTACCGGGCCAACCTCGACCGGCCCGGCCGGGCGCTCGGCCAGGACGAGGTGGACCGGGCGCTGGCCCTGCTGCGCGGCAGCGACCGCAGCAGCCTCCCCAAGGGCCTGTCCGCCGACACCCTCGACACCGTCGCCGCCGCGCTGCGCGCCGCCCCCGACGGCCTCTCGGCCGGGGCCGCGGGCGAGGCCACCGGCGTCTCCCGGATCACCGCCCGCCGCTACCTCGAACACCTGGTCGCCACCGGCCGCGCCACCCGCGAGCCCCGCTACGGCCAGGTCGGCCGCCCCGAGCTGGGCTACCGCTGGAGCGGCGGCTGAGGCGTCCCGGACCGGGCCGCGCTGGCCGCCGGGTGGCCGGGCCGCCGGGTGGTTCAGGCGCGCTCGGCGAGGACCAGGTAGCGGGTCGGCTCGTCGACGTAGGAGAGCGGGGCCCAGCCGTTGGCGGCGAGCAGCGGGAAGAGGTGCTCGCGGGCGCGCAGGTCGTCGGGGGTGAGCGGGCGGCCCTTGCGGGCGGCCAGCGCGGCCCGGCCGAGCGGGTGGAAGAGCGCGAGCCGGCCGCCGGGGCGGGTGACCCGGGCGAGTTCGCGCAGGCCGGCGGCGGGGCCGGGCAGGTGGGAGATCAGCCCCGCGCCGAACACCAGGTCGGCGACCGCGTCGGGCAGCGGCAGCCGGGTGCAGTCGGCCAGCAGCAGGGCGGCGTCCGCGCGGTGGGCGCGGGCCCGGTCGAGCATCTCGGGCGTCAGGTCGACGCCCAGGACGGTGCCGTCCGGGCCGACGGCGGCCCGCAGCAGCGGGAGGGCGCGTCCGGTGCCGCAGCCCGCGTCCACCGCGAACTGCCCCGGGGCCAGGCCGGTGTCGGCGATCGCGGCGGCGTAGCGCGGGCTGTCGTCGGGGTACGTGCTGTCCCAGCGGGCGGCGCGTTCGGCGAAGAAGGCGCGGGTCCCGGCCAGTTCGCGGGTGTGGGCGGCGGACGGCGGGGGCGGCGAAGTGTCCATGGACGGGAGGGTACTTGGGCGGGGGAGCGGCCGGGCGGCGGCCGTGACCCGGGGCGCTCCGGCTCGTTGGAGGGGCGGGGGGTCCGTCGGGGTGTCCAGCGGTGCCCGATCGGGGGAGCCGGGCTGTCGCGCTCACCCGGACGGGTGATCAAAGGGCCCGGCGGCGGCGAGCGCCGACCCCTCGGAGATAAAGTTAGGCTTACCTAACTTCCCAAGGGAGCTCCTGCTGTGACCCTCACCGTCGGCACCCCCGCCGCACCGGCCGGCGACGCGATCCTGCGCCGCCAGCGCATCCGCGAATCGGCCGCCCGCACCTACGCCAGGTCCTTCCCGATCGTCCCGGTGCGCGCGAACGGCATGACGGTGGAGGGCGCCGACGGACGCCGCTACCTCGACTGCCTCTCCGGCGCCGGCACCCTCGCGCTCGGCCACAACCACCCGGTGGTGCTCGACGCGATCCGCCGCACTCTGGACAGCGGCGCCCCCCTGCACCTGCTCGACCTCGCCACCGCCGAGAAGGACGACTTCACCACCGCCCTGCTGGAGAGCCTCCCGGAGAAGTTCGCCGCCCGGTCCCGGGTGCACTTCTGCGGCCCGGCCGGCACCGACGCCGTCGAGGCCGCCCTCAAGCTGATGCAGACCGCCACCGGCCGGCGCGGCGCCCTCGCCTTCACCGGCGCCTACCACGGCATGACCGCCGGCGCCCTCGCCGTCACCGGCAACACCGCCGTCAAGGCCCCGCTGCCCAGCGGCGGCGAGGTCACCCGGCTGCCCTACCCCTACGCCTACCGCTGCCCGTTCGGCGTCGGCGGCGAACGCGGCGCCGAACTCGCCGCCGCCTACACCGAGCGCCTGCTGGACGACCCGGCCGGGGGCGTGCTGCCGCCCGCCGCGATGATCCTGGAAGCCGTCCAGGGCGAGGGCGGCGTCGTCCCCGCCCCCGATGCCTGGCTGCGCGAGATGCGCCGGATCACCGCCGAACGCGGCATCCCGCTGATCCTGGACGAGGTGCAGACCGGCGTCGGCCGCACCGGACGGATGTGGGCCGTCGAGCACAGCGGCATCGAACCCGACGCGATGGTGCTCTCCAAGGCCATCGGCGGCAGCCTCCCGCTCGCCGTCGTGGTCTACCGCGACGAGTACGACGGCTGGCAGCCCGGCGCCCACACCGGCACCTTCCGCGGCAACACCCTGGCGATGGCGGCCGGCGCCGCCACCCTCCGGTACGTGGCCGCCAACGGCCTGGTCGCCCGGGCCGAGACCGTCGGCGCCCGGATCGCCGCCCGCCTCGACGGCGCCCGCGACCGCCTCCCGGTGATCGGCGACGTCCGCGGCCGCGGCCTGATGCTCGGCGTCGAACTCGTCGACCCCGCGGGCACCCCCGACAGCTGCGGCGCCCACCCCGCCGACCCGCGCCTCGCCGTCCGGGTCCGCGAAGCCTGCCTCGCCCGCGGCCTGATCGTCGAACTCGGCGGCCGCCACGACGCCGTCCTGCGGCTGCTGCCCCCGCTCACCATCACCGACGAGCAGGCCGAGGCCGTCCTCGAACGGCTCTGCGAGGCGATCGAGTCCGCGATGCGGCAGCCGGGCGACAAGTGATATCCAGGACACCGGACGTGACGGAACGTCATGTGCAGCATCGGATGGGAAGGTTGGCGGGCGGGGCATGAGCGGGACGACCGAACTCTCCGGCGAGCACGCCGAATTCTCCGGCAGGACGACCGAACTCTCCGACGGGCGCGCCGAACTCTCCGGCGGAACCGCCGGGCCGGCGGCCCTGCGGCCGCTGATCGACGAGGTGCTGGCCGGGCTCGCGGCCGGCGCGGCGCGGCGCGGCGGGCCGATCGCCCCCGGGGCGCCGGAGGAGATCGCGGCGGCCGTCCGGGAGGCGCTGGCCGGGGCCCGGGGGCCGTCCGCGCTGGGCGAGTTGGCGCACCTGCTGGCCTACGGCGCCGCCGACCCGGCCGACCCCGGGTGCGCCGCGCACCTGCACTGCCCGCCGCTGGCCGTCGCGGTCGCCGCGGACCTCGCCGTCAGCGCGCTCAACCCGTCCCAGGACTCCTGGGACCAGGCCCCCGCCGCGACCGCGCTGGAGAGCGAACTGCTCGCCGAACTCGCCGCGTCGGTCGGCTTCCACCCCGACCGGGCGGCCGGGGTGCTGACCACCGGCGGCACCGAGTCCAACCTGATGGGCCTGATGCTGGCCCGCGACCAACGCCTCGGACCCGACGTCGAGTTGAACGGTCTGCCGGCCGGGGTCCGCCCCCGCATCCTGGCCTCCGAAGCCGCGCACTTCTCCGTCCAGCGCGCCGCCGCCCTGCTCGGCCTCGGCGAACGCGCCGTCCGCACCGTCCGGGTCGACCGCCAACTGCGGATGGACCCGGGCGCGTTGGCCGACGCCTTCGCCGAAGCGGGCCGGGAGGGCGCCACCCCCCTCGCGGTGGTCGCCACCGCCGGCACCACCGACACCGGCGCGATCGACCCGCTCCCCGCCATCGCCGACCTCGCCGCCCGCCACGGCACCTGGCTGCACGTCGACGCGGCCTACGGCGGCGGCGCCCTCTTCTCCGAACGCCTCGCGCCCCTCCTCGACGGCATCGACCGGGCCGACTCGGTCTCCCTCGACTGGCACAAACTCGGCTGGCAACCCGCCGCCGCCGGCGTCTTCCTGGCCCGCGAGGCCCGCACCTACGCCTCGCTCGCCCGCCGCGCGGTCTACCTCAACCCCGCCGACGACGAGGAAGCCGGCTACCCCAGCCTGCTCGGCCAGTCCCTGCGCACCACCCGCCGCCCCGACGCCTTCAAACTCGCCGTCACCCTCCGCGTCCTCGGCCGGGAAGGACTCGGCGCCCTGGTCGACCGCTGCCACCGGAGCGCCCTACGGGCAGCCGAACTCATCCGTGCCACACCCGAGTTGGAACTCCACTGCGACCCGGTCCTGACCACCGTGGTCTTCCGCTACCTCCCCCCCGACCCGGCGGACAGCGACCGGATCAACGCCCAACTCCGCCGCGACCTCCTCCGCACCGGCCGAGCCGTGATCGGCCGCACCGAAACCCCCGGCCACGGCCCGGGCCGAATCCGCCTCAAACTGACCCTGCTCAACCCCCACACCACCGAAGCCCACCTGACCGCCCTCCTGCACGCGGTGGTCGACGCCGCCACCAAGATCCACGACTAGCCCTCCGGCCGGGACGGCTCGCCCCGAGACCCGGACGAGCCCTCCGGCTGGCAGCACCGGGCGGGCGGACCGCGTCGCCGCACGGCGGCCGGGACGCTCGATCGCCCGGACGGGCCCCGGGCCTGTCCCGGACTCACGTTCGCAGTACCGTGGGCCGGTGGACGAGAGGCAGGCCCCGACGCCGGGGATGACGATCAGCGTTCGGACGCGCCAGGACGTGGTGGTCGTCGATCCGGAGCGCTTCCTCGCTGCGGCCCGCGCGGCGTACCGCGAAACCTCTCCCGAGATCACCGAGGAGCGGGCAGCCGAGGACATCCGCGACGTCCACGACGCCGTGTGGGCCCTGCTGGACCGCTTCGGCCGCCTCGCAGCCGACGCGCCAACGTCCGCCGTGCTCCCCGGCCAACGGATTCCGGACCGCCCGGACGGTCTCTCACCCGCGGGCGAGCACCAGCAGATCGTGCTGAACGATCCGCGACCACTGCAGGACTACGGCTGCTTCATGCCCGAGGAGTACGACCCGTTCGCCATCCCCCCGAGCACGTGATGCCGTCCACCGCGACGGACTGCTCCGCCGGCTCACGTCCCTGAGCAGACCTCAGCGCGCGCCTGTCCGGCATCCCCGAGCCGCGGGAGGCGGTCGTCCCGTGGTCTCGGCCGGTTCCCGCGACAGGCCCCGGCTGTCTCCGTACGCACCTCAAGGCGCGGGGGCCGTCCCGCCCGCGCGGCGGTGGGTTCGGTCAGAGCCCTTTCAGGAGGATCTCGCGGAGGGTCTCCCACTGGTCCGGGTCGGTGGCGACGAGGAGGCCGTTGGTGCCGCCGGGGGGTTCGGGGCGGTAGGGGGTGCCGTCGAAGCGGGCGCTGCGGCCGCCCGCTTCGGTGACGAGGAGGGAGCCGGGGGCGTGGTCCCAGGGGAGGGTGCGCCAGTAGAGGACGAAGTCGTGGGCGCCGGTGGCGATCAGGGGGTACTCGATGCCGGCGGCGCCGCGGCCGGGGTCGAGGGGGCCGAGGGCGAGTGTGTTGGCGAGCAGGCGGTGGCCGGTGGGCGGGGCGAAGTAGCGGGTCTTGAGGATGCCGGTCCACTTCTCGGGGGCGGTGGTGGCCTTGGGGAGGGTGAGCCGCCGGTCGTCGCGCCAGGCGCCGGAGCCGAGTTCGGCGGTGTACGCGGTGCGGGTGCAGGGCTGCCAGATCCAGGAGGCGACGGTCTCGCCCTGGCGGACCAGGGAGGCCATCACCGCGTACGTGGGCCGTCCGGCGACGAAGTTGCGAGTGCCGTCGACCGGGTCGACCAGCCAGGCGGCGGGTTCGGTGGACAGGGCGCGGGCGAGGTCGGGGTCGGCGGCGACGGCCTCCTCGCCGACGACCGGGACGGGGAGCAGTTCGCGCAGGCGGCGGGCGATGATCCGTTCGGCCTCCCGGTCGGCGACGGTGACGATCTCGCCGGGGGCCTTCTCCATCACCTCGCCGTCGGTCAGCGCCCGGAACCTCGGTTCGACCGCCTCCGCCGATGCCTCGACGAGGATCTCGGTGACCTTCTCCATCAACACGCCCGTGCTCCCTTCACCGACCCCACTCTCCCACGCCGGGACGGTACGGACGGTGCGCAGGTGGCGGGTGGGGCGGGCGTCGGCGGCCGGGCGCGGTTCAGTCCTCGGTGAGGCAGTCGTACTCGGCGCGCACCCGGCGGTCCATGGCGAGCGCGAACTGGGCGTCGTTGACGGCCCGGGCGAGCGGGCGGACGCGCTGGATCTGCTCGGTGAGCCGGGCCGCCTCGGCGGGCGTGAGGTCCTGGACCCGGGTGAGCGCGCCGAGCAGCCGGTCGCGGATCAGGGCGACGAAGATGTCGGCCATCGCGTCCGCGTACTCGCTGGCCCGGCGGCTGACGTCCAGGACGGCGGCCAGCGGCACGCCCTCGTCGACCAGGGCGACGGTGGCGTCCATCAGGCGGCGGCTGACGTGGGTGATGCCGTCGGGGTGGACGGTGATGTAGCCCTGGGCGATGGACTCGGCGGTGTTGGCCTCGGTGAGCTGGTCGCCGAACGCGGCGCGCAGTTCGTCCCAGTCGAGGTGGACCGGCGTCTCGTCGGACCAGGGGGCGACCAGCGCGGCCTGGAGCCCGATCAGTTCGGCGACGTCCCGGCCGTCCTCGCCGGCGCCGATCAGTTCGGCGATGCCGCCCAGGGCGTGTCCGCGGTCGAGGAGTTCGGCGATCAGGCGCAGCCGGGCCAGGTGCTCCTCGCCGTACCAGGCGATCCGGCCCTCCTTGCGGGGCGGCTGGAGCAGGCGGCGCTCGCGGTAGAAGCGGACGGTGCGCACGCTGACGCCGGCCGCCTCGGCCAGTTCGGCGACGCGGTAGGCGCGGGGGCGCTCGTGGTCCTGTTCGGTCTCCGCCACGCCGGTCAGCATAGGGCCGTCGGGCGGCGCGGAAACAGTCGCGTCCCGCGCTATTCCACTCGGTGTCAACAAGGGCTACTCTGCCAAACGCGCCAGTGATTACTGGCAGCGTCGGCGGGCCCACCCGAAGCACGCGCACCACCCCCGGGACCGCCCGCAGCACCGCCGGCCACCCGCACCCCCCACCCTCGCCAGGAGGCCCGCCCATGGCACCCCGCAGCAAGAAGCCCACCGCACCCGCGCCCGACCGCCCGGACGGCACCGGGCCCGCGCCGCACGTCCGGGTCGCCGTCATCGGCTCCGGCTTCGGCGGCCTCGGCGCCGGCGTCCGGCTGCGCCGGGCCGGCATCACCGACTTCGTCATCCTGGAGCGCGCGGACTCCGTCGGCGGCACCTGGCGCGACAACTCCTACCCGGGCTGCGCCTGCGACGTCCCCTCGCACCTGTACTCGTTCTCGTTCGCGCCCAACCCCGAGTGGCCCCGGGTCTTCTCCGGCCAGCCCGACATCCGCGCCTACCTGGAGCGGGTCGCCGACACCTTCGGACTCCGCCCGCACCTGCGCTTCGGCGCCGAGGTCACCGAACTGCGCTGGGACGAGGAGCACACCCGCTGGCAGGTCACCACCGCGGTCGGCAACTGGACCGCCGACGCCGTGGTCTCCGCCGCCGGACCGCTCGCCGACCCGCAGATCCCCGACCTGCCCGGCCTGGACGCCTTCCCCGGCAAGGTCTTCCACTCCTCCCGCTGGGACCACGACTACGACCTCGCCGGCAAGCGGGTCGCCGTGGTCGGCACCGGCGCCTCCGCCGCCCAGATCATCCCCGCCATCCAGCCCGCCGTCGGCCGCCTGACGGTCTTCCAGCGCACCCCCGCCTGGGTCCTGCCGCGCGCCGACCGCGAGGTCAGCGGCCTGGAGAAGTGGCTGCACGCCAAGCTCCCGCCGACCGGACTGCTGCGCCGCGCCGGGCTGTTCGCGATGCGCGAGCTCCAGGTCGACGCGTTCGTCCGCCGCCCGCAGCTGCTCAAGCTCGTCCAGCAGGTCGCCCTGCGGCACCTGCGCAAGGCCGTCGCCGACCCGGCCCTGCGCGCCACCCTCACCCCCGACTACCGGATCGGCTGCAAGCGCATCCTGCTCAGCAACACCTACTACCCGGCGCTCGCCGCCCCCAACACCGAGGTGGTCCGCGGCGGCCTGCGCGAACTGCGCGGCTCCACCCTGGTCGGCGCGGACGGCAGCGAGCACGAGGTCGACGCGATCGTGTTCGGCACCGGCTTCCACGTCACCGACCTGCCGATCGCCGAACGGGTCTTCGGCACCGGCGGCACCGCCCTCGCCGAAGCCTGGAAGGACGGCATGGAGGCGCTGCGCGGCTCCACCGTGCGCGGCTTCCCCAACCTGTTCTTCCTGATCGGCCCGAACACCGGACTCGGCAACAACTCGATGATCCTGATGATCGAGTCCCAGCTGAACTACCTGATCGACGCCCTCACCACCCTCGACTCGGTCGGCGCCACCGCCATGCAGCCCACCGAGCGCGCCCAGCGCCGGTGGAACCTGGAACTCCAGCACAAGATGGGCCGCACCGTGTGGACCACCGGCGGCTGCCGCAGCTGGTACCTCGACGAGGGCGGCAAGAACACCGTGCTCTGGCCCGCCTCCACCAGCGCCTTCCGCCGCGCCACCCGGCACGTCGACCTCGCCGAGTACGAACTCGTCAAGCGCACCGCCCCGCAGGCCGCGCCCGAGGCCGAGGCGGTGTCCGCGTGAGCCGCCGCATCCCCGCCGACTGCGTGCTGCCCGACCCGGCGGCCGTGCGCACCGTCCGCTCCGCCGACGGCGCCGAGCTCAACGTCGAGGAGTACGGGCCCGCCGGCGCGCCGCTGGTCGTGCTCGCCCACGGCTGGACCTGCTCCACCGCGTTCTGGGCGCCGGTCGTCAACCGGCTCGCCGCCGACTTCCGGGTGGTCGCCTACGACCAGCGCGGACACGGCCGCAGCCCCGCCCCGGCCGGCCCCGCCGGGTACGCCACCGCCAAGCTCGCCGAGGACCTCGAAGCGGTGCTCACCGCCACCGTCCCCGACGGGCGGCGCGCCGTGGTCGTCGGGCACAGCATGGGCGGCATGACCATCATGGCCGCCGGCGACCGCCCCGCCGTCGCCGCCCGCACCGCCGCCAACGTGCTGGTCAACACCGGCCCGGGCGCGCTGATCGCCGAACTGACCGTGCTGCCGCCCGCCGTCCGGGCCAAGGCGCTGCGCCGCTTCCTGCACCGGCAGATCCTGCGCTCCCGGCTCCCGCTCGGCCCCGTCACCGGCCTGACCCGGGCCGCGCTCAAGTACGCCACCATGGGCCCCGCCACCCCCGCCGACCGGGTCGAGGCCTGCGCGCAGGTGGTGCACGCCTGCCCGGCCAGGGTCCGCTTCCACTGGGCGACCGTGCTCGACACCCTCGACGTGCAGGACGGGCTGGCGAAGCTCACCGCCCCCACCGCCGTCATCGCAGGCAGCCACGACCGGCTCACCCCGCCGGTCCACGCCCGCCGGATCGCCGCCGCCCTCGCCGACCCGCGCGGCCTGCTCGAACTGCCCGGCACCGGGCACATGAGCCCGCTGGAGCGGCCCGCCGAGGTCGCCGCCGAGATCCGCCGCGTCGCCGCCCTGGCCACCGCGGAACCGCCGACCGCGGAAGCACCGACCGCAGCACCGCTGACCGCAGAACCGCTGGAGGAGACCGCATGACCCCGCCGCTGTCCTCGCAGGTCGTCGTCATCACCGGAGCCGCCCGCGGCCTCGGCGCGCTGATGGCCCGCAAGCTGTCCGAACGCGGCGCCAAGGTCGCGCTGGTCGGCCTGGAGCCCGCCGAACTCAAGGCGGTCGCCGCCCAGTGCGGCCCGCACGCCTCCGCCTGGGAGGCCGACGTCACCGACCTGGACGCCCTCACCGAGACCGCGAACCGGATCAAGGACCGCTACGGGCGGATCGACGCCGTGGTCGCCAACGCCGGCATCGCGCTCGGCGGGCCGATGCAGGACAGCGACCACCGGGCCTGGACCCGGGTGGTCGAGGTCAACCTGTTCGGCTCCGTCGCCACCGCCCGGGCCTTCCTGCCCGCGCTCGCCGAGAGCCGCGGCTACCTGCTGCAGATCGCCTCGCTCGCCGCGCTCACCCCCGCCCCGCTGATGTCCGCGTACTGCGCCTCCAAGTCGGGCGTCGAGTCCTTCGCCCACGCGCTGCGCGCCGAGGTCGCCCACCAGGGCGTCAAGGTCGGCGTCGGCTACCTGAGCTGGACCGACACCGACATGGTGCGCGGCGCCGACCAGGACGCCGTGCTGCGCCAGATGCGGGCCAAGCTGCCCTGGCCCGCCAACAAGACCTACCCGATCGGCCCCGCCGTCGACCGCCTGGTGGCCGGCCTGGCCCGCCGCTCCGCCCACGTCTACGCCCAGGCGTGGCTGCGCGGCATGCAGCCGATCCGCGGCTTCCTGCCCGGCCTGATCGCCGCCGTCGGCTCCCGCGACGTCGCCCGCCTCGCCCCCGAGCTGAAGGCCACCGCCGCCACCCGGCTGGCCCCCGTCGGCGCGGGCGGACAGGCCGACCAGGAGGCCCGGGCGAGCCGGGCGGCCGGGGCGGAGTGACCGGCTGGTGAGAACCGGGGGATGAGAACCGGGGACGAGGACGGGCGGACGGTCGGCCCGGAGGGGAGCCGACCGTCCGCCCGTTTCCGCGTGCTGACGATCCGTCAGGTGCCGTGCACCGAGACCTCGTTGACCGAGTAGCCCCACTGGGTCGCCCGGGCCGTCCCGTGGAAGCGGACGTAGCGGGCGGACGTCGGGGCGAAGGCCGCGGTGTCCAGACCGCCGTCGCCCGCCGCGGTCGACCAGGCGGTGTGCCAGGTGGTGCCGTCGGTGGAGAGCTCGATCCGGTAGGACCGCGCGTACGCCCGCTCCCAGTCCAGGGTGACCCGGTCGACGGTGCGGACGGCGCCCAGGTCGAGGCGCAGCCACTGGTCGTCGCTCCAGTCACTGGCCCAGCGGGTGGCGCGGTCGCCGTCCACGGCGCGGCCGGGCTGGTACGAGGTGAACGGGCTCCACTCCGCGGAGCTGGCCGAGGCCGCCGCGCCGGTGGCCAACTCCCGTCCGGCGGTGTGCCGTTCGGTGGCCCGCCAGGTGTCCAGGTAGGACTCGGCGCCCTTCATCAGGTCGTCCACCACGCCCTGCCCACCGGAGAGCCGGATCTGCTCGATCCAGTCCGGCAGCAGCCCGGCGTGCGCCAGGCCGTCCGTGTTGACGTCCCAGGTCCGCTCGCCGGTCACCTGGCGGTCCAGCAGCGAGCCGCCGTCGGCCGAACGGAACGGGTACACCACGGCATCGGGCGCGTCCGGGCCGACCGGGCCGGGCCAGCCGCCGACGCCGTTCAGGTCGCTGCCGTAGCCGTAGCCGACCCCGTACCGCTCGCGCAGCGCCTTCGTCCGGTTCGCCTCGGCGACGAAGGCGGTCGCGTCGTGCGGGTACTGGGCGGCGAACCCGCCCAGCCGGTACAGGCGTTCGGTCCAGTCGAGGTCCATCCAGCTGTGGCTGGAGAGCACCCCCGGGTAGCCCCTGGACTCCAGGAGCTCGAAGGCGCTGCGGGCCGCCTTGACGCTCATGTGGTCGACCTCCAGCATCATGTGGCGCTTCACCATGCCGTCGATCGCGTACGCGCCCAGCTCGGTCAGGCCGCGGGTGTTGCACTGCGCGGCGGCCGCGTAGGCGGGCACGCTCACCCCGGCCGGCAGCAGCGCGTCCGCCTGCGCGGTGGGCAGGCCGATCGGGTTGTCGCGCTGCGGGCCGGTGCACTGCTCGGTGGCCCAGAAGGTGCCGGTGGACAGGAACTGCCCGGCGTTGACGGCCACCCCGGTGGTGCCCTCGTCGAAGCGCACCCCGCACAGCGCGTTGTCGAACTTGTGGCACAGGAACATGCTGCGCACGCCCAGCGCGTACAACTCGTCCAGGCCGCGGTCGATCGCCGCCCGGTCGCACTGCGGCACGTCCAGGACCTGCTTGCAGCCGAACGGCTCCGAGGTCTCCACCCCGAGCACCACGGCCAGCTTGCCCTGCGCGACGACCTGGCGGGCCTGCTCGGAGTCGGTGACGATGCGGAACCAGCCCTTGCCGGGGCCGCCGTACATCCGGTCGACGTAGTCCTGGAGCCGGTACGACTTCTGCGCCTCGGTGCGGATGGCCGCCATCTCGTCGCAGGGGCGGTCCTTGTACGGGTAGATCGAGCAGAGCAGCCCGTTGGTCACCAGGTCGTCGACCAGCACGCGCTCGCCGCCGCGCCAGGCCCGCTCCACCCAGGCGTAGTAGTCCTGCTGGTGGCTGAGCGAGTCGTGGGCGGGCCAGTCGGCGAAGGTCGGCCAGCCCACCGGGTCGTGGTGGCCGTCCGCGCCGCCGGTGACGTTCTCGAACAGGGCGAGCGAACCGTCCGGGTAGTGCTCGGGGCAGTCCTTCAACGCGTCCGCGGCGCCCTGCTCGGAGAACGCGGAGCCGCAGATCACCCGGCCGCCGAAGCCCTCGGCGGACATCAGGTGGTTGTGCGCGTCGACGAACCCGCGGACGGCGCCGTCGGGGCCGGTGCCGCGGAACGGTTCGCCGGTTACGTCGATCTGCGAGTCCGGGACGGGTCTGGCGGTGGGGTCCCACCACCCGCCGGCGGCTCCGGCGGCGGGGCCGGGCGCGGCGCCGGTGACGAGGGCGGCGGCGAGCAGCAGCGGCGGCAGCAGTCGGGCGAGGACGTTCCTGGCGCGGTGGTTCCGGTTCCCGGTCATGGACACCTCTCGGCTCGGGGGAGGCGGCGGCGAGAGAGCGCAGCCCCCGCCCGGGTGCGGTCTCCCGAGAATCCCGAGCGCCTGACGGGCCGTCAAGCCGTCCGACCGGATTCACCGATCGCCTCGGGACGGGGTGCGGAGCTTGCGCAGGCACCTGATGCCGCCGATGGACGGAGGCCGGGAACGGCCGCGCCCTACAATCGTGCGGAAGGCGAAGCGCCGGGCCGGGGTTCCGGCACCGGCGCGAGGGAGGGGTCGGGATGTTCGGTTCGAGTAAGAAGCTCAACGATCTGGTGGCGCAGCTCAGACCCGACCTGAGCCGGGAGTCGCTCGGCGTCGGGCCCGACTTCCCGGGCATCGCCCCGAACCCGCTGCTGAGCCGGGACGCACGGAAGCGCACGGCGGAACTGCGGACGGGGGTGCTCGCGCTCGGCGTTCTCGTCGACTGGCGGGAGGTCAGCAGCGACGGCAGCCCGCGCGTGGTCCTGATGCTCGACGTGGACACCGCCGAGGGCGCCTCGTTCCGCGGTATCGCCGACGAGGACCTCACGATCACCGAGCTCACCCGACTCGCCCCGGGACAGACGCTGCCCGTGCGCTACCGGCCGGCCGTCATGGACCACTACGTCGCCCTCGCCCGGGACGCGGACCCCGCCCACGTGCAGCGGCTCTCCGACGAGATCGCCGGCCGCAAGCGGAACTGAGCCGGAGCCCGCCCGCGCCGCGAGGCGAGCCGCTGCCACCGCCGTGCGGCAGCGGCGCCCACCGACCGGCGCCGGACGCGCGTCGGGCCCGGCCCCGTGGGGAGGGGCGGGCCCGGAGGTGCGAAGGCGGTGCCGGTCCGTCAGTGCCGCGCGGGGCGGCGGGGGCGGGCCGGCGGTACGACTTCTATGGAGCGGGCAAGGAGCCGAACGGACATCAGTTCTCCTGGGAGGGAAGGGCGCCGCGTGGGACTGCGGCGCTGCCCGAAACCGTAGGGTGATCGGACGAACGCCGGTGCGGGGCGCGCCGCCGACGTCCCGCGGGTCGCCCGAAGGGCCGAGAGACCGGTGGCCCGGTCGGTCGATGCGGCCACCGGCTACCGCCCGGTACGGTCGGGTCATGACCACCGCTCTCATCACCGGCGCCACCGCCGGCATCGGCGCCGCCTACGCCAACCGCCTGGCCCGCGACGGCCGCGACCTGGTGCTGGTCGCCCGCGACGGCGACCGCCTCGCCGCCACCGCCGCCGAACTCACCGCCCGCCACGGCGTCCAGGTCGAGACGCTCTCCGCCGACCTCGCCACCGAGGCCGGCATCGAAGCCGTCGAGGACCGGCTGCGCGACGCCTCCCGCCCCGTCGACCTGCTGGTCAACAACGCGGGCTTCGGCCACCGCGGCACCTACCTGGACGTCCCCGTGCAGGACGAACTCGACATGCTGAAGGTCCACATCGAGGCGGTGCTGCGGCTCACCACGGCCGCCGTCCCCGGCATGCGCGAGCGCGGCTTCGGCGCGGTCGTCAACGTCGCCTCGGTGGCCGCGTTCCTGCCCCGCGGCACCTACGGCGCGACCAAGGCCTGGGTCGTCAACTTCACCCTCGGCATCGCCCGCGACCTGGCCGGCAGCGGCGTCCGCCTGCAGGCCCTCTGCCCCGGCTTCACCCGCACCGAATTCCACCAACGCGCCGGCATGGGCACCTCCTCCATCCCCGCCTGGAGCTGGCTCACCGCCGACCGCGTCGTCGACGCCTCCCTGCGCGACCTCGCCCGCAACCGCCCGCTCTGCGTCCCCAGCAAGCGCTACAAGGCCGCCGTCACCGCCGCCCGGCTCCTGCCGCCCGGCGGCCTCGGCAAGATCTCCAACACGGCGGGACGCGACTACGGCAAGAAGCCCTGACGGGGAGGCTGCCATCGGGCGGCTGGGGTGCGTTCTCCGGCACGGCACGGCGGGGCGTGGCTGCGGCAGGAAACCCTGGCCGGGCGGCGGGGGACGGGGGAGGGGCTGCCGTCCGGCGGCCTCGGCGAGATTTTCCATACTGCGGGGCCTGACTACGGCAAGAAGCCCTGACGAGGGCGGGGGAGGGTCGTTGCCGTGGCTGCGGCAAGAAGGCCCTGGCAGGGTGCCGGGGGACGGGGCACGCCCTGGCGGGGGGCTGCCGTCGGGCGGCTGGGGTGCGTTCTCCGACGGCGGGGGAGGCCCTGGCCGGGCGGCGGGGGACAGGGACAGGCGGCTGCGGTGCGTTCTCCGGTGCCGTGAGGTGTGACTACGGCGAGCCGTAGTCGTTGCCGTCGTCCCCTGCGGGCCCGGTTCCGGCTCCGCCGTCCGTGACGGGTTCGCCGTGGTGCAGGAGCGGCAGTCCCCGTCCCGCGTGCCGGGCGGCGAGTGCCTGGCGGACCCGGCGGGCGGTGTACGGGGCGAGGCCGGGGTGGGTGTCGAAGTCGTCGGGGTGGACCCACTCGTACCCGGCGACCTCGTCCGCCGCGGCCGTGGGTACCCGGAGCGCCGCCGCCCGCTCGGGGGTGAGGACGCCCGCGTCGAAGACGAAGTTGACGCCCTCCGCGGCGCCGGAGGCGGGGTCCGCGGGCACCTGGTCGACGGCCAGCAGGGCCCCCGGCTCCAGGTGCAGGCCGGTCTCCTCCCACCACTCCCGGCGGGCCGCCGCGTCGAACCACTCGCCCGGGTGAGCCGCCCCGCCCGGCAGGATCAGGCCCCTGCCGTACCCGGTCCGGACGAACAGCACCCGCCCGTGCCCGTCCCGGACCAGGCCCAGGCAGCCCGCCCGACGTCGCGGGTGCCGGTCCTCCGGGACCTCCGGAAACCCCTGCTGCGTCATGCGCGTCGCCCCCTCGGTACGTGCCGGTGGCGGCCGGACCGCCCGCGCGGCGGGCACGGACGCCTCTCGGAGAGGATTGTCCACACCGACCGGCCGGACGCCAGAGGGCGTCGCCCTCCGCGTCCGCAATCCTCGGGTCGGCTGCCCTCGGGTCCGCCGCCTCCCGAATCTGCTGTCCTCGCGTCGGCTCTCCTCGTACCGGCTGCCCCCGGCTCCGCCGTCCCCGCGTCCGCCACCCTTGCGTCCGCCGCGTCCACCACCCCGCACGGGTCGTCTCTGTGTTGGCCGTCCCTGAGCCCGCCTCCCCGGCTTCGCCGTCCCCGTACTGCCTCCCTCGGGCTCGTCGCCCCGGCTCCACCGTTCCAGGGCCCGTCGTCCCCTGGCTCCGCCGCCCTCTCACCGTCCCCCGCGTCTGCCGTCCCCGCGCCGACGGTCCCTGGCTCTGCCGTCCCCGTACCGGCTGCCCCCTGGCTCGTCGCCCCGCTCCGCCGCCCCCGCCGGCCGCCTCCGGCTCCGTCGCCGGGAATGCCGAGAAGTTTAGGTTTGCTAATGATGAGCAAGGCTCGTTAAACTCGTCCCGTCCCGCCCGCCGACCCCCAGGAGGCCCCGTGCGACCGAACCGGATCGACTGGACACCGCCCGAAGGGCAGTCGAAGCAGCCCGCCGAGGTGCGGCGCATCCTGCGGCTGTTCCGGCCCTACGCCGGGCGGCTGGGGGTGGTGGGGCTGCTGGTGGCGGCCTCCGCCGTGGTGTCGGTGGTGACGCCGTTCCTGTTGCGGGCGGTGCTGGACACCGCGATACCGCAGGGGCGGACCGGTCTGCTCAGTCTGCTCGCGCTCGGGATGATCGCCGCCTCGGTGGTCACCAGCGTGCTGAACGTGCTCCAGACGCTGATCTCCACCACCGTCGGCCAGCGCGTCATGCACGACCTGCGCACCTCCGTCTACCGGCACCTCCAGCGGATGTCGCTGGCGTTCTTCACCCGCACCCGCACCGGCGAGGTGCAGTCCCGGATCGCCAACGACATCGGCGGCATGCAGGCCACCGTCACCGGCACCGCCACCTCCCTGGTGTCGAACCTGACCGCGGTGGTCGCCAGCGTGGTCGCGATGGTCGCGCTCGACTGGCGGCTGACGATCGTCTCGCTGCTGCTGCTCCCGGTGTTCGTCTGGATCAGCCGCCGGGTCGGCCGGGAGCGCAAGAAGATCACCGGCGAGCGGCAGCGCCAGCTCGCCGAACTGTCCTCCGCCGTGCAGGAGTCGCTGTCGGTCAGCGGCATCCTGCTCGGCCGCACGATGGGCCGCTCCGGCTCGCTGACCCGCGAGTTCGCCGAGCGCTCGGACGAGCTCGCCGAGCTGGAGGTGCGCTCCAGCATGGCGGGGCGGTGGCGGATGTCCACCATCGGGATCGTGATGGCCGCGATGCCCGCGCTGATCTACTGGGCGGCCGGCCTGGCCTCCGCCGCCGGGGCGCCGATCGTCTCGCTGGGTACCCTGGTCGCCTTCGTCTCGCTCCAGCAGGGCCTGTTCCGGCCGACCATCGGCCTGCTCTCCACCGGCGTGGACGTGCAGACCTCGCTCGCCCTGTTCCAGCGGATCTTCGAGTACCTCGACCTGCCGGTGGACATCGAGGAACCGGAGCACCCCGTCCGCCTGGAGCGCGTCCGCGGCGACGTCCGCTTCGAGGACGTCGAGTTCCACTACCGCCCCGACCAGGACCGCCCCACCCTGACCGGCATCGACCTGACCGTCCCGGCCGGCGGCTCGCTCGCCGTGGTCGGCGAGACCGGCTCCGGCAAGTCCACCCTCTCCTACCTGGTGCCGCGGCTGTACGACGCCACCGGCGGCCGGGTCCTGATCGACGGGGTGGACGTGCGCGAGCTGTCCTTCGAGACGCTCGCCCGGGCGGTCGGCGTGGTCTCCCAGGAGACCTACCTGTTCCACGCCTCGGTCGCCGACAACCTGCGCTTCGCCAAACCGGACGCCACCGACGCCGAACTGGTCCGGGCCGCCCGGGCCGCCCAGATCCACGACATGATCGCCGCCCTCCCCGACGGCTACGACACCATGGTCGGCGAACGCGGCTACCGCTTCTCCGGCGGTGAGAAGCAGCGTCTGGCGATCGCCCGCACCGTGCTGCGCAACCCGCCGATCCTGATCCTGGACGAGGCCACCAGCGCCCTCGACAACCAGACCGAGCACGCCGTCCAGCAGGCCCTGGACGCGCTCGCCGCCGGCCGCACCACCATCACCATCGCGCACCGGCTCTCCACCGTCCGCGACGCCGGGCAGATCGCCGTCCTCGACCACGGCGAGATCGCCGAACTCGGCACCCACGACGAACTGCTGGCCCGCGACGGCCGCTACGCCGCCCTGCTCAACCGGGAGGCGCTGCCGGTACCGGCCGCCTGACGCCGCCGGGCCGCCGCCCGCGGCCAGGACCGCCGGCCGCCCGACGCGCACCGGCCCGGGGCGCGCACGCACCCCGGGCCGGTCGGTGGCCGGTCGTGGCCGGTCGGTCAGCCGCGGAAGTTGGCCGGGCGCTCCGGGGAGGCGGCGGCCAGGGCCTCGGTGACGCCCTCGACGCCCGCGCGCAGGCCGTAGACCGGCGTCTCGGGCTGCTGGCGCCAGGAGTCGTCGATGCCGCCGGCGTCGACCGTGTCGAAGCCGAGGGCGTCGATCAGCTCGCGCACCACCTGCTTGGCGGCCGGGTCGTCGCCGGCCACCGGGAGGGCGATCCGCTCGGGGTCGCCGGCCGGGCGGGGGGCGTCCAGGATGTCCTGGGCGTAGGTGCCGTTGAACGCCTTGACCACGGGGTGGCCGAGCTGCCGCTCCACCCAGCGGCTCTCGGTCAGCCCCTCGTCCTCGATGGCGGCGATCCGGCCGTCCCGCTCGCGCGGGTAGTAGTTGTTGGTGTCGAGCAGGACGAAGCCGTCGGCCGCGCCGGCCAGCAGGTCGTCCGGCAGGGCGGGGACGTTCTTCAGCGGGATGGTGACCACGACCAGCTCCGCCCCGGCCGCCGCCTCGCCGACCGGGACGGGCGTCGCGCCGGTCTCGGCCGCCAGGTCCGCCAGGGTCTCGGGGCCGCGCGAGTTGGCCACCGCCACCTGGTGGCCGAGGGCGGTGAGGCGGCGGGTCAGGTTGCCGCCGATGTTGCCCGCTCCGATGATGCCGATCTTCATGGGGTGTGCTCCGTGCTTCTCGGGCCAGTGCCGCGGTTCGGTTCGTGGACGGCTGGGCGCGCCCACGTGGATGCCGAACCGGCGGACCCGGCCGGATGTTCCCGGCCCGGAGAAGTCGTACTGACGGAGGGTCAGGCGGCCTTCGGCGACTCGTTGTACTGCGCGGCGGGCTCTTGCCCGGAGAGCGCCTGGATGGCGGCCATCACCTCGTCGGTGACCTGGCGGCGGGCCTTGGCCGAGCGGGCCTGGCCGTGCAGCTCGTCGAAGTGCAGCGGCTCGCCGAACGTGACGCTGATCTTCCGCAGCCGGGGGATCCGCTTGCCGACCGGCAGGATGTGCTGCGGGCCCTCCAGGGCCACCGGCACCACCGGGACGCCGGCGGTCAGCGCCAGCCAGGCCACGCCGGTCTTGCCGCGGTACAGGCGGCCGTCCAGCGAGCGGGTGCCCTCCGGGTAGATGCCGAAGGCCCGGCCGGAGTTCAGGATCTCCAGGCCCTCGTCCAGCGAGGCGGTGGCGGCCCGGACGCTGCCGCGCTCCACCGGGACGGCGTTGATCACGTGGGTGAAGAAGAACCGGGAGACCGCGCCCTTGACGCCCTTGCCGGTGAAGTACTCGGCCTTGGCCAGGAAGAACACCTGGCGCGGCGCGGCCAGCGGGATCACCACGCTGTCCACGAACGACAGGTGGTTGCTCGCCAGGATCACCCCGCCCTTGCGCGGCACGTTCTCCAGGCCCTCGATCGTCGGCCGGTAGAGGGCCTTGGCGAGCGGCTTGAGCACGAGCTTGGTGACGAGGTCGATCACGGTGTGGCCCTCCCTGGCCGGACAAACGGTACGGCCGGGGGACGTCCCCGGCCGGGGTCTCGCCGCGGGGCGAGGCGCGCGGCTCGGAGCAGGGCCGAACCGCGCGGGTACCGAACCACTGGGTAACGGACCGCAGACTACGACATGCACCCCGAGGTCCGTCCACATTCCGTGCGGCGGTGGCGCTGCGATCCTCGTCACGACCGCCTGTCGGTCACCCGCCGTCCCGCATGGTGAGACGGCGGGACGGCGAGACGGCGAGACGGCGGGGTGCGCGGCGCGCGCGGGGCGGGCGGTCAGGACCGGAGCGGGAAGATCCGGCTGACCACCCGCTCGGCGGCCCGGCCGTCGTCCCACGGGCAGAACCGCTCGCGGAAGCGCCGCCGGGCCTCCGGCTCCGGGTCGCCGGCCAGCAGCGCCCCGGTGAGCGTCTCCTGGTCGGTGGTGACCGCGCCGGGCGGCTCCTTCATCAGGTCGAAGTAGACGCCGCGGACCTCCTGGTACTCCTCCCAGTCGGGGGCGTACACGGCGATCGGCCGGTCCAGCACCGCGTAGTCGAACATCATCGAGGAGTAGTCGGTGACCAGGACGTCCGCGGCCAGGTAGAGGTCCTCCACCGACGGGTGGTCGGAGGCGTCCAGCAGGGTCGCCGCGCCGGGGCCGGTGGTCAGGTCGCCCGCGCCGCCGTCGTGGAAGTAGTGGGTGCGCACCAGCACCGTCCAGCCGGGGCCGAGCCGTTCGGCCAGCGCGGGCAGGTCGAGCAGCGGCAGGTAGCCGCCGCGGGACTCGCGGTGGGTCGGCGCGTACAGCACGGTGCGCTGCCCGTCGGCGATGCCCAGCGCGCGGCGGGCGTCGACGCACTGCTCGGGGGTGGCCAGGGCGAGCCGGTCGTTGCGCGGGTAGCCGGTGTCCAGGATCTGGTAGGTGCCGGGGAAGGCGCGGGCGAAGTGCCTGCTGGTGTGCGGGTTGGGCGAGACCAGGTAGTCCCAGCGCCCGACCACCTCGCGCAGCCGGTCGAAGTCCATCCCGTCGGCCGCCAGCGGCCGGTCCACCAGGTCCATGCCCATCGCCTTCAGCGGCGTGCCGTGCTGGGTCTGCACGTGCACGGTGCCGGTCCGCTTGGTCATGGTGTGCGGGAAGTTCACGTTGTTGACGAAGTACTTGGCGGTGGCCATCGCCTTCAGGTACGCGGGGGTGTTGACGATCACGTACGGCACCCCGGCGGGCAGCGTGGCGGCCCGCTCGGCGTTCTCCACCACCCACACCCCGTGCACCTGCGGGGCCAGCTCCCTGGCCTTGGCGTAGATCGCCGCCGGGTTGCAGGCGTACCCGCGGTGCCAGTACGCCGCGTACACCGCCAGGTTCTCGTCGATCGGCAGCCGCTTGAACGCGTTGTACGCGGTGAACCGGGCCCCGCTGCGGACCACCTTCTTCACCCCGGGCGCCACCGACCGGGTGCCGCGCTTGACCGCGCCGGGCAGCCGGCCGCCGCGGCGCAGCTCGGCGTAGGCGCGCCGGGAGCCGCGGGCGGCCAGCCGGTACTGGACGCCGCGCACGCCGGACGGGTAGCGGTAGCCGGCCGGGCGGTGCCTGGCGAAGTGGTCGGTGATCCGGGCGAAGAACTCGGCGCGCAGCTCGGCGGGCACCAGGCCGGGGGTGTCGTAGACGGTGAGCGCCTGCTTGACGGTGCGGTCGAAGACCAGGGTGCGCAGGGCGTCCGCGCGCTCGTTCCGGTCCAGGAAGGCGAAGATCGCGTCGTACTGGGCGAAGGCGTCGGCGTGCTTGGGGGAGGCGGTGGCGGTGATCGCGCCGGGGCGCCCGCGCCGGTAGTTGTAGCAGGGGCGGTCGAGGTACAGCAGCCGGTCGGCGGCGAGCAGCAGCGGGTAGGTGACCGAGATGTCCTCGTAGTGGCCGCGGCCGAAGCGCACGTCCAGGCCGAGCAGGTACTCCCGGCGCATCACCTTGTTCCACACCGCGAGCACCGCGTTGAACAGCGCCGGGTGCTCGGCGGCGGTGCAGCCGGAGACCAGCGGGGAGCCGGCCAGCACCTTGCGCCAGGGGTTCGGCTCCCGGCCGCCGTCGGGGTAGACGTGGGTGAAGTCGGTGAGCAGCACGTCGGCGGGCAGCTCGCGGGCCGTCTCGGCGCGCAGTTCGCCGAGGACGGCGTCGATGCTGCCCTCGGGCAGCCAGTCGTCGCTGTCGACGAACCAGACGTAGGTGCCGGTGGCCTCGGCCAGGCCGGCGGTGCGGGCGCCGCCCAGGCCCCGGTTCTCGGCCAGGTGCAGCACCCGCATCCGCGGGTCGCCGGCGGCGTGCGCGTCGAGCAGCGCGCCGCAGCCGTCGGGGGAGCGGTCGTCCACCGCGATCAGCTCGACCTCGCCGGGGGCGGCGCCGTCGGCCCGGAGCGAGTCCAGGCACTGCGGCAGGAAGCGTTCCACGCCGTGAACGGGCAGGACGATGCTGAGCAGAGGTGGCACGTGCGTTCACTCCGCGAAGGGAAGGAGGGTGGCTGCCGGCGGGTCGCCCGGTACGGACACTCTACCGAGCGGGACTGGGCGCTCCCTGGGAGCGGGGCGGCGGCGGGCCCGGGCCGGTGGCGCTCCGCGCCGGGCCGCGGCACCCCGGGCGCAGGTGGTCGGGGTGACCGGGGTGTCGCGGACGCCGGGGAAACGCGACCGCCGGTGCCGCGCCGTACCAGCGGCGGCACCGGCAGCCCGGTTGGCGATCCGACCGACCCTCAACGGTCGACCGCCGGTCCGTCCACCACAGGGGAGCCGGGCCGCCGCAGCGTCGAGACGGCCTGACAGTGACTCACCGTGGTGTCGGAAGCATAACGGGATGGTCGGGTGATTCGTTCATACTCGAAATCACCCGACCGGGGATGGGTGGGTGTTCCCCGCTATCCCGTGTCGATACAGATATTGCTTGGAGGTTTCGGCCACGTCAATCCCTCGTATGTGTTCAATTTCTGAACACAGGATGTCCTGCGCGCGGGGACGCCGTGTGCGGAGCATTGCCCGGCCCGCGGGCCGCTCCTATATTGACGCCACGTCTCACAAGTGGGGGGTGCACCGAGGATGGCCGCCACACCGCCCGTACGACCGGCCAGCCCGCTCCTCAAGGCCCTCCTGCTCGGTCCGCTCGCCCTCGCCGCCGGCTGGGCCTTCCTGGTCCTGTGGCCCGCCGCCGGCGCCACCGGCGACCTGTTCGCCTGGACGATGTCGCCCGTCACCGCCGTCCTGCTCGGCTCCGCCCACGGCGGCGCCGCCGCCATGCTGGCCCTTGCCACCCGGGCCCGCTGCTGGGCCGAGGTCCGGGTGGCCACCGCCGCCGGCTGCCTGCTGATGCTGCTGATGCTCGCCACCACCCTGGCCGGCCGCCGCGACCTCCACCTGGACGGCGGCCCGCTGCTCGGCTTCCTGGCCGCCTGGGGCTGGCTCGCCGTCCACCTCGCCGCCCCGCCGGCCGGCCTGGCCGCCCTCGTCGCCCAGCTGCGCACCCCCGGCCCGGCCCCCGCCCGCACCCCCCGGCTGCCCTGGTGGGTGGCCGCCCCGATGGTCGGCGCGGGCGCCCTGCTCGCCCTGCTCGGCCTCGTCCTCGTGCTGCGCCCCGACCGGCTCGCCGCGCACTGGCCCTGGACCGCCCGCCCGATCGACGTGCGCGCCCTCGGCGCCTGGACCCTCGCCTTCGGCGCCGGTCTGGCGGCGGCCTCCCGCGAGTGCGACCTGCGCCGGGTCCGCGGCGGGATGGCCGCCATGGTGCTCACCGGACTGCTCGGGCTGACCGGCCTGGTCCGCTACGGCGCCCGGGTCTCCTGGCACCAGCCCGGCGGCTGGATCGCCGTGCTGGTCCTCACCGCGCTGCTCGGCCTCGGCCTGTGCGGCTACGGCGTCTCCGCCCTGATCGACCCGCCGCCCGGCGCCGGACCGCGGCGCGAGCGGGAGGAGTTCGGGGAGGTCGAGGAGGCCGAACTGCGCTGACCCGGGGCCGGAGCGGCCGTCCGCGCGCCCGGCGCACCCGCCACGCCCCGGCGCGCCCCGGCAACGCCCCGGGCCGCCGCAGGGCCTGACGCCCGCTCAGGGCTTGGATGGTGCACCATCAACCGATGCGCAGTCGTGACCGAGACCACCGGCCCCTGGTGAAGCGTCAGTTCCGTTCGCACGGTACGGTGGCGGAACACCAGGACGGTTGTGTGAAGGCCGTCGTAGCCGGATAGTCTTCGCCTCACGGCCCTGGCGCCTCGTAGGGGTGGGAAACAGATGGAACAGATGCAAGTGCGGCCGCGGCCCCGGGTGCCCGCGATCCAGTGCGGTGTCGGCACGACCGGCCGCCGGATCGACCGACACCTGTCCGTCCTCGGCGCGCCCGCGCTCCCGGTGGTGGACACGGCGGAAGCGCTCGGCCTGATAAGGGAACTGACGCCGCGCGGGCCCAGCGCCCCCGCGGCCGCCGCCTCGCCGCGCCGCAGCGCCCGGGTCTCCCTGATGGCCCCGCTGCGCCGCCTCAAGCGGAGCCTCTTCGGCAGCCGGGGCTGACCCGGCGGTCCGGACGCGCGAGCGCCCGGACCGGTCGACGGGGCGCCCGCTGCCACGACCCGACGGACGGGGAGTCCGTCGGGCCTTCGGCGTCCCCGGGCGCGGTCCGGCCCGGTGGCCGGTCCGGCCCGGCGCGCGGTGGCGGTGCACTGGCGCGCCCTGGCGGGCCCCTGGCGGTCGGGTGGCGTTCGGCCGGCGCCCCTACGGGGTCCGCACCAAGATCGGCCAGGATGGCCCCATGTCCGACACCTTCCACACCCAGACCCTCGACGTCGCCACCGGCCGGGACGAGGTCGCCCTCGACGTCACCGACCGCTGCCACGCCTTCCTCAGAGAAGTCGCGGACGGCCGCGACGGACTGCTCAACGTCTTCGTCCCGCACGCCACCGCGGGCATCGCCGTGATCGAGACCGGTTCCGGCAGCGACGACGACCTGCTCGCCGTGCTGCGCGAACTGCTCCCCCCGGACGACCGCTGGGAGCACCGGCACGGCAGCCCGGGCCACGGCCGCGACCACGTCCTGCCCGGCCTGGTCGCCCCGCACGCCACGCTGCCCGTGATCGGCGGCCGGATGGCGCTGGGCACCTGGCAGTCCGTCGTCCTGATCGACACCAACCGCGACAACCCGCAGCGCAAGCTCCGGCTCTCCTTCCTCGGCTGACCCCCGCCCGCTCCCGACAGCCGGGCCCGCCGGGTGGGGCGGGGGCCCGGCCGGGCGGGGCCGTACCCTTGGACGCATGGGAGAACCCGCAGCGGACCGGCGGCAGCCGTCGTCCTCGCCGCAGCCGTCGCCGCAGTCCTCACAGCAGCAGTCCTCACGGCAGCAGTCCTCACGGCAGCAGTCCCGGGAGCCGTCGCAGCAGCCGGAGGACCGCGTCTGCGAGGTGTCCGCCGACCCCGGGCAGGCGCTGCGCGGACTGCGCCCGGGCGGTGCGGGGGAGCGGGCCGCGTGCGTGCTGTGCGGCGAGCCGACCGAGTACCCGGCCGACGCGTCCGGCAGCCCGCTGTGCCCCGTCTGCACCTGGCAGCAGGCCCAGCGCGCCGCCTGCTCCGGCTGACGTGACGCCGGCCCCCGGCGCGGGGCGGCTGGCGCGGCCGCACGCCACCCTCGCCTACTCCACCACCGGCCCCCGCCACGGCCCGCTCGCCGTGCACGCGCACGGGGCGCTCTCCAGCCGGGCGCACGAACGGCGCGCCGGGCTGTTCGACTGGACGGCCGTCACCGCGACGCACCGGCTGGCCCGGTACGACGCGCGCGGCCACGGCGAATCCACCGGCCGGGCCGTCCCCGCCGACTACCACTACCCCGTGCTCGCGGACGACCTGCTGGCGCTCTGCGACCACCTCTCGCCCGACGCGCCCGTCACCGGCTTCGGCGCCTCGATGGGCACGGCCACCGTGCTGTGGGCCGCGCTCGCCCGCCCCGAGCGCTTCGACCGCCTGGTGCTGGCCGTCCCCGCCGTCGCCTGGGCGGCCCGGGAGCCCCGGCGCAGCGGGCTGCGGGCCGCCGCCACCCTGGTCGAACGGCGCGGCCGGGGCGCGCTGGACGCCGCCGCGAAACTCTCCGGCCCGCCCGCCGTCCTCGCCCAAGCCCCGCAGTACACCACCGAGTTCGACCTCGCCGAACCCCTCCTCCCGGCCGCCCTGCGCGCCGCCGCCGCCTCCGACCTCCCCACCCCCGAGACCCTGCGCGCCCTCCCCCACCCCACCCTCCTGCTCGCCTGGGACACCGACCCGCTCCACCCCCTCACCACCGCCCGCACCCTCGCCGCCCACCTCCCGAACGCCCGCCTGCACGTCGCGGACACCCTCGCCGACGTACGGAGTTGGGACCGGCTGGCGGCCGGCTTCCTGGCGGAAGGAGGGCGGCGGCACGGGAACGATCCAGGTGCCGGGGCCTGAACCGGACTGGGAGGAGGCGCCCGCCCACCGGGGCGGCAAGCGCGATCCGGCCTTCCGGCAGAGCCTGCTGGAGCACGCGCTCGGTACCTGCCGGGTGATCGCCGGCCTGCGGGTGCCCCCGAACCCCTCGCCACCCGCCTGCGGCTGACCGTGGAGGAGGGCTGGGACGGCCTCGGGCGCGCCAGAGCCGCCGTGTTCGTGATCGAGCGCACCCGCTCCGGCCCGAGCCGGAGCGACGGCGGCACCTGCGCCTTCGTCCCCGCCGACCGCGCCGTCGTCGAGGGCGGCTTCGAGCATGCCAACGGCTGGACCGGCTGGACCGGCTGAGCGGGCTGCTCCGGGCGCGGCGTCCGGGCGGGGGTCAGGCGTTCTCGCGGGTGGTGTGGTGGACGGTGGAGCCGGTGCGGTGCTTGCGGACCAGGAGTTGGGCGGGGATGCGGGTGCGGAGGTCGGCGACGTGGCTGACGATGCCGACGGCGCGGTCGCGTTCGCGGAGGGAGTCGAGGACGTCCATGACCTCTTCGAGGGCGTTCTCGTCGAGGGTGCCGAAGCCCTCGTCGATGAAGAGGGTGTCCAGGGGCATGCCCCCGGCCTCGTCGGTGACGACGTCGGCGAGGCCCAGGGCGAGGGCCAGGGAGGCGAAGAAGGACTCGCCGCCGGAGAGGGTGGCGGTGTCGCGCTCGCGGCCGGTCCAGGCGTCGACCACGTGCAGGGAGAGGCCGGAGCGGCGGTTGCCGGAGACCAGGCCGTCACTGTGGACCAGGGTGTAGCGGCCGCCGGACATCCGGAGCAGGCGCCGGCTGGCGGCGGCGGCGACCTGCTCCAGCCGGGCGGCCAGCACGTAGGACTCCAGGCGCATCCGCAGGGCGTTCTCGGCGGGGGCGCCGGCCAGCAGGGCGGAGAGCCGGCTGATCCGGGCGTGGGCGTCCAGGACGGGGGCGAGTTCGGTGGCCAGCGCGGCCAGTTCGCGGCCGATCCGGGCCAGGTCGGCGACCCGGCGGCGGGCCTGGTCGTGGGCGGAGTGCGCGCGGGCGAGGAGTTCGTCGGCGCGGGCGGCGGCGGCCCGGGCGGGTTCGGCGTCGGCGGGCGGGAGTTCGGCGGCGGCGCGCAGGGCGGGGTCGGCGAGCTGGGCCGCGGCGAGTTCGAGGTCGGCATCGAGCTGCTTGAACTTCCGGCGCAGCACGTCGAGTTCGTACGGGGGCAGGACGGCGGCGTCCAGCGCGGCCAGGTCGGCGAAGCCCGCGGCGCGGGCGGCGCGGCGCAGCGCCTCGGTGCTCTCGTCGCGGTGGGCGCGGGCGGCGGCGGTGGCCCGGGTGGCGTCCAGCAGGGCGGTGGTGGCGGTGGACAGCGCGGTGACGGCGGCGGTGCGGGCGGCCACCGACGGGGCGTCCCCGCGGACGGTGGCGAGCCGTTCCTCCAGGGTGGCGAGTTCGGCGGCCAGCGCGCCGAGTTGGCCGGTCAGGCGGGCGCTCTGCTCGCCGGCCTGGCGGAGCTGTTCGCGGTGGGCCGCGCCGTCCCGCTCGAGTCGTTCGAGCTGCTGGCCGAGCGGCAGCCAGCGTTCCGCCGCGTGCAGGAGCGCGTTCCGGCGGCTGGTCAACGCGTGGATGCCGGAGGTGAGTTCGTCCACGGTGTGGCCGCCGGCGGCGGCCTCGGCGGCGGCGGCCGCCGCGGTCAGGGCGCTCAGGTGCCGGGCGGCGGCGGCGAGTTCGTCCTCGGCGGCGTGCTGGGCGGCGCGGGCGCGGCGCTCGTCCCCGGCGGTGACCTGGTCGGCGGAGGGCTCGGCGGGGGCCGGGTGCGCGGGCGAGCCGCAGACCCGGCAGGGGGCGCCGGGGGCCAGGGCGGCGGCCAACTCGGCGGCCATGCCGGTGAGTCGGCGTTCCTGGAGGTCGAGGGTGCGCTGCCGGGCGGCCTGGGCGGCGTCGGTCAGGGCGCGGACCCGGTCCTCGGCCCCGGTGCGGTCCGCCAGCAGCCGCAGGTGCCGGTCGGCGGACTTCCGCTGCTCGGTCAGCTCCTGGTGCCGGGCGTCGAGCTGGTCGAGCCCGGCGCGGGCCTCGCGGGCCGCCTCGCGGTCCTGCTGGAGGCGTTCGTGCCGGTTCTCGAAGTCGTCCAGCCAGCGGCGGGAGTCGGCCGCGAGGTCGTCCGCGCCGTCCCGTCGGCGGGTCAGTTCGGCGCGCTCGGCGAGCAGCGCGCGGTAGCGGGTCTCGTCGGCCCCGGCGGCCTCCAGCCGGCCCACCTCGGCGCGCAGCACCCCTTCGGCGGCGCGCAGTTCGTCGACGGTGCCGAGCGGGCCGGACCAGCCGGCGGCGGAGGCGCGGGCGGCCAGCTCGGCGCGGCGGGCGGCCTCCTCGGCCTCGGCGCGCTCCAGTGCGGCCAGCGCGGCGCGGTGCGGGGCGCGCAGCGGGGCCGGGGCCTCGGCGGCCAGCGCGGCCTCCAGCCGGGCCCGTTCGGGGGCCGAGCGGGCGGCCAGGTCGGTGAGCCGCAGGCGTTCCCGCTGGGCCAGCCGGTGCCGCGACTGCCGTTCGGCCAGGGCGTTCTGCCGCTCCAGCCGGGTGCGGGCCGCGGCCCGTCCGGCCTCGGCGGCGGCCAGCCGCAGCGCGGCGGACTCGGCCCGCTCGGCGGCGGTGACGCGGAGCATCGCCGCCCAGGCCAGCACCTCGCCGACCGGGGCGTCCTCGCCGGGGCGGTGCGCGGCGGTGTCCCAGCCGGGCCCGGCCAGCGGCCCGGCGGCCTCCTCGGCGCGGGCGGCCAGGGCGTGCAGCCGCTGCCGCCCGCCCTGCACCTCGCGTTCGTGGCGCAGCCGCAACTCGGCCGTCCAGCGCTCCAGTTGCTCGAACCGGCCGGTGTCGAAGAGCCGGCCCAGCAGGTCGGCGCGCTGCTTGGAGTCGGCCCGCAGGAAGCGCGCGAAGTCGCCCTGCGGGAGCAGCACGACCTGGCAGAACTGCTCCCGGCTCATGCCCAGCAGCCGGGTCAGCTCCTCGCCGGCCTCCTGGTGCGAGCGGCTGACCGCGACCCAGCCCGGCTCGCCCGCCCCGGCGTCGGCGGCCCACTCGCGCAGCAGGGTCTGCGCCTTCTCCGGGGTCAGGCCGGTGCCGCGCTTCTTGGGCCGCCACTGCTCGGGGCTGCGGGTGATCTCCAGCCGCCGCCCGCCGAGCGTCGCCTCCAGCACCACCTCGGTGCGCACGCCCGGTGCGGCGTGGTCGCTGCGCACCCCGTTGCTCCGGCGGGTGCCGGGCAGTTCGCCGTACAGCGCGTAGCAGACCGCGTCCAGCACGCTGCTCTTGCCCGCGCCGGTGGCGCCGCGCAGCAGGAACAGGCCGGCGGCGGAGAGCAGGTCGAAGTCGATCCGCTCGGTGCCCGCGAACGGGCCGAAGGCGGTGACGGTGAGCCGGTGCAGCCTCATCGGGTGTGCTCCAAGCGGAGGGGGCAGGGCGTCATCGGGCGCTCTCCTCGGCCCGGCCGGCCGCCGCGCGGCGCACCGACTCCAGGCCCTCCAGCAGCCAGGACTGCTCGTCGCCGTCCAGCTCCCGGCCGGGGCGGACGTGGGCGACGAAGCCCTCCACCACCTCCTGGTCGGTGCGCCCGCGCACCCGCTGCGCGTAGGAGGTCCGGGCGGCCCGCTCGCCGCCCTCCGGTTCGAAGAGCAGTTGCAGGGTGTGCGGGAAGCGGGCCCGCAGCCGCTCCATCGCGTCGGCCGGGCGGACCGGGTCGGTCAGGGTGGCCTGCACCCAGCGGTCGACGGCGTACGCGTACGTCTCGGCGGCCAGCAGCTCGTCCAGCCGGCCCCGCAGCCGGGCGAGGCGGCGCGGCACCGGGCAGGGCACCCGGCGGGCCTCGACGGCGCCCGCCGCGTCCAGCTCGACCAGCCACATCGACTTCTCGTGCGCCGTCTCGGAGAAGGAGTACGCCAGCGGGGAGCCGGAGTAGCGCAGGTGCGGGGCGAGGGTCTGGCAGCCGTGCAGGTGGCCGAGCGCCGCGTAGTGCACGCCGTCGAACACCGCGGCGGGGACGGACTCCACCCCGCCGACCGCGATGTCGCGCTCGCTGTCGCTGGCCGCGCCGCCGGTGACGAAGGCGTGCGCCAGGACCACCGCGCGGGTGCCCGCGGGGCGGGCGGCCAGGTCGGCGCGGACCCGGTCCATCGCCGCGGCCAGCACCTGCTCGTGGCCGCCCCGGGCCAGCCCCAGCCGCTCGCGCACCAGGGCGGGCTCCAGGTAGGGCAGCCCGTAGACCGCCACCGGCCCGTGCGCGTCGGCGAGCAGCACCGGCTCGGCCAGCGCGCCGGGGTCGGTGCGCAGGTGGATGCCGGCCCGGTCGATCAGCCGGGACGCGACGCCCAGCCGCCGGGCCGAGTCGTGGTTGCCGGAGATGAACACCGTCGGCACGCCCAGCTCGGCCAGTCGCCACAGCACCTCGTCGAAGAGCGCCACCGCCTCCAGCCCGGGCAGCGCCCGGTCGTAGACGTCCCCCGCGACCAGCACCGCGTCCACCCGCTCGGCCGCCGCGGTCGCCACCAGGTGCTCCAGGAACACCCGCTGGGCCTCGTGCAGGCTCTCCCGGTGGAAGGACCGCCCCAGGTGCCAGTCCGAGGTGTGCAGCAGTCTCACGCCGACGCTCCCCGCAGCATGTCCCGTCACTCCTCGTCGATTCGGTGGTCCGGTCCGGCCGAGTACGAGTATCACAGGTGGCGGACAGCGCTCCGGGCGCGCGGCGGCGCGGGCGGTGACCCGGGTGGCGGCCGGGACTGTTCATCGGTCGGGTGTTCGGGGAAGATCATCAGGTGGTGCCGCGGGCCTACCGGGAGAGCGGAGGGAGTGGGATGGGCATCGAGTACAGCCCGGAGATCTCCGAACTGCTCGGGCGGGTGCGGCGCCGGCCGAACGCGGGGTGGCCGTGGCGGCCGGCGGAGGCGGTGCCGGCCGGGCTGCCGGTGAAGCAGTCCTGGGGGTGGCTGTTCGCGCCGGACGGGCGGGTGCTGACGCTGGTGAACCCGCGCGACGGGGTGGTCAGCCTGCCGGGCGGCTCGCTGGAGCCGGAGGACGCGGGGGACCCGGGGCGGGCGCTGGCCCGGGAGGCGGCGGAGGAGGCGCAGGCGCTGATCGGCGGGCCGGTCTACCTCGGCTACCTGTACGACCGGGTGGGGTCGGCCAACGGCGGGCACGAGTGCGCGCGGGTGCGGATGGCGGCGGCGCTGCTGGGGGCGGGGCCCTCGGCGCCCGACCCGGCGTCGGGGCGGCACTACCGGCGGCTGCTGGTGGCGCCGGGCCTCGCGGTGGAGCTGCTCGGCTGGGGGCTGCCGGGGCTGCGGCAGGCGCGGGCGGCGGTGGCGGCGGCCGCCGCCCGGTGGGGGGTGCCGGTGCGGGCGGACGAGACGATCGAGGAGTTGCCGGCCGCGGGCTGCCGACTGCGCTGAGCCCCGCCGCGCCCCCGCCGTTCCCCGGCCGTTCCCCGGTCGTCCCCCGCCGGGCCGGTCCGGCGGTCCGACCGGACGTCAAGCACCCTTTCCGATGGTGCGATCACCCGCTGATGGTATTTCCGCAGCCCAGGTCAGGGGCGGGTCTGCGCGCGTAGCTCCCCGTTGGGGCGGCATTCCGTGAACGTTCGTCAACTTCTTTGGCATGAGCGCTTCCCCCCGGACCTACCGACTGGTATCCAATGTGTGGCCTGCGTCACTCATGGAGGATCAGATGTCTCGCGTCCGTGCCGTTTCCGTCGCCCTCACCGCGGCGGCCCTGTCCCTCACCACCCTCGCCGCCGCCACCGAGGCGAACGCCGCCGGCGTGCGCTACGCCGCGCTCGGCGACTCCTACTCGGCCGGCGTCGGCTCCGGCAGCTACACCAGCGAGAGCGGCAGTTGCAGCCGTAGCACCAAGGCGTACCCGTACCTGTGGAACGCCGCGCACGCGCCCACCTCGTTCTCGTTCGTGGCCTGTTCGGGGGCCAGGACCGACGACGTGATCGCCAACCAACTGGGCGTCCTGAACACCTCGACCACCCTGGTCTCGATCACCATCGGCGGCAACGACGCGGGCTTCGCCTCCACCATGCAGACCTGCGTGCTGAACAGCGAGAGCTCCTGCCTGAGCGCCGTCAACACGGCCAAGAGCTACGCCACCAACACCCTGCCGGGCAAGCTCACCAACCTGTACGGGCAGATCAAGTCGAAGGCGCCCAACGCGAAGGTCGTGGTGCTGGGCTACCCGCACCTGTACAAGGTGCCCGGCAGCTGCATCCTCGGGATCTCGGACACCAAGCGGACCGCGATCAACGGCGCGGCGGACACCCTGGACACGGTCATCGCCAAGCAGGCGGCGAACGCCGGGTTCACCTTCAAGGACGTCCGGACGGTCTTCGCCGAGCACGAGATCTGCGGCTCCTCGACCCAGTGGCTGAACAGCACCGCGCTGCCGATCAGCGACAGCTACCACCCGAACGCGAGCGGCCAGGCCGGCGGCTACCTGCCGTCGTTCAGCGCCGCGGCCTGACGCACCGGCGGTAGGCGGCAGCCCGTCCGGGGGGACGGACGACCGGTGGCCGGGCTCGTGGAAGGAGCCCGGCCACCGGCGTTCCCGGGGCGGCGCTCAGCGCAGGTGGTCGCCGAGCGCGGCGGGCCGCAGACCGGCCTGCCCGGCCGCGTCCAGCGCGCGCCGGAGGTCGTCGGCCAGGGTGTCGGTGAAGTGCATGATGATCACGTCGCCGGGCTGGAGCGGGCCGCCGTGGTAGACGTTCGCGGCGCCCGAGGTGAAGTCGGCGGTCGCGGTCAGCACGTGCGCCATGCCGCAGTTGGCGGCGGCCTGGAGGGTGTCGTCGTCGAAGGCGAAGTAGGGCGGCCGGAAGACCGTCGGGACGGTGCCGTAGCGCGCGGTGACCGCGTCCCGGGCGTCGCAGATCTCGGCCTGCTGCTCGGCCGGGGAGAGCGTGGTCAGGTCGCGGTGCGAGACGCCGTGGTCCTGGATCGAGGAGCCGGGCGCGGCGGTGACCCGGCGGAAGTAGTCCGGCTCGAAGCCCTCCGGCATCGGCAGCGGGAAGGCGGTCACCGGCAGCGCGCGGTCGGCGATCAGCCGGGCCGCCTCCGGGGTGCGGGTCCAGCCGTCGTCGACGGTCAGGAAGACGACCTCGTCGTCGGTCGGCACGTTCCAGGTGGCGGGCGCGGGCGCCGGGCGGTCGCCGGTGACCGCCACGTCGTCCACCGCGACCGGGCCCTGGCCGTACCAGCCGTGCACGTACAGCTGCACCGAGGTAGTGGCCGGGCCGGTGGTGAAGCCGGTCGACAGCCGCTGCCAGCCGTCCCCGGTGGACGCCGTCCAGGCCGGGGCGACGTCGTGGCCGGTGCCGGTGGCGCCGAGGAAGGCGTACGAGCCGTGCACCCAGGCGCGGTACGTGTAGGAGGTGTTCGGGCGCACCGCCAGGGTCTGGGTGCACTGGCCGGTGGAGTCGCCGGCGGCGGGGGTGATCACCAGGGCGGCGGTGCCGGTGCGGGCGGCGGTGGTGAGCGCGCCCTCGCCGGGCGCGCAGTGCCAGCCGGGGACCGAGCCCCAGTCGGCCAGCGGCAGGGTGGGGATCTCGAAGCCGGGGTTGGTGGCCAGGTTCGGCGCGGGGGCCGGGGCGTCCGCGTGCGCGGCCGGGACGGTGGCGGCGGAGGCCAGCGCGGCGGTGGCGGCGAGCGCCGCGAGACGGCGACGGGCGGAACTGAGCACGGGTCAACTCCATTGTGGGGGAAGGGCGGAGGGGTGAACCCCGGAGGGGCGGGGATCGGGTGGGGGTCCTGCCGCACCAGGCCGGTGCACACAATGGACTGGACCAATCCCGGCGGTCAAGCGGAACCCGCCGACCGGCCGCCGAGATCGGTCAACCGGCGTAGAGCTCCTCGATGTCCGCCGCGTACCGCTCCGCCACCGCCGCCCGGCGGATCTTCAACGAGGGCGTCAACAGCCCCTCCTCCAGGGAGAACTCGCGCGGCAGCAGCCGGAACGCCCGGATCGACTCGGCCCGCGACACCGTGGTGTTCGCCGCCCCCACCGCCCGCTGCACCTCCTGGTGCAGCTCCGGGTCGGTGAGCGCCTGCCACGTCTCCAGCGGCGGCCGCCCGCGTGCCCGCAGCCAGTGCGCCAGCGCCACCGCGTCCAACGTGATCAGCGCCGCCAGGTACGGCCGGTCGTCGCCCACGATCAGGCACTGCGCGATCAGCGGGTGCGCCCGCACCCGCTCCTCCAGCACCGCCGGGGCCAGGTTCTTGCCGCTGGAGGTGACGATCACCTCCTTCTTGCGGCCGGTCAGCGTCAGGTAGCCGTCCTCGTCCAGCACCCCCAGGTCCCCGGTGGCCAGCCAGCCCCGGCACAGCGCCTCGTCCGAGCAGCGCGGGTGGTTGAGGTACCCGGAGAACACGCCCGGGCCCTTCACCCACACCTCGCCGTCCTCGGCGATCGCCACCGTCGAACCCGGCAGCGGACGCCCCACCGTGCCGAACTTCGGCCGCCGCGGCGGGTTCGCGGTCACCGGCGCGGACGACTCGGTCAGCCCGTAGCCCTCGTACACCGTCATGCCCGCGCCCGCGAAGAACAGCCCCAGCTCCCGGCCCAGCATCGACCCGCCGGTCATCACCGCCCGCACCCGGCCGCCCAGCACCTCCCGCACCCGCTGGTACACCAGCCGCTCGTACGCGGCGTGCCGCACCCGCAGCGCCGGCGAGGGGCCCGGGCCGGTGCGGTGCGCCCGGCGCTCCCAGGCCGCCGCCCACTCGACGGCCACCCGCTCGGCCTGCTCGAACAGCTCCAGCCGGCCCGCCGCCTCGGCGGCCTCCCGGGCCCGCCGGTGGATCTTCTCGAAGACGTACGGCACCGCGTGCAGGAAGGTCGGCCGGAACGCGGCCAGGGCCGGCAGCAGGCTGTCCGAGGCCAGCTTCGCGTGGTGGCCGATCCGGATCCCGCCGCGCACCGCCGCCACCTGGGTCAGCCGCCCGAACACGTGCGCCAGCGGCAGGAACAGCAGGGTGGCCGGCTGCCCGCCGTCGGTGTCGCGGAACACCTCGTCCCAGCCCGCCAGCAGGGCGTCCGCCACCGCCGCGAAGTTGCCGTGGGTCAGCAGGCAGCCCTTGGGGCGGCCGGTGGTGCCCGAGGTGTAGATGACGCTGGCCAGCGAGTCCGCCGTCACCCCCAGCCGCTGACGGTGCACCAGCGCGTCCGGCACGCCCGCGCCGTCCGCCGCCAACTGGGCCACGCAGCCGCGGTCCAGCTGCCAGATGCCGGTCAGCTCCGGCAGCGCGTCGCACACCGCGCCGACCGTCATCGCCTGGTCCTCGTCCTCCACCACGCAGGCCACCGCCGAGGTCTCCGCCAGGATCCAGCGGACCTGGTCGGCCGAGGCCGTCGGGTACACCGGGACCGGGATCGCCCCCACCGACCAGAGCGCGTAGTCGAACAGCGTCCACTCCCAGCGGGTCGCCGACATCACCGCGACCCGGTCGCCGTAGCGCACCCCCCGGGTCAGCAGGCCCTTGGCCAGCGCCAGCACCTCGTCGCGGAACCCGGCCGCCGTCACCGGCGTCCAGACGCCGTCCACCAGCCGCGACATCAGCGACAGCCGCGGCTCCCGCTCGGCCCGGTCGAACACCGAGTCGGCCAGCCCGCCGGCCGGCCCGCCGCCCAGCGCGGGGCTGCTGAACTCTCGCACGGTACCCCCCGATCCCGCCCCGATCCCGCCCCGAACCACCCACCCGGACCCGGCCCGCACGGCCCGGTCCGCACGGCCGGCCGAGGGCCGGACCGCGGTACCGGCGAAGCTACCCGATCGGCGCGGCGCTGCCCAGAGTCACCGTCCGGCGACGCCCCGCACCGGAGTAAGCCCCGCAGGTCGGGGCCATGCCAGACCCCGGCGGGGAAATTAAAGGACGATCCGGACAACAGCCGATCACGATGCACTTCCACCCTACGAACGGGCGGTCAGGAAGTAGTAGGCTCGCGGCTCTCGAACCCGCCCGCACCCACCCCTGCCCGCGCGCACCCGCCCCCGCCCGCCCGCGTCCGACAACCTTCCCGCCCGAGGACCACTAAGGACCCGTATGCGCCTGCGCCGCAGCTCGATCCGCGCGAGGATCGTCGCGCTGCTCCTGGTGCCCATCGCGGCGCTCAGCGGCCTGTGGGTGTACGCCACGCTCGTCACCACCGGCGACGTGTGGAGCCAGATCGACCTCGGCTCCACCTACACCGCCTTCGGCGACCCCGCCGACCGGTACGCCTACGACCTCCAGCAGGAACGCGCCGCCGCCGTGCTGCGGCTGGCCGCCCCCGCGAACGCCGGCTACGCCGCCGCCTACGACAAGGCCCGCACCACCACCGACCGCGACCTCCAACTGCTGCGCTACCAGGGCACTAGCCACGACGCCGGCAAGCTCGACGCCGACCAGCGCGCCCGCTACCAGGACGTGCTCGCGGTCGCCGACCAGCTCGGCGCGATCCGCAACCAGATCGCCCAGTCCCGGCAGAGCTGGGACGGCGCGCTCAAGGACTACAGCGACCTGATCAACCCGGTCTTCGCGTTCCGCTCCTCCTTCATCGCCAAGCAGACCGGCTCGCTGCCCCGCCAGGGCACCATCCTGGTCGAGCTCTCCCGGGCCGGCGAGTACCTCTCCCAGGAGACCGCCGCGATGCGCGCCCTGCGGGCCGCCACCCTGGCCGACGCCCAGGACCCGCGCAAGCAGCAGGTCGCCCTGGACGCCATGAACGCCCAGCAGGCGCTGTTCCGGATCTACATCGCCGAACTCGACGACCAGGACCGGCAGGCGTACAACGCGCTGCGCCTGGGCTGGAACTGGAGCTGGCTCACCGCCGCCGAGACCGGCTTCGACAAGGCCGCCGACCGGGCCCTGGAGGTGCGCGGCGGCCCCACCGACTCCTGGGGCGACCCCGCCGACAAGGTCCTCACCGACATCGACGCGATCAACTCCCGGCTGGCCAAGGAGCTCGGCGACCGGGCCCGCGACAGCGCGATCGACGCCCTGGTGCGCGGCGGCACGGCCGGCCTGATCGGCCTCACCGCGGTCGTCCTGTCGATCGTCATCTCCTACCGCACCGGCCGCCGCCTGGTGCGCGAACTCGTCGGCCTGCGCAACGCCGCCGCCGACCTGTCCGCCACCCGGCTGCCCTCCGTGATGCTCCGGCTGCGCCGCGGCGAGGCCGTCGACGTGGTCACCGAGGTGCCCCAACTGGAGTTCGGCGCGGGGGAGATCGGCCAGGTCGGCCGGGCCTTCAACGAAGTCCAGCGGGTCGCCGTCGAGGCCGCCGTCGAACAGGCCGAACTGCGCCGCGGCGTCTCCGCCGTCTTCGTCAACCTGGCCCGCCGCTCCCAGGTGCTGCTGCACCGCCAGCTCACCCTGCTCGACACCATGGAGCGCCGCACCGAGGACCCGCGCGAACTGGAGGACCTGTTCCGGCTCGACCACCTCACCACCCGCATGCGCCGCCACGCCGAGGGCCTGATCATCCTCTCCGGCGGCTCGCCCGGCCGCGCCTGGCGCAAGCCGGTCCGGATGGTCGACGTGGTGCGCGCCGCCGTCGGCGAGGTCGAGGACTACGCCCGGGTGCAGGTGCGCCCGTTCCCCGGCACCGGCCTGCTCGGCTCCGCGGTCGCCGACGTCACCCACCTGGTCGCCGAACTCGTCGAGAACGCCACCGTGTTCTCGCCGCCGCAGACCCAGGTCACCGTCCAGGGCGAGGTGGTCGCGCACGGCTTCTGCCTGGAGATCGACGACCGCGGCCTCGGCCTGGGCGAGCAGCACCTCGAGGAGATCAACCAACGCCTGTCCGTGGAGCAGGAGTTCGACCTCGCCGACACCGACCGGCTCGGCCTGTTCGTGGTCTCCCGGCTGGCCCGCCGGCACGGCATCCGGGTGCACCTGCGGCCCAGCCCCTACGGCGGCACCTCCGCGGTCGTGCTGATCCCGCGCGAACTGCTCGCCGAGACCGTCGAGACCGCCCCCGACGCACCCCGGCAGGGCGCCGAGGACACCGGCACCCACCGCCGCCCGCCCGCCCCGGCCGCCGCCTCCACCGCGGTCGCCGTCCCGGCCCGCGGCCAGGGCGCGCACGCCGCGCCCGCCGCCGCGCTCGGCGGGCCCCGCCCGTCCGAGGCCGAGCCGTCCCGCACCCCCGGCGGGCTGCCCCGCCGCCGGGCCGCCGCCGCGGCCCCGCAGGCCGCCGCCGGGGGCACCGGGCGCCACCGCCGCCCCGAGGAGGACGGCGAGCGGCCCGCGCTGCCCGCCGCCGCCTCCACCGCCACCGCCGCCGGACCGGCCGCCGGACCGGCCGCCGGACCGGCGCTCACCCCGGTGGCCGGCGGGCTGCTGCCCAAGCGGGTCCGGCAGGCCAGCCTGGCCCCGCAACTGCGGCCCGGCGCCGAACCGGAGGCCGCCGAACCGGCCCGCGAGCGCGACCCCGAGGAGGCCCGCTCCGCGTTCGCCTCCTTCCAGCGCGGCTTCGCCCGCGGCCGCGGCGACCGGCTCCAGCCCGCCTCGCTCACCGTGGTGCGCTCCGAGCCGGAGTCCCCCGACGGCGCCCGCACCCCCGAACGGCCCGCGCCGCTCCGCCCCCCGGGGCCCGGACAGCCGCCCCGGCTCCGGATCGCGCTGCCGTCCGCACCGGTGCCGCACGCGCTGCCCGCCGCCCCCGCCCGCTCCGTCCCGCCGGCGCACCCGACGCCGACCGCACCGCCCGCACCAGCAGAAGGAACCGAATCATGACCGCAACAACACCGCCGTCCGGGGACCTCGACTGGCTCCTCAACGACCTGGTCGGCCGGGTGGCGACCCTTCGGCATGCGGTGATCCTGTCCAGTGACGGCCTGGCCACCGGCGTCTCCAGCGGCCTGGACCGGGAGGACGCCGAGCACCTCGCGGCGGTCGCCGCGGGCTTCCACAGCCTCGCCAAGGGCGCCGGACGGCACTTCCGGGTCGGCGGCGTCCGGCAGACCATGGTCGAGCTGGACGACGCCTTCCTGTTCATCACCGCCGCCGGCGACGGCAGCTGCCTGGCCGTGCTCAGCGACGCCGAGTCCGATGTGGGCCAGATCGCCTACGAGATGGCACTGTTGGTCAAGCGCGTCGGCGAGCACCTGGCCGCCGAGCCGAGGACCGACACCACGCCGCCCGGGAGATGACCGATTCGATGAGCGAGCCCGAGCCGACCGAGCCGACCGGGGCCCCCGCCCCGGCCGACCTCAGCGGTGCGACCGCGGACGGGCAGGCGGCCGGCGAAGGACCGGTCGACCTGTTCGCCCCCCGCACCCCGGTGGACGACCGCTGGTTCGACGACGAGGCCGGACCGGTGGTCCGGCTCTTCTCCATGACCAGGGGGCGCGCCCGCCCGGTCGACGACGGCCTGTTCGACCTGATCTCGCTGGTCACCGCCGCCGGGCCGGACCCCGGCCCCGGCGGCGCCCGGCCCGAGCTCACGCCCGACCTCACGCTCGACCCGGAACACCACGCGATCCTCGGACTCTGCCGCGACGAGCCGCTGAGCGTCGCCGAGCTGGGGTCCTACACCGACCTGCCGGTGAGCGTGGTCCGGGTCCTGCTCGGGGACCTCCACGACGCCGACCTGATCAGCGTCACCCGACCCGTCCAGCTCGCCCAACAACCGGACGAGCGCCTGCTGCGAGACGTGATCAATGGCCTCCGTGCACTCTGACGCCCCGTCGTCCCCCGCCGCCCGCAAAGCCCCCTGGGGCGCCGACGCGGTCAAGATCCTGATCGCCGGCGGCTTCGGCGCGGGCAAGACCACCCTGGTGGGCGCGGTCAGCGAGATCCGCCCGCTGCGCACCGAGGAGCTGCTCAGCGAGGTCGGCCGGCCGGTCGACGACACCGCCGGGGTGGAGGCCAAGCGCACCACCACCGTCGCCATGGACTTCGGCCGGATCGACCTCCGGCCCGGCCTGGCCCTCTACCTGTTCGGCACCCCCGGCCAGGACAGGTTCTGGTTCGTCTGGGACGAGCTGGCCCGCGGCGCCCTCGGCGCGGTCGTCCTCGCCGACACCCGGCGGCTGGCCGACTCCTTCCCCTCGGTCGACTACTTCGAGCAGCGCGGCATCCCGTTCGTGGTCGCCGTCAACTGCTTCGAGGGCACCGAGGTCTACGCCCCCGAGGACGTCCGTGCCGCGCTCGACCTGCCGGCCGGGGTGCCGGTGCTGCTGTGCGACGCACGGCGGCGCGAGGACGGCAAGGAGCTGCTGATCCGGCTGGTCGAGCACGCGGCGGCCCGCGCGGGGGTGCGGCTGTAGCACCGCCGGGGCGCGCCCGCAGCACCGTCGTGGCGCGCCCGTGACGCGGCCGTCGTGGGGCTGTCGTGGGGTTGTTGTGCGCCCGTTGCACTGCCGCTGCCGACTTCTGACGTCCGTGCAGGTCAGCGCGGTGGCGTCCGGATGGTGGACGGTTTCCGTCTCGGTCTGCGGATGGGGTGGTGCAGTGGGTTGCCTTCCGGGCACCGGGCGTGGAAGTCTCGTACCCGTGCCCGCTGCCGTTCCGCCGCGGGCCCGACACCATTTCGGGGGAGGAGCAGCGCCATGACCGTCTCGGTCCGCCTCGCCGCACTCCCCGTGCTCACCGTCCGCCGGTACATCGACCACGGCCGGATCTACAGCACCTGCTGTCGCTGACGCACCGCCACTCCTCCCCGCTCGACGCCGGGGAGTGGCGGTTCCGTGCGTCCCGACGACCCCCTGCCGCGCTCCGGAGAGCAGCCGTGCACCTTCGCACCCTCCTCGAACCGTTCTGGCCCTCGCGCCGGAACCACCACTTCGACCAGACCTGTCGGCGCGCACCCCGCGCCTCCCGGCCTCGGACCTGACCCACCGTCAACCCCCGTGCGCCGGAAGCGCAGACGACGACCACCCCCCGACCGTCACGCGCGAAAGAGCCCTCACATGTCGTACGCCACCGCCACCGCCACCGCCGCCACCACCTCGACTCCGCACCTGCGCGCGGTCCGCGCCCTCCCCAACCTCGCCCCCGCCACCACCGTGACCGAGCACCGGCGGCCGATCCCGCCGCGGTCGGTGGGCGCGGCCGTCGCCCCCGCCCCGGTGTCCGTCGCCCCGGCCCCCGCGCCGGAGAGCCTGCTGGCCGGGCTCCAGGACGGCGCGGCCGTGGTCGCCGCCCTCCCGCAGTCCGTCCTGCCGCAGGCGCTGCTGGCGCAGCTCGGCGCGGCCAACTCCCCGCTGGTGGGCTACCTGGTGCTGGTGCCCGCGGAGAGCCAGAGCGCCGCCGCCACCACCGCCGCGGTCGCCGAGGCCCCCGCGGCCCGCCCGTTCACCCGCCCCGCCGACAGCGGCATCTCCGTCGACCTGGACCGCCGCAACGCGTACGTCGACGGCTCCCTGCTCGACCTCACCTACCTCGAGTTCGAGCTCCTCGCCCACCTCACCGAGCACCCGCACCGGGTGCACACCCGCGACCAGCTGGTCCACACCGTCTGGGGCTACGGCCACGTCGGTGACGGCCGCACCGTCGACGTGCACGTCGCCCGCCTGCGCCGCAAGCTCGGCGCGGCCTACCGCGACACGATCGTCACCGTCCGCCGGGTCGGCTACAAGTACGCGCCGGCCGCGTAGCGGGCGCGACACGCGACGGGGGAACGCGCGCGAGCGGTACCCCACCGGCGAGGCCGTGGCCGGGGCGACGACAGGTCGTCCCGGCCACGGCCTCGCCGCGTGTTCAGCGCTGGTCCGGGGGGAGCAGGAGGACCGCCAGGGCCCGGGCGCAGGTGTGGGCGTGGGCGAGGGTGCGGGGGAGCGCCTCGTCGGGCAGGTGGGCGGGGGTGGAGCGGACGGCGAGGGCGAAGCGGGCGGTGCCGGCGCGGTCGAGCACGGGGACGGCCAGGGTGCGGACGCCGGTGGCGGACTCGCCGTCGTTGAGGGCGTAGCCGCGCTCGCGGGTGCGGGCGAGTTCGGCGTCGAGGGCGGCCGGGTCGGTGAGGGTGCGCGGCGTGTAGGCGGGCAGCGGTCCGCGCAGCGGCGTCTCGGCGGGGGAGGGCCAGGCGAGCAGCACCTTGCCGAGCGCGGTGGAGTGCAGCGGGCGGCGCAGGCCGAGGCCGGTGGAGGGCAGGACGGAGCCGCCGACCAGGATCACGGCGTGCGGGCCGGAGCGGATGGCGAGGTCGGCGGTGGCGCCGGTGCGCCGGGCCAGCTCGGCGAGTTCGGGGCCGGCCAGGTGCAGTCCGCGTTGGTGGAAGCTGAGTTGGCCGAGTTCGGCGACGGCCGGGCCGAGCCGGTAGCGGGCGGTGCGCTCGTCCTGGTCGAGGAAGCCGGTGGCGACCAGGGTACGGGCCAGGCGGTGCGCGGTGGAGACGGACAGGCCCATCCGGCGGGCGAGTTCGGAGGCGCTCAGGTCGGGCCCGTTGTCGTGGAAGCAGTGCAGCAGGCCCAGCGCCCGGTGGACCGCCTGGGCGCCGGGCGGCGGGCCGGTCGGCGGGGCGGGGAGGGTTCCGGGGCCGGGCATCGCACCTCTTCGTGGGTCGGCTCGTCGGGTCAACTTCCGTGCTTTTACCAGGATATGGGAGTGATCACTGCGGCAGTGTGTCGGCAGTATTGCGGCTGTCCGGCCTTCCGTGAACAGGTGATCCCATCATCTGGCAAGGCTTGATTCCACCCCCGGCCGGGTGGAACGCTCAGCTCACCAGCCGGTCCGAACAGGAAGGAGTCCACCGTGAAGACGTACCGGGGCCACTCCTCCTGTTGTCGCTGACCGCGCCCGAAGCCCTTCTCCCGCCGCGCCCGCCTTCCCACCATGCGGAAGGCCCGGCGCGCGCCGCCCGCTGATCCCCGGAGCCCCGCCATGAGCACGTCCCCCGCCGCGCCGCCGTACCCCGACACCCTGTGGTTCACCCGCTGCCCCGTGCCGACCGCCACCGGCATCGCCGCCGACCGGGGCTGGCTGGCCGAGGAGTTCGCGGCCGAGGGCATCGCGGTGCGCTCCCTCCAGGACGTCCCGCCGGAGGTCGCCGCCGACCACCACTACACCCACGCGCTGGCCGGGCTCTTCCGCGAGGGCGGCAACGTCCCGGCGCTGTGGGCGCGTTCGCGCGGCGAGCGGACCAGGCTGATCGGCCTGACCTGGATCGAGGAGCGGCAGAGCGTCCTGGTCCGGGAGGGCAGCGGCATCACCTCCGCCGAGCAGCTGCGCGGACGGCGGCTCGCCCTGCCCCGGCACCCGATCGCCATCGACTTCTGGCGGGCGATGGCGCTGGCCGGCCACCACGGGGCGCTCGCCTCGGCCGGGCTCACCCTCGACGACGCCGAACCGGTCGACGTCGAGGCGGCCCCCGGCGGCGGCCAGTGGGAGGCCGAACTCGCCGCGCTGGCGGACGGCCGGGTGGACGCCGTGTACGTGAAGGGTGCGCTCGCCGTCGAGGCCGCCCGCCGCCACGGGGCCGTCCCCGCCGTGGAGTTGGACGCGCTGCCGGACCGCCGGCACCGGGTCAACAACGGCACCCCGCGCCCGATCACCGTCCACCAGCAACTGCTGGACGAGCACCCCGAGCTGGTGGCCCGCTTCTTGGCCGTCCTGCTGCGGGCCGCCGACTGGGCGGCCGGGCAGCCGGGCGAGGTGGCCCGCATCCTCGGCGCCGAGACCGGCGCCGGTCCCGAGGGCGTCGCCGGCGCGTACGCCGAGGGCGGCCACCGCACCCTGCACCCCGACCTGTCCGCCGACCGCCTCGACCTGCTCGCCCGGCAGGAGGAGTTCCTGCACGCCCACGGCTTCCTCGCCGACCGGGTCGACGTCCACGCCTGGGCCGACCCCGCTCCGCTGGCCGCCGCCCGCGACCTGCTCGCGCGGCGGCCGTGACCGCCCGCCCCCTCCCGCCCTCCTGATCCCCCGCTGACCCCCGCTCGGCACCCCCTGTTGGAGAGACCCATGCACACCCCCGTCCGCCGCCGCTCCCTGCTCGCCGCCACCGCCCTGACCGCCGTCGCCGCACTCGCCCTGACCGCCTGCGGCTCGTCCGCCGAGAACGCCGCGGCCTCGGCCGACGGGAAGGGCGGTGCGGAGGTGGTGCTGAGAGTGCCGGACCCCGGCAACTCCGGCTTCCTCGCCAAGGGGAAGCAGGACGGCTCGCTGGACAAGGCGCTGGCCGCCGTGCACGCCAAGGTGACCTGGACCGGCAGCGCCGGCCCGTTCGCCCCCGCCGCGCAGGCCCTGAACGCCGACCAACTGGACGTCGCCCAGGGCTCGATCACCTCGGCGGTCGCCGCGCTCGCCCAGAAGCCCGGCTTCAAGCTGTTCTCGCAGACCGAGCCCGACCAGGCCGGCGAGGGCATCCTGGTGAAGAACGGCTCGCCGATCAAGGAGGTCAAGGACCTGGTCGGCCGGAAGGTCGCCGTCTCGCAGGGCGGCACCTCCGAGTACCTGCTGCTCAAGGCACTGGAGAAGAACGGCATCCCGGCCGACAAGGTCGAGCGGGTCTACCTGCGGGCCGACCAGACCTCCGGCGTCTTCAACTCCGGGCAGGTCGACGCCTGGGCGACCTGGAACACCTTCTCGATCCCCGCCATCGCCAACGCCGACGCGCACTTCCTGGTCGACGGCAAGGCCGTCGGCAGCGACAACTACGCGGTGTGGGCGGTGCGTTCGGCCTTCGCCGACAAGCACCCCGAGGTGGTGCGGGCGTTCTACGACTACCTGCACGAGAACGGCGCCAAGGAGAAGGCCGACCCGGCCGCCTACCTCAACGTCTTCACCGACGCCGGGCCGACCGCCGTCACCCCCGCCGAGCGGACGATCGCGGTCGACTTCGGCAGGCAGCGCGCCGTGGACGCCCCGATCACCGCCGCCGACACCGCCCGCTTCGACGTGGTCGCCAAGTTCTACGCCGACCAGGGCGTCACCAAGACCCAGGTGGACGTCAAGCCCTACCTGATCGACATCAACTCCCTCGCCGGGAGCGGGAAGTGACCACCGCCACCACCACCGGCGGGGCCACCACCGGCGGCACCGAGGCGGCGACCGGCACCGAGGCGGCGACCGGCACCGAGGCGGCGACCGGCACCGAGGAGGCGACCGGCACCGAGGCGGCCCGGGCCGCCGGGCTGGTCGCCCCCCGGGCCCGGGCCGCCACGACCCGGCCGCGCGGCGTCTCGCTCGCCCTGCGCACCCTGGGCCCGCTGGCCCTGCTCGCCGCCTGGCAGATCTCCTCCGCGACCGGCGCGCTCACCCCCGACGTGCTCGCCTCGCCCGGCCAGGTCGTCCAGGCCGTACGGGAGTTGTGGGGCAACGGGCAGCTCACCGACGCGCTGTCCACCTCGCTGACCCGGGCCGCCCTCGGCCTGCTGTTCGGCGCCGGCGCCGGCCTGGTGCTCGGCGTGGTCACCGGCTTCTTCCGGCTCGGCGAGGAACTGCTCGACTCCGCCGTCCAGGTGCTGCGCACCGTCCCGTTCCTGGCGCTGGTGCCGCTGTTCATGGTCTGGTTCGGCATCACCGAGACCGCGAAGATCGCGCTGATCGGCGTCGCCACCTCCTTCCCGATGTACGTCTCCACCTCCGGCGGCGTCCGCAACACCGACCGCAAGCTCGTCGAGGCGATGCGCAGCTTCGGGCTCTCCCGCTGGGCGATCGTCCGCGAGGTGGTGCTGCCCGGCGCGCTGCCCGCGCTGCTGTCCGGGCTGCGGCTGTCGATGACGCTCAGCGTGATCGCGCTGATCGCCGCCGAGGAGATCAACTCCACCGAGGGGATCGGCTACCTGATGGCCCAGGCGCAGAACTTCTCGCGCACCGACGTGCTCGCCGTCTGCATCCTGATCTACGGCCTGCTCGGCCTGGCCGCCGACGGCGCGGTGCGCGTCCTGGAACGCGTGCTGATGCCCTGGCGCCCCGGCACCGGACGGCGGGGGACCGGACGATGAGCGACACCCGCACCCCCGCCGTCCACCTCCGGGGCCTGCGCCGGGTGTTCGGCACCCGCGCCGTCCTGGACGGCATCGACCTGGACATCGCCCGCGGCGAGTTCCTGGCCCTGCTCGGCGCGTCCGGCACCGGCAAGACCACCCTGCTGCGCATCCTCGGCGCGCTCGACCGGGCCGACGGGGGCACCGTGCTCGTGCCGCCCTCGCGGACCGTGGTCTTCCAGGAACCCCGGCTGATCCCGTCCAAGCGCGTCCTGGGCAACGTCACCGTCGGCCTGCCGCGCGGCGCCGCCACCCGGGAGACCGGCCGCCGGGCCCTGGCCGAGGTCGGCCTCGCCGACCACGCCGACGCCTGGCCCGGCACCCTCTCCGGCGGCGAGGCGCAGCGCGCCGCGCTCGCCCGGGCCCTGGTCCGGGAGCCCGAACTGCTGCTGCTGGACGAGCCGTTCGCCGCCCTGGACGCGCTCACCCGGCTGCGCATGCAGGACCTGGTCGGCGAACTGTGCCGCAAGCACCGGCCCGCCGTCCTGCTGGTCACCCACGACGTGGACGAGGCGATCCGGCTCGCCGACCGGGTGGCCGTCCTGCGCGACGGCGCGCTCGTCCGCGACGAGACCGTCGCCGTCGACCACCCCCGGGACCCGGCCGACCCCGACTTCGCGGCGCTGCGCCGCCGCCTGCTCGCCGACCTCGGCGTGCACCGGGACACCGCACCGCAGCACGCCAACTGACCCACCGCCCGAGAGAAGAGACCGCCATGACCGTCACCGTCGGTGTGCACCGCTCCAACCCGTCGCTCTACCACCTGGCCCGACTCGACTACCTCCAGCAGGAGTTGGCCCCGCTCGGCGAGAGCGCCGAGTTCCACCACTACACGGACGGCACCAGGACCGGCCCCTACCTGGCCGACGGCACCATCGACTTCGGCGGCACCGGCTCCACCCCGCCGATCACCGCCCAGGCCGCCGGCCACGACATCGTCTACACCGCCGTCTCCGCGCCCCGCCCCGACCACGGCGCGCTGCTGGTCGCCGCCGACGGCCCGGTGCACTCCGTCGCCGACCTGAAGGGCGCCACCGTGGTGCTCGGGATCGGCTCCTGGCAGACCCACCTGCTCGCCAAGGCCCTGCACCAGCACGGACTTTCGTACCGCGACGACATCAGCGCCGAGCGCCCGGCCGGGGACGAGGCCGAGCGGCTGCGCGACGGCCGGATCGCCGGCTGGATCGCCCAGGGCGCGGAACTCGCCGCCGCCCGCCGCACCGGCGAGTTCCGCGAACTGATCCGGACCGGGGACGTCATCACCGACCGCTCGGTGTTCTTCGCCCGCCGCGAACTCGCCGTCCAGCGGCCCGAGGTGGTCGCCGCCATCGTCACCGCCCTCCAGCGCGCCGACCACTGGGCCGCCGCCCACCCCGCCGAGGCCGCCGCGCTCGCCGCCGAGGACCAGGGCGGCGAGGCCGCCGACTGGCACACCGCGCTCGCCGCGCTGCCCTGGCGGTTGGAGCCCGCCACCGCCGCGTTCGTCGCCGAGCAGCAGGAGGCCGCCGACATCTTCCACGGCGTCGGCTTCATCGACCGCCCCGTCACCGTCGCCGACATCCACCTGCCCGAGCTGGAGCAGCCCGTCGCCGCCGCCATCGCCCGCGCCGCGCAGGAAGGCTGAGCGCCGTGGCCACCGAAGTCCTCTGGTACCTGATCCCGCGCGAGGGCCACTACCCGTGGGAGCCCGAAGGCCGCCGTCCGGTCGACCTCGGCTACCTCCAGCACCTGGCCGCCACCGTCGAGCGGCTCGGCTACACCGGCGCGCTGCTGGCCACCGACCAGTACGACGTGTGGGCGCTCGGCTCCGCGCTGGCCGCCGCCACCGGCCCCGGCTTCCAGCCGCTGCTGGCCGTCCACCCCGGCCTGATCTCGCCCACCCTGCTGGCCAAGATGGCGCTCTCCTTCGAGCACCTGCACGGCCCCGGCCGGCTGCGCTTCAACGTGGTCAACGGCTCCACCGGCCAGCTGCGCGAGTACGGCCTGCACGTCGAGCACGACGACCGCTACCGGCTGTCCGCCGAGTACTGGAGCCTGGTCAAGCGCCTCACCAGCGGCGAAGTCTTCGACCACGAAGGCGAGTTCTACCAGCTCAAGAACGCCGGGGCCTCGCTGCGCGACCTGCCGCCGCTGCGCGAGGGCCACATCCCGCTCTGGTTCGGCGGCTCGTCCCCGGCCGGCATCGAGGTCGCCGCCGAGCACGTCGACGTCTACCTCACCTGGGGCGAACCCCCGCACCTGCTCAAGGAGAAGCTGGAACGCGTCCGCGAACGCGCCGCCGCCCACGGCCGCACCCTGCGGCTCGGCCTGCGCCTGCACCTGATCGTCCGCGACACCGAGGAACAGGCGTGGGCCGCCGCCGACCGGCTGCTCGACGTCACCAGCGAGGCCACCTACGCCCGCCAGCTCGGCGGCCGGGCGGGCGAGGACGGCGTCGGCTGGCAGCGCCAGTTCCGCCAGCACGGCGGCCGGGTCCCGGCCCGCGCCCGCGAGCTGGAGACCCACCCCAACCTGTGGCCCGGCATGAGCCTGTTCCGCCCCGGCCCCGGCACCGCCGTGGTCGGCTCCACCGAGCAGGTCGTCGAACGGCTGCGGGAGTTCCAGGAGTTGGGCGTGGACACCTTCATCCTGTCCGGCAACCCGCTGCTGGAGGAGGCGTACCGGGTCGCCGAGACCGTCCTGCCGAAGCTGCACCCCTGAGTGCGCCCCTGAGCCCGGACCGCCCGAGCCCGGACCGGCGGGCGGCCGAACTTCCCCCGGCCGCCCGCCCGTCCACCCGGCTCCTCGCCCGGCCGGCCGCCTACCCGGTCGGCTACCTGCTCAGCCGGTCGATCTCGGCCAGCTCCTCGGCGGTCAGCGGACCGGCCGCCAGCGCGTCCAGGTTCTGGTCCAGCTGCTTCACGCTGGAGGCGCCGATGATCACCGACACCACCCGCTCGTCCCGCAGCACCCAGGACAGCGCCAGCTGCGCCAGGCTCTGTCCGCGGCCCTCCGCGACCTTCGCCAGCGCCCGCAGCTGCTCCAGCTTGGCGTCCGTCAGCGCCTCCTCCTTCAGGAAGTGGCCCACCGACATCCGCGACCCGGCCGGCACGTCACCCGACAGGTAGCGGTCCGTCAACAGGCCCTGCGCCAGCGGCGAGTAGGCGATCAGCGCGGTCTGCGTCTCGCCCACCGCGTCCAGCAGGCCCTGCTCCGGCTCCCGGTTCAGGATCGAGTAGCTGGCCTGGTTCAGCAGGCACGGCGTGCCCAGCTCGCGCAGGATCGCCACCGCCTCCCGGTGCTGCTCCGCCGGGTAGTTGGAGATCGCCGCGTACAGCGCCCGGCCCGAGCGCACCGCCGTGTCCAGCGCCCCCATGGTCTCCTCCAGCGGGACGGTCGGGTCCCACCGGTGCGAGTAGAAGACGTCGACGTAGTCCAGGCCCATCCGGCCCAGCGACTGGTCCAGGCTGGCCAGCAGGTACTTGCGGCTGCCGCCGTCCCCGTACGGGCCCGGCCACATGTCCCAGCCCGCCTTCGAGGCGATGAACAGCTCGTCCCGGAACGGGCGGAAGTCCTGCGCGAACAGGTAGCCGAAGTTGCGCTCCGCGCTGCCGTACGGCGGGCCGTAGTTGTTCGCCAGGTCGAAGTGGGTCACCCCCCGGTCGAAGGCCCGGCGCAGCACCGCGCGCTGCACGTCCAGCGGCTGGGTGTCACCGAAGTTGTGCCACAGGCCGAGCGACACGGCGGGCAGCTGCACGCCGCTGCGCCCGGCGCGGCGGTAGGTCATCGAGGCATAGCGGTCGTCCGCAGGGAGGAAGCTCATGACCAGCATCCTGCCAGGTGGCGACCCCCGACGGGACCAACGGCCCTGCCCCCGGACACCGCCCCGGCGTAGCCTGGCCGGGCGGGCACCGCGGCGCGCCACCGCCCGTGACAGCGCGTGAGGGCGGGTGGCGGCGCGCGTGACGGCCCGCGTGACAGCACCAGGAGGACACCGCCGTGGCACTGCCGGACATCACCAGCCGGGCCGACCTGGAACGGGCCCTCCGGCTCTTCTACCGCGCCGCCTTCGCCGACCCGCTGATCGGCCCGCACTTCACCGAGGTCGCCCGCCTCGACCTGGAGGCCCACCTCCCCGGGATCACCGACTTCTGGGAGAGCGCCCTGCTGCGCACCGCCGCCTACCGCGGCAACGCGCTCGCCCCGCACGCCGCCCTGCACGCCGTCGCCCCGCTCACCGCCGCGCACTTCGGCCGCTGGGTCCAGCTCTGGCGCGCCACCCTCGACGGCCGCCACACCGGCCCCGTCACCGAACGCGCCAAGGCCCAGGCCCAGCGGATCGCCGTCGCCATGCTGCGCCGCCTGGACGGGGGCGGCACCGACGGCGGCAGCGGCGGCTTCGTCCCGCTCGCGGCCGTCCGCCTGGCCTCCGGCGGCGCCGCGCCCTGACGGCCGGGCGACGCGTTCCGACGGCCGGGTGCCCGGTTCCGACGGCCGGGCGCCGGGTTCCGACGGCCCGGTCAGGTGTTCGCCACCGGGCGCGGCTCGACCGGGCGCGGCTCCACCGTCCGGGCCTTCGGCGCGGCGGGCTCCGCCGCCCGGGGCTCGCGCAGGTCGGGGATGCGGCGCAGGCCGCCGCTGACGGTGCTGTAGAGGGCCAGCGCCAGCAGCACGCCCGCGTTCAGCAGCAGCACGGTGGACGCCGAGAAGTGGTCCAGCAGGGCGCCGCTGACCAGCGGGCCGAACGGGACGAACAGCGCGGGCGCGATGCCGCAGGCGGTCTGCACCCGGCCCAGCAGGTGGTCCGGGACGGAGTGCAGCCGGGCCGCGGAGATCACCGCGTTCGCGGCGGGCGAGGTCAGGCCGCACAGGCCGATCACCAGCGCCGTGAACGCCACCCCGTAGCCGAGCGCGAGCAGCGGGGTCAGCAGCGCGGTGCTCCAGCAGACCGCCAGCACCAGGGTGCGCGGGGCGAGGGTCCGTCCGGCCTTGGCGGAGAACACCGCGCCGACCAGGTTGCCCGCGCCGGACATCGCGATGATCAGCCCGTTGTGGTAGCTGCCGCCGGGCCCGGCCTGCGCGCCCTGCGCGACCAGCACCACCACGATGCCGCTGAACACGAAGTTCACCAGCGCCGCGTTCACCAGCGTGTACCGCAGGAACGCGCTGCGCCGCACCTCCACCAGCCCCGTGGTCAAGTCGCGCAGGAACGGCGGGCGTTCGGCCTTCGGACGCCCCGCGCCCGGCGTCTCCTTCGGCAGCCGCACGAACAGCACGCACAGCGCGGACGCGGCGAACGAGGCGGCGTCGACCACGAACGGCAGCACCGGCGTGACGGCGTACAGCGCGGCACCGAGCATCGGCCCGCCCAGGGTGGCGACCGCCGAGCGGGCCTGCGCCATCGACACGGCGGTGGTCAGCTGGCTGCGCGGCACCACGTGCCGCAGCGCGGCCGAGGCGGCCGGCCCGAACGGGGCGCTGAGCAGGCTGTTCAGCACGGCCAGGCCCACCGCGAGCGGCAGGTTCACCCGGTCGGCGAGCACCGCCAGCGCGAACAGCGCGAAGGCCGCGGCCCGGGCCAGGTCGCAGAAGAGCATCACGGTGCGGCGGCTCAGCCGGTCGACCAGCACGCCGGCCGGGAAGCTGGCGAACAGCGAGGAGACGATCTCGGCGAAGGTGACCAGGCCGAAGTCGGTGATCGAGTGGGTGGCCGCCAGCAGGACCAGGGGAAGCGCGATGTACGTCGCCTGCGAGCCGAACGCGGACAGGGCGTGGGCCAGCCACAGGCGCTGGTAGTCGGGGTTGCGGTACAGCGGGGTGGGCGGGGCGTCTGCCACGGCGGTCCTCCCGGATCCGGAGCGGGCGGGGAATCGGGACTGGGAATCGGGACTGGGAATCGGGCTGGAAATCGGGCTGGAAATCGAGCGGGGAACGGAACGGCCGGGGCGGCCGGCACCCGGAAGGTGCCGGCCGCCCCGGCCGGACCCGGCCGCGCCCTACGGGGGTGAAGGGCGGGCCGGGGGGCGGTGTCCGGCGAGGATCAGACGGCGTCCTCTTCGATCTTGCTGTGGCAGTAGTTGCTGACGGTGCTCCACTCGTTGAGCTCGCCCTCGTCGGTGTCGGCGACGGACAGGTTCTGCAGCTTCAGGATCTCGGACATGGTGAACTCCTCTGTGATCGTGGGTTTTTGTGGTGCGGTGGGGTGGATCGGGATGGATCGGGGTGGAGCGGTGCCGGGCGGATCGAGCGGAGGGGCTTAGAGCGCGTCCTCTTCGATCTTGCTGCCGCAGTGGTTGCTGACGGTGCTCCAGTCGTTGAGCTCGCCCTCGTCGGTGTCGGCGACGGACAGGTTCTGCAGCTTCAGGATCTCGGACATGGTGAACTCCTCTTTGGTTGTGGGTGGTTGTGGCGCAGTGGGGTGGAGCGGTACCGGGCGGATCGAGCGGAGGGGCTTAGAGCGCGTCCTCTTCGATCTTGCTGCCGCAGTGGTTGCTGACGGTGCTCCAGTCGTTGAGCTCGCCCTCGTCGGTGTCGGCGACGGACAGGTTCTGCAGCTTCAGGATCTCGGACATGGTGAACTCCTCTGTGGTTGTGGGTGGTTGTCGGTGGTTGTGGCGCAGTGGGGTGGAGCCGGATCGAACGGGAAGGCTTAGAGCGCGTCCTCTTCGATCTTGCTGCCGCAGTAGTTGGAGACGGTGCTCCACTCGTTGAGCTCGCCCTCGTCGGTGTCGGCGACGGACAGGTTCTGCAGCTTCAGGACCTCGGACATGGTGAACTCCTCTGTTCTCGGTGGTGCGTCGACTCCCGGACGGTCGCCCGGGAGGGCAGGTGGGGCCCGGTGTCGGCACGGGCTCAGGGGCGGCCGACCGCGAGGGCCGGCAGGGTGGCGCCGGGCAGGTCCAGCGGTGCGCCGGCGGCGGCGTGGACGGCCAGCAGGACGCCGGCGGTGCCGGTGGCCAGGTCCATCGACAGGCGGTGCAGCTGGTCGCCGGCGATCGCGGTACCGCCCCGGTACGGGACGGCGTGCCAGGCCAGCAGGCGGCGCTGGCGGGCGATCCGCTCGGCGGCGCCGGGCCGGTCGGGGTGGGCGGCGAGCAGGGCCAGCAGTCCGGCCCGGCCGTGGAACAGGCCGCCGAAGATCACCAGCCGGGCGCGGGCGGCCAGCAGGACGCCGTCCAGGGCGAGGGCGAACTCCTCCTCGTCGGGCCGGTGCCGCAGGTAGTGGCCCAGGGCCAGGCCGACTCCCGCGCTGCCGTTGCCCAGGTAGGGCAGCAGCCGGGTGCCGTCCAGCAGGTTGACCGCGCCCTCCTCGCTGGTGCGGCACTGCGCCAGGTCGGCGCGCAGCGCCCGGGCGGCCAGGTCGAGGTGGGCCGGGTCGCCGCTGTCCTGGTGCAGGTGCAGGAAGAACGCGGCGATCCCGCTCGGTCCGGTCAGCAGGCCCGCTCCGGCCGGGGTCGGGGCCGCCGGGTCGAGGGCGGCGGCCAGCCGTTCGGCGGTGCGGTCCAGGGCGTCGCGCAGGCCGCCGTCGCCGGTGGCGCGGTGCAGCCGGTGCAGGGCCAGTCCGATGCCGGCCAGGCCGCTGCGCAGCGACAGGTCGCCGGGCGGGGACGGGTCGGGGCTGCGCCCGGCGCGCTGGAGGACGTCCAACGCCTCCTGTTCGCGGCCGAGTTCGTGCAGGACCAGGGCCGCGCCGTGCAGGCCGTCGTACAGGCCGGGGCGCAGGTCGCGGGAGCGGCGGGCGGCCCGCCACAGCCAGTCGGTGTGCTCCTCGTCGACCGGCTGCCCGGTGGCGTGCAGGGCGTGCAGGACGCCGGCCGCGCCGTGGGCCAGGGTGTAGCCGCCGTCGTTGAGACCGGCCGGGTCGCCCGGGAAGAGGCGGTCGGCGCGCTGCGGGGTGGCGGAGGCGAGGATCGCCCGGGCGAGCGCCTCGGGCAGTCCCGTGGCGTCCGGACGGTCGAAGAGCTCGTCGCCGGAGCGGTCCGCGGGGCGGTCGGGGATGCCCGGGCGGCGCAGGCCGCGCCGGACGCGTGCGGTGTGGGCGGTCGGCACGGGGAAGAACTCGGCCATGGCGTCCGCGAGTTGGTCGACCTTCGCGGGGCGCAGGTCGAGCAGCATGGTGTACGGCAGGAACAGGGCGAGCCGGATGCAGTCCAGCGCGTACCTGTCCCGTTCGAAGCCGGCCATGGCGTGCGGGGCGACGAAGCCCGGACAGGCCACGGACGGTTCGGGGTCCAGGCCGGGGCGGTGCGCGACCTCGAAGTCGACCAGACAGATCCGGCCGTCCGGGCGCAGCAGCACGTTCGCCGGGTGCAGGTCGCCGAAGGCGTACCCGCGGGCGTGCATCGCGTCGACCGCCCGCTGCAACTGGTCGAGGACGTCGAGGGCCTGCGCGGTGTAGCGGGCGAGGTCGCCGGGGGAGGGCTCGGGCCGGGTCAGCGGGTTGGAGCGCGCCAGGAACTGGCGCAGCGTCTCGCCCTCGACGTACTCCTCCGCCAGGTAGTGGTGCTCCCAGACGGTGAACTCGTCGATCAGCCGGGGCACGAACTCCAGCCCCGCCAGGGCCCGCAGGGCCCGCGCCTCGGTGCGCAGCCGGGCCACGGCGTCGGCCCCGGAGCCGTCCAGCCCCGCCAGCGGCCGGGCCTCGCGCAGCACCACCGGCGCGCCGTCGCCGTCCCGTTCCCGGGCCAGGTAGACGCCGCCGCCGTTGGAGAAGTGCAGCGCCCGCTCGATCTCGTACGGCAGCCCCGGCTGTCCGGCCGCGGCGGCCTCGTCGGCCCGCAGCTGCTCGGCGACGCACTCCGGCGGCTCCAGCCACGGCGGCAGCGCGAAGTACGGGTCGCGGCGGTCCGGGACGAGGGTGCCGTCCGGCGCCGAGATGGCCAGCACCCGCTCGCCGCCGTCCAGCGTGCACCAGCGCTCCAGGAAGCCGCCGTACCGCAGGTAGAGCGGCCCGTCCTGCCAGCGCAGGTCACCGAGCACGTACGGGGCGCGGCGGCCGGCCAGCAGCGGGCCGAGCGCGTCCAGCACGGTGCGCAGCCGGGTGTCGTCGGCCGGGTACAGCGTCATCAGCTTGCCGCTGCTGCCCCGGCGGGCGTACTTGCTGTTGTTCAGGTGGTGTATTCGGGGGTTGACCAGGAACTTGTGCGGCAGCCCGGTCTCCAGACAGTACGCCGAGACCAGGTCGATCACCTCGGCGGCCTCGGCCGGCACCGCGGAGACGTGGATCTTCCAGCCCTGGTCCGGCAGTTCGGCCTGCTCGGGGGTGAGGAAGAACCAGGACCCGTCCTCGTGGCTCCGCCAGCCCGCCGGGGCGGGACGGTCGGCGGCGGCGAACCGGCGCCTCTCGGCGCGGTCCACGGGGTGGTCGTAGAAGTGCGGATCATCCCCGGCGAACATGTGGTGATTGCGTTTCACGTCGTCCACCCCTTTCCGTGGTCGTGGATCTCGGTTTCCCTTGGTGGTGCGGATTTCCGTTCCGGAATTTCCGCTCCGGAGTTTTCCCGGCGGTTCGGGCGCCGGTTCAGGCGACGATCCAGCCCTGGTTCAGGTTGCGGCGGGTGTCACCGAGGACGCGGTCGGTGCGCTCCGCGGACTCCGGCGAGTCGGCGAGGAAGTTCGAGGTGGCGTGCATGGCGGACTCCTTGGCGAGATCGGTGGGTCACTGACCCCAGGTCACGTCGTCGGGGTGTGCGGACGGCGTGGCGGTGGGCGACGGGACGGAGGTGGCGGACACCCCCGGGCCGTCGGCCCGGGTGGCGGTGCCGTGCGGGGAGGAGAGCGCCGGGCCGGCCAGACCGACCAGTGTCGAGAGCCCGGCGACGAGCAGTCCGGCGAGCGCGGTTCGGGCCGTACGGGTGGCGTTCACGGAATTTTCTCTCCCTCGGGAAATCGATTCTGCTGCGGCATTCTCCGGCATTCTCCGGCTTTTGCGGAGTGCGGTCCGGTGCTGTCGGCATTCGCTTTCTTCGCTCTTTCTCCCCTGCCGACACCTCTACTTTGGCGTGCCCGGCGGGAGCGCGGAAGGCCGGTGGGATGGACGGATGTTGCCCTGGCACAAGTCGTCCACTCGTCCCACCCGTCACTCCTGTCCCACTGGTGCGCGGCGGCCCTCCCGCGCCCCACCGGTACCCGGACGGGGCCGCCCCGCCGACCGGCGGGAACCCGCTTGGAACCGGCTTGGAGCGCAGGTGGGCGGGGGTGGCGCGACGGCATCGCATAGGCTCGACCCCACGATGGTGCGGATCACTGTGCTCGGGACGCTGACGGCGCAAGTGGCGGGGGCCGCCACCCGGTTGGGGGGCCCGCGCCAGCGCGGCGTGCTCGCCCGACTCCTGGTCGCCCGCGGGACGGCCGTCCCCGCCGACCGGCTGATCGACGGCCTCTGGGACGGCCGCCCGCCCGCCAAGGCCGCGACCTCCCTCCAGGCGTACGTCTCCAACCTGCGCCGCCTGCTGGAACCCGAACGCGGCCCCCGGCAGGCGGCCCGCCTGCTGGTCAGCGAGGCCGGCGGCTACGCGCTGCGCGGCGTCCGCACCGACGCCCAGGACTTCGAGGATCTGCTCGACGCGGCGACGGGGGCAGCGGCAGGAGCGGGGGCGGGGACGGTGGACGGGGCCGCCGGGGCCGAGCGGTTCCGGGCGGCGCTCGGGCTGTGGCAGGGACCGGCCTACCACGAGTTCGCCGACCGGGCCTGGGCCGCCCCCGAGATCGCCCGACTCGAGGAACTGCGCACCACCGCCCGCGAATCCGCGATCGAGGCCGACCTCGCCGCCGGCCGGGCCCGCCCCGCCGCGCAGGAGGCCGCCGCCCTCGTCGAGGACCACCCACTGCGCGAACAGACCTGGCGCCTGCTCGCCCTCGCCCTCTGGCACAGCGGCCGCCAGGCCGACGCCCTCGCCGCGATCCGCCGCGCCCGCACCTACTTCGCCACCGAGCTCGGCCTCGACCCGGGACCACTGCTCACCACCCTCGAATCCGCGATCCTGCACCAGCGCACCGACCAACTCGCCCCCGGCCAGGGCCCTTTCGCGGCCGAGACGACGACGCAGACCACCGGCCTGCCGAGCGGGGGCGGCCTGCCGGGCGGAGCCGGTGGGAGTGGCTTGATCGGCGGAGTCGGCCTGCCTGGCGCGGGCGTTGGGGTCGGTGGGGTAAGCGAGGTTGGCTTGCCTGCCAGAGCCGGTGGGGCCGACGGAGTTGGCCTGTCCGGCCTGTCCGGCTTGCCCGGCGGGGTCGGTGAGGTCGGTCTGTCCGGCGGGGTCGTTGGGGTCGGCAGCGATGGCCTGCCTGGCGCGGGCGTTGGGGTCGGTGGGGTAAGCGAGGTTGGCTTGCCTGCCAGAGCCGGTGGGGCCGACGGAGTTGGCCTCCCCGGCTTGCCCGGCCTCCCCGGCTTGCCCGGCCTCCCCGGCTTGCCCGGCCTCCCCGGCCTCCCCGGCCTCCCCGGCCTGTCCGGCTTGCCCGGAGGGGTCGGCGGGGTCGGTCTGTCCGGCGGGGTCGTTGGGGTCGGCGGCGATGGCGAGGTCGGCCTGCCCGGCGGAGCTGGCCTGCCCGGCGGAGGTGGCGCGGGTGCGGTGGCCGGTTCCGTCCTCGGGCCGACGCGGGCTTCCGCCTCTGCCTCCGGTCCCGCGTCCGCCTCCGGTCCCGGTCCCCTCCCCGTGCCCGCCTCCTCCTCCGCCTCCGCGTCCCTCTCCACCTTCACCTCCCTCCCCGTGCCCGCGTCCGGTCCCGCGTCCGTCTCCCTCCCCGCGTTCCCGGGCGCCGGGCCCGATCGGCCCGCCAGCGGTCGGCCGCAGGTGTTCGTCGGGCGGCGGGGCGAGTTGGCGGCGTTGCTGGAGGCGGCCGGGCGGGCGCGGGGCGGGGTGGGGTTCGCGTTGGTGAGCGGGGAGGCCGGGGTCGGGAAGTCCACGGTGCTGGGGCGGTTGCGGGAGCGGCTGGCGGCGGACGGCTGGCGGGTGCTGACCGGGCGCTGCCCGGAGAGCGCGGGGGCCCCGGCGGCCTGGGCGTGGACCGAGGTGTTGCGTGAACTCGCCTGGCACGAACCGGACACCGCCGCCGATCCGCTGCTCGCCCCGCTGCTGGCCGGGCCGGAGTCGACGGACCGTCAGGACCCGCTGTCGGGGCGTTTCCGACTGCACCGCGCGGTCGTCGCCCGGCTGCACGCCGCCGCCCGGACGGCGCCGCTCGCCGTGCTGCTCGACGACCTGCACGCGGCCGACCCGGAGACCCGGGAGCTGCTGGGCGAGTTGGCCGCCGACCAGGCGTCCTTCGGGGCCGGGGGCGGTCTGCTGCTGGTGGCCGCCCTGCGTCCGGGCGAGGGTGAACTCGCCGAGGTGCTGGCCCGGTTGGCCCGTCGTTCTCCGGTCCGGGTGCCGCTCGGCGGGCTCGCCGAGTCCGACGCCGGGCGGCTGATCGAGGCGGTGTGTGCCGCTCCGGTCCGCCCCGAGACCGTCCGGGCGCTGGCCGAGCGCACCGGCGGCAACCCGTTCTACCTCGCCGAGAGCGCCCAACTCCTCGCCCTGGAGGGGGAGTCGACCGCGCTGCGGCAGGTCCCGCAGGGTGTCCGGGACGTGCTGCGCCGCCGGTTCGAGCGGCTGCCCGCCCCCGCCGTCGACCTGCTGCGGCTGGCCGCCGTGGCCGGTCGGGAGAGCGACGTCGACCTGCTGCTGCGGGCCGGTGAGCAGGACGAGGACACCGCGACCGAGGCCGTCGAGGCGGCCGTCGCGGGCGGCCTGCTGCTCGAACCCCGGCCCGGCACCGTCCGGTTCGCCCACGTGCTGGTGCGCGACACCCTGTACGCCGATCTCGGCGGCCTGCGCCGGGCCCGCCTGCACGGCCGGATCGGACACGCCCTGCACGACCTGCGGCCCGGCGAACTCACCGCACTGGCCCACCACTTCACCCAGGCCGCGACCACCGCCACGGCCGCCCTCGCGGTCGACCACTGCGTCCGGGCCGCCGAGGCCGCCGAGCGGCGCTACGCCCACCCCAGCGCCGTCAGCCTGCTCCGGCAGGCCGTCGACAACCTGGACCGCGCCGCCGAACAGCCCGGCGAGGACCGCGCCGCCCGCCGGATCGACCTGCTCGGCGCGCTGCTGCGCGCCCAGGTCCGGGCCGGGCAGGTCACCGCCGCCACCGGGACCAAGGCGCGCGCGCTCCGGCTCGCCCGGGAGAGCGGCCGGGAGGAACTGCTGATCGCCGCCTGGACCGCCTGGACCGAGCCCACCCCGTGGGTCACCCACCCGTACGGCACCTTCGACCAGGAGGCCGTCGACCAGCTGACCCGGCTGCTGCGCCGCACCGACCTGCCGCCCGCCACCCGCTGCCGCCTGCTCGACGCGCTCACCCAGGAACTCGACTGCACCGGCTCGCCGGAGGCGTTCACCGCCGGGAGCGAGGCCGTCGCGATCGCCCGCGCCGAGGGAGACCCGCTGCTGCTCTGCCTGGCGATCGCCGCCCAGGCCCGCTCCTGCGACCACGAGTTGGCGCCCATCGACCGGGCCAGGCTGGCCGCCGAACTCGCCGAGCTGGCCACCGAGCACGACCTGCCCGCCTACCGCTGGCACGCCGAGCACCTGGCCGCCACCGCCGCCGCCGTGCACGGCGACCTCCCCGCGCTGCGCCGCCACCTGGCGGCCGGCGAGGAGATCGCGCACCGCTACGGGCTGCCCGAACTCGCCGACGTGGTGCTGTTCCAGCGCGGCATGCTGGAACTCGCCGCCGGCCGCGTCGACGAGGCGGTCGCCCGCTACGAGCAGGCCCTGGCCGGTCTGCGCGCCCGCGACTCGCTGCACGCCGGCGGCCTGGCCGCGCTGATCCGGGTGGTGATCGCCCACCGGCAGGGCCGGCTGGCCGAGATGCTCCCGCTGATCGAGGAGCACCGCGCGCAGTACGGCCCGCTGGTCGCCGACGTCACCGCACTCGCCCTGCTCGCGGCCGGGCACGGCCCGGAGGCGGCCCGGCGGGCCCGGGGCGAGCGCCGGGGAGTCCAGGCCGACTACTTCCGCTCGCTGTTCCTGCAACTGCGCGCCGACCTGGTCATCGCCCTGGACGAACGCGCCGAGGCCGCCGAACTCCTGGACGAGATGCGCCCGTTGGGCCACCTGGTGGCCGGTGCGGCGTCCACCTCGATCGCGGTCCGCCCGGTCGCCCTCACACTCGGGGAACTCGCCCGCCACCTGGGCCGCACCGCCGAGGCCGCCGAGCACTTCCGCCGGGCCGCCGAGGTCGCCCGCCGCTGGGAGGCGCCGGGCTGGGAGGCCGAGGCGCGGGCGGCACTGGAGCAACTGCCGGCACCGGGGGAGCCGGGGGAGTGACCCGCGGGGCCGCCCCGAGCCGCCCGCGCCCGGGGCGGGACTTGGAGCGGCGGTGCCAAGCGGGCTCCAAGCGCCGCCTTCCACACTGGGGTCCGACACCGCGTCGACCCCTGAACGGAAGGCTTCTGCCATGTCCACACTCCTCGGCCGCCTCGGCGGGGCCGCGGCGGCCCGACCCTGGCGCACCGTCGCGGCCTGGGTGCTGCTGATCGGTGCGATCTTCGGCCTGGCGCAGGCGTTCGGCGGCGAGCCGCGGGACGACTACCGGGTCCCGGGGACGCGTTCCACGGCGGGCATGGACCTGCTGAACGCGCGCTTCCCGGAGAGCTCGGGGACCAGCGCCCGGGTGGTGGTGCACGACCGGGGCGGGAAGGCGCTGCCCGCGGCGGCGCTGGTGGGCCTGCGGGAGCGGCTCGCCGGGCTGCCGCACGCGCTGTCGGTCAGCGAGCCGATACCGTCGGCGGCCGGTGACACCGCGCTGCTGACGGTCGGTTACGACGTCAAGACGACCGCGTTCAAGGGCGCGGAGGGCCTGGACGCGCTGCGCGCCGCCGCCCGGCCGACCACCGACGCCGGGTACCAGGTGGAGTTCGGCGGGGAGCTGCCGGAGAACTTCACCGCCCCCGACGGCGCGGCCGAGGCGATCGGCATGGCCGCGGCGCTGGTGATCCTGGTGGTCGCGCTCGGGACGGTGACCGCGGCGGGCCTGCCGCTGCTGGTCGCGCTGGCCGGGCTCGGCGCGGGCACCGGGCTGATCACCCTGATGGCGGCCGTCACCGACATCAGCGACATCGCGCCCACCGTGGCGTCCATGGTCGGCCTCGGCGTCGGCATCGACTACGCGCTGCTGCTGGTCTCCCGGCACGTCGAGGGGCTGCGCCGGGGCCTGGACGCCCGGGCCGCCGCCGCCGAGGCGAACGCCACCGCCGGCTCCTCCGTGGTGGTCGCCGGGGCGACCGTGCTGGTCTCGCTGTTCGGCCTCAAGCTGGCCGGGCTGGCCACCTACGCCTCGTTCGGCTACGCGACCTTCGCCACCGTCGGCGCCGTGATGGCCGCCGCGCTCACCCTGGTCCCCGCCCTGGCCGCCCTCGCCGGACCCCGGATGCTGCGCCGCGCCGAACGCCGGACCGAACGCCGCGCCGCCGCCGCGCCCGCCGAAGCCGGAAGCACGGAGGCCGAGAGCGCCGGCCCGACCCGCACCGAGCGCTGGGCCCGGCTGATCGGCCGCCGCCCGGTCACCGCCGTCGTCCTCTCGCTGGTGGTGCTGCTCGGCCTGGCCGCGCCGGTGCTCGGCATGCGCACCTGGCCGCAGGACGCGGGCAGCCAGGCGGCCGGCAACACCACCCGCAAGGCGTACGACCTGATCGCCGGGGCGTACGGCCCCGGGGCGAACGGGCCGCTGCTGCTCGCGGTCGACCTGGAGCAGCTGCCGGAGTCCGAACTGCCCGCCCTGGAACGGAAGCTGGCGTCCGACCCGGCGGTCGCCGCGGTCCAGCCGGCCCGGCTCAGCGCGGCCCGGGACGCGGCCGTGGTCAGCGTCCAGCCGACGACCGGCCCGCAGGACCGGGCCACCGAGAAGCTGCTGAAGCGGCTGCGCGGCGGGGAACTGCCGGCCGGGGTCGAGGTCACCGGCCAGGTCGCCGCGTTCTCCGACATCTCCGACCGGCTCGCGCAGCGGCTGTGGGTGGTGATCCCGTTCGTGGTCGCGCTCTCGCTGGTCCTGCTGACCGTGCTGTTCCGGGCGCCGGTGATCGCGCTCAAGGCCGCCGCGATGAACCTGCTGTCGGTGGCCGCCGCGTACGGGGTGATGACGGCGGTCTTCCAGCACGACGCGGGCGCGAAGCTGCTCGGGCTGCCGCACGCGGTGTCGGTCTCCAGCTGGGTGCCGATCCTGATGTTCACCGTGCTGTTCGGCCTGTCGATGGACTACGAGGTGTTCCTGCTCTCCCGGGTCCGCGAGGACTGGCTGGCCACCGGCGACGCCCGCGGCAGCGTGGTGCGCGGGCTGTCCGCCACCGGGCGGGTGATCAGCAGCGCCGCCGCGATCATGGTGGCGGTCTTCACCGGCTTCGCGATCGACCCCGACATCACCGTCAAGATGATCGGCGTGGGCATGGCCGTCGCCGTCCTGGTGGACGCCACCGTGGTCCGGATGGTCCTGGTGCCCGCCACCATGACCCTGCTCGGCCGCCACAACTGGTGGCTGCCCCGCTGGCTGGACCGCCTGCTCCCCGAGCTGCGGATCGAGCCCGGCGAGGCCCCGGCCCCCGCCCGGCAGCCGGTCACCGCCTGACCCCCGGGAGCCCGTCCCGCCCGCCCGCGCCCCCGCCCGCCCGCGCCCCCGTACGGCCGCGCGGGCGGGCGGCCGGTCGAAGCCAAGTGATCATGACGGCGTGTTGAAACGGACATCAGGGTACAAATCCCATCTAATACGCTCATGAGTCTCCTGCGTGAGAACGCCGTTCTCGCCCTCTTCTTCTGCCTGGGCCTCGGCTACCTGGTCGGAAAACTGCGCGTCGGACCGATCCAGCTCGGCGGCATCTGCGGAGTCCTGATCGTCTCGATGCTGGTCGGCGCCCAGCACGTCTCGGTGAACGCGGACGTCAAGAACGTGGCGTTCGCGCTGTTCATCTTCTCGCTCGGCTACATCGCCGGCCCGCAGTTCTTCGCCAACCTGAACGCCAAGGGCCTGCGCTTCGGCGTGCTGTCCGTGATGGAGGCGGTCGTCGTCGTCCTGATGGCCCTGGGCATCGCCGAGACGTTCGACCTGGACGTCGGCACCGCCGCCGGCATCCTGGCCGGCGCCGCCACCGAGTCCGCCGCCGTCGGCACCGGGCAGGACGCGATCGCCAAGCTCCCCGGCATCACCGCGGACCAGACCACCCAGCTCCAGGCGCACGTCGCCACCGCCTACTCGGTCTGCTACCTGTTCGGCCTGATCAGCATCGTCCTGCTGACCAGCCAGCTGTTCCCGATGCTGATGCGGATCAAGCTGCCCGAAGCCTCCCGCCAGGTCTGGGAGAAGATGCGCGGCGGCGGCAACGAACTCGAACCCGGCGAAGCCCCCGCGCTGCCCGCCCTGGTCGGCCGCACCTACCTGGTCTCGCAGGGCGAGGGCACCCGGGTCAGCCAGATCCAGGAGCGCTCCGGCCAGCTGGTCACCGTCGAGGCGGTCAACCGGGGCGGCAAGAAGCTCGGCGTCGACGACGACCCGGTGCTGCGCCGCGGCGACCAGGTGCTGGTGGTCGGCCGCCGGGCCGCCGTGCTGGACGCCGGGCACGAGCTCGGCCCCGAGACCAGCGGCGTCCCCGGCCTGGACAGCCCGATGGCGGTCCGCCAGGTCGTGGTCACCAACAAGGAGGTCGCCGGGCGCACCCTCAACGCCGTCCGCGACCGGGACCACGACGCCACCGGCGGCGTGTTCCTCACCGACATCCAGCGCGTCGACCACCACCTGCCCGCCGTCGGCGACACCGAGGTGCACCGCGGCGACACCCTCACCGTGATCGGCGCCCGCTCCCGGGTCGAGAAGTTCGCCGAGAAGGTCGGCGCCACCGTCCGCTCCGACACCGCCGACTACATCTACATCTCGCTCGGCATCTGCCTGGGCGTCCTGCTCGGCAAGATCGTCGTCCGCTTCGGGGACATCAGCCTGACCCTCGGCACCGGCGGCGGCTGCCTGATCTCCGGCCTGGTCTTCGGCTGGCTGCGCTCGCTGCGCCCCACCTTCGGCGCCTACCCGCCGGCCGCCGCGCAGACCATCAAGGACCTCGGCCTGGCCGTGTTCATCGCCGTCACCGGCATGGCCGCCGGCCCCGACGCCGGACCGCTGCTCAAGCAGTACCCGGTGCTGCTGCCGGTCTCCGGCATCCTGATGGTGGTCGTCCCGGCCTTCCTCGGCCTGTTCATCGGCCGCCGCCTCCTCAAGATCGAACCGCCGATCCTGGTCGGCGCGATCGCCGGACAGCAGTGCTCCACCCCCGCGATCACCGCCGTCGGCAACGCCGCGCAGAGCAGCGTCCCGATGCTCGGCTACACCATCACGTACACCATCTCCAACTTCCTACTTCCGCTGACCGGCCCGCTGTTGGTCGGCCTGGTCGGCCTGAACGGAGGGTAACGGTGGACTGGATCACCGACCACGTCTTCAAGCCGTACCCGGAACTGCTGATCTTCCTGACCATCGCGATCGGCTTCCTCGTCGGCCGGCTGCACTGGAAGGCCATCGGCCTGGGCGCGGTCACCGGCTGCCTGGTCGCCGGTCTGTTCACCGGCTGGCTGACCGACGTGCAGGTCAACGGCACCGTCAAGTCGGTGTTCTTCATCATGTTCCTGTTCGCCCTCGGCTACAAGGTCGGCCCGCAGTTCTTCCGCGGCCTGAAGAAGGACGGTCTGCCGCAGGTCGCGGTGACCCTGGCGGTCTGCCTCAGCGGCCTGGCGATCTGCTGGGGCTTCGCCGAGATGCTCGGCTACGGGCCCGGCCTGGGCGCCGGACTGCTCGGCGGCGCGCTCACCCAGTCCGCCGTGATCGGCGTCGCCCAGGACGCCATCGGCGGACTGCCCGGCCTCAGCCAGGACCAGATCACCGCCCAGCAGAACCTCGTCCCGATCGGGTACGCCGTCACCTACCCGCTCGGCACCATCCTGTGCGCGATCCTGCTGGCCAACATCGCCCCGCGCTTCCTGCACAGCGACCTCGCCGCCGACTCCCGCGAACTGGCTGCCGAACTCGACGCCCCCGCCGACGACCCCGACCTCGCCCAGGGCTACTACGAGGTCGTGCTGCGCGCCTACACCGTCGTCAACGGCCCGGCCGGCTCCACCATCGAGCAGTTCGAGCAGCGCGAGCAGGCCGCCGGGCGCCGGATCTACCTCACCCGGGTCCGCCGGGACGGCAAGATCCTCGACCACGACCAGCAGACCGTCATCGAACGCGGCGACGTGCTCGCCGTCAGCGCGATCCGCCACGACCTGGTCGAGTTCGACCCGGTCTCCGGCATCGGCCCGGAGACCGACGACGTCGAACTGCTCGGCTACCAGACCGAGCAGCTGCACGTCGTCGTCTCCGAGAAGGCCCAACTCGGCCGGACCATCGCGGACCTGCGCCGCGAACCCTTCATGGTCGGCGTCTTCGTCGACAAGGTCTACCGCTCCGGCGCCGAGTTCCCGTACCGGCTCACCACCCAGCTCGAACGCGGCGACACCCTGGTGCTGTCCGGCCCGCAGCGGCTGGTCGGGCCGGCCGGGAAGGCGATCGGCAAGCCCGTGCCGACCAGCTTCGCCACCGACATGACCTGGGTCGGCCTGGGCATCTTCCTCGGCGGCTGCATCGGCATCCCCGCGCTCACCCTCGGCGGGGTGCCGATCAGCCTCTCCACCTCCGGCGGCGCGCTGATCATGGGCCTGGTGTTCGGCTGGATCCGCGGCAAGTACCCGACCTTCGGCAACGTCCCGCCCGGCGCCCAGTGGTTCATGGACACCCTCGGCCTGTGCGCGTTCGTCGCCATCGTCGGCATCAACGCCGGACCGAGCTTCACCAGCGGCCTCTCGCAGGCCGGTTGGGGCCTGCTGGTGTGGGGCGCCGTCGCCACCGTCGTCCCGCTGGTGGTCGGCCTGCTGATCGGTCACTTCGTGTTCCGGATGCGCCCGCCGATCCTGATGGGCGTGGTGGCCGGCGCGCAGACCACCACCGCCGCGATCGGCGCCATCAACGAAGCCTCCCGCAGCCAGATCCCCACGCTCGGCTACACCATCCCGTACGCCGCAGGCAACGTCCTGCTGACCATCTGGGGCGCCGTCATCGTCGCCCTGCTCGGCTAGCCGCCTCCCCGGAAGGACCCGCACCCATGAGCAAGCCTTCGATCAGCCGTGAGGAGATCCACCGGCTCTCCCAGCTCAGCCCGTTCGAACTCAAGGGCAAGTTCATCGAACTCGCCGAGCACTACCAGGCCGACCAGCCCGGGCAGAAGGAGAAGTCCACCGCCAACATGCTCAACGCCGGACGCGGCAACCCCAACTGGGTCTGCACCGGCCCCCGCGAGGCCATGCTCGCCCTCGGCCACTTCGCGCTCAGCGAGTCCCGCCGGGTCTGGACCGCCGACAACCTCGGCGGCATGCCCGAGCAGACCGGCATCGCCGGACGCTACGACCACTTCGCCCGCTCGCACCCCGAACTGCCCGGCATCGACCTGCTCACCGCCTCCGTCGGCCTCGCCGTCGACCGCTTCGACCTCGACCGCGACGCCCTCCTGCACGAACTCGCGGACGCCGCCATCGGCGACAACTACCCCGTCCCCGACCGGATGCTGACCTGCGCCGAACAGATCGTCACCGGCTACCTGCAGGACGAGCTGATGGACCGCCGGCCCCCCGAGGGCGCCCTCGACCTGTTCGCCACCGAGGGCGGCACCGCCGCCATGTGCTACATCTTCGACTCCCTGACGAAGAACGGCATCCTGCACAAGGGCGACAAGATCGCCCTGATGGTGCCGGTCTTCACCCCCTACATCGAGATCCCCGAACTCGACACCTACGAGTTCGAGGTGGTCCAGGTCCAGGCGTCCTCCTTCGCCGAGGCCGGGGTGCGCGAATGGCGCTACCCCACCGAGGAGGTCGCCAAGCTCGCCGACCCCGCCGTCAAACTGGTCTGCCTGGTCAACCCCAGCAACCCGCCCTCCCTGGCGCTCTCCCAGCGGGTCACCGACCAGATCAAGTCCATCGTCGCCACCGACAACCCGGGCCTGATCATCGTCACCGACGACGTCTACGGCACCTTCGTCGACCACTTCCGCAGCATCGCCGCCGACCTGCCCCGCAACACCCTGCTCGTCTACTCCTACTCCAAGCACTACGGCTGCACCGGCCACCGCCTCGGCGTCATCGGCCTCCAGCGCGACAACGTCATCGACGACGCGCTCGCCGCCCTCCCGCAGACCGAGAAGGACCGGCTCGCCAAGCGCTACGGCAGCCTCAGCCTCGACCCGGCGGGCATCCGCTTCATCGACCGGCTGGTCGCCGACTCCCGGCAGGTCGCCCTCAACCACACCGCCGGGCTCTCCCTCCCGCAGCAGGCCCAGCTCACCCTGTTCTCGCTCTTCGCGATGCTCCCCGAGGGCAAGGCGTACAAGGCCAAGGTGCAGTCCATCGTCAAGCAGCGCCTCGACCTGCTGCTCGAAGGGTCCGGGATGAAGATCTCCGAGGACCCGAAGCGGGCCGGCTACTACGTCGAACTCGACCTGCTCGCCGAGGCCGAACGCACCTCCGGGACCGAGTTCGCCACCTACCTGCGGCAGAACTACGAACCCACCGAACCCCTCTTCCGCCTCGCCGAACAGACCGGCGTCGTCCTGCTCAACGGCGGCGGCTTCGACGGCCCCGAGTGGTCCGTCCGGGTCTCCCTGGCCAACCTCGACGACCTCGACTACCTCAAGATCGGCCACCACCTGAAGACCATCTTCGACGACTACCGCGCGGAGTGGCAGGCCGCCGAAGGCCGTTGACGTCCCCGCCCCGCCCGGGGTCCGTCGGGGGTCCGCCCGGGTTTGTCCCGGGCGGGGCGGGCGGCGCATGCTGGAAGGGCGACCGGGGCGAGCCGGCCCCGAGGAGTGCGCCACGGAGATGCGCCATGGAGACCACGGAGACCAGGGCAGCGAACGGGGTGGTGGCGGGGGTCGACGGGTCGGTGCCCGCCGCCGAAGCGGCGGAGTGGGCCGCCCGGGAGGCCGAGCGGCGGGGGGTGGGGCTGCACCTGGTGCACGCCGTCAACACCGGGACGGTGACGCTCTCGCCGCGCACCGGGACCACCGTCACCGACCTGATCCTGCGCGAGGCCGCCGAACTGCTGGAGGCGGTGCGGGCCACCCTGGCGGCCGCCCACCCCGGGCTGCGGATCACCGGAGACGTGGTGCCGCGCGAGGCCGGGGACGCGGTGCTGACCGCCGCCGAGCACGCCTCGCTCGCGGTGCTCGGGACCAGGGGCCACGGCGGGTTCGCCTCGCTGCTGCTGGGCTCGGTCAGCCTGCGGGTCGCCGCCCACGCCGCCTGCCCGGTCACCGTGGTGCGCGCCGCCGGCCACCCCGACGGGCCGGTGCTGGTCGCCCTCCACGACGAGCGCGACACCGCCGCGCTGCGCTTCGGCTGCGAGACCGCCGCCCGCCGGGGCCTGCCGGTGCGGGCCGTGCACACCTGGTCGCCGGTGGTCGCCGACGTCGGGCGGATGGCGCCCATGGTCGACGAGTTGGGGGAGGAGGCCCGGCTGCACGAGCAGCTGCTGCGCCGCACCTGCGACCCGGTCCGCGAGGAGTACCCGGGCGTCGAGGTGGAGAGCCACCAGGTGACGGGTTCCGCCGCCGCGACCGTGGTCGAGGAGTCCCGGACCGCCGCCCTGGTGGTGCTCTCCCGGCACGAGCCCGCGCCGCGCTTCGGCCTGCGGCTGGCGACCCCCGTGCACGCCGTCCTGCACTACGCGCACTGCCCGGTGGCGGTCGTCCCGGTGTGACGGCGGGCGGGAGGCGGGAGGCGGGGACGGGGGAGGGGGAGGGGGCGGGCGGGGTGACGGCGCGTCAGGCGGGCGGGAGGAGCGGTCCGACGAGGCGGCGGACGACGGTGCCGGCGAGCGCGGCGGCCGTGGCGGGGGGCGGGTCGCCGACGGCCCAGGTCTCGACGGCCAGGCGCATCGCGGTGCTCGCGGCGGCGGCCGGCAGCCGGACGTCCAGGCCCTCCGGGTCCAGCCCGGTGAGCCGGGCCAGCGCGGGGCGCAGCGCGGTCTCGGCGTCGTGGTGGACCCGGTGCCAGACGTCGCGCAGCGCCGGGTCCCGGGGCATGGCGCGCAGCAGGCCGCGGGTCCGCTCCAGGGACTCGGCGGCCGGGCCGGGCGCGGGGGCCAGGGCGGCGCGGGCGGAGTCCAGCAGGGCGGTGAGCGGCGGGGTGCCGGGGGCGGTGGCGGCGAGCAGGGCGACCCACCGGCGGGGTGCCTCGGCGAGCAGCGGGGCGACCGCGTCCTCCTGGGCGCGGAAGTAGCGGTAGAAGGTGCGCAGCGAGACGCCGCAGCCGCGGGCGATGTCCTCGGCGGTGGTGCCCTCGGCGCCGTGCTCGGCGAACAGGCGGGCGGCGGTGAGGGCGATCTCCTGCTGGGTGGCGGCCTTGCGGCGCTCGGTGAGGGAGAGCGGCGGCGGGGCGGGGACCGGACGGGTCGGGCGGGCCGGACGGGCCGGACGGGTCGGGCGGGTCGGTCGGGCGGGATGGTGGGACTCGGACATCTGTCTCCCCCGGTGCGTGGTCGTGCGGTCGGACGGCTGCGCGGGCGGCGGGGCGGACGGTGGTGCGGGCGGTCGCGCGGGCGGGTCACCAGCCTAGCCGGGGGGTGGCACGGGGTGCGGAGTTGGCGCAACGTGCCAGCCGGTCGTGCCGTGCGCTTCGGCGGCCCCACCCCCGAGGCCGTTCCCCCGTCCCGGGGCGCGGAACCGCGGGACCGGGTCCGGGCGTCACCCCGGCGGCGGGCATACTGCTCGCCGTGCGCGGGTATCCGCGCGTGCACGCACCGCCACGCCCGCGCCGGGCGGCGGGCACCGCGAGCGGAAGACACGGGGACCACGGGGCATGGGGCTGACCAGCACGACGCTGCTGCTGTTCACGATCGAGGTCGCGGTGGCGGCGCTGGGGGCGACCGTCTGGTGGTGGCCCGCCCTCGCCCGGCGGCACTGGCGGGCGGTGCTCGGGCGGGTCGGGATGCTGCTGGGCAGCCAGCTCGCGCTGCTCGCCGTGATCGGCCTGCTGGCGAACAACTACTTCTCGTTCTACAGCAGTTGGAACGACCTGCTGGGCACCGGCCAGGACGCCCCGGTCTCCGTGCAGGCCGCCGCCGCGCCCGCCGCCCCGGCCCCGTCCGCCGCCCCGTCGACCGAGCCGGACCCGCCGAACCTCCCCGTCCTGCCCGCCCAGGAGACCGGCCGCGAGCCGGTCAACACCGGCGGCCCGCTCGACCCCGGGCGGGTCGGCGAGATCCGCGCGGTGCGGATTCCCGGCGCCCGCACCGGCCTGAGCACCGACGGGTACGTCTACCTGCCGCCGCAGTACTTCCAGCCCGGCAACGAGCAGCGGAAGTTCCCGGCGGTCATCGCGATGACCGGCTTCCCCGGCGACGCCAAGGCGCTGATCACCCGCTTCAACTACCCGGGCGTCGCGCTCGACGAGATCCGGGCCGGACGGATGCAGCCCACCGTCCTGGTGCTGATGCGCCCCTCGCCCGCGATGCCCGCCGACCCCGAGTGCGAGAACGTCCCCGGCGGGACGCAGGCCGAGACGTACTTCGCCAAGGACGTCCCGCGCGCGATCGGCGCGACCTACCGCACCGCCGACGGCCCCGGCGGCTGGGGCGTGATGGGCAACTCCACCGGCGGCTACTGCGCCGCCAAGCTCGCCATGCGCCACCCCGAGGTGTTCGCGGGCGGCGTCTCCATCTCCGGCTACCTGAAGGCCGCCGAGGACGTCACCACCGGCGACCTGTTCCAGGGCAGCGGGCGGCGCCGCGACGAGGCCGACCTGCTCTGGCGGCTGCGGAACCTGCCGATGCCCGCCACCGGAGTCATGCTCAGCGGCGCGGAGAAGGGCGACGGGGACTTCCGCGCCGAGGCCGACGCGTTCACCGCCGCCGCCGGGCCGCCGCTGACCACCGCGGTGGCCTCCGTCCCCGAGGGCGGGCACAACTACACGACGTGGATCAAGCTGCTGCCGGCCGGCTTCCGGTTCCTGTCGCAGCGCCTGAAAGCCTGAGAGCCTGAAGCCGGGGCCGGGAGGGGGCCAGGGCCGGTCCGGGGCCGGTGGGGGTCAGGCCGGGGTGAGGGTGCCGGTGTGCAGCTCGCCGACCCGGCCGGTCTCGCCCTCCCAGGTCCAGAAGACCTTGACGGTCAGGGCGGTGAGGTCCATGACGTGGCTGACGGTGATGCCGCTGCGCTCCGTCCAGGAGACGAACCAGACGCCGGGGGCGACGGCCGCGACGTGCAGCGGGACGTCCTCGTACTGGCCGGCCGACTCGCCGAGGCCCTCCCAGCGCAGCCGGGTGCCGTCCGCGGAGTACGAGTTGCGGAAGGAGGCGCCGTTGTCGACCTCGAAGAGGTAGGTGCGGCCGGCGAAGCCCGGCAGGGGGGCGTTCATGGAGGTCCTTCGGGCGGTCGGAGCGGCGGGCGGGTGCGGCCGGATCGGCCGCACCCGCCCAACCTATCGGACCGGGGGTCGGGTCAGCAGCCGAAGTCGACGCGGCGGAACGTCACGTAGTGGTCGGCCGTGTAGTAGTCCTCGTGGTGGACCTTGCCGGTGATGATCCGCCGGGTGCCGCGGGTCGAGCTGCCCGGGGTGATCACGGTGTACTCGTGGTAGTAGCCGGAGGACTGCGCGGGCAGCACGCCCTCGCGGTTCTGGAACACCACGCCGTCCTGCGAGTACGGGAACGGCCCGCCCGCGTCGATCAGGCGGATGGTGTCGCGGCCCTGGCTGGGCAGCGCCGAGTAGCAGATGTTCCCGCTGACGGCGGCGTGGGCCTGGCCGGTGGCCACGGCGGCGGGGGCGAGGGTCAGCAGGCCGAGGGCGGCGACCGAGACGGCACGGATCTTCAACGCGCGTAGAGTCATTCGCATGCCAGCAGTGTGACGCCGGCCGGACCCCGGCGGAACCCTTGGCGCGAACACTTCACTTTCGGGTAACTGGCCTGGAACCCGGCCGACTTGTGCCGTACCGCCGCCAGTGGCGTCCCCGCCGTGCGGTCCTGACATCCGGGCCCCGGCCGGGCCGCCGCCCGGCCGGGGTGACGGAGCGTGGTGTGAGAGTGCTCTCAGCCGGGCGGAGGCCCTTGGAGACAAAGCGACAATCTGCCTAGCCTGCGGGGGCGCCCCCGACCGGGCGCACCCGCCGTCGGGACGCCGAGTCCCGCCCGACCGACGGCGTCTTCCCACAGCACACACGGGCGGGAGCGGGGGACCCACGGCAGTACGCCCTGCCCTGCCCCCGCCCTGTTCGGCGGCGGGACGGGCGCGGCTCGGGGTGAAGCCGCGCACCCGCGCGCGGCCGGGCGGCCTCAGCGCCCGAACCCGACAGCTCACCTCGCAGGCGTCGCGGAGGACCCCACCCCATGCGACCCACCACCCTTGCCACCCCCGCCCGCCTCGGCGTGCTGGCCGGTGCCGCCGCGCTGGTCGGCGTACCGCTGGCCGCCGCCGGACCGGCCGGTGCCGCCACCGCCACCACCGTCGTCCAGGACCGGCTCGCCCCGACCGGGATGACCGCCGGCACCGCGAGCACCGCCTCGCTCACCCTGCACGCGAACCGCTGCTTCACCGCGAAGACCGTCGGCGTCGGCATCCGCGACGCGGTCGGCGCGAACCTGGACTTCCCGGGCAGCGCGAGCAACGTCCGGGTCTGCCCCGGCGGCACCACCGTCACCACCGCCGCCCGCACGCTCCCGGCCGGCAGCTACACCCAGTTCGGGTTCTGGCAGGACACGGCGGGCGGCTGGCACAACCTGCCCGCGCGGACGCTGACCGTGGCGGGCGCCACGGCCACGCCGACGCCCAAGCCCACCCCGACGCCCAAGCCCACCCCGACGCCGACCCCGACGCCGAACCCCGGCACGCCGACGCCGACCCCCACGCCGACCCCGACGCCCGCGCCCAGCGCGGTGCCCGTCCCCGGCAAGGCGCTGACCTGGTCGGAGGAGTTCTCCGGACCGATCGCCTGGGGCAGCAAGTGGACCGGCGACCGCAGCAGCGCCTACCGCTACGGCAGCCACAACCCCGACGACAACAAGCTGGACTGGCTCGCCCCGTCCGCCGTCACCGTCTCCGGCGGCGTCGCCACCTTCACCGCCACCCCCTCCGCGCACACCCTGGAGAACGGCAAGCAGGCGTGGGACACCGGCCTGCTCACCACCGAGTACAGCAAGGACGGCTTCCAGGTCCGCACCGGCGACTACATCGAGGCCCGGGTGAAGCTGCCCGCCGGCGGCGGCGCCTGGCCCGCGCTGTGGACCTGGAAGGACGGCAACAACGAGATCGACAGCTTCGAGTACCACCCCGACAACCCGAACCTGCTGGAGCTCTCCAACCGGATCCGCTCCGGCCTGAACTACCACACCGACGCGAACGCCGTCGCCCCCGACCGCTGGGTCACCATCGGCACCTACTACGGCGCCGACTCGGTCGACTGGTACGTCAACGGGACGAAGGTGTTCTCCGACGGCACCGGCGTCGGCGCGAACTGGTCGGCCTACCCCATCCTCAACCTGTCGCTCAGCGCCGGGCAGTACCACCCGGCGGCGAGTGGCAGCGCGCCGGTCTCGTTCAGCGCCGACTACCTGCGGGTCTACCGCTGACGGTCGCCGGCTCCTGCCGGCGCCCGCTCACGAGACGGTGAGCGTGAACGGCGTCCGGTCGTTCGCCGGGTCGTGGTCGTCCGCGCTCACCACCCGCACCTGCCCCACGGCCCTCCCGCCGTGGGGCAGGCGCGCGTCCGCCCGCACCGGCACCAGCGCCGTCGCCGACCGCAGCGGCGGCAGCCCCGCCGGGAAGACGCAGCTGACGGTCCGCCCGGCGGCCGTGCACGAGGACGGGAAGTACGGCCCCTCCGGGGCGAACCCCGGCGGCAGGTCGACCACCACCGTGAACGGCGAACCCGTCGCCTCCGGACCGCCGTTGCCGACGAACCCGTGCACCGTCGTCACCCCGCCCGGCGCCACCGGCTCCGGATCCAGCCGCACCACCCGCAGATCCGAGTCGGACGCCGGCGCGGCGGCCGCCCCCAGCGCTCCCAGGGCGAGCACGGGCGCGGCGAGCAGGGCGAGGAGACGGGGCACGGCTGTCCTCCTGCGGAGCGTGAGTACCTGGACGCCCAGCGTAGTGAAGGGTCCGGCCCGGCCGGGTCCGGCCACGCCGCTGCGGTGCGGCACACGACCGCCCTGGCCGACGCCGTCCGGGCCGACCCTGATCAGCCGAGCAGATCGATCACCCAGGCCGTGACCGCGCGGGCCACCCCCGAGGCGAGGCCGCGCACCACCTGGGCGGTGAGCGTGCGGTCGGTGGTCCGGGCGGGCCTCTTCATGGTGCGGACGCGCTGCTTGCGGGACATCGTTTCCTCCCCTGACGGGTCGTGGTGGATCCGGGTCGGCCGACCGGTGTGAACACCACGATCCTTGGGCGGAGCGGTAGTTGGCGGATCGGCGGACGGACCCGGACCGGCCCGGAAGCGGCCCGCGTCGCCGCAGGTGGGCGCTAGGGTGAGAGGCCGCTCGGCGGACGGCGGCGGACGGCGGCGGACGGCGGCGGACGGGCGGAGGAGGTCGGGTGGGGCGGGGACGCGGGCAGGGCGCCCGGGCGCAGGCGGAGATCGGGGAGTTCGCCCGGGAGCTGGCGGAGTTGAAGGCCGACGCCGGGGATCCCAGCGGCCCGCAACTGTGCAGGGCGGCCGGGGCCGGGCTGAGCACCAGCGGGATCAGCGAGCTGCTGAGAGGCAAACGCGGCGAGTTCGGGATCCCGCAGTGGGAGACCGTCCGGGCGTTCGTCGGCGGATGCCGGGCGCACGCCGCGAGCAAGGGCATCGCGCTGGCGGAGCCGCTGGGGGATGTCGCCCACTGGCGCAAGCGGCACGGCGAGCTGGTCAAGACGCTCGACCGCCTCGACCGGGACGGACCGGTGCTGCCCCCGTTCGCCCCGCTGCCCGCCGTACCGCCCGGGTTCACCGGGCGCGGCGCCGACCTGGAAGAGCTGCTGGCCGTCCTCACCCCCGCCGCGGGCGACGAACAGGCCGTGCTGGTGGCGTCCGTCCACGGCATGGGCGGCATGGGCAAGACCACGCTCGGCCTCGCCGCCGGGCACGCCGCCGTCCGGCGCGGCCTGTTCACCGGCGTGCTCCTGCTCGACCTGCACGGCTACGACGACAACGCCCTCGACCCCGGCCAGGTGCTGGACACCGCCCTGCGGGCCCTGGGCACCGCGCCCGAACAGATCCCGCCCGACCCCGACCAGCGGGCCGCCCTCTACCGCACCCAGCTCGACGCCCGCGCCCGGGCCGGTGAACGCGTCCTGGTCCTCGCCGACAACGCCTCCGGCGCCGACCAGGTCCACCACCTGGTACCGCCGCCCGGCGCGCATCGCCTGCTGGTGACTTCTCGCGACGACTTCGCCGCCGTCCTCGACGCCCACTTGATCGACCTCGACGTCCTCACGCCGGAACGCGCCGCCGAACTCCTGGACACCGCCCTGCGCCTGACCCTCCCGCAGGACGCGCGGATCACGGCCGACCCGGACGGCGCGGCCCGGCTCGCCGACCTGTGCGGCCGCCTGCCGCTGGCGCTGCGGATCGCCGCCGCGCAGCTCGCAGCAGACCGCAGCCTGCGACCGGCCCGGCTCGCCGACGAACTGGACGACCTGACCGAGCGGCTTGACCTGCTCGACGACGGTTCGCGCGCGGTCCGCAGCGTGCTGGAACGCTCCTACCGTCGCCTCGCGCCCACCCACGCCGAGGTGTTCCGGCTGCTGGCCGTCAACCCCGGCCCGGACCTGTCCCTGGACGCCGCCGCGGCGGCCACCGGCATCAGCAAGACCAGCGACGTCCGCCGTCGACTCGTCGCGCTCTCCCGTGCCAGCCTGATCCGCCAGGACCCCGGGACCGGCCGCTGGCGGATGCACGACCTGGTGCGCGCCTACGCCGGGGAGCTGGCCCGCGAGCATCCCGGCCACACCGCGGTGGCGTTCCACCGGCTCCTGTCGTACTACTGCCGCCTGGCCGAAGCCGCGGACGCCGATCTGCAGCCCACCCGCATCCGGAAGGACCACGCGCGGCAGTACGCGGACTGGACGAACGCGTTGGCGATCATGGACGCCGAACGTGCCAACATCACGGCCGCCGCCCACGCGGGGCGCGAGGCCGGGCACCACCACCTCGTGGTGTTGCTGGCGATGTCCTTCGAGACGTACTGCGACGTACGCCGTCACCTCAAGGACAGCCTGGCCGTGGCCCAGGTGGCTCTCGCCTCCGCCCAGGACTCCTCCGATCGGTTGGACGAGGCGTCGGCCTGGGACAACCTGGGCGTCGTGCTCAGGGGGGTGGGCCGTTTCGAAGAAGCGGAGCAGGCCCATCGCAACGCGCTGGCACTATGGCAGGACGTCGGCGACAGGCGGAACGAAGTCGTCGGTTGGGGCGGCCTGGGAATCGTGTTGCGCGAAATGGGGCGTTTCGAGGAAGCCGAGCGGGCTTTCCGTGCAGCCATGTCGCTGAACCTGTCCCTGGGACGGCACAACGGCGGGACCGCGCACAACCTTGGCCTCGTGCTAGAGGAGTTGGGCCGTTTCGAAGAAGCGGAGCAGGCCCACCGCACGGCGCTGGCGCACAACCAGGCCCTCGGTGACTACCGGAACGAAGCCGGTGTCTGGCACAACCTGGGCACCGCGCTGCGCAGCGCGGGCGACATGAGGCAGGCCGTGGATGCCGGTCGGCGGGCCGTCACGATCTTCCGGGAGCTGGGCGACCAGTATCGGCTCGGCTGGGCGTCCGACGAGTTGGCCGACACGCTGCTCGCGGCGGGCCACCCCGCGGCCGAGGTGCGGGCGTTGCGGGAGGAGTCGGCCGCCGCGTACCGGCTGGCCGGGGCGGAGGAGAAGGCGGTCGCGGCGCTGGCCAAGGCGGACGGGCCGGGGGCGGAAAGCGGGTGACGGGGCGGCGGGGAGCTGGGACGATCGGGCGGCCGGTGCACGTACCGGGTCGATGAGGGAGGCCGTCATGTCCGCTCGGGTGTACCCGTGGCAGTTGTCCTGGGGCGAGGTGGATCCGGCGCGGCACCCGTTCGCGCTCGACGAGGACGGGCGGGACGAACTCGCCGCCGCCGTCCTCGCGTTGCAGCCGCCCGCGGCCGGCCCGCCCGACCGGTACGAGTTCGGGCCTCGGGTGACGGAGCTGCTGGTCGGGCGGTACGGGGCGTGGGCGTGCGGATGGGACTGGGCTGTGGGGGAGGGGGGTGGCGGCGGGCCCGTGCAGAGTTGGTGCTGCCCCGCCCATTCGCTGCGGGCCGGGTCCGGGGCAGCGGCCCGGACGGTGGTGGCGTCGCTGCTGGAGTGGCGGGAGTGGCTGGAGCGGCTGGCCGAACGGTTCGCCGAGCTCGTGCCGCCGCCGGGCGCGACGGCGCCGGAGCGGAGCCGGGCCGTGCAGCGGGCGGCCGTCCGGCTGGTGACCGTGGTGGTGGACGCGACGCAGGCCGAGGACGCCTGGTACGCCCTGTGCGAGCGGACGCTCACCTGGTACCTGGACGCGGCCGGGATCGCGGGGGAGGCGGCGGCCGCGCTGGTGGACGAGGCGATCGGCGGGCGCTTCGCGAGCTGGGTGACACCGGAGGCCGCCCTGGTCGACACCGTCGGCGCGGACCTCGCCCGCGCCTGCCGTGCTGACCACTGACGCCGACGCGCTCGCCGGCTGGCGCGTCGTGCGGCGGCAGGTCGACTGGGCCGGGGCCGTCCCGGCGGGCGAGTACGGTCCGCTGCGCCCCGCGACCGACGGGCTGGCCGCCTGGATCGCCGCCCAGCGGGTGACCCGCGGCGCACCACGGGCCGAACGGCTGCTGGCGGCAGCAGAGTCGGCGCGGGCGGACGCCGCCCGGGGGCTGCCGCTCACGCCCGAGCTGCTGCTCGGCTGGCAGCGGCTCGTCCTCGGCGACGGGGAACTGGGCTTCCGACGCACCGACGCGTTCGCCAAGGGCGGCCGCGAGCGGTACGGGTACGCGCCGTCGCTGCGGGACGACCTCGCCGCGTGCCTGCGGGAGAGCGCCGATCCGGGGCTGCCGCTGCCCGCGCGGGCGGCCCGGGCGTACCTGGACGTCGCGTTCTTCCACCTGTTCGCGGACGGCAACGGACGCTGCGCGATGCTGGTGCTCTGCTACGTGCTGGAGCTGGCGGGTGTCCGGCTCGACCTGGTCGGGCCGCTGGCCGTCGCCCGCTATCCCGACGACCCGGCGGGCGCGGCCGATCTCGCGCTGCTGGTGTCGGTGTTGATCCGGGCGGCCCGGCGGCGGGCGGATCCGGGCCCAGACCCGCACCACCGCTGACGGCGGGTCAGAGGACTTCGCCGAGGCGGGCGGCGATGGACTGCATGAGGGGGACGAGGCCGGCGGCGCCGGACTGGGCTTCGAGGGACTGGATGCGGGCCTCGGGGCCGGAGACGGAGAGGGCGGTGGGGGTGGGGGCGCCGGGGACGGCGACGGCGATGCAGCGGACGCCGATCTCCTGCTCCTGGTCGTCGACGACGTAGCCGAGGTCGCGGGCGGTGGCGAGCTGGGCGAGCAGCGCGGCGGGGGCGGTGACGGTGTGCGGGGTGTGGGCCTGGAGCGGGCCGGGGCCGAGCAGGGCGCGGGCCTCGTCCTCGGGGAGCTGGGCGAGCAGGGCCTTGCCGACGCCGGTGCAGTGGGGCTGGACGCGGCGGCCGACCTCGGTGAACATGCGCATGGAGCGCCGGGACTGGACCTGTCCGACGTAGACCACCTCGCCGCCCTCCAGGACGGCGAGGTTCGCGGTCTCGCCGGTGGCCTCCATGAGTTCGGCGAGGTAGGGGCGGGCCCAGGAGCCGAGCAGGCGGCCGGCGGTCTCGCCGAGGCGGATCAGGCGCGGGCCGAGGGTGTAGCGGCGGGCGGTGTCCTGCCGGACGTAGCCCTGGGCGACCAGGGTGCGGACCAGGCGGTGGATGGTCGGCATCGGCAGGCCGGAGGTGGCGGACAGTTCGCTGAGGGTGGCGACGCCGCCGGAGTCGGCGAGCGCCTCCAGGAGTTGGAAGGCGCGCTCGACGGACTGCACCGAGCCGGTGGTGCGTTCGGTGGAGGTGCTGGCCACGAGCGTTCCCTTCGATGTCCGGGGAGGAGTAGAGTCCACGCGATTCATCAACAAACCGTTGAAATTCTGTATCGCGGAAACTAGTCTCCACTGTACAGAACGGAACAGTCCAAGGAGAGTCCTGCCCATGGCCGCCGCAGATCAGGGTTCGTCCCCCTCCGTCCCCGGTGTCACGGTCTCCGGTCCGCCGGTGCCGCGCGCCGGGGAGGTGCTGACCGCGGAAGCGCTGGAGTTCGTCGCCGGCCTGCACCGGGCCTTCGAGGGCCGCCGCCGGGAACTGCTGGCCGCCCGCCGCGAGCGCCGCGCCGAGATCGCCCGCACCGGAACGCTGGACTTCCTGCCGCAGACCGCCGACGTCCGCTCCGGCGACTGGCGGGTCGCCCCCGCCCCGCGCGCGCTGACCGACCGCCGGGTGGAGATCACCGGCCCCACCGACCGCAAGATGGTCGTCAACGCGCTCAACTCCGGCGCCCGGGTCTGGCTCGCCGACTTCGAGGACGCCACCGCCCCGACCTGGGAGAACGTCGTCTCCGGCCAGGTCAACCTGATCGACGCCTTCGAGGGCCGGATCGACTTCACCGGCGAGCGGGGCAAGGCGTACGTCCTCAGGCCCGCCGCCGAACTCGCCACCGTCGTGGTCCGCCCGCGCGGCTGGCACCTGGACGAGCGGCACCTCACCGTCGACGGCGCCCCGGTGGCCGGCGCCTTCGTCGACTTCGGCCTGTACTTCTTCCACAACGCCGCCCGGCTGCTCGCCAGGGGCGAGCAGGACCCGAACTCCGGCCCGTACTTCTACCTCCCGAAGACCGAGAGCCACCTGGAGGCCCGGCTCTGGAACGAGGTCTTCACCCACGCCCAGGCCGCCCTCGGCATCCCGCACGGCACGATCCGCGCCACCGTGCTGATCGAGACCATCACCGCCGCCTTCGAGATGGACGAGATCCTCTACGAACTGCGCGACCACGCCGCCGGATTGAACGCCGGCCGGTGGGACTACCTGTTCTCGATCGTGAAGAACTTCCGGGACGCCGGCGAGCGCTTCGTCCTGCCCGACCGCAACACCGTCACCATGGCCTCCCCGTTCATGGCGGCCTACACCCGCCTGCTGGTGCGGACCTGCCACCGGCGCGGCGCGCACGCCATCGGCGGGATGGCCGCGTTCATCCCCTCCCGCAAGGACCCGGAGGTCAACGCCGCCGCGCTGGTCAAGGTCCGGGCCGACAAGGAGCGGGAGGCCGCCGGCGGCTTCGACGGCTCCTGGGTCGCCCACCCGGACCTGGTGCCCGTCGCCCGGGAGTGCTTCGACGCGGTGCTCGGCGAGCGTCCGCACCAGAAGGAGAACCCGGGCCCGGCCGAGCCGGTCACCCCCGCCCAGCTGCTCGACGTCGCCGCGGCCGGCGGCAGCTGCACCCGCACCGGGCTGCACAACGCCGTCCAGGTCGGCATCCGCTACATCGAGGCCTGGCTGCGCGGGCTCGGCGCCGTCGCCATCTTCCACATGATGGAGGACGCCGCCACCGCCGAGATCTCCCGCTCGCAGGTCTGGCAGTGGATCCACAACGGCGTGGTGCTCGCCGACACCGGCGAGAAGACCACCGCCGACCTGGTCCGCCGCCTGGTCGCCGACGAACTCGCCGCGCTGAGCGCCGAGTTGGGCGAGGACGCCTACGCCGCCGGGCGCTGGACGGAGGCCGCCGCCCTGTTCGAGCAGGTCGCCCTCGCCGAGGACTTCCCGGACTTCCTCACCCTCCCCGCGCTCGCCCTCATCGACTGAGCGTCCCACCGACTGAGCGTCCCACCGACTGAGCGTCCCGCCCCGCCCACTCCGCCCCGTACCGCCGCACCCCCACGTCGGCCGCGGTACGGGGCGGTCCCACGAGAGGAGCACCATGGCACGCGTCTTCTTCAACGGCCAGGCGATGACCGGCGGCCCGTTCCACGCCAAGGTCCACGGCCACCTGATCGGCCCGGCCCGCACCGCCCCCGGCTACCGCTTCTTCTCCGTCCGCGACGAGTGCCCCGCCCTGCTCGCCGACCCGGACGCCGACACCGCCGTCGAGGGCGAGCTGTACGAGCTGCCGCTGGAGCGCCTGCGGGACGCCGTCCTGCCCGGCGAACCGCGCGAACTGGAGCTCGGCGTCATCGAGTTGGCCGACGGCACCCCCGCGCTGTCGATGGTGCTGGCCCGCGGCCAGCTGGAACGCGGCGTGCACCGCGAGATCACCGCGCACGGCGGCTGGCGCGCCTACCTGGCCACCCTCGGCCGCGAAGCCTGAACGGGGCGCCCGGGCCGCCCCGGCACCGGGGGAAAAGCGGGTGCGGCCGGGGGAGTGCGCTGGCTAGGGTGATCCACGTCCGGGTGCGCAGGCAGGGGTTACTTCTCTGGATGGGTCCGTCGGCTCCGGCCGGTGCGGCCCAGGTGAAGGAACCGTTCCACGTCACCCCCGCCGCCTCGACCTCCGGACACCCAGCTGTACGCAGACTGCCACCTCCCGGTGCGCAGGCGCCGGTTACTTCCTGTAAAGAACCCACCGGCGCCGCTTTCGATCTCGGGAGGCAGCCGCGCCGGGGCGTCCGGTGCGCAGGCGGGGGTTACTTCCGGCTTCGGCGGTTCCGGGTTCGAGTCCCGGTCGCCCGTGCCCCGCACGGGCGGTAGCTCAAGGGCAGAGCACTGAACTGTCACCTCCACCGCGGCGGGCCGACCCGGCCCGCACGATCTCGGACGCCCCGGCCCGGCACGCCTCCCCGCAGGACGCAGGAGGAGTTCCCATGGCCCGCTTCAACACCCGCCGCGCCACCACCGCGAGCGGCCCGACCTCGCCCGTCGCCACCACCGGGCGGACCGCCCCCAACCACAACGGCGGGACGGGCCACCTGCGGGACGAGAAGTCCGAGCTCTTCCTGCTCGCCGTCGCCAACCTGGTCGGCCAGGACACCTTCTACGAACGCGGCGGCGACCGCGACGACCGCTACACCGCCCTGGTGCGCGAACTCGCCGTCCGCGACCCCGAGTGGACGCTCGGCCTGCTGCGCTGGCTGCGCTACGGCGCCGCGATGCGCACCGCCCCGCTGGTCGGCGCCGCCGAGTTCACCCGCGCCCGGCTCGACGCGAAGCTCCCCGGGTACTCCCGGCAGGTGGTCGACGCGGTGCTGCGCCGCCCCGACGAGCCCGGCGAACTGCTCGCCTACTGGACCTCCCGGTACGGCCGCGCCCTGCCCAAGCCGCTCAAGCGCGGCGTCGCCGACGCCGCCGCCCGGCTGTACGACGCGCGCGCCCTGCTCAAGTACGACACCGCGAGCAAGGGCTACCGCTTCGGCGACGTCCTGGAGCTGACCCACCCCGGCCCCCACCGCGACAAGCCGTGGCAGGGCGAGCTGTTCCGCTACGCGCTGGACCGGCGCCACCGCCCCGACGAGGCCCTCCCGCCCGCCGGGAGCGCCGTGCTGACCGCCCACCGGGAGCTGATGGCGCTGCCCGTGGCCGAGCGCCGCGCGGTGGTCGAGAGCCCCGGCGGGGCCGAGCGGCTGGCCGCCGCCGGGATGACCTGGGAGGCGCTGGCCGGCTGGCTCCAGGGCCCGCTGGACGCCGCCGCCTGGGAGGCCGTCATCCCGTCCATGGGCGCGATGGCGCTGGTGCGCAACCTGCGCAACTTCGACCGGGCCGGCGTCTCGGACGAGGCGGCCGAGGCGGTCGCCCGCCGGATCGCCGACCGGGGCGAAGTGCGCCGCTCGCGCCAGTTCCCGTTCCGCTACCTCGCCGCGCACCGGCACGCGCCCTCGCTGCGCTGGGGCCACGCCCTGGAGCGGGCGCTGCGGCACTCGCTGGAGAACGTGCCGGAACTGCCCGGGCGGACCCTCGTCCTGGTCGACCGCTCCGGCTCGATGTTCGACCGGCCCGGCGCGCAGACCGAGCTCAACCGGGCCGACACCGCGGCCGTCTTCGGCACCGCGCTCGCCCTGCGGGCCGCCGAGGCGAACCTGGTCGAATTCGGCACCACCAGCCGGGAGATCGACCTCCGGCCGGGCGACTCGCTGCTCAAGGCGGTCGACCGCTTCGGCAACCGCGGCGGCACCGACACCGCCGCCGCCGTCCGGGCCCACTACCGGGGCCACGACCGGGTGGTGATCGTCACCGACGAGCAGGCGTACGGCGGCCGGGTCCGCGACCCGCTGGAGTCCGTCCCGGCGCACGTCCCCTGTTACACCTGGAACCTGGCCGGCTACCGCACCGGCCACGCCCCCTCCGGCACCGGCGGCCGCCACACCTTCGGCGGCCTGACCGACGCCGCGTTCCGCCTGATCCCCCTGCTGGAGGCCGGGCAGCACGCCGCCTGGCCGTGGGAGCGGCAGGAGCGGCAGGACCGGTAGGACCGGTAGGGGCGGCAGGGCTGGGAGGTGACGGGCCGTCAGCCGGTGGCCGGGTGCTCCCGGCCGCTCGCGTCCCTGCGGGCCGCCCCGCCCGGAGGCTACCGGGCAGCGGCCCGGACGGCGGCGTTGACGGCGAGCGGCCCGGACGGCCAGCGGTACGGACGGCGGCGTGGAGCGGCCCCGGACCCTTCGCCGTGGGTCCGGGGCCGCGGGTCCGGGAGCCGGCCGTCGTCCCTGGCGGCCGGCCCCCGGAGCTCGGTGGGGCGTCAGCCGCGGGCGGCCAGGTCGCGGGCGGCGCGGGCGGCGGTGAGGGCGATCCGGTCCTCGTCGGCGGTGGTCAGGCGGCCGTTCTCGACCACCGGGTTGCCGTTCACGAACAGCGCGGTCAGCGGCGGGAGCGCCCCGAGGACGAGCGCGGCGACCGGGTCGGCGATCGAGGAGTGCAACACCCCGTCGACCTTCCAGAGCGCGAGGTCGGCGAGCTTGCCGGCCTCGATCGAGCCGATCTCGGCCTGCCGCCCCAGCACCCGGGCGCCGCCCATGGTGCCCAGGCGCAGCGCCTGGCGCACCGTCAGCGCGTCGGGGCGGCCGTGCAACCGGTTGATCAGCAGCGCGTTGCGCAGTTCGGTGCCCAGCTCGCCGGACTCGTTGGAGGCGGTGCCGTCCACGCCCAGGCCGACCGGCACGCCCGCCCTCAGCATGTCGGGGACGCGGGCGATCCCGGCGGCCAGCCGGGCGTTGGAGGACGGGCAGTGCGCGACGCCGGTGCCGGTCTCGGCGAACTTGGCGATGTCGGAGTCGTTCATGTGGACGCAGTGCGCCATCCACACGTCCTCGCCCAGCCAGCCCGTCGACTCGAAGTAGTCCGTCGGGCCCATCCCGAACAGCTGCCGGCAGAACTCCTCCTCCTCGGCGGTCTCCGAGCCGTGGGTGTGCAGCCGCACCCCCTTGCGGCGGGCCAACTCGGCCGACTGCCGCATCAGTTCGGTGGAGACCGAGAACGGCGAGCAGGGCGCGATGGCGACCCGCAGCATCGAGCCGAACGAGGCGTCGTGCCACTTGTCGACGGCGGACTCGGAGGCGGCGAGGATCTCGTCGGTGTCCTCCACCGCGTGGTCCGGCGGCAGCCCGCCGTCCTTCTGGCCGCGGTCCATCGAGCCGCGCAGCGCGGTGAACCGCAGGCCCAGCTCCTGCACGCCCGCCACCGAGGCGCCCAGCACGTCGCCGCCGCCGCGCGGGAAGACGTAGTGGTGGTCGGAGGCGGTGGTGCAGCCCGACTTGAGCAGCGCGGCGGCCGAGCCCTGGGTGGCGGCGTGCACCAGGTCCTCGTCGATCCGGGCCCAGGTCGGGTACAGCGCCACCAGCCAGTCGAACAGGATGCTGTCCTGCGCCAGCCCGCGGGTGATCCACTGGTAGAAGTGGTGGTGCGTGTTGACCAGCCCGGGGGTGAGCAGGTGCCCCTCGCCGTCGATCCGCCGCGCCACGTTGTCCAGCCAGGCGGGCGCGGGCCCGTCCCCGACCGACTCGATGGTGTTGCCGAGCAGGACCACGTGGCCGCGGGCGTACTCGGTGTCGTGCGCGTCGACGGTGGCGATCGCGACGTTCTCGATCACGATCCGCCGGTCGGCGGCGGGGGGCTGGACTGCCATGGGGGGACTCCTTGGAGGGAACGGCCGGCGGAGCCGACGTGGTGGAACAGCAGGTTGAGCAGCACCGCGGCCAGGCAGCCGGCCGAGATGCCCGAGTGCATCAGGGTGCGGACGGCCTCCGGGAACCCGTCGTAGAAGGTCGGCACGGCGATCGGGACGATCCCCACCCCGAGCGAGACCGACACCAGGATGGTGTGCGAGGTCGACTCCATCCCGGCCTCCGCGAGGGTGCGGATGCCGGACGCCGCGACCGTGCCGAACAGCACGATCCCCGCGCCGCCGAGCACCGGCTGCGGCACCAGCGACACCAGCGAGCCGAGCACCGGGAACAGTCCGAGCAGCACCAGGATGCCGCCGCCGGCCGCGACCACGTACCGGCTGCGCACCTTGGTGAGCGCCACCAGTCCGATGTTCTGGGCGAACGCGCTGCACGCGAAGCCGTTGAACACCGGGCTGACCGCGGTGGCCAGGCCGTCGGCGCGCAGCCCGGCCGCCAGGGTCGGCTCGTCGGCCTCGCGGTCGACGATCCGGCCCAGCGCCAGCATGTCGGCGGTGGACTCGGTCATCGCGACCACCATGACGATGCACATCGACACGATCGCCGCGGCGTCGAACCGCGGCCCGCCGAAGTGGAACGGCGAGGGCAGCGCGAACACCCGGGCGTCGCCGACGGCCGAGAAGTCGGCCAGGCCGAGCGGGAAGGCCGCGGCGGTGCCGACCGCCAGGCCGATCAGCAGCGACATCTGCTGCCAGAAGCCGCGCAGCAGCCGGTTGCCCAGCACCACCGCGGCCAGCGTGAACGCGGCCAGGCCGACCGCCTTCGCCGAGCCGTAGCCGGGCGCGCCCGGCGAGCCGCCGCGCGCCCAGTTGACCGCCACCGGCAGCAGCGACACCCCGATCAGGGTGATCACGGTGCCCTGCACGACCGCCGGGAAGAACCTGACGAGCCGGCAGAAGTACGGCGCCGCGAGGAAGCACAGGACCCCCGCGACGATCACCGCCCCGAAGACCACCGGGAGGGCGTCCTGCGGGCCGTGCTCCTTGGCGATCGCCAGCATCGGGGCGACGCCGGCGAACGAGACGCCGTTGACGAACGGGAGCCGGGCCCCGATCCGCCAGACGCCCAGGGTCTGGAGCAGGGTGGCCAGCCCGGCGGTGAACAGGCTGGCCGATATCAGCAGGGCGAGTTCGCCGGGGCTCAGCCCGACGCCCGCGCCCACGATCAGGGGTGGAGCGACCACGCCGGCGTACATCGCGGCGACGTGCTGGAGCCCGGTGCCGAACAGCTTCGCCGGGGAGAGCACCTCGTCGACCGGGTGGGTGGGGGTGGAACCGTCGTCGGTGGTGGGGGTGGTGCGGAGTGCCATGGAAGAGCCCCTTTGCTGTCCCTGGCTCTCGGCGCAACCCGGGCGCTGGAGAGGGTGGGTGGATCGGCCGGAGGACGGGACGACGGTGCAGGGTCCCTCCGGGGCGCTCTCCGGCCCCCGGGACTGCCGCCGTGAGGGCGGGCACGGTCTCCGAACGGTGTGGGGGAGGGAGCGGAAGCGCGGTACTGCGGCGTACGGCGGTGCGGAGTGCCGCGGTCGGGGCGTCGGGCGCGTTACGCGACCGGGATCACCGGGGTGACGCCCTCGCGGTGCACGGTGCCCTCGATCAGGCCGTACATCCGGTCGGCGGCGAAGTAGACCTCGTTCTCGTTCTTCAGTCCGAACGGTTCCAGGTCGACCAGGAAGTGGTGCTTGTTCGGCAGCTCCAGGCGGACCTCGTCCACCTCGGCGCGGTTGTTCAGCACCCGGGTGCCCATCGCGTGCAGGGTCTGCTGCAGCGAGTAGGAGTAGGTCTCGGCGAACGCCTCCAGCAGGTGGCGGCGCACCTGCTGGTACGAGCGGTTCCAGTTCGGCTCCGGCTGGCCGTCGCGGCCGTGGAAGCCGAACGCCCAACGGGCCGTCACCTGGGTGGCCAGGATGCGGTCGTACGCCTCCTGGAGGGTGGTGTACCTGTCCTTGATGTAGCCCCAGAACTCGGAGTTGGTGGTGTTCATCACCACCAGGTCCTTGAGTCCGGAGACCACCCGGAACCGGTCGCCGTCGTACACCACCTCGGTGGTGCGCACCTCCTGGCCCTTGCGGACGAAGGAGTGGCCGACCTCCTCGGAGCCGATGAACCGGGAGGAGGAGTCGGGGGTCCTGATCCGCTCCCAGGCGTACTCCTCGACCCGGATCCGGGCGCTGTGGACCACACCGCGCTCGGTGTCGTCCACGAAGTGCCGGGCCAGCAGGACGGCGAAGCCCTCGGCGGACTCGATGCCGTGCTCCTTGGCGTAGGCGTACACGGTGTTCTTGGTGGTGTCGGTGGGCAGGCAGTTGGCGTTCGAGCCGGTGAGGTGCACGTCGTCGAACTCGCCGCGCAGCGAGACCGAGACGTTCAGGTCCTTGATCTCGTGGCGGGTGGAATCGCGGGAGACCCGGACGATGCGGTTCTCCGCCTTGCCGTACTGGTTCTGGCCGAGCACGTGGGCCATGACGTGGCTCCTAGGGTTCCGGGCGGCCTACCTAGCTTCCGCGGTAGACCGAGTAGCCGAACGGGTTGAGCAGCAACGGCACGTGGTAGTGGTGCTGCGCGGGCGCGACCGTGAAGACGATCGAGACCTCGGGGAAGAACGGCCGCCCGGCCGACCCCGCGTAGTACGCGGCGGTGTCGAACAGCAGCCGGACGACCGAGCCCGCCTCCGCGGCCGGCAGGTCCTTGACCCGGCCGTCGGAGTCCGTGGCGGAGGTGCCGAGCACCTGCCAGCCACCCTCGGTGTGCAGTGCCAGCTCGACCGGTACGCCCGCGGCCGGGCGGCCGAGGCTGGTGTCGAGCACGTGCGTGGAGATGCCGGTCATGATGGGGAAGACCTCACTGGATGGCAGGGAGTGACTGTCCGTCGGTTCACCGGGGCGCGTCAAGCAGGCGGTCGATGCGGATCTCGTTGATCTTCCGCAGCTCCTCCCGGACGGTCTCCGCCTCGGTGGCGGGGTCGTTCGGGTAGCGCGCGCGCAGCGCGGCGAGCATGCCGTCCGCGGTGCGCCCGGTCGCGCAGACCAGGAACACGTGGCCGAACTTCGCCTCGTAGGCGGTGTTGGCCGCGCGCAGTTCGGCCAGGACGGACGGGTCGGCGCCCCGGACGCCGGCCTGCTCGCGCTCGGAGACGGCGTCCCCCGGCTTCGGGGTGCCGATCCGGGCGTGGCCGGCCATCGCGTCGCGCAGGTCGGCCGCGGAGAGCCCCGCCGTCGCCGCCGCGTTGGCGGCGGACAGCTCCGCGCGGTCGTGCCAGGGGCGGGTCGCCGCGACGGCGGCGGCCCAGGCGGGGCTGGAGCAGACCTCCAGCAGGAGCTCCCGCAGTCCGGCCGCGTCGGTGGCGGCCAGGGCGGAGAGGGCAGGGGGTGGCTGGGTCACGGTGGACCTCCTGAGGGTTGGTGCCACCCGCACAAGCTAGATCGGCCGCAACAGGCCGTCAACACTTTGTTGAACTGTTTGTGGGGACGGCGCACGGCGCCGGGTCCGCGACCCGGCGCCGTGTGCGATCCGCCAAATCCCCGGGGCCGGGCTCCGGCGGGGTCAGGACTTCTCCTGCCGGTTCAGGTAGTTGTACACCGTGAACCGGCTGACGCCGAGCGCCGACGCGACCGTCTCCACCCCGTGGCGGACGGTGAACGCGCCGCGCTCCTCCAGCAGCGCGACCACCCGCTGCTTCTCGGCGCGGTCCAGCTCGGCCAGCGGCCGGCCGTCGAACTGCCGGGCCGTCTCCGCCAGCAGCCGGTCCAGCGCGCTGCTCAGGTGCGGCAGCCGCACGGCCACGGCCGGGGCGCCGTCCCACTCCAGGACGACGTCCTCCGCGCGGGCCTCGGCCGGCTCGATCGCGGTCGCGCCGACGGCGGCCAGCAGGGGTTCCAGGGCGGCGGCGAGCGGGTGCTTCAGGGCGTCGCTCACTGCTTATCCCCTCCTTCGGATCCTTCCGGACCGGCTGTCCCCGGGGCGCCGGGCTCCTCGTCCAGCACGCTGACCTGGACCGAGATCCGGCTCGCCCCGGCCGCCAGGGTCTCCCGCAGCAGGCGGGTGACGGCGGCCAGGGCCGGCTCGGCGTCGCCCTCGGCGCTGGTGCCGAACGGTCCGACCGAGACGGCGAGTCCCGCCTCGTCCACCACCCGGCGCGCGGCCCTGGCGTGCTCGGGGAACCCGTCCAGGTCGAACGGCTCTGTCGTGAACTCCACCATCAATCGCACCCGCCCACCTTATCGATCCGGCCGGTCCGGACGATCGGACAGGTGTGCGCGGGCGGACGGCCGGCGGCCCGGGCAGCTTCAACAAAATGTTGCGGCGTCCTTGACAGTTCCGGGCGGCGGCGGAGAAGCTTCCGTCAAGCAGAATTCAGCTTCCGGATCGTGGAAGTTGCACGGCGAGAGAGCGAGAGGTGAACGACGTGACCGCTGCCGCCCAGCACCGCTTCACGGTCAACCTGTCCATCCTGTTCGGCGAACTGCCCCTGCTGGAGCGGCCCGCGGCCGCCGCGGCGGCCGGCTTCACCGCCGCCGAACTCTGGTGGCCCTTCGGCGAGGAGCCCGCCCCCGGGGCGGAGGAGACCGGCGCGCTGGTCGCCGCGTTCGAGGACGCCGGGGTCGAACTGACCGGCCTCAACCTCCTCGACGACCTGGTCCGCGGCGCCCGCGGCACGCTCTCCCTCCCCGCCGAGAGCGAGCGCTTCCGGGCGAACGTCCCGGTCGCCACCGCCCTCGCCGCCCGCCTGGGCACCGGCGCGCTGAACGCCCTCTACGGCAACCGCGTCCCCGGCACCGACCCCGCCGAGCAGGACGCCCTCGCCCTGGAGAACCTCGCCCTCGCCGCCCGGGCCGCCCACTCGATCGGCGCGGTCCTGCTGGTCGAGACGCTCAACCGGGCCGAGTCCCCCGACTACCCGCTGGTCACCGCCGCCGCCGCGGTCGACGTGGTCGACCGGGTCAACGCCGCCACCGGGCTCGGCAACGCGAAGTTCCTCTGCGACCTCTACCACCTCGCCCGCAACGGCGAGGACCCGGGCGCCGTCATCGGGGCGCACGCCGACCGGATCGGCCACGTGCAGATCGCCGACACCCCCGGCCGCAACGAACCCGGCACCGGCGACCTCGACTTCGAGGACCTGTTCGCCCGCCTCACCGCCGCCGGCTACCGCGGCCGCGTCGGCCTGGAGTACCGCCCGGCCGGCGGCGTCAGCGCCGAGAGCTTCGACTGGCTGCCGCGCGAACTGCGCGCCGCGCGCTGAACTCTCCCCTCAAGACACTCACGTAAGGACCCGCACGCGATGAGCCGCAAGATCGCCTTCATCGGCCTCGGCATCATGGGCAAGCCCATGGCCGTCAACCTGGTCGGGGCCGGCCACCACGTCACCGGCTACAACCTCACCCGGGAGCCCGTCGACGCCCTGGTCGCGGCCGGCGGCCACGGCGCCGCCTCGATCGCCGAGGCCGTCGCCGACGCCGAGGTCGTCATCACCATGGTGCCCGCCGACCCGCAGGTCGAGCAGGTGATCCTGGGCGAGGGCGGCGTCCTGGAGCACGCCCGGGACGGCGCCCTGGTCATCGACATGTCCAGCATCACCCCGCAGACCTCGATCAAGGTCGAGGCCGCCGCGAAGGCCCGCGGCGTCCGCACCCTGGACGCCCCCGTCTCCGGCGGCGAGGCCGGCGCCGTCGAGGCGGTGCTCTCCATCATGGTCGGCGGCGCGGCGGCCGACTTCGCCGAGGCGAAGCCGCTGTTCGACGCGCTCGGCACCACCGTCGTGCACGTCGGCCCGGCCGGCGCCGGGCAGACCGTCAAGGCCGCCAACCAGCTGATCGTCGCCGTCAACATCCAGGTGCTGGCCGAGGCCGTGGTCTTCCTGGAGAACGCGGGCGTCGACCTCGCCGCCGCCCTCGACGTGCTCGGCGGCGGACTGGCCGGCTCCACCGTGCTGAACCGCAAGAAGGGCAACATGCTCGCCCGCGAGTTCGCCCCCGGCTTCCGGATCGACCTGCACCACAAGGACATGGGCATCGTCACCGACGCGGCCCGCGCCGTCGGCGCCGCGCTCCCGCTCGGCGCGGTCGCCGCCCAACTGGTCGCCTCCGCCCGGGCCAACGGCGACGGCTCGCTCGACCACTCCGCGCTGCTGCGCGGCGTCGAGCGGCTCTCCGGCCGCGAGGTCAAGTAAGGGAAGCAACCGGACTCCCCCGGCGGCGCGCACCTGTCCGCCCGCGCCCGCGCCGCCGGGGGGCACGAACCCCTCCCCGCCGAGGGGAGCCTCCCGCACGGGAGGACGGCGGGGAGGGAGACTCTCGGGCAGCCGGGTGGCGCGCGTCCGGGGGTCCGGACCCCCGCCGCCCTCCCGGCCCCGTTCCGCCCGCTCGTTTCTGCAGAAAGGCCCGGTGCCGTGCGAGGTCATGTGGTCGTCGCCCCCGACAAGTTCAAGGGGTCGCTGGAGGGCGCCGAGGTCGCCGCGCGGATCGCGGCCGGCATCCGGCGGGCGGTGCCCGGGGTGGAGGTGCGCGAGCTGCCGGTGGCCGACGGCGGGGAGGGGACGCTGGCGGCGGCGCTCGCGGCCGGGTTCTCCCGGGTGGAGGTGAAGGTCGCCGGGCCGACCGGCCTGCCGGTGGTCGCGGGGCTGGCGGTGAAGGGGGAGACCGCGGTGGTCGAGCTGGCGCAGGCGTCCGGGCTGGCCCGGCTGCCCGGCGGCCGGACGGCGCCGCTGGCCGCCGGCTCGTACGGGGTCGGGCAGCTGGTCGCGAAGGCGGTCTCGCTCGGGGCGACCCGGGTGGTGCTGGGCCTCGGGGGGAGCGCCTGCACCGACGGCGGCGCGGGCCTGGCGCAGGCGCTGGGCGTCGAGCTGTACGACGCCGACGGCGCGCCGCTGCCGCCCGGCGGGGCCGCCCTGCGGCGGCTGGCGCGGGTGGAGCCGGGCCCGCTCGCGGACGGGCTGCGCGGGGTGGAGGTGGTCGTCGCGTGCGACGTGGACAACCCGCTGCTGGGCCCGCGCGGGGCGGCGGCCGTGTACGGCCCGCAGAAGGGCGCGGACGCCGCCGACCTGGTGGTGCTGGAGGAGGGGCTGACCCGCTGGGCGGACGCGGTCGCCGGGCTGACGGGCCGTGAGGTCCGGGACGCGCCGGGCGCGGGCGCGGCCGGCGGGGTGGGTTTCGCCGCGCTGGCGCTGCTGGGGGCGACGATGCGCCCGGGCATCGAGCTGCTGCTGGAGCTGCTGGGCTTCGAGCGGGCGGTGCGCGGGGCGCGCCTGGTGGTGACCGGCGAGGGCTGCCTGGACGCGCAGACCCTGCACGGCAAGGCCCCGGCGGGGGTGGCCGCGGCGGCGGCCCGGGCCGGGGTGCCGGTGGCGGCGGTGGCCGGGCGGCTGGAGCTCGCCGAGCGGGAGTGGCGGGCGGCGGGCTTCGTCGAGGCGCTGGCGCTGGCCGAGCTGGCGGGCGGTCCGGCGGAGTCGATGGCCCGGGCGGGCGAGCTCGCGGAGCTCGCGGGGGAGCGGCTGGCGGCCGCGCTGCTGCGCTGACGGACCGTCGCACTCTCGTACGTTCACACATTGACGTTTTGTTGAAGGCGAGCCTAGGCTCCCAGCACTCCTTCGACCCACCCTCGCCCTCACGACGCTCGGAGGTCCCCTCATGCCCATCGACGCCGCGGTGATCCGCTCCCGGCGGGTGGTCCTGCCGGACGGCGAACGCCCCGCCGACGTGCTGGTGCGGGCCGGGCGGATCGAGCGGGTCGCCCCGCACGGCACCCTGCCCGCCGACGGCCGGCCGCTCACCGACCTGGGCGCCACCGCCCTGCTGCCCGGCCTGGTCGACACCCACGTGCACGTCAACGAACCCGGCCGCACCGACTGGGAGGGCTTCGCCTCCGCGACCAGGGCCGCCGCGGCCGGCGGGGTCACCACGATCGTCGACATGCCGCTCAACTCGATCCCGCCGACCACCACCGTCCGGGGCCTGGCCGCCAAGCGGAAGACCGCCGAGGGCCAGACCTGGGTCGACCTGGGCTTCTGGGGCGGGGCCGTCCCCGGCAACACCGGCGAACTCGAACTCCTGCACCGAGAAGGGGTGTTCGGCTTCAAGTCCTTCCTCGCCCCGTCCGGGGTGGAGGAGTTCCCGCACCTGGCCACCCCCGCCGACCTGGAGTCCGCGCTGGCCGAACAGGCCCGGCTCGGCGCGCTGGCGATCATCCACGCCGAGGACCCGGCCGTACTGGACGCCGCCCCCCAGGTGCCCGGCGCCCACTACCGGGACTTCCTGGCCTCCCGCCCGGACGGCGCCGAGGCCGCCGCGGTCGCCGCCCTGCTGGCCGCCGCCCGCCGCACCGGCGCCCGGGTGCACGTCCTGCACGTCTCCTCCGCCGCCGTCCTGCCGCTGCTGCGCCGGGCCCGCGCGGACGGCGTCCAGGTCACCGCCGAGACCTGCCCGCACTACCTGACCCTGGCCGCCGAGGAGGTCCCCGACGGGGACACCGCCTTCAAGTGCTGCCCGCCGATCCGCGACGAGTCCAACCGCGACCTGCTCTGGCAGGCCCTCGCCGACGGCGAGTTCACCGCCGTGGTCTCCGACCACTCGCCCTCCACCCCCGACCTCAAACTCCTCCGGCGGCACGGCGGCAGCGGCGACTTCGCCGCCGCCTGGGGCGGCATCGCCTCCCTGCAACTGGGCCTGCCCGCCGTCTGGACCGAGGCCCGCCGGCGCGGCCACACCCTGGCGGACGTGGTCCGCTGGATGTCCGCCGGACCCGCCGCCTTGGTCGGCCTGACCGGCACCAAGGGCGCCATCGCGCCCGGGTACGACGCCGACCTGGTGGCCTTCGACCCGGACGGCGAACTGACCGTCCGCGCCGAGCGCCTCCACCACAAGAACCCGGTCACCCCGTACGCGGGCCGCACCCTCACCGGGCTGGTCCGGCACACCTGGCTGCGCGGACGACCCGTCGACCCCGACGGCGCCCCGCACGGCCGACAGCTCACCCGACCCCGAACGCCGAACGAAGGAGCACCAGTTGAGTACTGACCTGACCCCGGACGCGCCCTTCACCGAGCTGGTCGACCTGGCCTCCCGGCTGCTCGGCGCGGGCGTGGTCGCCACCAACGAGGACACCTTCGCGGACGCCGAGAACCTGCTGGTCGCCAAGCCCGCCGAGTTCCGCCCGCACACCTTCGGCCACAAGGGCCAGATCATGGACGGCTGGGAGTCCCGCCGCCGCCGCGGCGCCAGCGCCGAGCAGCCGCACCCCACCGAGGACGACCACGACTGGGCGGTCGTCCGGCTCGGCGCCGCGGGCCGGATCCGCGGCGTGGTCGTCGACACCGCCCACTTCACCGGCAACTACCCCGAGACCGCCTCCGTGCAGGCCGCGTCCGTCCCCGGCCACCCCTCGCCCGAGGAGCTGGCCGCCGCCGAGTGGACCGACCTCGTCCCGCGCACCGCGCTCAAGGGCGACACCGCGCACCGGTTCCCGGTCGACGACCCGACCCGCTGGACCCACGTCCGCCTGAACATCTGGCCGGACGGCGGCGTCGCCCGCCTGCGGGTGCACGGCGAGGTGCTGCCCGACCCGCGCGAGCTGGCCGGCCTCACCTTCGACCTCGCCGCCCAGGAGCACGGCGGCGTCGCCGAGGCCGCCTCCGACCGCTACTTCTCCTCCCCGCACAACCTGAACGCTCCCGGCCGAGCCACCGTCATGGGCGACGGCTGGGAGACCCGGCGTCGGCGCGACAAGGCCAACGACTGGGTGCGAGTGGCCCTGGCCGGGGGCGGCGAGGTGCTGGCGGCGGAGGTGGACACCTCCTGCTTCGTCGCCAACGCCCCCGGCTGGGCCGAACTCGTCGGCACCGACGGCGAGACCGAGACCGTCCTGCTGCCGCGCACCCGCCTGCAGCCCGACACCCGCCACCGCTACCGCCTCCCCGCGGGCACCCCCGTCACCCACGTCCGGATCAACGTCTACCCCGACGGCGGCCTCGCCCGCCTGCGCCTCACCGGCCGCCTCACCCCCGCCGGCCAGGACGCGCTGGCCCTGCGCTGGTTCAACGCGCTCCCGCTCCGCGAGGCCCGCGAAGCCCTCGCCGCGGCCGGCCTCCCCGCGGACCTCGCCGAGGCCCGGCCCCTCACCGACGCGACGGCCATCCGCCCGCTCCACGAGAGCTGAGCCCGGGGGCGCGCCCCCCGGGGTCCGGGCCCGCCCGCCGCAGAGTCCCTCCTCCACACGCCCGAAGGATCACCATGCCCAGAACCCTCACCACCGAGTCCGGCGCGCCCGTCGCCGACAACCAGAACAGCGCTTCGGCGGGCGAGTACGGCCCGCTGCTGCTCCAGGACCAGCACCTGCTGGAGAAGCTGGCCCGGTTCAACCGGGAGCGCATCCCGGAGCGGGTGGTGCACGCCCGCGGGTCGGGCGCGTACGGGTACTTCGAGGTGACCGACGACGTCTCGCGGTACACCAGGGCCGCCTTCCTCTCGGCGGTCGGCAAGCGCACCGAGCTGTTCCTGCGCTTCTCGACCGTCGCGGGCGCGCTGGGCTCCACCGACGCGGTGCGCGACCCGCGCGGCTTCGCCGTCAAGTTCTACACCGAGCAGGGCAACTACGACCTGGTCGGCAACAACACCCCGGTGTTCTTCATCAAGGACCCGCTGAAGTTCCCGGACTTCATCCACTCGCAGAAGCGCGACCCGTACACCGGCGTCCAGGAGCCCGACAACGTCTGGGACTTCTGGGCGCACTCCCCGGCCTCCACCCACCAGATCACCTGGCTGTTCGGCGACCGCGGCATCCCGGCCTCGTACCGGCACATGAACGGCTTCGGCTCGCACACCTACCAGTGGGTCGACGCCGAGGGCCGGGCGCACTGGGTGAAGTACCACTTCAAGACCAACCAGGGCATCCGCTCGCTGGACGCCGAGCAGGCCGCGCAGACCGCCGGCGGGGACGCCGACAGCCACCAGCGGGACCTGCGCCAGGCGATCGAGCGCGGGGTGTTCCCGTCCTGGACGCTGTACGTGCAGCTGATGCCGGTGGAGGACGCCGCCGACTACCGGTTCAACCCGTTCGACGTCACCAAGGTGTGGCCGCACGCGGACTACCCGCTGGTCAGGGTCGGCCGGCTGGTGCTGAACCGGAACCCGGAGAACGTGTTCGCCGAGGTCGAGCAGGCCGCGTTCTCGCCGAACAACTTCGTGCCCGGCATCGGCCCGTCGCCCGACCGGATGCTCCAGGGGCGGCTGTTCGCCTACGCCGACGCCCAGCGATACCGGCTCGGCGTCAACCACACCCAGCTGCCGGTCAACGCCCCGCGGGCGACCGGGGCGGCCAACTACGGGCAGGACGGGTACGCCGCGCTGAACCCGAACGGCCGGAACAGGAACTACGAGCCCAACTCGTACGGCGGCCCCGCCCAGACCGACGAGCCGCTGCACGCCCCGCAGCCGCTCTCCGGCCACACCGGCACCCACACCACCCCCGCCCACAGCAAGGACGACGACTTCTTCCAGGCCGGCGAGCTCTACCGGCTGATGACGGCGGACGAGAAGTCCCGCCTGATCGCCAACCTGGCCGGCTCGCTCGCCCAGGTCGGCCGGGACGACGTGGTCGAGAAGAACCTCGCCCACTTCCACGCCGCCGACCCGGACTACGGCAGCCGCCTCGCCGCGGCCGTCGCCGCCCTCCGCGCGGCCCAGGAGGACTGACCCGGCGTCCCGGGAGGACCGGCCCCGGCGTGCGTGCGCCGGGGCCGGTCCGGCATATGCGTGTCAAGGGGGCGGCCCTCCGTGGGGGCGAATATCCGGTGAGGGGACGGTGCGCGGGCGGTGCGCTGGCTACGCTGGGCGGAAGGCGGGACCGGCGGGGAGGGGCGGAGCCATGTCGACGGTGCGCAGGGGCCGGCGTGACGGGTTGCTCGGGCCGGGCGGGGGCGGGAGCGGGCCGTTCGGGGTGCTGCGCCGGGCGCTGCGACTGCTGGAGGCGGTCGACCGCCGCCCGGCCGGCGCGACGCTGGCCGAGCTGGCCCGGGAGCTGTCCGTCCCGGAGGAGCAACTGCGGCCGCTGGCCGAGGAGTTGGAGACCGAGGGGTACCTGGTCGGGCTGGACGGCGGCTGGGCGCTGGGCGGGGCGTTCACCCTGCTGGGCACCCAGCACCGGGAACCGATGGTGCGGGCCCGGCTGCACCACCGGCTGGAGGAACTGCGCGAGGAGCTGGGCGCGGCCGTCTACTTCAGCCGCTACCACGACGGCGAACTCTCGGTGGAGGCGGTGAGCGCCGCCGAGGACGCCCCGGCGGTGCACGAGTGGGCGGACTTCCGGGCCACCGCGCACGCCTCCGCGATCGGCAAGTGCCTGCTCGCGCAACTCGACCACGACGCCCGGCTCGACCACCTGGCCCGGCACCCGGCCGCCCGGCTGACCGCGCGCACCATCACCGAGACCGACCGGCTGCTGCACCGGCTCGACCGGCAGCCCGCCACCGTCCCGGTGCTGGACCTCCAGGAGTACTCGATGGACACGGTCTGCGCGGCCGTCCCGATCGTCGCCGGGAGCACCGTCGGCTGCCTGGCCACCTCGCTGCCGGTCGCCCAGGCGCACCGGCTGCGCGAGGCCGCCGAGCTGCTGGCCGTCCGGGCGACGCCGCTGATGCTGGCGATGGCGGTCTGACCGGCCGTCAAACCGCTGTACGAACCGGGGACGGGCGGCGAGGATGACCCGATGAACGACCACTCGCCCCGGGCCGTCGTCCGGCCCTACCGGCCCACCGACCGGGCCGCCCTGTTCGACGTCTGCGTGCGCACCGGCGAGCTCGGCGGCGACTCCCGGCAGACCTACCCCGACCTCGACCTGCTGCCGAACATCTTCGCCGCCCCGTACGCCGAGCTCGAACCGGACCTGTCCTTCGTGCTGGACGACGGCGAGCGCGCGGTCGGGTACGTGGTGGCGACCGCGGACACCCCCACCTTCGTCCACCGCTTCCGTAACGAGTGGCTGCCCACCCTCGCCGACCGCTACCCGCCGCCGACCGGCACCCCGGCCACCCCCAGCGAGACGATGATCGACCTGATGCACACCCCCGAGCGGATGGTGCTGCCCGAACTCGCCGACTACCCCGCCCACCTGCACATCGACCTGCTGCCCAGCCACCAGCGGGCCGGCTACGGACGGGAGTTGATCCACACCCTGCTGGCCGCGCTGGCCGCCAAGGACGTCCCGCGGGTCCACCTCGGCATGGTCACCGCCAACACCGCCGCCCGCCCCTTCTACGACCGCCTCGGCTTCCACCCCATCCCCGTCCCCGACCCGGGCCCGATCACCTACCTGGGCCGCCGCACCACCGACTGAGCTGCCCCGCCACGACCACCGCCGGTCGAAGGGGAGGGTGAGGACGAGGCTGTTCGCGGGCCGCAGGCTCCAGCGGGTCGCCGATCTGCTGGACGAGGTTCACCGGGCCGAGGCGGGCGGCGGGTTCGTGGAGGCTGCGGGGAGGGCGGGGGCGAGGCTGTTCGCGGGTCGCCGATCTGCTGGACGAGGTCCACCGGGCCGCGGCGGGCGGCGGGTTCGCGGAGGCCGAGCGCTTGGCCCGGCAGGCCGCCGACCCGGGCGGTGCGGTCCCGGCGTGGCGGAGACCGCGGGCACGCCCGTCATGGTGAGCCGCACGCTACAGGCGCAAGACCGCCCGGCGGAGGCGGGACGCGAACTGCGGGCCGGGCCGGCGGTGGCCGCCTGAAATCCGACGCCGAAGCGCTGCTGCGCACCGCGCTCGCCACCCTGCTGCGCCGCGCGGGACGGCACCCGGAGGTGGGCGAGGAGATCGGCCGCGTCTTGGTGTCGGATGCCTCGCCCGCCTGGGCGGTGCGGTCCCGGCGCGGCGGAGACCGCGGGCACGCCCGTCATGGTGAGCCGCACGCTACAGGCGCAAGACCGCCCGGCGGAGGCGGGACGCGAGCTGCGGGCCGGGTCGGCCGGGGGTGGCCTGAAGCACGACGCCGAAGCGCTGCTGCGCACCGCGCTCGCCACCCTGCTGCGCCGCGCGGGGCGACACCCGGAGGCGGACGAGGAGATCGGCCGCGTCTTGGTGGCGGATGCCTCGCCCGCCTGGGCGGTGCGGACCCGGCACGCGAACGCGGCCCCGCCGGCCGAGCTGGGACGGCACCGGGAGGCCGCCGAGCGGTACGCCGAGCAGTGCGCCGAGGTCGCCGGCCGGGCGGCACAGGAGGGAGGGTTGACGCGGTCTGCCGGTCTGCCGGTCTGCCGGTCTGCCGGTCTGCCGGTTAGCCGATCAGCCGGTCCCGGTCCGCCGCGCCCCGGCGTCGTGTCAGCAGCGCCGGGGGCGGACAGGACTGACGGTGCGTGCGTTGCTCCCCGAAGAATTTCCGTTTTGCGCATATTGTCACTCCAGTGCCCCGTCGGGGCACGGGGCCGGACCCCGGCAGCGGGCCCCGGCCGTGGCACACGACCGCGCGGAGCACCATGGCGAGCACCGGGACACCACCCGAGACCCCCGACCGGTCGGCCGACGCCGGGCGGGTGCTGGGCCGCCGGCGGAACTGGCTGACCCCCGTGGTGCTCAGCGCCCTGGTCGCGCTGGGCCTGTCCCTGCTCTACATGGGCAACATCCTGACGCCGCAGAAGCACCTGCACCGGATGCCGATCGCCCTGGTCGACTCCGACGCGGGCCCGCCGCTGCCGGGGCAGTCCCGCCCGCTCGGCGCGCAGGTCGTGGAGCAGGTGGCGGCCGGCACCCCGGCCGGCGAGATCGACTGGCGGCGGGTCAGCCGGGCGGAGGCCCAGCGCCAGCTCTCCTCCGGCAAGGTGTACGGGGCCCTGGTGGTCCCCGAGGACTTCTCCCGCGCGGTGGCCGCGCTGACCACCGCCGACGCCCCCGCCCGCCCGAAGCTCCAGGTGCTCACCAACCCCGGGACGGGCAGCCTCGGCTCCGGCATCGCGAGCCAGGTCAACCAGGAGGCCGCGCACCGGGTCTCGCTGGCGATCGGCGGCCAACTGGCCGCCACCGCCACCACGGAGACCGCCAAGGTGTTCCTGACCGACCCGGTCGAGGTGGTCACCGAGGTGGGCCACCCGATCGGCGAGCACAGCGGCTCCGGCCTCGGCGCGTTCTACTTCACCCTGCTGCTGCTCCTGGCGGGCTTCATGACCGCCAACATCGTGCACGCCGGACTCGACGTCTCGATGGGCTTCGCGGACGCCGAGATCGGCCCCTTCCACCTGCGCGAACCCACCCTGCGGATCAGCCGCACCCAGGTCCTGCTGGCCAAGATGGGCATGACGGCGGCCGTCGCGCTGGTCTCCGCCAGCCTGGTGATGCTCGCCGCGGTCGCCGTGCTGGGCATGGAGGCCCCGCACGCCTGGCAGCTGTGGCTGTACTCCTACTGCGCCGTCACCACGGTCGGCCTGGGCGTGCTGGCGATCATCGCCGCGTTCGGCAACGTCGGGCAGTTGATCGCGATGTTCGTCTTCATCGCCTTCGACCTGCCCGCCTCCGGCGCGACCGTGCCGCTCAGCGCCTCGCCCGGCTTCTACCGCTTCCTCGGGGTGTTCGAGCCGATGCGGCAGATGGTCGACGCCGTCCGGTCGATCCTGTACTTCGACGCGCAGGCCGGCGCCGGGCTGGTCCGCGGCTGGCTGATGCTGCTGCTGGGCGTCGTGGTGGCCCTGGCCTTCGGCTTCGGCATGACCCGCTACTACGACCGCCGGGGCATGCGCTTCGAACCCGGCCACCGCTCCTGAGCCCCCGGCTCCGGACCGCCGTCACCGCCGCCGGGCGCCCGCCACCTCCCCGGACGCCCGGCGGGCCGTCTCACCACACCGCGCCCGCCACCCCCGCGCCCGCGAACGACAGCGCCGTGCCGAGCAGCACCGAGACCGCCAGGTACAGCCCCGACAGCGCGAGCCGCCGGGTCGAGGCCAGCGTGAAGACCTCGTACGAGAAGGTCGACCAGGTCGACAGCGCCCCGCAGAAACCCGTGCCCAGCAGCAGCAGTCCGTCGGTGTCCAGGCGGCCGCGCAGCGCCGCCTCGGAGAGGAAGCCGAGCAGCAGGCAGGCCGCGGCGTTGGCGGCCAGCGTCCCGTACGGGAACGGGCTGCGCACCCGGGACTTGACGGCCACCCCGGTCAGGTAGCGGGTCGGCGCGCCGAGTAGGCCGCCGGCCAGGACGAGCAGCCAGTCAGCGACCACCGGACGCCTCCTGGTGCGCCGGGACGCCCACCGCGGCGCGGGCCGCGAACACGCCCAGCACCACGCCGGCCAGCGCCGCCAGCACCGTCAGCAGCAGGTAGGCCGCGGCGGTGCCGTAGGCGTCGCCGCGAACCAACTCCCGCACGTTGTCCGTGTAGTGGGAGAAGGTGGTGAAGCCGCCGAGGAAGCCGGTGCCCAGCAGGGCGCCCGCCAGCCGCTTCTGCCGGGGGAAGCGGGCCGCCAGCACCGTCATCAGGGCGCCCATCACCAGGCAGCCCACCGCGTTGACGGTGAGGATCGGCCACGGGAACGCCGTGCCCGTCGTCGGCCACAGCCGCTCCACCCCGTAGCGGGCCCCTGCGCCGAACGCCCCGCCCACCGCCACCGCCCCGACCACCGGCAGTTGCTGGCCCGGGGCGTGCTCGGAGTGGGCGTGGCCCGGGGGCCGGGCCGGACGGCCCGGGTGGTCCTTCAGGTCGAGGTACGGGTTGGTCATCGGGCTCCTCCGAGGGACGCCGTGGGCCGATCGGGCGAAAAGCGCGAACACGTGGGTGACCCGTCCGGCCGGTCGGACGGAACGGGATAAGAAGTGACAGGCGGTCATGTTCGGTACGAAACAGCGTATTTGACGCAGACCGCCGGTCCGCGGACATTCGGGAGCGAGACGTGACGCACGGAGCCGAGGAGCGTTCCCGCAGCGCCCTGGAGCGCGAGCCGCTGGCCTACCTGGCCGCCTCGCTGCGCGGCGTCGGGCAGGTCGACCTGCAACCGCAGCTGCTCACCGGGGCGTTCATCCTCGCCGGGCTGTGGGCGGCCGGCTGGAAGGTCGGCCTGTTCGCCACCCTCGGCACGCTGGTCTCCACCGCCGCCGCCCACGCGTTCGGCGTCGACCGCGGCTCCATCGCGCTCGGCCTCCAGGGCTACTCGGGCTGCCTCACCGGCATCGCCCTGATCACCTCGCTCGGCCACCACCCCGCCACGTACGTCCTCGCCGCGGTCGGCTGCGTGCTGTGCACCGTCCTGACCGCCGCGCTCACCACCCTGCTGCGGCCCTACGGACTGACCGCGCTGACCGCCCCGTTCTGCGTGGTCTCCGGGGTGATGGTGCTCGGGGCCCCCTCCTTCGCCCGGATCTGGCACGGCGCGCCCGCCCCCGTCGCCGACCCCACCAGCGGCGACACCGGCATCACCTTCTCCGACCTGTGGCACGCCTTCTTCGCCAACGTCTCGCAGGTCTTCCTGGTGGACAGCTGGTACGTCGGCCTGATCATGCTGGTCGGCCTGGCCTGCGCGGGCGTCCGGGTGCTGCTGGCCGCCGCGCTCGGCTCGGTCGCCGGCATCGTCACGGCCTGGGCGCTCGGCGCGCCCACCGCGCAGGTCTCCGCCGGCATCTACGGCTACAACGCCGTCCTGGTCGGCATCGCGCTCGGCGCGGTCTTCCTGGCCGCCACCCCGTGGAACGCCGGCTACGCGCTGTTCGGCGCGGCCCTGTCCACCGGCCTGACCGCCGCCGTCACTTCGCTCTTCAAGCCCTTCAACGGCCACACCTTCACCTGGCCGTTCATCCTCACCACCTGGGTGCTGCTGGCCGCCGTCCCGCAGCTGCCCAGGCTGCGGGCCGCCGCCAGCGGCTGAGCACCCCGCCGCACCCCGTCCCCGTCCCCGTCCCCGTCCCGTCCGAGGAAGGCACCCACCGATGAACCTCGCGCCCCGCGAGATCGACAAGCTGGTCGTCTACGTGGTCGCGGACCTGGCCCGCAAGCGCCAGGGCCGCGGCCTCAAGCTGAACTACAGCGAAGCCGTCGCGCTGATCACCGAAGCCATCCTGGAAGCCGCCCGGGACGGCAGGTCCGTCGCCGACTGCATGGAACTCGGCCGGCACGTGATCGGCGCCGACGCCTGCATGGACGGAGTGCGGCAGATGCTGCCGCTGCTCCAGGTCGAAGCCTCCTTCGTGGACGGCACCAAGCTGGTCTCCGTGCACGACCCCATCGGCGGCTGAGGGTGTCCGGCACCCGGATCCACGTCCTCGCGGTCTGCGGGCACGAAGCCGGGCACGGCACCGCCCTGCGGCAGCTCGCCGGGCCGGACACCACCGTGGTCACCAGCGGCCGGGAGCTCTACCGGGCGCTCGCCGCCCGCCCGGCCCGGCAGGACACCGCGGTCGTCCCGATGACGCTCGGCCGCGACCCCGGGCTGATCGCCGACGCCGCCCGCACCGTCCGCGCCCTGCCGCCCGACCTGCGCCGCACCGTCGCCGTCGCCGACCCGTTCGGCGGCCCCGAGCACCTGGTCGGCTGGCTGCGGGCCGCCGCCTCCGCCGTCCCCGCCGAGGCCGCGCTGCTGCTCACCGCCCCCGGCGGCGACCCCCACCAGGACGCCGAGCTGGACCGGGTCGCCCACCTGGTGCGGCGGTACGGGCGGCACCGGCTGGTGCAGACCGCGCTGCCGGGCGGCGACCCCGACCCGGCCGAGGGCGTGCGCCGCTGCGTGCTGCTCGGCGCCCGGCAGGTCGCGGTGCTGCCCGCGTCCTTCGTGCCCGCCGCCCCGCCGCCGGCCCCCGCCAAGGTGACCGTCCTGGACGCCGGACCGCTGCTCGGCCCCGCCGCGCTGGCCGCGGTGCTCTCCGCCCGGGCCACCGCCGCCGTCCGCCGCCTGCACGACAGCGGCGAGGACGGCCTCGCGGCCGCCCTGGCCGCCGCCGACCGGCACGGTCCCGCCCACAGCCACGGGCCGGACGGCGGCCACTCCCACGGGCCCGACGGCGGCCACGGCCACGACGACCACCATCCGCACCACGGGCCCGGGGCGGGCCACTCCCACGACCACGCCCCGCCGCCCCCGAAGGCGCAGCAGCACATCCACTCGTCCCCGCTGACGGCTGCAAGGAGTCACCAGTGAGTTTCGGCACGTACCTGTACGGCGACGGCGACATCGAGATCAACGCGGGCCGGCGCACCGTCAAGGTCGAGGTGGTCAACACCGGCGACCGGGCGATCCAGATCGGTTCGCACTACCACTTCTTCGAGGTCAACTCGGCACTGCGGTTCGACCGCGACCGGACGCTCGGCATGCACCTGAACATCCCGGCCGGCACCTCGGTGCGGATCGAGCCCGGCGGCACCCGCGAGGTCGAGCTGTGCGAGTACGGCGGCACCGGCCGGCTGGTCGGGTTCAGCGGCCTGCTCAACGGCAGCACGGTCTCCTCCCGGGCCCGGTTCGAGGCCTTCCACCGGGCCCTGGAACTCGGCTTCGAGGGCGCCGCCGAGACGCCCGCCGACAGGCCGGCGGACAAGCCGAAGCCCGGGGGCAGGCCCGCCGACAAGTCCGGCGACAAGTCCGGCGACAAGCCCGCCGGGAAGTCCGCCGACAGGGGCCCGGGCAAGGGCTCCGCCAAGAAGAAGGGCGCCAACTGATGCCGATCATGACCCGCCGGCAGTACACCGACATGTTCGGTCCCACCGTCGGCGACCGCTTCCAACTCGCCGACACCAACCTGGTCGTGGAGGTGGAGAAGGACTACAGCGAGGGCCTGTACGGCGACGAGATCGTCTACGGCGGCGGCAAGAGCATGCGCGACGGCATGGGCGCCGACCCGCAGGCCACCGCCGCCCAGGGCGCGCTGGACACCGTGATCACCAACGTGGTGGTGATCGACCCGGTGATCGGCATCGTCAAGTGCGACATCGGGATCAAGGACGGGCTCATCGCGGGGATCGGCAAGTCCGGCAACCCGCAGACCCAGAACGACGTCCACCCGAGCCTGGTGATCGGCCCCGGCACCGAGGCGATCTCCGGTGAGCACCTGATCGCCACCGCCGGCGCGATCGACACCCACGTCCACCTGATCTCCCCGCAGCAGGCCCAGCAGGCGCTGACCAACGGCATCACCACCCTGATCGGCGGCGGCACCGGCCCCTCCGACGGCTCCAACGGCACCACCTGCACCCCCGGCCCGTTCAACATCGCCCGCCTGCTGGAGGCGTGCGAGGACGTGCCGGTCAACATCGGCCTGATGGGCAAGGGCAACGGCAGCCTGCCCGGCGCGCTGGACGAGCAGATCGAGGCCGGCGTCTGCGCGCTGAAGGTGCACGAGGACTGGGGCGCCACCCCGGCGGTGATCGACGCCGCACTGTCCGCCGCCGACCGGCACGACGTGCAGGTGGCGATCCACACCGACAGCCTGAACGAGTCCGGCTACTTCGAGAGCACCCGCTCGGCGTTCGACGGCCGCACCATCCACACCTTCCACTCCGAGGGCGCGGGCGGCGGCCACGCCCCCGACATCCTGCGGGTCACCGGCGAGCCCAACGTGCTGCCCTCCTCCACCAACCCGACGCTGCCGTACACCAAGAACTCGGTGGACGAGCTGCTCGACATGGTGATGGTCTGCCACCACCTGAACCACGACATCCCTGAGGACGTCTCCTTCGCCGACTCCCGGGTGCGGGCCGAGACCATCGCCGCCGAGTCGGTGCTGCACGACCTCGGCGTGATCAGCATGGTCTCCTCCGACTCGCAGGCGATGGGCCGGGTCGGCGAGTCCGTCACCCGCACCTTCCAGATCGCGCACCACTGCAAGGACCAGCGCGGCCCGCTGGAGGGCGACAGCGCCCGCAACGACAACCAGCGGGTGCTGCGCTACCTGGCCAAGGTCACCATCAACCCGGCCATCGCCACCGGCATCGCCGACCACGTCGGCTCGCTGGAGACCGGCAAGCTCGCCGACATCGTGCTCTGGCCGATCCACTCCTTCGCCGCCAAGCCCAAGATGATCATCAAGGGCGGGATCATCTCCTGGGCCCAGATGGGCGACCCGAACGCCTCGCTGCCCACCCCCCAACCGGTGCTCTACCGGCCGATGTTCGGCCAGTTCGGCCGGGCCCAGCAGTCCACCCACGTCACCTTCATGTCGCAGGCGGGCATCGCCGCGGGCGTCCCCGAGCGGCTCGGCCTGCGGCGCAAGGTGCTGCCGGTGCGCGGCACCCGGGTGATCGGCAAGCACAACATGGTGCGCAACAACGCACTGCCGAAGGTCGAGGTCGACCCGGAGACCTTCAAGGTCACCCTGGACGGCGAGGTCGCCACCATCGAGCCCGCCCAGTCGCTGCCGCTCAACCAGCTGTACTTCGTGGTGTAGCGGATGTTCCTCAGCCCGGACGACCGCCCGGAGCCCCCGTCCCCCGAGCAGCCGTCGCCACGGCCGCAGCCGCAGCCGCCGCTGCTCGGGGGGCTGTCCGCGCTGCTGGTCAGCCTCCAGCTCGCCGACTCCGCGTTCCCCAGCGGCTTCTACACCCTCTCGCACAGCCTGGAGGGCTACGCCCAGGCCGGGGCCGTCACCCCCGACACGCTGCCCGCGCTGCTCGCCGACCTGCTGCGGCACGCCGTCGGCCCGGGCGACGCCACCGCCCTCGCGCTGGCCCACCGGGCCACCACCGCGGGGGAGCCGGACACCGTCGCCCGGGTCGACCGGCGGCTGTACGCGGGCAAGCTGAGCCGTGAGATGCGCCAGGCCGCCACCCGCACCGGGCGGCAGCTGCTCGACCTGGCCGCGGAGGTCTTCGACCGCCCCCCGATCGCCGCCTACCTGCGGCTGGTCGAGGAGCGCCGGGCCCCCGGCTGCCAGGCCGTCGCGGCCGGCGTGGTGCAGGCCGCCGCCGGGGTGCCGGTCGGACAGGCCGTGGCGAGCGACCTGTTCGCGTTCAGCGCCAGCTTCGCCGGGGCGGCGCTGCGGCTGCGGCTGACCGACCACCGCAGGGCCCAGGTGCTGCTGCGCGGCGCCGCCCCCGTCATCGAGGAGACCGTCCGCGCGGCCCTCGCCCGTCCGGAGGCCGACCTCGGGTCGACCGCCTTCGCCTCCGACATCATGTCCGGCCGCCACGAGCGGGCCGAGGCGCGCCTGTTCGCCAGCTGAGCCACCGGCGGCGACCGCCGGAGGAAACCAGCAGCAACCACCAGCAGCAACCACCAGAGAAGGAGTGCCCGTGGACGACAACGTCCTGCGGATCGGGATCGGCGGGCCGGTCGGCTCCGGCAAGACCGCGCTGATCGAGGCGCTGGTGCCGGTGCTGATCGCCCGGGGCCACCGCCCCGCCGTGATCACCAACGACATCTACACCCAGGAGGACGCCCAGCACGTGCGCCGCGCCCTGGCCGGGGTCCTGGACCCCGAGCTGGTGGTCGGCGTGGAGACCGGCGCCTGCCCGCACACCGCCGTCCGCGACGACCCGACCATGAACCTGGCCGCGGGCGCCGAACTCCTGGAGCGCTTCCCGGAGGTGGACACGCTGCTCTACGAGTCCGGCGGCGACAACCTGACACTGACCTTCAGCCCGGTGCTGGCCGACGTGTTCGTGTTCGTGCTGGACACCGCCGAGGGCGAGAAGATGCCCCGCAAGCGCGGTCCGGGCATCACCGAGTCCGACCTGCTGGTCATCAACAAGATCGACATCGCCCAGTACGTGCGCACCGACATCGAGGTGATGGAGGCCGACGCGCACAAGGTCCGCGGCGGCAAGCCGGTCATCCTCACCAACTCGCTCGACGGCACCGGCGTGGAGGAGCTCGCCGAGTTCCTCGGCAGCCGCCGCAAGGCGCTGATCTGACCGTGGCCACCGCCCCGCCCCGGCCGACGGCGGCGACCGCCGCCGACCGGCTCGACGCGGCGTACTGGTCCGCCGGCCGCCTCCCCGCGGAGGTGGCCGGCTGGGCCGCGCGCCCCGACACCCTCGCCCCCGGCTCGCCCGCCAAGGTCGGCATCCTCGACCTGGCCTTCGCCGTCCGCGCCGGCCGCACCGAACTCGTCGAGCGGTACCAGAAGACCCCGCTCCAGATCATGCGCCCGCTGTGGATCGACCCCGCCCGGCCCGACGCCGCCCACGTCTACCTGATGGCCACCGGCGGCGGCGTCACCCAGGCCGACCGCTACCGGATCGACGTCCGCTGCGGCCCCGGCACCCGGGTCCACCTCACCACCCAGGCCGCCACCAAGGTGTTCCGGATGGAACAGGACTACGCCAGCCAGCTGGTCCACCTCGAAGCGGCCCCGGGCGCGTACCTGGAGTACCTGCCCGACCCGCTGATCCCGTTCCGCGACTCCCGGTTCTACCAGCGCACCACCGTCACCGCCGCCCCCGGCTCCACCGTGGTGCTCGGCGAGACGATCACCGCCGGACGGCTCGCCCGCGACGAGCGGCACGACTACCGGGTGCTCGCCACCGACCTGGAGATCGTCCGCCCCGACGGCACCCCGCTCGCCGTCGACACCCTGCGGCTCACCCCCGGCGGCGACCGGCGCACCGTCACCGGCCCCGCCGTGTTCGCCGGGCACGACCACCTCGCCACCCTGTTCGTGGTCAGCGACCTGCGCCCCGCCGCCGAGATCGCCGACACCCTGCACCGCGCCCTCGACGGCCGCGGCCTGCGGTACGGCGTCTCCACCCTGCCCGAGGACGCCGGCGCCTGGCTGCGCCTGCTGGAGGACAGCCCCGTCCGCACCGCCGCCGCGCTCGCCGACGCCTGGCGGGCCGTCCGGCTGCTGCTCACCGGCACCCCCGCGCCCGCCCTGCGCAAGACCTGACCCGCCCGTCCCAGGAGGTAAACCCCCGTGCTCTCCGCGCCCCCGCCGATGCCGCCGGCCTACAACGCCGGCGACACGGCCTGGCTGCTGGCCTCCACCGCCATGGTCCTGCTGATGACGCCCGGCCTGGCGTTCTTCTACGGCGGCATGGTCCGGCTCAAGCACATCCTGATGATGCTGAAGATGAGCTTCGCCGCGCTCGCCTTCGGCACCCTGGTCTGGTGGGCGCTCGGCTACACCCTGGCCTTCGGGCCGGACGCCGGCGGGGCCGGGGTGATCGGCACCCTGGACCTGGCGTTCTTCCGCGGCATCGAGATCAACACGCTCAGCGGCGCCATCCCCACCTACATCTTCGCCACCTTCCAGATGGGCTTCGCGGTGGTCACCGTCGCCCTGATCAGCGGCTCGGTCGCCGACCGGGCCCGGATGCGCGGCTGGCTGGTGTTCGTCCCGCTGTGGCTGCTGGTCGTCTACGCGCCCGCCGCGCACTGGGTGTTCGACTCCCAGGGCTGGATCCACGACCGGCTCGGCGCGCTCGACTTCGCCGGCGGCCTGCCCGTCGAGCTCAACTCCGGCGCCGCCGGGCTCGCCGTCGCCGTCGCCCTGCGCGGCCCGCGCGACTGGGCCCGGCGCGCGGAGCGGCCCAACAACATCCCGCTGGTGGTGATCGGCGTCGGGCTGCTCTGGTTCGGCTGGTTCGGCTTCAATTCCGGCTCCGCGCTCAACGACCAGGGCACCGCCGCCGCGGCCTTCCTCAACACCCAGCTCGGTGGCGCCGCCGCGATGGTCACCTGGCCGCTGGTCGAGAAGTGGCGCACCGGGCGGGTCAGCACCACCGGCGTGGTCTCCGCGGGCGTGGCCGGCATGGTCGCCATCACCCCCGCCTGCGGCGAGATCGACCCGCTCGGCGCGGTGGTCACCGGCCTGGCCGCCGGGCTGGTCTGCGCCTGGGCGGTCACCCTCAAGTACCGCTTCGGCGTGGACGACACGCTCGACGTGGTCGGCGTGCACGGCGTCGGCGGCATCACCGGCCTGGTCATGGTGGGGCTGTTCGCCACCGCCCGGATCAGCGGGCAGAAGGGCCTGTTCCACGGCGGCGGCTGGAGCCTGCTGGGCAAGCAGGTGCTCGCCGTGCTGGCGGTGGCCGCGTTCTCCTTCACCCTGACCTGGCTGCTGGCCAAGCTCGTCGACGCCGCGGTCGGCTTCCGGGCCGCCGCCGCGTACCAGCACGTCCCCGGCGAGGCCGCCGAGACCGCCTACGACACCCTCACCGCCGAGCGCCTCGGCACCCTGGTGGACTCCGGCGCCGTCCGCAGCGACAGCGAACTCGTCCGGAAGATCGCCGAGTTGATCAGGACCAGGCGCGAGGACGGGAGCTGACGGGAGGCCCGCCGACGGGGCCGCCGGGGGCAGGCCGGGCAGCCGACCGGACAGCGGCCCGCGCAACGGCCCGGACGCACGAAAGGCAGGGAGCGCGCGCTCTCCTGCCGATATCAAACTTATACCGCAAGGGGGGCCTTGCGGCAAGGCCCCCCCGATGCCGCACAATCGCTGGTCTGAACCGGGGAACCCGCGCAAACAGCACGAACGGGGCAGACCGCGAGCAGCACGCGGACGGAGCGCGGCCGACCCGGCAGCGGATCGGAGTCACCACCCATGAACCAGCCGACGACCAGCGCCTTCGACCTGCCCGCGCGGCTCGCCGCCAAGGCGGACCCGGCCCTGATCGCCGCCGACGACCGGCACTTCGCCGAGGTCGCCGACACCCTGCGGCGGGACGTCGCGGAGCTGACCGCGCGCCTGGAGGAGGTGCGCCGCAGCCCCGGCGGGGCCGGGCAGGCCGCGATGGACCGCGACAACGAGGTGCACCGGCTCTCCGCCCGGCTGCGCACCCTGGGCCGCTTCGGCCACGACCTGTGCCTGGGCCGGATCGTCCGCGCCGACGACCCCGAGCCGATCTACATCGGCCGCCTCGGCCTCGCCGACGCCGACGGCCGCCGCCTGCTGGTCGACTGGCGCTCGCCCGCCGCCGAACCCTTCTTCGCCGCCACCCACGCCAACCCGATGGGCCTGGCCAGCCGCCGCCGCTACCGCTGGCAGCGCGGCCGGGTCGGCGACTACTGGGACGAGGTGTTCACCGCCGACGGCCTCGAGGGCCACGCCGCGCTGGACGACCAGTCCGCGTTCATCGCCAGCCTCGGCAGCTCCCGCTCCGCGCGGATGCGCGACGTGCTGGCCACCATCCAGGCCGACCAGGACGCCATCATCCGGGCCGGCTCGCGCGGCTCCCTGGTGGTCGACGGCGGCCCCGGCACCGGCAAGACCGTGGTCGCCCTGCACCGCACCGCCCACCTGCTGTACTCCGACCCGCGGCTGGGCCACCGCAAGGGCCGGGTGCTGTTCGTCGGTCCGCACCAGCCCTACCTGGCGTACGTCGCCGACGTGCTGCCCAGCCTCGGCGAGGAGGGCGTGCTGACCTGCACCCTGCGCGACCTGCTGCCCGAGGGCGCCGCCGTCGCGCCCGAACCCGACCCCGAGGTGGCCCGGCTCAAGGCCGCCGCCGGGATGGTGCACGCGATCGAGAAGGCCGTCGCCGTCTACGAGGAGCCGCCCGCCGAGGGCCGCAAGCTCTCCACCGAGTGGTACGAGCTGTGGATCGACCCCGAGGACTGGACCGAGGCGTTCGCCGCCCCCGGCCCCGGCACCCCGCACAACGAGGCCCGCCAGCAGATCCTGGACGAGCTGATCACCATCCTGCTGGACAAGAACGCCGACTCCTTCGACGACGAGGACGGCATCTCGCCCGAGGTGCTCCGCCGCGAACTGCGCCGCGACCCCGAACTGCTCGGCGCGCTGCGCCGCGCCTGGCCGATCCTGGAGCCCACCGACCTGGTCGGCGACCTGTGGACCGTCCCCGCCTACCTGCGGCTGTGCGCGCCCTGGCTGAGCCGCGAGGAGATCCGCGCCCTCCAGCGCCCCGACCCGGCCGCCTGGACGCTCGCCGACCTGCCGCTGCTGGACGCCGCCCGCCGCCGCCTCGGCGACACCGACGCCGACCGCCGCCAGCGCGTCCAGCGGGCCCGGCTGGCCATCGAGCGCGAGCTGATGGACGGCGTGGTCGACCACCTGCTGACCTCCGACGACGACGGCGAGGGCGCGGTCGCCATGCTGCGCGGCGCCGACCTGCGCGAGGCGCTGATCGACCACGACGACCCCGAGCCGGTCCACCCCGACCTGCTGGCCGGGCCGTTCGCCCACGTCGTGGTGGACGAGGCGCAGGAACTCACCGACGCCGAGTGGCAGATGCTGATCGCCCGCTGCCCGTCCCGCTCCTTCACCATCGTCGGCGACCGGGCCCAGGCCCGGCACGGCTTCACCGAGTCCTGGACCGAACGCCTGGAGCGGGCCGGCCTGGAGCGGATCACCCTCACCTCGCTGACCGTCAACTACCGCACGCCGGAAGAGGTGATGGCCGAGGCCGAACCGGTGATCCGGGCCGCGCTCCCCGACGCCAACGTCCCCACCTCGATCCGGCGCAGCGGCCTGCCCGTGCACCACGGCGCCCGGGCCGAACGGGACGGGCTGCTGGCGGCCTGGCTGGCCGAGCACCCCGAGGGCACCGCCTGCGTGATCGGCGACCCGTTCTTCCCCGGCCTGCCCCGGGTCCGCTCGCTCAGCCCCGAGCTGGTCAAGGGCCTGGAGTTCGACCTGGTGGTGCTGGTCGACCCGGACTCGTTCGGCGACGGCATCGAGGGCGCCGTCGACCGCTACGTCGCGATGACCCGGGCCACCGGGCAGCTCGCCGTGCTGCGCTGAGCCCGGGCGCCGGGGGGCCGCGGCTCAGTCCACCGCCTCGGGGTGGGTGAGCCGCAGCTCCTCGATGTCCAGCCTGGTCTCCAGCGTGACCAGCACGGTGTCGTCGATCCGGTGCTCGGCGCGCAGCCGCACCAGCGCGGCCCGCTTGCGGGCCAGCAGGGCCAGGTGCAGCGCGGTGTCCCGGGGGTCGCGCGCGAAGGCGTCCGGGGCGTCGGAGGAGGTCAGGTCGGCCAGCGCGGCCTCGAGTTCGCGCCGGTAGCGCTCGACCAGCTCCCCGTCCGCGCCGACCTCGGCCGCCGCCTCCGGCAGCGCCGCCAGGGCGGTCCGCAGCACCGTCTCGTGGGCGAGCCGCTCCTCCGCGCCGTCCGCCGAGGGGTCCGGCAGCCGGGCCCAGCGCACCACGCCCGGCAGCACCAGGCCGGGCAGCAGGGTCAGCACGATCACGCCGAAGGTGACGAAGACGACCAGGTCCCGGTCCGGGAACGGCTCCCCGGAGTCCAGCACGGCCGGGACGGCCAGCGCCGCCGCCAGCGACACCGCGCCGCGGAACCCGGCCAGTCCGCTGACGATCCGGGCCCGGCCGCTGACCCGCCGGGCCCGCTGCTGCGGACGCCGGTCCACCGCCCGGATCAGGTACGCGGAGGCGAACAGGAACGCGATCCGGGTGCCGGTGAGCACCGCCGCCACCACGACCACCAGGGCCAGCGCCCGCGCCAGCGTGGTGGCGGCCAGCCCGCGCACCGCGCCCTGCGCCTCGATGCCGACCAGCACGAACAGCGCGCCGTTCAGCAGGAACGTCCCCAGCGACCAGGAGGCGACGATCTGCCGACGGGCCGCGGCGCTGCCGGTGGTCGGCGAGGTCTGACTGATGGTCAGCCCGGCGGTGACCACCGCCAGCACGCCCGAGGACCCGATCGACTCCGCCAGCAGGTAGCTGCCGAACGGGATCAGCAGGAAGACCAGGTTCGCGCTCAGCGGGTCCGAGACCCGGCGCCGCACCAGCACCCCCAGCCAGGCCACCAGCCCGCCCGCCGCCGCCCCGCCCACGTACGAGAGCGCGAACAGCCAGGACACGTGCAGCACCCCGAGCGGCTCCTCGCCCACCGTGACGCCCACCGCCAGGCCGTAGACCACCAGCGCCGTACCGTCGTTCACCAGGCTCTCGGCCTTCAGCACCATCAGGTTGCGGCGCGGCAGCAGCCGGGCCACCACCCCCACCGCCGTCGCGTCCGTCGGCGCCACCGCCCCGCCCAGCACCCAGGCCGGGCCCCACGGCACCCCCGTCGCGTGCGCCGCCGCGGCCACCGCGCCCGCCGTCAGCACCACCAGCGCGGTGCTCGCCAGCACGATGCCGCGCAGGTTGCGCCGGATCTCCTGCAACGAGGAGGTCATCGCCTCCCAGTACAGCAGCGCCGGCAGGAACAGCAGCAGCACCGCCTCCGGCGGCAGCTCCACCTCGCGCAGCGCGGGCAGGAACCCCAGCAGCACGCCCGCGCCCAACTGCAGCACCGGCGCGGCGATCCCCAGCCGCACCGAGGCCGCCCGGCACGCCAGCAGCGCGACGCCCAGCAGCACGACCAGTTCCAGCCCGACCATCAGGGACCGCCGCCTCCCGCGCCGTCCGCACGGCCCTCCCGGACGGGGCCGCGCGCCCTCGGACGCTACTGCGGCCCGGCCGCGCCCACCCGCATTGACCGAGCGGCCGATCGGGTGCTCCCGGCGGGCCGCCACCGGCCCGGCCCGCGGACGGGGCCCGACGGGGGCGGGGAAAACCAGGGGAGCGGACGGCCGCGCGCTGCTACGGTCGGGCGCCATGAGCTGGCTTCCCGACGACTTCGTCCACCCCGTCCTGGTACCGCTGCCGGGCGGCGGTCACCACCTGCGGCCGATCCGGGAGGCGGACACCCCCCTCGACTACCCGGCCGTGATGGGTTCGCGCGAGCGGCTGTGGACCGTCTTCGGCCCGGCCTGGGGCTGGCCCGCAGCCACCATGACCTACGAGGCCGACCGGGCCGACCTGCTGCGGCACGAGCAGGAGATCGCCGCGCACCAGTCCTTCAACTACGCGCTGTTCGACGCGGCGGAGACGGCCCTGCTCGGCTGCGTCTACATCGACCCGCCGGAGAAGGCCGGTGCGGACGCCGACATCTCCTGGTGGGTGGTGGACGAGCTGGCGGGCGGCGAGGTCGAGCAGGCCCTCGACGCGCTGGTGCCGCAGTGGATCGCCGCCGACTGGCCGTTCGAGCGGCCGCGCTACCCCGGCCGCGGGATCTCCTGGTCGGACTGGCTCGCCCTGCCGTAGGGCCCGTCGTCGAACCCCGGCGCCTGAGCGGCCGTCCGACCCGTCCGACCCGTCCGACCCGGCAGGACCGCGGGGACGCCCCTCCCGCGCCGAGCCGCACCACGCCCGAGCAGGGGGGACCAACGGATCGCGTCCGGTGGGGTACAACTCCGGAAGCATGACGCAGAAGCCTTACCTGGACCGGGAGACGGCCGCCGCCCTGGCCGCCCGCGGCGGGGTGCCCGCGCCGCTGACCCCCGAGGCGATGGGGGAGTGGCAGCGACGGGACGCGGAGCGGCGGCCCCGGCCCACGCTGCGGCGGCTCGCCGACGGCGGGCGGTTCGAGACCGCCGAGCACGACGCCGACGGTACCCCGCTGATCGCCGCCCGCCCGGCCGGGGCGGCCGGGCCGCTGCCCGCGCTGCTCTACCTGCACGGGGGCGGGCTGATCGGCGGCAACGCGTACGCCGTCCTGCCGCGCGTGCTGCGGGAGTTGGCCGAACCGCTCGGGCTGGCCGTGCTCTCCGTCGAGTACCCGCTCGCGCCCGCCGCCCGCTACCCGGCCCCGCTGCACGCCTGCCGGACGGCGCTGCGCTGGACGGCCGCGCACGCCGGGCGGCTGCGGATCGACCCCGGGCGGATCGTCCTCGCCGGCAAGAGCGCCGGGGGCGGGCTGGCCGCCGCGCTCGCCCTGCTGCTGCGCGACGAACGCGACGAACGCGACGAGTGCGGTGAACTCCCTTCCCCAGCCGGGCAGTTGCTGCTCAGTCCGATGCTGGACGACCGCGGCGGCACCGCCTCCGCCCGGCAGGCCGCCGGGCACGACACCTGGGACGCCGTCTCCAACGCCACCGCCTGGCAGGCCGCGCTCGGCCCGCTGCACGGCACCCCCGACCTCCCCCCGTACGCCGCGCCCGCCCGGGCCCGCGACCTGTCCGGCCTGCCGCCCGCCTACCTGGAGGTCGGCTCCGCCGAGACCTTCCGCGACGAGGTCACCGCCTACGCCGACGCCCTGTGGCGCGCCGGCGGCCACGCCGAACTGCACGTCTGGCCCGGCGCCCCGCACGGCTTCGACACCCTCGCCCCGCGGGCCGCGAACAGCCGGGCAGCGGTCGCGGCCCGGGCGGGCTGGCTGCGGCGGCTGCTGTTCAGCTACGACCTCGGGGGAAATTGACGTCGGGACGTGCTCGTCCGGCGGGCCGGCTGGTGGTCGATCGGCAGCCGGTCTGCTGGACCGGCGCCGGCGCCGGCTCAATGCTCGGCTTCCACCGGGTCGCCCGCCGGGCGGAGCGGTCGCCACCGCCCGCACTCGGCGTGGGTGGGCTCCACGCAGATCCGTTGCACGGATCTCTTCGAGCAACCCGCCCAGACGTGTACGCGAGATGCCGGACGGAGCGGGATGCAAACAGGCCGCACGGGTTCGGCCGCACCTCACCGCTCACCCGATCTGCGGGGACCTTCACAGGTCACTGTCCCACCGGGGTCGGGGCTGCTCGTTCCTGGTCGTCAGCCGACGCTCTTCGGGGCGGTGACGAGGGTCTGCAGGGCGCGGACCAACTGGGTTGCGTCCGAGGAGGAGAGCGGGGCGAGGAACCGGCGTTCCATCTCCGCGCGGGCGTGCTCGGCTTCGCGCAGACAGTCCTGACCCGTTGGGGTCAGCTGCACGGTGTTCTTGCGCCGGTCCTGGGGGCTGCGGTGGCGCGCAACGAGCCCCTTCTCCTCCAGGGCGTCGACGAGCGCCACCATCGTCGTGCGGTCGACGCCGAGCCTGCCCGCCGCCTCCAGCTGGGACAGCGGGTACTCCGCCGCGAGCACGACGAGGACCGCCAGCTCGCGGCCGTCGAGGCCGAACGGCGCCAGCGCCAGCGCGGAGGCCTCGGTCAGCCGAAGGTGCACGTGCTTGAGCAGATAGCCGAGTCGGGAGGCGAGGGCCTCGGATGTCGCGTCGCCCGTCATGCTCGCATCGTATCCCAGAACTGATGGTCAGTATTGCTGACGATCACCTATGGTGACAGTATTGCCGTCGCCGGGGGCGGCACGTCGAGCCGAAGGGGGCGTGTGCACCATGACCGACCAGCAGCAGGACCGAGTGACGTTCGGTATCAAGACCACCCCGATGCGCGTCGCCTACGAGGACGTACTCCGGGTGTGGCAGGAGGCCGACGCCCTGCCGGAGATCGCGGACGCGTGGCTGTGGGACCATCTGATGCCGATCGCAGGCCCCAGGAACGGGCAGATCCTCGAAGGGTGGACCCTCCTGAGCGCCTTGGCCGCGCAGACCCAACGGCTGCGGCTGGGACTGCTCGTGACCAGTAACCGGATCCGCCGGCCCGCCGTCCTGGGCAAGATCGCCACCACGGTCGACGTGATCTCCCGGGGCCGCCTGATCATGGGTCTCGGCGTGGGCGGCACCCACCAGCCACCCGACGCCGGTGGCGTCACGGGCGAGAACCCCGCCGTCGCGGAGTACGACGCCTACGGCCTGACCCTGGTCCCCCCGGCCGAGGGCATCGCCCGCCTGGCCGAGACCGTCACCATCCTCAAGCGCATGTGGACAGAGGAAGCCTTCGACTTCCACGGCCGCTACTACACCCTCAAGGGCAACCGCAACGAACCCAAGCCCGTCCAGCAACCGGGCCCACCGCTGCTCATCGGCGGCTGGGGGACCAGAACACTCCGTCTGGTCGCCGAGCACGCGGACATCTGGAACATTCCCGGCCCGCCGCACAACACCCTCGACTACATCATCCAGCGCAGCCGCGTCCTGGACGCCCACTGCGCCGCCATCGGCCGGGACCGCCGGACGATCACCCGCTCCGTGCAGTACACCGTCTCCTACGACGACCTCGCCGGTGACCGCAGGTCGGTCCTGGACCTCATCGGCGCCGGCCTGACGCACATCGTGCTGAGCCTGCGAAGCCCCTACCCCCCGCAGGCCGCACAGCGGCTCGTCGACGAGATCATCACGCCCGTACGCGCGGAGCTCGACAGGCAGTGAAGGCCGGGCGTCGGTCCAGGCGGGCGGGGCGCCATCGACTGAACCGGGCGACCGTTGACGCCGGGTCGGCGTCCTCGAACTCAATTTCCCCCGAGGTCGTCGGCGGGCAGCCGGGTGTCGGTCCAGCCGGTGTCGGTCCAGCCGTCGGCGGTGCGGGTGTGGCGGCGGCGCAGGTGTCGCTGTTCCGGGCCCGCCTGCCAGAACTCGGCCTCCGCCGCGTGCAGGGCGTAGCAGTGCAGGGCGGGCGAGGGCGTGGAGCAGGCGGGGGAGGGGCGGACCGGCCCGCGCAGGCGGACCTGGCGGCCCTGGGCCGGCCAGTAGACGGTGAGCGCGGCGTCCGGGCGGGTGGCGAGCTGGTGGGCCTTGGCGGAGTCGGGCTCGGTCCAGAAGTGCCAGGCGGCGGCGGACGCGTCGACGTCCCGCAGCACCAGCACCCGGGCGTCCGGGCGCCCCGCGGCGTCCACCGTGGAGAGCGTCACCACCTGGGCGTCCGGGCCGCCCGCCGCGAGGGCGTCCAGCAGCCAGGCGGTGAACAGCGCGGCGGGGCCGGTGGCCGTCCGGTCCGGCGGCGGGTAGGCGGGTGCGGCCAGCACCGGGTGGGCGATCAGGGCGCGGACGAGGGGGGTGCGGTCGTCGGTCACGGGGCTTCCTGGTCGGGGGGCGGGGCACCGGGCGGCATCAGCACGCTGACCCGGTAGGTCGTCGGGTGGGCGAGCCGTCCGCAGAGCGTGTCCACCCGCAGGTGCGACGCGTCGTACGGGCAGGAGCGGAGGTACGCCCGGAGCGCGTCGGCGTCCTGCGTCGAGTGGAGCGGGTGCCACTGCCAACCCGTGTGCTCCTCGGCGTGGCGGCGGCGTTCCCCGTCCTGTCGGCGTTCGCGCTTCCGTTGACCCGGCATGGGGCACACACTGGCGGTTCGCGGGGGCGGGGGCAAGCGGGTCGGCGGCGGCGGGTCACTCGATCGGGTCTTATTAGACTCGATGTTGATAAGAGTGGTCGAACCCCTTGTCCGGCCCGCTACCCGCGAGTAGTTTGCCGGTGTGCCCACCCGGGGCCGCTCCCCCCGTCCGTCGCGCGTCAGGAGGCACCCCCATGCCCCGCCCCACCCCGCCCGTCAGCGTGCACGACAGCCTGGTGCTCGAACCGCGCGACGTGCGCTTCGACTGGTCCCGGCTGCCGCTGCACTGGATCCCCGACGAGCCGATGGCCACCCACACCATCAACGTGCTGCACCTGCTGCTGCCCGAGGGCGAGCGGTGGTTCGTCAAGGTGTTCAAGGAGGCGCTGCCGCTGATCCGCGACGAACAGCTGCGCGAGGAGGTGCTCGGCTTCATCGGGCAGGAGGCGATCCACGCCGAGGCCCACCAGGAAGTCCTCGACCACCTGCTCGGCCAGGGCCTCGACCCGCGCCCCTACGTCCGGCAGATCAGCTGGCTGTTCCGCCGCGTCCTGGGCGACAAGCCCGGCCTGACCGCCCGCCAGCACCGCGAGAACGTCATCGAGCGCGTCGCCTTCGTCGCCGCCATCGAGCACTTCACCGCCTTCCTCGGCAACTGGGCCCTCAACTCGCCCGGCCTCGACCGGGCCAAGGCCGACCCCACCATGCTCGACCTGCTGCGCTGGCACGGCGCCGAGGAGGTCGAGCACCGCAGCGTCGCCTACGACCTGATGCGCCACCTCGACCCCGGCTACCTGCGGCGCGTCCGCGGCATGTTCGTCTCCGGCCCGCTGCTGATCCACCTGTGGATCCGCGGCGCCCGCTTCATGCTCGCCGCCGACCCCACCCTGGAGGGCCGGCTCGTCCCCACCTGGCGCGAAGCTCGGCGCGCCGCCCGGCGCGGCCTGCTGCCCGAACCCGCCCGCTTCCTGCGCTCCGCCGCGCGCTACTTCGGCCCCGGCTACCACCCCACCCGCGAGGGCAGCTCCTCGCAGGCCCTCGCCTACCTGGCGAAGTCGCCGGCGGCCAAGGCCGCCGCCACCCACTGAGCAGGGCGCGCCCGAACGGGAAACCCGGCGGAACCGGACGCCCGGCCGAACAGGGCGCGCGCCCGAACCGGACGCGCGACCAGGGACGCGAACACCGATGGCCCCCGGCGGGGCGTGAACACCTCTTGGAGCCGTACCCCCATGGATCTCGAAACGCCACCCCCCGACCTGTACGGACGCCCCCGGGCCGACCGCTTCTTCGCCCGGCTGACCGCCTTCGGCGACTGGTACAGCCCCGCGCTGGGCCGCCCCGGGCTGCGCCGCAGCCCGCGCCGACCGGAGGCCCGGCCGGTGCCGCCGCTGCACCTGGTGGTGGTCTCGCACCGGGTGGTCGCCGAGGACGTGGCGGAACTGCGGCTGGCCGACCCGTCCGGCGGGATGCTGCCGCCCTGGCAGCCCGGCGCGCGGATCGTGCTGACCCTGCCGTCCGGCCGCGAGCGGCACTACTCGCTCTGCGGCGACCCGGCCGACCGGCACGCCTACCGGATCGCGGTGCGCCGGATCGCGGACGGCGGCGGCGGCTCCGTCGAGGTCCACGACGACCTGCACGTCGGGGTCCGCCTGCGGGTGCGCCGCCCGCGCAACGGCTTCGCGTTCTGCGGCGAGGAGAAGGTGCTGTTCCTGGCCGGCGGCATCGGCGTCACCCCGCTGCTCCCGATGGCCCGGGCCGCCCGGCACGCCGGCCTCGACTGGCGGCTCGTCCACACCGGCCGCACCGCCGCCGCCCTCCCGTTCACCGACGAACTGCGCGCCCTCGACCCGGCCCGGGTGACCGTCCGCACCGACGACGAGCACGGCCTGCCCGACGCCGCCGAGCTGCTCGCGCACGCCCCCCGCGGCGCCGCCGTCTACGTCTGCGGCCCCGCGTCGATGCTGCTCGCCGTCCAGCGCGCCCTGCCCCAGTCGCCCGCCACCGCACTGCACTTCGAACGGTTCGGGGCCGCGCCGATCCGCGACGGGCGCCCGTTCGGCATCCGGATCGACGGCCGGACGCTCACCGTCCCCGCCGACCGCTCCGCGCTGGACGTCGCCCGCGAGGTCAGGCCCGACCTGCCCTACTCCTGCCGACAGGGCTTCTGCGGCACCTGCGTGCTCAGGACCACCGACGGCACCCCCGAGCACCGCGACCGCCGGCTCACCGCCGAACAGCGGGCCGCCGGCCTGATCCTGCCCTGCGTCACCCGGGCCGCCGAGGGCGAGACCCTCGTCCTGGAGGTGTGAGAGATGAAGCAGCCGCCCCGATTCCCGTACAGCGAAAGGGACCTGGCGAAGTTCCGGGAGGTCCAGCAGCTCTCCTACCACTGCGCCGAACAGGTCGCCGCCTGGATCGAACCCGGCGTCACCGAACGCCAGGCCACCGCCGAACTGCGCCGCTGCCTGGTCCGGGCCGGCGTGCAGGACTTCTTCCACGTCCCGTTCGCCTGGTTCGGCGACCGCACCGCCTTCCGGCACTTCCGCACCCCGCTCCAGTTCTTCGCCGGCTCCCGGGTGCTCACCGAGGGCATGCCGTACGTCCTGGACTGCGCGCCCGTGGTGGACGGCTACACCGCCGACATCGGCTACGGCGGCAAGGTCGGCGACAACCCCGTCTGGGACCTGCTCGCCAAGGACCTCCGGGTCTACCGCGAACTGATCCTGCGCGAGGTCAGGGCCCGCCGCACCCTCGCCGAGGTGTACGCCGCCGTCGACGCCCAACTCGCCGCCCACGGCTACGACAACCGCCACCAGGTCTACCCCGGCCGGGTCATCGGCCACCAGGTCACCCGGAACACCGCCCGCGGCCCGGCCGGCGTCAACCTGTTCGGCTTCGGCGTCCGCACCCTCCAGACCCTCGGCCGCGAACTCGTCAAGGAACGCCTGGAGGGCCGCTCCCCGCTCTGGGCCGGCGGCCGCGCCTCCCACCACGCCCCCACCCCCGGCCTCTGGGCGGTCGAACCGCACATCGGCTTCCGCGACGTGGGCATCAAGTTCGAGGAACTCCTCGTCGTCACCGAGGACGACGCGTACTGGCTCGACGACGACCTGCCGCACGTGCGGCGCTGGACACTCCAGGAGGCACGCGCATGACCGGCCGCAGCAACGGGACCCGCCGGCGCACCGTCGACTCCGGCGGGATCGCCCTCGCCGTGTACGAGCAGGGCGACCCGGCCGACCCGACGGTGATCCTGGTGCACGGCTACCCCGACGACCACTCGGTCTGGGACGACGTCGCCGCGGACCTCGCCGTCGACCACCACGTGGTGCGCTACGACACCCGCGGCTCCGGGGCCTCCGGGGTGCCCGCCGCCCGGGAGGACTACCGGCTGGAACTGCTCGGCGCGGACCTGTTCAACGTCGCCGACGCCGTCAGCCCCGACCGGCCGGTGCACGTCGTCGCGCACGACTGGGGGAGCGTGCAGTGCTGGGAGGCCGTCACCGCGCCCGGCGCGTACCGGCGGATCGCCGGCTACACCACGATGTCCGGCCCGTGCCTGGACCACATGGGCCACTGGATCCGGCACCGGCTGCGCCGCCCCACCCCGCGCCACCTGTCCCAACTGCTGCGGCAGGGCGCGCACTCCTGGTACATCGCGCTGTTCCACCTGCCCGTGCTCGCCCCCGCCGCCTGGAGGCTCGGCCTGGCCCGGCTGTGGCCCCGGGTGCTGCGCGACCTGGAGGCCGTCCGCCCCCGGCCCGGCCACCCGCAGGCCACCCTCGCGCGGGACGCCGTGCACGGCATCGAGCTGTACCGGGCCAACATGCGCCCCACCGTGCGCCGGCCGCGCGAACGGCACACCGAGGTGCCGGTGCAGCTGATCACCCTGCAACGCGACCACTACGTCTCCGACTTCCTCTCCGAGGGCCTGGAACGCTGGGTGCCCCGGCTCACCCGGCGCACCCTGAACGCCACCCACTGGTCCGCGCTGCTGGAGAAGGGCCCCGCGGTGGCCGCCCTGGTCCGCGAGTTCACCGCCCGCGACCACGGCGCCGTCCGCCAGGAACCCTCCGCGGCGGGCGAGTTGGTCGTCGTCACCGGCGGCGGCAGCGGCATCGGCCGGGCCACCGCGCTGGCCTTCGCCGAGCAGGGCGCCCGGATCGTGGTCTGCGACCGCGACCTGCCCGCCGCGCAGCGCACCGCCGAACTCTGCACCCTCTCCGGCGTCAAGGCCGCCGCGTACCGGGTCGACGTGAGCGACGGCCCGGCCGTCGACGCGTTCGCGCAGCAGGTCGCCGCCGAGCACGGGGTGCCCGACGTGGTGGTCAACAACGCGGGGATCGGCCACTCCGGCACCTTCCTGCAGACCACCGAGGAGGAGTGGCGGCGCGTCCTGGACGTCAACCTGTGGGGCGTCATCCACGGCTGCCGCGCCTTCGGACAGCTGATGGTCGACCGCGGCGAGGGCGGCCACCTCGTCAACCTCGCCTCCGCCGCCGCCTACCTGCCCTCCAAGGTGCTCGCCGCGTACGCCACCTCCAAGTCCGCGGTCTTCATGCTCTCCGACTGCCTGCGCGCCGAACTCGCCCCGCACCGGATCGGCGTCTCCACCATCTGCCCCGGCATCGTCAACACCAACATCACCCGCACCAGCACCTTCTCCGGCCTCGGCGACGGCGAACTCGCCGCCAAGCAGGCCAAGGTCGCCAAGATGTACGCCCGCCGGGGCTTCCCGCCGGAGAAGGTCGCCGCCGAGATCGTCCGCGCCGTCCGCACCCGCAAGGCCGTCGTCCCCGTCACGATCGAGGCCAAGGCCGCCCGCCTGCTCGGCCGGCTCAGCCCCGCGCTGCTGCGCCGGGCGGCCCGGATCAACGCGGGCTGAAACGTCCCTGCCGGGGGCGCGCACCGCCCCGCGCCCCCGGCTGCGCGGTCCGCCGCGCCGCCCGGCTCCCGGTTCAGCACCGGGAACGGCGGCCCCGCCGCCCCGTAGACTGGCCGTCCGTGGACCTGACGACGATGGCCGGACCGCTCGCCTCCTTCGCCCTGGTGGTGGGCCTGCTCACGCTCACTCCCGGGCTCGACACCGCACTGATCCTGCGCACCGCCGTCCTCGGGCGGCGACGCCAGGCGTGGGGCGTGGTCCTCGGCATCCAGACCGGCACCCTGGTCTGGGGCACCGCCTCCGCGGCCGGGATCAGCGTGCTGCTCACCGCCTCCCGCCTCGCCTACGAGACGCTGCGCTGGGCCGGCGTCTGCTACCTGCTGTGGACGGGCGTGCGGATGCTGCGCGAACGGCACCCGCGGCGGGACGGGGCGGGCGACGGCAGCGACAGCGGCGACCGTGACGGCGACGGCGACGGCAGCGACGACGGCAGCGACGACGGGGCGGGCGGGTGGTGGGCCGGGTGGCGGCGCGGGACGCTCACCAACCTGCTCAACCCCAAGGTCGGCGTCTTCTACGTCGCCGTCCTCCCCCCGTTCATCCCCGCCGGGGCCCCGCACCTCGCGGCCGGCGTCCTGCTCACCTCGGTCCACGTGGCCGAGGGCCTGCTCTGGTCCGCCGCCCTGATCGCCTTCGCCCACACCCTGCGCGCCCGCCTGCGCCGCCCCGCCGTCCGCCGCCTGCTCGACCGGGCCACGGGCGTCGCCGTGCTCGGCTTCGGCGCGAAGCTCGCCCTCGGCGACTGACCGCGCCGGGCGGCCGACCCCGCCGGAGCGCCCGCCCGGGGGCGGGGCACCGGGCCGGTCAGCCCGCGGCCGGGCGGGTCAGGGCGTGCAGGTGGCGTTCGCGGGGGCGGGGGAGGAGGGCTTCGAGGGGGTAGCCGGCCTTCCGGGCGACCCGGCAGGAGGCGGGGTTGTCCGCGTGGTGGATCAGTTCCAGGCGGGTCAGGGCGGGGCCGTCGGCGGGGGAGAGGGCCCAGGCGGAGAGGAGGGCCACCGCTCGGGGGGCGAGGCCGCGTCCGCGGGCGGGGGCGCCGGTCCAGTAGCCGACCTCGCCGGTGGGGCCGGTGCCGCCGGGGCGTTTGAGCACGACGTGGCCCACGGCCCGCCCGTCCGTGACCATGGCGAAGGCGAGGCGCTCGCCGGTGGCGCGGCCCGCGCGTTCGGCGGCGATCCAGCGCAGTGCCCCGGCGCGGTCGGACACCCGGTGGGAGGTCCGGCGGCGGATCTCCGGGTCGGCGAGCAGGGCGGCCAGCGCGTCGGCGTCGCCGTCCTCCCACGGGCGGAGCGTCAGGTCCGCGGAGGTCAGTGTCGTCATGCCGGTGCGCTCCGTTCCGGTGGGGTCCGTCGGGTTCCGCTGGGGTCCGTCGGGGCCCGAGCCTATCCGGTCGGGTACGTCCCGTTCCGCCGGCCGGCCGGCGAACATCTGATGATCCGTCAGGAGGTCGCAGGGCGGGGGCGCACGAGGCGCACGCACGGGTGATCGATATGATTCCTGACGGGTCGTCAATTTCCTTTTCCTGCAACGCGGATGTCCGTATTCCGCTTACCATTCGGCCAAAAGAGGTGCATGCGGGGCCGTACCGGTGATCTTCCCGCGGTGGTTCGGCGTGCCTTCCCGACGACGGACGACGAGAGCAGGGCATGACCCAGACAGAACAGCAGACCAGGGCGCCCGTGCCGGGCGCCGGGCGGCGGCGGGCCGAACGGGCCGCCGCCGTGGTGGCGGCCTTCGCGGCGGCCACGGCCGTCGCCGCCCCCTCGGCCTCGCCGGCCGGTGCGGAGGGGTCGGTGACGGTGCGGGTGGTGCGGGCGGTGGACGAGAGCGGGACGTGGAGTCCGGCGCTGGAGCCGGGGCTGGCCGGGGTGACGGTGACGCTGACCGGCGAGGACGGCGCGGTGCGCACGGGGGTGACGGCGGCCGACGGGACGGTGACGCTGGCGCCCGCCAAAGCGACCGCGAGCGGCCGGTACCGGGTGGACGTGGTCAATCCGCGGCCGGGCGTGCTGTACCCGGCGTTCGCCGCCCGCGAGGGGCTGACCGGGGCACCGGACCGGCTCAGCAGCAACGAGGAGTTCGTCGACCTCTCCGACGGCGGGCAGGCCGTGCTCACCACCGGCCTGTGGAACCCGTCCGACTACTGCCAGCGCAACGCCCCGCTGGCCACCGCCTGCCAGCCCGCCGCCGCCGACCCGGCGAGCAAGCGGACCCTGCTGAGCTTCCCGTACGAGTCGCGCGGCATCAACCAGGACGTCACCGACATCAGCACCGCCGCCGACACCGGCAACGTGTTCGGCCTGGCCTGGGACCGCGACGGCCGACGGCTGTTCAGCTCGGCCCAGGCCAAGCGCGACACCCGGTACGGCCCCGGCGGGCCGGGCGCGATCTACGTCACCGACCCGGCGAAGAGGACCACCGCCCTGTTCGCCACCGTCCCCGACGCCGGGACGGCCGCGCACGGCGGCGACGGCGACCCGGCGTTCCTGGCCGCGGCCGGGAAGGAGAGCCTGGGCGGGCTGAAGCTCACCGAGGACGGCCGCGACCTGTACGTGGTCAACCTGCACGACCGCAGGCTGTACCGGTACGACGCCACCGCGGCGTCCGCGTCCGCGCCGAAGGCGGTCTACCCCATCCCGTCCGGCGGCTGCCCGGCGGCCGGGGACTGGCGCCCGTTCGGCCTGGGCATGCAGGACGGGACCGGCTACGTCGGCGGCGTCTGCTCCGGCCAGTCCACCCAGCGGCTCGCCGACCTGCGGGCCGTCGTGCTGCCCTTCGACCCGGCCACCGGGACGTTCGGCGCGGCCGTGCTCGACCAGCCGCTCGACCACCGCGGCACGTCCGCCAACGACTGCGCCGGCTACTACTGGTACCCCTGGCTGGACACCGCGCCGTCCGCCGGGGTCTGCTACTTCCACGGGGAGCCCGAACTCGGCGAGATCGGCTTCGAGACCGACGGCTCGATGCTGCTCTCCTTCCGCGACCGGTACACCGACCAGGCCAACTCCTACCCGGTGCCCGGCCGTCCGCTCCCGCCCGGCTCGACGCTGGCGCTCTCCTCCGGCGACCTCAACAAGGCGTGCGAGTCCGGCGACGCGTACGTGCTGGACGTCAACCTCGGCTGCGGGCAGACCACCCGGGGCAAGGGCTTCTACGACGTGCGCCGCTACTACGGCTCGCACACCTACGCCAGCTACGCGGGCATGGCGCTGTCCAGGGTGGAGGACTCCATCGCCACCTCCGGCTACGACGTGCTCGACCACGCCAACACCGCCGGCACCATGTTCACCCTGCGCACCGGCGCACCCGACCCCGGCGCGGGCCAGGAACTCTCCGACGGCTTCTCCAGCTTCGGCAAGGGCTCCGCGATGGCCGACCTCGAAGTGCTCTGCGACCGCGCCCCGCTCCAGATCGGCAACCGGGTCTGGTACGACCCCGAGCGCTCCGGCCTGCAACTGCCGCAGCAGCGGCCGGTGCCCGGCGCGACCGTCCACCTGTACGACGCGGACGGCACGCTGGTCGGCACCACGAAGACCACCGACCGCGGCGAGTACTACTTCGACGACGGCGACGTCACCGGCGGCCTCCGGCCCAGGACCGCCTACACCATCCGGCTCGACAACCCCGCCGACTACGCCGAGGGCGGCCCGCTCCACCACTGGGTCCCGACCGCGGACAACGTCGGCGACAACCGCCTGATCGACTCCGACGGCACCGTCCCCGACGGCGGCACCTACGTGGAGCGGGCGCTCACCACCGGCGGGCCCGGGCAGGACGACCACGGCTTCGACTTCGGCTTCCAGCGCCAGCGCGGCGCGCTGCGCCTGGTCAAGCACGACCAGGACGGCCGGCCGCTGCCCGGCGCGGTCTTCCAGCTGTGGCGCGAGGCCAACGGCACCGACGGACTCCAGGCCGACGGCGACCGGCCCGACACCAAGGTCGGCGACCCGTGCACCACCGGCACGGACGGCACCTGCGCCGACCGGGCGGACCTCGGCACCTACTACTGGCAGGAGGTCAGCCCGCCCGAGGGCTACCGGGCCCCCGAGCGGCCGGTCCTCGGACCGGTCGTGCTGGACGACGAGCACCTCGACGCGGGCATCACCACGACCGCCGTCAACACCCTCCTCCCGCAGACCGGTCCGAGCCCCACCCCGACCGCGACGCCCACGCCCACGCCCGCCCCGGCCCCCACCCCGGACGCGCCCGCCCCGCCGCAGGCCCGCCCGGCCCCGTCCGGCAGCCTGGCCAGCACCGGCCTGGACGGGGCCGTCCCGTTCGCGCTGGCCGGCGGCGCGCTGCTGCTGGTGCTCGGCACCGGCCTGGTGGTCGTGGCGAGGAGGCGCCGCAGCGGCTGATCCGCCGTCAGACCGGGGCCCCGGGCCCGGACCCGGGGCCCCGCCCGTCAACTCCCGCCCCCAGCAGAGGAATCCGTGGCAACACAGCAGAAGAACCGCCGCCGGTACGCGGTCGCGGCCGTGGTGGCCGCCGTCCTGGTCGCCGCCGCCGGGGTGACGGCCTGGCAGGTGGCGGGCCGGGAGGGCGGCAGCCGCCCGCTCAGCACCGAGGAGGCGTCCCGGCTGGCCCTCTCCCGGTTCACCCTGTACGGGGCCAGCCCGGTCCAGGTCGCGCTGCGCGTCGACGAGGGCGCCGGCACGGTGGTCGAGGTGTACGGCCTCGTCGACTACCGGACCGGGCACGCCGCCGGCGGCTACCGGGTGCGCGGGCCCGGCGGAGCGCTCCACACCGGGCTGGTGGTCTGGGACACCGGCGGCCTCGGCCTGGCCGACGCCCCCGCCGGAACGGACGGCCTGCCCTGGGAGCAGGCCGAACACGTCCCGCGCACCGGCTGGACCTCCCGCCCGTACGGCAGCGACCCGCTCGACGCCGGGCTGGAACTGGCGGTCCGGCTCGGCGCCGACCGCCCCGACAACCCGCTGCTGCTCGCCCAGGCCGGCCCCCGCCGGCTCGGCCGGGACCGGATCGACGGCCGCGAGCACGACCGGATCTCCGGCCCGCGCCCGCGCGACGCCGCCCCGGCCGCCGCCGCGGGCACCGGCGACGCCACCTCGCCGCTCACCTACTGGGTCGACGCCGAGGGCGGCCTGCGCCGCGTCACCATGCGGATGCCCGGCCTCGGCACCCCCGCCACCCTCGACTTCGAGGGCGGGCGGGACGGGGCGCGGCTGCCCGAGGCGCCCTGGGCCACGGCGGGCTGAGGTGGCACCGGACGTTCCCCCGCCGGGGGGCCGACGGCGGGCCGGGGCGGCGTCAGGAGTCCGCGGGCAGCGGGTAGGCGTCCGGGTCGACCGGGCCCGGCAGGCCGACGGCCGGCACCGCCGGGGCGTGCGGGTCGGCCAGCGAGGGCTGCGCGGGCGGCACCGGCACGGCGTTGAACGCGGTGCCGGGCGGGGCCTGCACGCCCGCCGCCCGGCCGGCCGGCACGGGCCCGCCGGGGGCCGCCGCGTCGCAGGCCGCCAGGCGCTCCAGCCCGGGCGGGCTCTGGGTGGCCGGGCCGTTGCCGGTGAAGCAGTTGCCCGGGTCGGCCGCCGAACTGACCAGGTCCACCCCGTTGCCGGTGACCCGGTTCGCGGTGACCCGGTTGCCGGACGCCGGGTGGCCGGGCGGGTCGGTCACCACCACGCCCGCCGCCCGGTTGCCCCGGACCAGGTTCCGCTCCACCCGGTTGCCGGTGCCGCCGCCGATCCCGATGCCGATCCCGAAGCCGCCGTCGGCCTGCTCCGGCGAGTCCGCCGCGTTGTTGTCGGCCACCACGTTGCCCGCGATCACCGCGGCGTGCTGCGGGGCCAGCGACTCCAGGTCGTTGGAGTTGACCGTCACCCCGACCCGGTTGCCCACCACCCGGTTGCCCACCACGGTCAGGTTCTCCGAGGCGTTGGTGATCTCGATCCCGACCGCGTTGCGCTCCACCGTGTTGCCCCGCACCAGGGTGTCGCACGGCTTGCACTGCCCGACGTAGATCCCCGAGTCGGCCTGCCCGGACGCGTACGACTCCTCGATCACCCCGCCCCGCGCGTCGAACGCGTAGATGCCGTACAGCGCGTTCCCGTACGCCGTCACCCGGGTCGCCCGGAAGCCCCGCACGGCGGGGAAGCGGGTGGTGTCCAGCGGGTCGTACGCCGAGCCGCCCGCGCCGTGGCGCTGGAGCTTCTCGTCGGTGACGCCGGTGAACAGCACCCCGTTGGCCAGGTAGCCGTGCACGGTCAGGTTCTCCACCACGCTGCCCGCGCCGGTCGCGGTGATGCCGTTGACCAGCTTCAGCCCGCCGTCGAACACCACCGCGCCGCGGTCCGTCCCGCGCAGCACCACCCGCGGCCGGGTGATCCGCACGCTCTCCCGGTACGTCCCGGGGCCGACCAGCACCAGGTCGCCCGGGTTCGCGGTGTCCACCGCCCGCTGCACGGTCGGGAAGTCCTCCGGCACCCGCAGCACCGTCCCCGGCGGGTGGCGGTCGGCGGACCGGGAACCGCCGTCCGGGGAACAGCCGGCCGCGGCCGGGAGCAGCAGCAGTGCCGCGCCGAGCAGCAGCCGGCCGGACCGGAACTGACGGTACGTCAATCGTGAAGCAGTGAGGAGCAGTTGCATGAAGCGTGTTCTACCGTCTGTCACGGCCGCCGTGCACACCGAACGGGCGAACCCGCCGGACGCCGCCGTCCCCGCACGCCCCCGGATCGACCGCCGGGCCCTGCTGACCGCGGGCGCCGCCCTCGCCGCCGGGGCGGGCGCCGCCACCGCGACCGCGCTGGTCCGCGAACCGGCCGCGGCACCGGCCGCCCCGCCGCCGCCCGCGGCCGTCCCGTTCCACGGCGCCCGCCAGGCCGGGGTGACGCACCGTCCGCTCGCCGCCACCCGGCTGCTCGCCCTCGACCTGCCCGCCGACGCCGACCGGGCCGCGCTGCGTGCCCTGCTCGCCGCCGTCGGCGAGGTGCTGGCCCGGGCCGCGGACGGCGGCCTCGACGACCCGCGACTGCCCGGCACCCCGCCGGTCACCTCGCTCGCCGCGGTCGGCCCCGCCCTCGCCGCCCGCCTGCGCCTGCCCGCCCCCGGGACGCTCGCCGAGCTGCCCGCCCTCCCCGGCGACCGCCTCGACCCGGCCCGCGGCGGCGGCGACCTGCTGCTCCAGGTCGGCGCCGAACAGCCCTGGACCACCGGCCTGCTGACCGAGCACCTCCTCGCGGCGGCGGCCCCCCACGGCGCGGCCGTCCGCTGGCACCAGTCCGGCTTCCTGCCCCCCACCCCGGACGGGCGGACCCCGCGCAACCTGTTCGGCTTCAAGGACGGCACCGCCAACCCCGACCCCGCCGACCCCGCCCTGTGGCACCGGGACGGCACCGTCCTGGTCTACCGCCGCATCCGGATGGACACCGCCGCCTTCGCCGCCCTCCCCGCCGACCGCCGGGAACTCGCCACCGGCCGCCGCGCCGCCACCGGCGCCCCGCTCACCGGCACCGCCGAGCACGACGACCCCGACATCTACGCCAAGCACCCCGACGGCTCCTACGTCATCCCCGCCACCGCCCACGTCCGCCTCAGCAGCCCCCGCCTCGACGGCGGCGCCCGGATGCTCCGCCGCGGCTGGTCCTACGACGACGGCCCCACCGACCGCGGCCTCCTCTTCTGCGCCTTCATGCCCGACCCCGCCCTCTTCACCCGGGTCCAGACCCGCCTCGCCCAACGCGACGCGCTCACCCCGTTCCTGACGCACACCGCCTCGGCGGTGGGCTGGGTCCTCCCGGGCGCACGGGAGGGCGGCACGCTGGGGGACGGGCTGTGAGCGCCGTCCGGGCCGGGTGTTGACACGGGGTGCGCGGCCCCTGATCATCACTTGCCATGATCATTGCTGAGGATGTCGCGGAGCCCGGGATACCCGTGGCCGGGTTCGTGGTGGGCTGGTTGTTCGCGGCCGCGATCATCGTCCACGGGCTGGTGCTGGTCACCGATTTCCGCGGCGTCCGGACGCGGCTCGCCGACCGCTGGACCGCGCTGCTCGACCGCTCCCGGCTCACCGGGAACCCGGTCCCGCTCCTGGCGCCGCTCTTCGCCCGGCACGGCATCGCCTACGGGGTGGCCTCGCTGGCCGCCGGCGCCGTCATGGTGGTGTTCCTGGTGCTGATGGCGCTCTACCCCGTCGTGCAGTGACGTCCCGGAAGCGGCGTTCCGGGAGTCACGGCCCCGGGGCGACGGGCTGTTCGAGGAGTTCGGCCGAGGGTGCGAAGCCGTGCCGCCGGTACAGCGGGGCGCTGCGTTCGGAGGGCCAGACGACCAGGGTGTCCAGCGGCCGGGCGCGGGCGTGGCGGTTCAGCTCCTCCAGCAGGGCCCGGCCCAGGCCGTGGCCGCGCCGTTCCGGGGTGACGTAGAAGTTCGTCACGTAGCCGAGGGCGTCGGCGGACGGGTAGGGGCTGGGCACCTTCTCCACCAGGCAGAGGAACACGTGCCCGCAGACCCGCCCGTCCGCCTCCGCCACCCAGGCGAGCCACGGCCCGGCCAGCCGGGTGCGCAGCCACCGCTCGCACTCGGCGAGGAACTCCGCCGCCGACCCCGGCGGTTCGCCGCCCTCGTCCTCCCGCTTGAACCGCAGGCGCAGCGCGGCCAGCGCGGACGCGTCGTCAACTCCGGCCCGGCGGACGGTCACTCCGTTCATGGGGCCCACTCTAGGCGGCGTGCGAGGAACTGCCGCCCGGGGCCCGGGTGTCGGCGAGGTCGTGGTGGATCGGGCCGCCGGTGGCGGAGAGCGGGAGGCAGGAGCCGCCGCGGGTGAGGGAGACGAGTTGGGCGGCGATGGAGACGGCGGTCTCCTCGGGGGTGCGGGCGCCGAGGTCGAGGCCGATGGGGGAGTGCAGGCGGGAGAGTTCGGTCTCGGTGAGGCCGGCTTCGCGCAGGCGGGTCTCGCGGTCGCGGTGGGTGCGGCGGGAGCCCATCGCGCCGACGTAGCCGACGGGCAGGCGCAGGGCGCGTTCGAGGAGCGGGATGTCGAACTTGGCGTCGTGGGTGAGGACGCACAGCACGCTGCGGCCGTCGAGCCGGTCGAGCTGGGTGTCGAGGTAGCGGTGCGGCCAGTCGACGACGAGTTCGTCGGCCTCGGGGAAGCGCCGCGCGGTGGCGAAGACCGGCCGGGCGTCGCAGACGGTGACGTGGTAGCCGAGGAACTTGCCGATCCGGACCACCGCCGAGGCGAAGTCGATCGCGCCGAAGACCAGCATCCGCGGCGGCGGCACGTACGCCTCGACGAAGACGGTGACGGTGTGTTCGGCGGACGGGTCGCAGGGCCGCCCGTCCAGCCCGAGGACCAGGCGGCCGGTGCGCCCGGCGGAGAGCATCGCGCGGGCCTCGGCGACGGTGGCGCGCTCCAGCCGGAAGGAGGCGAAGGAGCCGTGGTGGGCGTCGGCGGTGACGGCGAGGGCGCCGCCGAGCAGGGCGGGCGGGCCGTCGACGATCCGGGCCACCGCGACGGGGGTGCCGGAGGCGGTGTAGGCGACGGCGGCGTCCAGGCCGGGGTCGGCGCCGGGGACGACCGGCTGGACGAAGACGTCGAGCAGGCCGCCGCAGGTCAGGCCGACGGCGAAGGCGTCCTCGTCGCTGTAGCCGAAGCGTTCCAGGGCGGGCGTGCCGGTGTGCAGCGCCTCCCGGCACAGCTCGTACACCGCGCCCTCCACGCAGCCGCCGGAGACCGAGCCGACCGCCTCGCCGTCCGCGTCGACGGCCAGGGCCGCGCCGGGGTCGCGCGGCGCGGAGCCGGAGACGCCGACCACGGTGGCCACCGCGAAGGGGCGTCCGGCGGCGTGCCAGGTGTGCAGCTGGGCGGCGATGTCGTGCACGGGATTGCTCCTCACGGACTCACGGACGGCGGGTGCCGCCCCGCCGGAGGGTGCGGCGGGGCGGCGGGGAGGGCCGGGCGCTAGTGCACGCCCAGCCAGGATTTGATCGGGACGATCGCGAAGTACACGGCGAACACGCCGGTCAGCACCCACATCAGCGGTCCGGGCTCCCGCCACTTGCCGGTGCCGGCCTTGATCGCGGTGTACGAGACGACGCCGGCCGCGACGCCCGCGGTGATGCTGTAGGTGAAGGGCATGACCACGCAGGTGAGGAACGCCGGGATGGCGGTCTCGCGGTCCGACCAGTCGATGTGCCGGGCCTGGCTCATCATCATCGAGCCGATCACCACCAGCGCGGCGGAGGCGACCTGCACCGGCACCACGGCGGCCACCGGGGAGAAGAACAGCATCAGCGCGAAGACGCCGCCGGTGACGGTGGAGGCCAGGCCGGTGCGGGCGCCGTCGCCGACGCCGGTGGCCGACTCGACGAACACGGTCTGCCCGGACGCCCCGGCCAGGCCGCCGATCGCGCCGCCCGCGCCGTCGATGAACAGCGCCTTGGACAGGCCGGGCATCCGGCCCCTGTCGTCGGCCAGCCCGGCCTCGGTGCCGACGCCGATGATGGTGGCCATCGCGTCGAAGAACCCGGCGAGGACGAGGGTGAACACGGCGACCGAGGCGCTGATCGCGCCCAGCCCGTGCGAGCCGAACGCGCCGAACAGGTCGACGTGCCCGAACAGCCCGAAGTCGGGGGCGGCGACCGGCGAGCCGGGCCAGGTCGGCGCCGAGCCGCCCCAGTCCGCGCCGGTCAGCCCGGCCGCCCTGTCGACCACCAGGGCGACCGCGGTGCCCGCCGCGATGCCGATCAGGATCGCGCCCCGCACGCCCCGGGCCAGCAGCACGAAGACGGTGAGCAGGGTGAGCGCGAAGATCAGCACCGGCCAGCCCCGGAGCTCGCCGAACGGGCCGAGCGAGAGCGGGGTGGGGCCGCCGGTGTGCACGAACCCGGCCTTGTAGAAGCCGATGATCGCGACGAACAGGCCGATGCCGATGGTGATGGCGTGCTTGAGCGGCAGCGGGATGCCGTTCATGATCCTCTCGCGCAGTCCGGAGACCACCAGCAGCACGATCAGCAGGCCGTAGATCACGCACAGGCCCATCGCCTGCGCCCAGGTGGTGTGCGGCGCGACCAGCGCCGATATCGCGCCGGAGACGGACAGCCCGGCCGCGACCGCCAGCGGCACGTTGCCGACCACGCCCATCAGGACCGTGGTGACGGCGGCGGCCAGCGCGGTGGCGGTGGTCAGCTGGGCGTGGTCCAGCTTGGCGCCGGTGACGTCCGCGCCGCTCAGGATGATCGGGTTGAGCAGGACGATGTAGGCCATCGCCATGAAGGTGGTGAGTCCGCCGCGGATCTCGTTGCCCAGGGTGGAGCCGCGCGCGGAGATCTTGAAGTAGGTGTCGAGGGCGCCGCGCGGGGGTGTGTCGGGCGCGGTGGGGGCCGCGTCGGTGGGGCCGGGCTCCGTGGAGGTCCGGTTCATGTCCACTCCCAAGGTTCATAGGGGGTTGGGGTGGGCGAGCCGACCTGAATGCCCGTCAGGGGGGTACGCAGGGGGACTGGTTCGACTCACGGGTGGGGGTGCTGCGGGGCCCGGCGAGACTCCGGCAGCGCCCCGGGGCCGGGGGAAGACTGGACACCGGCCCCGGGGACGTTCTCGAACGGTCCGTCAGAGCGTGTCGGTCAGGTGCTCCGGCCGCACCGGGATGCGGGTGAGCGCCTTGCCGGTGGCCTGGCGGATGGCCGCGACGATCGACGGGGTGGCGGAGACGGTGGGGGCCTCGCCGACGCCGCGCAGCCCGTACGGGGCGTGCGGGTCGGGCAGTTCGAGGATCTGCACCGGGATCGGCGGGGTGTCCAGGATGGTGGGGATCAGGTAGTCGGTGAAGGAGGCGTTGCGCACCTTGCCGTCCTCGACCACGATCTCCTCCATCACGGCCAGGCCCAGCGCCTGGGTGCAGCCGCCCTGGATCTGGCCGACCACCGAGAGCGGGTTGAGCGCCTTGCCGACGTCCTGCACGGCCGTCAGCTCGACCACCTTGACCAGGCCCAGCTCCACGTCCACGTCCACCACCGCGCGGTTGGCGCAGAAGGTGTACTGGACGTGGCCGAAGCCCTGCCCGGTCTCCTTGTCGAACGGGACGGTGGGCCGGTGGTGGTGCTCGCGGGTCTGCTCGATGGCGTCGTCCCCGAGCAGGTCGACCATCGGGATCAGCACGCCCGCCGAGGCCGAGACCACCTTGCCGCCGGCCAGCGACAGGTCGGTCTGCTTCCAGCCGTAGCGGTGGCGGCCCCGCTCCAGCAGCTCGTGCCGCACCGCCTCGGCGGCGAGCTTCACCGCGCCGCCGGTCATGTACGTCTGCCGGGAGGCGGAGGTGGAACCGGCCGAGCCGACCTCGGTGTTGGCCGGGTGGATGGTGACCTGCTCGACGCCCAGCTCGGTGCGGGCGATCTGGGCGTGCACGGTGACGCCGCCCTGGCCGACCTCGGCCATCGCGGTGTGCACCATGGCCACCGGCTCGCCGCCGATCACCTCCAGCCGGACCCGGGCGGTCGAGTAGTCGTCGAAGCCCTCGGAGAAGCCGACGTTCTTGATGCCCACCGAGTAGCCGACGCCGCGCACGATGCCCTCGCCGTGCGAGGTGTTGGACAGCGCGCCCGGCAGGGTGCGCACGTCCAGGTGCTCCAGGTCCAGCGGCGGCGGCAGCGGCATGTCCTTGACGCGCTGGAGCAGTTCGGCGACCGGCGCGGGCGCGTCGATCTCCTGCCCGGTCGGCATCCGGTCGCCCTGGGTGACGGCGTTCAGCTGCCGCAGCTCCACCGGGTCCATGCCGAGCGCCTCGGCCAGCTTGTCCATCTGCGACTCGTAGCCGAACGCGGCCTGCACCGCGCCGAAGCCGCGCATCGCCCCGCAGGACGGGTTGTTGGAGTACAGCGCGATCGCGTGCATCCGCACGTTCGGGATGACGTACGGGCCGTGGCCCAGCGAGGCGGCGTTGCCGACCACCGCGGGGGAGGCGGAGGCGTACGCGCCGCCGTCCAGCACGATCCGGCAGTCGGCGAAGACCAGCCTGCCGTCGCGGGTCGCGCCGTGCTCGTAGCGCATCCGGGCCGGGTGGCGGTGCACGTGCCCGAAGAAGGACTCGTCCCGGGCGTAGACGATCTTGACCGGCTTGCCGGTGTGCAGCGCCAGCAGGCAGGCGTGGATCTGCATCGACAGGTCCTCGCGCCCGCCGAACGCCCCGCCCACCCCGGCCAGCGTCAGCCGGACCTTCTCCTGCGGCAGGTCGAGGACGGGCGCCATCTGCTGGCGGTCCACGTGCAGCCACTGGGTGGCGATGTACAGGTCGACGCCGCCGTCCTCGGCGGGCACCGCCAGGCCGGACTCCGGGCCCAGGAACGCCTGGTCCTGCATGCCGACCTCGTACTCGCCGGACACGATCACGTCCGCCAGCGCCCGCACCTCGTCGGTCACGCCCCGGCCCGACACCAGCCGCTGCTCGTGGCAGACGTTGCCGTGCGCGTGCGACTTGTACTCGTGCGGCTCGTGCACGTAGCCGTGCGTCTCCGGGTCCAGGCACTGCTCCTCGGTGGTGATCGGGGTGAGCACCTCGTACTCGACCACGATCTTCTTCACCGCGCGGCGGGCCGTCTCCGGGTGGTCCGCCGCCACCAGGGCGATCGCCTCGCCGTGGTAGCGGACCTTGTCGATCGCCAGGGCCGGCTGGTCGGCGATCTCCAGGCCGTAGTACTTCTTGCCCGGGATGTCCTCGTGGGTGAGCACCGCGTACACCCCGGGCACCTTGAGCGCCTCCGAGACGTCCACCGACAGGATGTTCGCCCGCGGGTGCGGGGAGCGCAGCGCCGTCCCCCAGAGCATGTCCTCGTGCCACAGGTCGGAGGAGTAGGCGAACTCGCCCTTCACCTTCAGCGTGCCGTCCGGGCGCAGCGGGGAGCCGCCGATGCCGTCCTTGGACGCCTGGTTGATCTTCTGCAGGTTCTTCTGGCCCTGGATCGTCCGCTCGCTCACTTCCCCGCCCCCTCGGCCGAGGCGGCGCACGTGCGGGCCGAGGCCAGCCGCACCGCGTCCATGATCTTCTCGTAGCCGGTGCACCGGCACAGGTTGCCCGACAGCGCCTCGCGGATGTCCGTGTCGGACGGCTGCGGGTCCGCGGCCAGCAGCGCGTCGGTCTGCACCAGCAGGCCCGGGGTGCAGAAGCCGCACTGCACGGCGCCCGCGTCCACGAACGCCTGCTGCACCACGCCCAGTTCGCCGTCCGGGCCGGCCAGGCCCTCCACGGTGCGCACCTCGCGGCCCTGCACCTGGCCCGCCGCCACCAGGCAGGAGCACACCGGCACCCCGTCCAGGTAGACCGTGCACGAGCCGCACTCGCCCTGCTCGCAGGCGTTCTTCGAACCCGGCAGGCCGACCCGCTCGCGCAGGACGTACAGCAGGGACTCGCCCTCCCACACGTCGTCGGCCTCCACCGGCTTGCCGTTCGCGCTGAACGTGACCCTCATGCCGCGCTCCTGATCTGCTTGCGATAGTCGTTCCAACACCACGTCAGGGTGCGCCGGGCCATCACGGCCAGCGCGTGCCGCCGGTAGTCGGCGGTGCCCCGGACGTCGTCGATCGGGGAGGCCGCGCCCTTCACCAGCTCGCCGAAGCGCTGCACCACCTCCGGGCCCAGCAGCCCGCCCGACTCCCACAGACCGCGCCCGGCCAGCACCCCGGCCAGGTACTCCTCGGCCTCCACCGCCCGGCGCGGCGTCGGCGCGGCCGAGCCGATGCCGGTGCCGACCGTGCCGTCCTTCGGGTGCAGCGCGAAGCCGAACGCGCAGACCGCGATCACCATCGCGTTGCGGGTGCCGATCTTCGAGAACTGCTGCGGCCCGTCCGCGACCGGGATGCGCACCGCGCGGATCAGCTCGTCCGGCTCCAGGCTGTTGCGCTTCACCCCGAGGTAGAAGTCGTCGATCGGGATCAGCCGCACCCCGCGCACCGAGTGCGCCTCCACCAGCACGTCCCGCCCCGCGGCCAGCAGCGCCGGGTGCGAGTCGCCGGCCGGCGAGGCCGCGCCCAGGTTGCCGCCGACGCTGCCCCGGTTGCGGATCTGCGGCGAGCCGACGGTGTGCGCGGCCAGCGCCAGGCCCGGCAGCGGGCCGGACAGCTCCTCGATGATCCGGGCGTACGGCACCGCCGCGCCCAGCCGGACGGCGGCGCCGTCGCCGCTCCACTCGGTGAGCTCGGTGATGCGGTTCAGGTCGAGGATCGCGGATGGCCGGTGCACGTCGAAGTTCATCTCGACCATGACGTCCGTGCCGCCCGAGATGGGCAGCGCGGTGGGGTGCTCGGCCTTCGCCGCGAGTGCCTCGTCCCAGGTGGCGGGCCGAAGGAACTCCATGCGGGTAACTCCTCAAGTCGTCGCCGGCGGACGCGGGCACTGCGCCCTTGCCGGTGCCGGTCGGGCCCGCGGGCCCGACCGGTCACCGCGGTGCAGCCCGGCGGCGTGTTGGCAAGTGAACCGCTGTGACGGGGGCCACTGGCAGTCACCGATGGCATGAGGCCCGGCGGTGACCCGCAGCACCGTCCTGTACGTTCCTCTAAGGTGCACGACCCCCCCGCTCACCTCGTGCACACTGGGCCGTTCCGGCCCACCGCTCCCACCCTCACAGACCAACTCCCAGACCGAGAAGGGCCCGCCCATGCGCGTCCGTGACCTGCTCGCCCCCGGCGCCCCCCGACTGCGCCTGCTCGCCGGCGAGGACGAGCTCGACCGGCAGGTCACCGGAGTCATGACCACCGACCTCCAGGACCCGGGCCGCTACCTGCACGGCGGCGAACTCGTCCTGACCGGCATGCTCTGGCGCGCCGCCCCCGCCGACTCCGAGCGCTTCGTGCGCACCATCGTCGCGGCCGGCGCCGCCGCCCTCGGCGCCGGCGAGGTCGAGGTCGGCCCCGTCCCCGACGACCTCGCCGACGCCTGCCGCCGCCACCGGCTGCCGCTGCTCGCCGTCCCCGACGACGTGGCCTTCGGCGCCATCACCGAGTACGTCGGCCGCCAGGTCTCCGCCGACCGGGCCGCCGACCTCGCCGCCCTGGTCGACCGGCACCGCCTGCTGGTCTCCGCCGCCGGGGCGGGCGGCCTGGACGCCGTCCTCGACCTGCTCGGCGGCGACCTCGACCTCGACTGCTGGGTGCTCACCCCCACCGGCCGCGTCGTCGCCGGGCCCGCCGACCACCTGCCGCCCGCCGACCGCGACCAGCTCGCCCGCGCCCACCTCGCCGCCCAGCGCCAGCGCCGCCGCCCCCCGCACCGGGCCCGCCTCGCCACCGGCACCTACTCGCTGCTGCCCGCCGCCGCCGACCCGGACACCGACAGCCCGCTCGCCGACTGGATCCTCGCCGTCGCCGGCGACGTCACCGAGTGGACGCCCAAGCGCCAGCAGCTCGCCGAGAACCTGGCCCGCCTGGTCGCCGCCGAACGCACCCGCCGCGACGAGGGCCGCCGGCTGCGCCGCCGGATCGCCGACGAGGTCCTCGCCCTGCTCCGGCGCGACGCCGACCCGGCCGAGATCGGCCGCGCCCTCCAGGCGTCCACCACCATGGCCACCCGCTACGAGGGCTCCACCGAGACCTCCGGCGACCAGCCGCAGTGGCTGGTGCTCTCCGCCGACGCCACCGGACTGCCCGACGGCGCGCTGCGCCCGATCCTGGAGGAGGCGCTCGCCGCCGCCACCGACCGGGCCCTGGTCGCCGCCACCGGCCCCCACGGCGCCGTCGTCGTGCTGCCCGCCCTGGACACCGCCGTCCCGGCCGACGCCGTCCGCGCGCTGCTCGCCCCGCTGGAGGCCGGCCTCGGCTCCGAGGGCCGGATCACCGTCGGCGTGTGCGCCCCCGCCGCCGAGTCCGGCGGCCTGCGCGGCGCCCTGGAGGAGGCCCGGCACGCCCGCCGGATCGCCGCCGCCCGGGTCGGCCGGGTCTGCGTCGCGGGCCCCGAGGAACTCGCTTCGCACGTCCTGCTGCTGGCCGCCGTCCCCGACGAGGTCCGCCGCGCCTTCCGCAGCCGCCTGCTCGACCGGGTCATCGCCTACGACCTGGAGCACCAGGCCGACCTGGTCCGCACCCTGGAGGTCTTCCTGCGCTCCGACGGCTCCTGGACCCGCTGCGCCGCCCAGTTGCACGTCCACGTCAACACGCTGCGCTACCGGATCGGCCGGATCGAGGAGCTCACCGGCCGCGACCTGTCCCGGCTGGAGGACCGGGTCGACTTCTACCTCGCCCTGGAACTCTCCTGAGACGCGGCCGGGGGCCCGCCGGACGGCGGGCCCCCGGTGGTGCGGTACCCCTGCGTCACACAGCGCCGCGGCGCTTGCCCCGCTGCCGGCGCGGGTACGGGAACAGCCGCGGCGAGCGCTTGGCGGCCACGTCCTCGACCCAGCCGAAGACCAGCACCAGCAGGCCCAGCAGCGGGATGCCCACCAGCAGGGTGAGCCACTGGCTGGTCAGCAGCCACCGCATGTGCGCGTAGAAGAAGTCGACGTCCCACAGGTGGTCGATCAGCGGGACGGCCAGCACCAGCGCGGTCACGTGCCACAGGTAGACGCTGACGGCCCGCGAGTTGAGCAGGCTGACCAGGCCGTTCCAGCGCTCCAGCGGGGCGGGCCAGCGCTCCCAGGACGGGCTGAGGTGCAGCAGCATGGCGACGAAGCCGAAGGACCACACCGCCTGGGCGATCGGCCAGGCCTCGATGTCGGTGGGCTGGCTCGGGTCGACCGGCCGGGTCTGCAGGTACCAGAACCCGGCCACCATCACCAGCGGCGCGAGCGACGGCAGGACGTACTGCGGCAGCCGCTTGAGCAGCCCCTCCTGGTGCGCCATGCCGAGGATCCAGCAGGAGCCGAAGGTGGCGAAGTCGTTGACCGTCTCCCAGACCCGCTGGTAGACGAAGTCGTGCTCGAAGGCGAACCCGTTCATGGCGATCACCAGCGCCAGCGGGGCGCACAGCGTCAGCACCGGGAAGCGCCGCAGCATCCGCAGCATCAGCGGCGAGAGCAGCACGTACCAGAGGTAGGCCCGCAGGTACCACAGCGGCACCACGAGCTGGGTGGCCCAGCCGGACTCCAGGTGCAGGTGCAGGCCGTGCAGCCCGTCCTCCGCGTACGGCGGCGTGCTCAGCGGCAGCAGCCAGAACGCCAGCTTGCCCCACCACCAGCCGGGGTGGCCGTCCGCGTCGGGGCCGCCGCCGTCGACCACCTGGAGGGTGACCACGATCGCGCCGAACAGCCACATCGGCGGCAGCAGGCGGCGCAGCCGGCCGCGGATCACGCCGAGCGCGGGGCGGCCCAGCGAACGGGCCATCAGCGAGCCCGCCAGCGCGAACATCACGCCCATCGACGGGAACAGCAGCGGCAGCCAGAACCAGCCGAAGTCGTGGTAGAGCACCACGCGGACCAGGGCCAGCGCGCGCAGCAGCCGGCCGCGCAGGCCCGACTGGTGGACGAACACCGGTTCGGGCGGCAGTTCCGCCGCCGGACGTTCTGCCGCCGGACCGCCGCCACGCCCAAGGAGCCCGTGTGAGCCGGCCCCGCCGCGTCCCCCGTTCCCGCGCGTGGAGGGTGCTCGCGCTGCCGGCCCTGGTGTGCGTGCTCGCCGCCTGCTCCAGCACCCCCGCGCCCGGCGGCGGCGGGACGGCCGCCGGCCCCGGGGCGTCCGCCTCCGGCGCCGCGCCGTCCCCGACGCCGACCGGCCCGCCCGGCACCCTGTTCGACACCTTCCACTACACCGGGGCCGACGACCCGGCGCTGGCCGAGCACGGCTGGGAGGTCCGGGACGGCGCGGGCGGCCCCGGGATCAAGGACACCTGGTCCACCGCCGGCGCCGCCTTCCCCGAGGACGCCGACGCCCAGGGCGGCCGGGTGCTGCGGCTGCGCTCGACCACCGACGGCACCAAGCAGGGCACCGGGCAGGTCGAGGTCTACAGCACCGGGAACAACCTCCTCAACGGCACCTTCGCCGCCCGGGTCCACCTCGCCGACAAGCCCGGCAGCGGCCGCACCGGCGACCACGTCGTGCAGACCTTCTTCCCGATCTCCGCCGAGGACTCCTCGGCGAACTACAGCGAACTCGACTACGAGTACCTGCCCAACGGCGGCTGGGGCTCGGTCGGCCCGCAGCTGGACACCACCAGCTGGTTCAAGGCCGACCCGCCGGACCGGGTCACCCACGCGCTCAAGAAGAGCCTCGGCGGCTGGCACCTGATGATGATCACCGCCCTGGACGGCAAGGTCACCTACTCGCTGGACGGCAAGGAGCTGTTCACCAGCTCCGGCAAGTACGTCCCGCGCGAGAAGATGGACATCCACTTCAGCAACTGGTTCATCGACCTGCTGCCCTCCGTCGCCGGACCGCGCAGCTGGGACATGAAGGTCAACTGGTTCTACTACAAGGCCGACGAGGCGCTCTCCCAGGCCGACGTGCAGCAGGCCGTCGACGGCTTCTACGCCGCGGGCACCGACTACGTCAACACCGTCCCGAAGTCCTGACCCGCGGCCGGGCCGGGGGGACGCGGGCCGGCCCGCGCCCCCTCGGCGGCGTCAGTGCCCGGCGGCCGGGATGACCGAGGTCAGCCAGGTGAACACGCCCGGGACCATCGGCTTCCAGACGTCGCTGCTGTGCGCGCCGGCGGTCTCCTGCACGGTGACCGTGGTCGGGGCCTTGGCCGCGGCCTTCAGCGCCTCGCCCGCCTCCAGGCCGTCGCCCCGGTTGCCGCTGACGTACAGCGCGGTCCTCGGCGGGGTCTTGGCGGACTTCAGGATGTTCAGCGGATTGGAGACCTCGCGCAGGTGCGGGTCCTTGGCGGTCAGCGACTTGTCCTCGGTGCCCGGGTCGTTGTACCCGGACAGGCTGACCCCGGCCCGGTAGCGGTCCGGGTGCTCCAGGGCGAGCTTGGCGGCGCAGTGCGCGCCCGCCGAGTAGCCCGCCACCGCCCAGCGGTCGGCGGCCGGGTCGGCGCGGAAGTTGTCCAGCACCATCTGCGGCACGTCCCGGGCCAGCCAGGTGTCCGCGTTGACCTTGCCCGGGACGTCGGCGCAGCCGGTGTCGGTGTTGTCGCCCAGCAGGTTGGTGCGCGGCGAGACCAGGATGAACGGGGCGACCTGCCCGCTGAGCATCATCGGCTTCAGCTGCTCGGACACCCGCAGGGTGCCGAACCAGGTCTTCGAGGAGCCCGGCCAGCCCGGCAGCAGCTCCACCACCGGGAAGGTCCGGTCCTTGTACGCCGGGTCGTCGTACTGCGGCGGCAGCCAGACCAGCACCTCGCCGTCCACCCCGGAGACCTGCCCCTTGAGGTCGGTGGTCCGCACGTCGTCCGGCACCTTCGCGTCGCCGACCGGCTTGAACTGCTGGACCACCTTGGGGCGCTGCGCGTCGTTGCCCGGCCCGCCGTCGGTCTGCGCCTGCACGTTCGGCACCGCGCGGACGTGGTTGCCGGTGCCCAGCAGGTCGTCCCAGCTGCCGTAGATCAGGTTGGCGTTGTTCACCATGACGAACACCATCAGGACGGCTGTGAGCTGACAGAACAGCAGCATCACGATCCTGGACAGCGCCTGGAAGGGCTTCGGGCCGCGCACCCGGCCCCACAGCAGCAGGGCCACCGCGATCGAGACTGGCACCAGGACGATCGTGAGGAGGAGGAACGGGGTGCCTGTCAGCTGCATCGGGGTCTCTCGAATCGGGTCGTCCGGCCGTCCGGGGCACGGTCCCCCGGTACACGCATCACACTTGTCAGACTGCGTCATACGCGCGGTCAGTTGCCGTCGACACTCGCGAAAACCTGAGAGGAACATCACGTTTTCGTGAGAATCCGCTGTGTGATCCGGCCCCAGTCTGCCAGTTCGCCCACAGCCTTCCGCCATCGGACCGCAACCTTTACCCGATCAAGGAGCATTCGTTCCGTGACCCGTACCAACGGCCCCGCCCGCCCCGTCCTGCCCAGCCTGCTGGGCCTCGGCCCGCGCGCCGAGCGCCGCCGCCGCACCCTGCCCGCCGGGGTGCTCAGGCTCCCCACCATCGGGGTGGACATCGGCGGCACCAAAGTGGTCGCGGGCGTCGTCGACGGCGAGGGGAACGTCGTGGACCGGCTGCGCACCGAGACCCCCGACAAGAGCAAGAGCCCCAAGGTGGTCGAGGACGTCATCGTCGACCTGGTCCTCCGGCTCGCCGACGAGCACGACGTGCACGCGGTGGGCGTCGGCGCGGCCGGCTGGGTGGACGCCGAGCGCTCCACCGTGCTGTTCGCCCCGCACCTGAACTGGCGCGGCGAACCGCTCCAGCAGGCGCTCAGCTCCCGGCTGCGCTTCCCGGTGGTGGTGGAGAACGACGCCAACGCCGCCGCCTGGGCCGAGTGGCGCTTCGGCGCCGGGCGCGACGAGGACCACATGGTGATGATCACCCTCGGCACCGGGATCGGCGGCGCGGTCGTCCGCGACGGCCGGGTCGACCGGGGCAAGTACGGCCTGGCCGGCGAGTTCGGCCACATGCAGGTGGTGCCCGGCGGCCACCGCTGCCCGTGCGGCAACCGCGGCTGCTGGGAGCAGTACTCCTCCGGCAACGCGCTGGTCCGCGAGGCCCGCGGGCTCGTGGTCGAGGAGTCCCCGGTGGTCCAGCCGCTGCTGGCCCGGGCCGGCGGCACCCCGCTGGGCATCACCGGCCCGCTGGTCACCGAGGCCGCCCGGGACGGCGACCCGGTCGCCGTCGAACTGCTCTACGAGGTCGGCCGCTGGCTCGGCGTCGGCATCGCCAACCTGGCCGCCGCGCTCGACCCCGGGCGCTTCGTCGTCGGCGGCGGCGTCAGCGAGGCCGGCGACCTGCTGCTCGGCCCCGCCCGGGACGCCTTCCGCCGCACCCTCACCGGCCGCGGCTTCCGCCCCGAGGCGGGCATCGTGCACGCCGCCCTCGGCAACGAGGCGGGCCTGGTCGGCGCCGCCGACCTGGCCCGCCAGGTGGCCCGCCGCTTCCGCACCGTCAAGCGCCGCCGGGTGGACGGCTGAGGACGCCTGACGGGGCGGGAGCGGCGGGCGGCGGGGCTCAGCCCGCGTAGGTGCGGACGTAGTCGAAGCGCGCCGTCGCCCCCGACCGGTTCATCGACACCAGGCCGATCTTCAGCGGGCCCTTCACCGGCAGCGTCCACACCCCGGCGTACGTCCAGGTCACGCCGTCGCGGCTGGTGACGGCCCGCACCTCGTGCTCGCCGTGCGCCGCGTCCAGGTGGTGCACCAGGCGCAGCCACATCGTGTCGGCCGTCGGGCCGCCGAACATCGGGGCGTTGGCCACCGCCGTCGGCGGGGTGGTGGTCGGCCGCTCGCCCTCCTTGCCGAACTCGCTGACCTGGAGCACCGCCCCGCCGCCGTTGTTCAGCGCCAGCACCGAGTGCACCAGCTTGAACCACCGGTCGTCGTTCTCGTACAGCACCAGGCCGGCCTGCTGCGAGGTCTGGCCCGGCGCGAAGACCAGCTTCGTCTCCACCGTGAAGTCCCCGTCCGGGGCCGGGCGCTGGAGCACCGAGGCGCTGTTGTCGCCCAGGTACAGCTCCGCGTCCTGGGTCGGCCAGGAGAGCGAGCCGCCGCCCGCCGCCACCCCGGCGGCGGGGCCGCGCACCCAGCTCCACGGCGAGCCGGCGGTGGTGCCCGGCACCGCCGCCGCGTCGAACTCGTCGCTGTAACCGGGCAGCAGCGCGCCCGGCGCCGGGCCCGCCACCCGGGCGGTCACCGGGGTGTACAGCGCGGTGGCGCTCACGTTGTCGCCCGCCGCGCCCGGGCCCCGGGCGGCCAGCGCGACCGCGCCGGAGCGGGCCGCCCCGGCGGGGACGGTGCGCTGCTGCACGGCCACCGGGTCGTGCAGCCGGTCGTGGCTGACCTCCACCGTCAGCGCCGTGCCGCGCAGTTCGGCGGTGACGGCGTGCCAGGTGTTCCAGGTGAACCCGGCGGGCAGCGCGGTCAGCTGCTCCCCGGCCGGGACCCCGCCGACCACCGCCTCGGTGACCAGGGCGTTCCGGCTCCGGTCCAGCCAGGCGGTGATCCGGTCGCCCGGCCCGGCGTAGGCCAGCGCCAGCCCGGCCCGGCCGCCCGCCGCGGTGACCCGCAGGTCGGCCTCGGCGCGGACGTTCGCCGGGGCGGTGCCCGCGCTGACCGCGAACGCGGGCGCGTCCCCGCTGTCGGCGTGCGCCGCGTACCCGCCGGAGTCGGTCTCCACCGGCGCCGACCAGCCGCCGGTGCCGGCGCCCTCGGTGCGCCAGCCGGTCAGCGTCCCGCCGTCGAACGCGCCGCCGGTCGCCGGGGCGGTGACCGGCGCGGTCTGCGCGGTGTCGGACGGGCCCGCCCCGGCGCGCAGCACCGGCCAGCCGTCGATCCAGTCCAGCCGGTCGATCAGCAGCGGGCGGCGGGTCAGGTTCAGGGTGCCCCCGGCGGCGGGCGCCAGGTCGGGCGCCTCGGCCGGGATGCCGTGGTAGACCAGCCAGTCCTGCCCGGACAGGTCGGTCTGCACCGCGTTGTGGCCCGGGCCGATCCAGCGGTTCCCGTTCGCCCCGGCCACGATCCCGGCCTTGCTGGTGAGCGCCGTCAGGTCGGTGCCCAGCTCGTCGCGGAACGGCCCGGTCGGGCTGCTGGCCCGGCCGACCTTGACCTGGTAGCCGCTGAACGCCCCCGAGCAGCAGCCGCCGTCCGAGTAGAACAGGTAGTAGTAGGCGTCCCGGTGCACCACGAAGCCGCCCTCGACCCGCCGCCCCTTGGCGACCTGGGTCACCGCGCCCTGGGTGCGGGTGCGGTCCGGGGTCAGCTGGGCGACGCAGATGGTGTCGTAGCTGCCCCAGTACAGGTACGCCTGGCCGCCGGTGTCGGTGAACTGGGCCTGGTCGATGTTGCCGCTCGGGCAGCCGCTGGGGGAGGGCAGCACCGAACCCCGGTCGGTCCACGGGCCGGTGGGGGTGGGCGCGGTGGCCAGTGCGACGGTGCCCGCGCCCGGTACCGAGTAGTACAGGCTGTAGTGGCCGTCGAAGTAGCGGATGTCCGGCGCCCACAGCCGGGAGCCGTTCTCCCAGGCGGGCTGGGTGGCGGGCGTGAACACCTGGCCCGCGTACGTCCAGTGCACCAGGTCCGCCGAGCGCAGGATCGGCAGGATGCGCTCGCCGTCCTCGCCCTGGCTCTGGAAGACCGGGTTCTGGGTGCCGTAGGCGTACCAGAGGCCGTCCTTGCCGCGGATCGTCGACGGGTCGGGGAAGGTGTCCACCACCCCGGCGGAGACCGGGTTGGTGTAGGTCGCGGCCTGTGCGCCGTCCGCGGTCGCGGCCGGCGGGACGGCCAGCAGCCCCCAGGCGAGCGCGCAGGCGGCCAGTAGGCGCGGGAGCAGTCTTCGGTGGCGCGGGGTGCGGGGGGTCATGCCGTCTCCCTGCTCGGGGTGGTGCCGGCGGTCGGCGCGGCGGGTGCCGTGCCGTCGGGTTCGAAGGCGCTGAGGGTGGAGTCCTCCAGGTGGGTGCCGATGTCGTACATCGGCGCCATCCAGTGGTGGAAGTTGTCGCCGCGCTCGCGCAGCAGGTCGTACAGCCGCCGGGTCAGCCGGGCCCGGACGTCCGCGTACGCCGCCTCGCCGTGCCGGTTGACCAGCTCGTGCGGGTCCTCGACCAGGTCGTACAGCTCGTTGACGGACTCCGGGTTGACCACCAGCTTGTACCGGTCGTCGCGGATCATCCGCTGCGGGTACGGGAAGTGGTGGCCGTGGAACTCGGCAACCAACTCCTGCGGCCAGTCCGGCCGTTCGCCGCGCACCAGGGGCAGCAGGCTGCGGCTGTCGACCGCCGGAGCCGGGTCGGCGCCGGCCAGTTCGAGGATCGTCGCGGTGCAGTCGGTGAGCGAGACCAGCTCCTCGCGCACCTGCGGCGGCGCGCCCGGCACCCGGACGATGCCGGGGATGCGGTAGATGTCCTCGTACATCGCCGGGCCCTTGTCGTGCAGCCGGTGCGCGCCGGTGAACTCGCCGTGGTCGGCGGTGAAGAACACCGAGGTGGCGTCGGTCAGGCCGAGTTCGTCGAGCCGGGTGAGGATGCGGCCGATCTGCTCGTCGATCAGGGTGACGTACCCCCAGTAGACGGCGATCAGCTTGCGGCTCACCTCGGCGGGCATCGTGTCGAACGCCCAGTGGTCGCAGTAGTTGCGCTGGACGGGCGGCTTGCCCTCGAAGGTCTCGGCCACCGAGGGCGGCAGCTCGACCAGCGCCGGGTCGTAGCGGTCGTAGTAGGCGTCGGGCAGCAGGTAGGGCAGGTGCGGTCCGAAGAAGTGCGCGGCCAGGAAGAACGGCCGCCCGTCCGCCGCGTACCGCTCCAGCTGCTCGATCGTCCGGGTGGCCAGGTAGTGCTCGAAGGTGGCCTCCACCGGCTGCTGGAGCCGGGCCGCCAGCAGGTTGCCCGGGTTGCCGTTGGGCGAGGTGCCGCGCACCGGGTCGGTGATCCGGTACGGCGGCAGGCCGCGTTCGGCCAGGTAGGCCAGGTAGTCGGGGTGGTCGACGGGGTTGTGCCAGCCCGGCAGGTCGGGCCCCTCGAAGCCGTACGAGGCGGCGTTGCGCTCGGTGCCGCCGTGCCACTTGCCGACCAGGCCCGTCCGGTAGCCGCGCTCCCGGAGCGCCTGCGGGAAGGTGAAGACGTCCGGCCGCAGGTCCTCCAGGTAGCCGACGTTGCGCTCCTGGTTGGCCAGCAGCCGGTGCCGGAACGGGTTCTGACCGGTCAGCAGGCTGGCCCGGGCCGGGGTGCAGATCGCCGTCGGGGTGTAGAACCGGTCGAAGCGGGTGCCGGACGCGGCCAGCCGGTCCAGGTGCGGGGTCGCCACGTGCGGGTTGCCGTACGCGCCGAGGGTGTCCACCCGGTGCTGGTCGGTCATCAGGAACAGCAGGTTCACTTCCCGTACGCCTTCGCGTAGGCGTCGCCCGCGTAGTACTCGGACGGGGCCGGGGAGTTCTTCAACTGGCCGGTGGAGACGAAGAAGTCGCCCAGGCCCTTCAACCAGCCGTCCACCGTGCCGTCCTGGCTCTTGGCCACCAGGTCCGCGGTGGTCAGGGTCTGCACGTTGGCGGCGTCCGCCTTGACCTTGGCCGGGTCGAGCTTGAGCAGCGCGGCGGCCTCGGCGACCGACTCGTCCGGGTGCGCGGCCCGCCAGTCGTTGGCCGCCTGGAGCACCTTGACCACCTTCTCGGACAGCCCCGCGTCGGTCTTCGGCCCGGAGACGAACGCGGTCGGGAAGGCCCGGCCGGTGAAGTCCCGCGTCCCGGCGATCTCCACCAGGTCCGGCTTCTTCGCCTTGATGCTGTCGATCAGCGGGTACCAGATCCCGGCCGCGTCGATCTGCCCGCCCACGAACGCGGACACCACCGTCGCCGGGTCCATCGGCACCTTCTGCACGTCGCTGGGCGACAGCCCGGCCTGCTGGAGCGCCAGGTTGAGCACCATCTCGCCGGAGGTGCCGGCCGGCACGCCGACCTTCTTGCCCTTCAGGTCCTTGACCGAGGTGATGCCCGGCTGGGCGATCACGTGGTCGGCGTAGGTCAGGGTGTCGATCGCGACCACCTTGGCCTTGCCGGAGGCGGGCAGCCAGAGCGCGCCGGGGCCGATGTAGCCGAAGTCCAGGTCGCCCGCGCCGAGCGCCTGCACCTGGAGCGGGCCGTTGGTGAACACCTTCAGCTCCGGGTCGAGGCCCTGCTGCTTCCACAGGCCCTGCTGGTCGGCGATGGCCAGCAGGCTGGCGCCGTTGTAGTCGCTGATGTAGCCGAACCGGACCTTCACCGCCTTGCCGGCGGAGGCGGACCCGCCGTCCGAGCCGCCCGAACCGGAGGACCCGGACGAGCAGGCGGTGACGGAGAGCGACAGGACGGTCACGGCGGAGACGGCGAAGAGGGCGCGACGGAGTATGCGCATGGCGATGCGGTCCTTGGGGAGAAGTGGCGGAACGTCAGGAAGAAGAGGGGGCCTGGTGGTAGACGGCGTGCCAGACCTCGTTGCGGAGGCGGGCGAACTCGGGGGAGAGCCGGATCTCCTCGGTGCGCGGGTAGGGCAGGTCGACCTCCACCACCCGGTGGATCCGGCCCGGCCGGGAGGCCATCACGACCACCCGGCGGGCCAGGTAGACCGCCTCGTCCACGTCGTGGGTGACGAACAGCACGGTCCGCCGCTCCCGGCTCCAGGTGTCCAGCAGCTGGTCCTGGAGCTGGATGCGGGTCAGGGCGTCCAGCGCCCCGAACGGCTCGTCCATCAGCAGCACCCGCGGGTCCACCGCGTACGCCCGGGCGATCGCGCAGCGCTGCCGCATCCCGCCGGAGAGCGTCTTGGGCAGCGCGTCGGCGAAGTCGCCCAGGCCCACCAGCTCGATCGCGTGCTCGGCCCGGCGGCGGCGCTCGGCGGCCGGCACCTTGGCCAGCCGCAGCCCGAACTCGACGTTGCGGCGCACCGTCAGCCACGGGAACAGCGCGTACTGCTGGAAGATCACGCCCCGGTCGGGGCCCGGACCGGTGACCGGCTCCCCGTCCACCAGCACCTCCCCGCCGGTCGGGGCGACCAGCCCGGCGGCCATCCCCAGCAGGGTGCTCTTGCCGCAGCCGGACGGGCCGACCACGGTGACGAACTCGTTGTCCGCGACGTCGAGCGAGACGCCGTCCAGGGCGGTGAACCGGCCGCCCTTCACCGGGTAGCTGCGCGAGACGGCGCGGAAGGAGATCTTGCTGGTCGTCCCGTCGGCCGGGGCGGGCCCGCTCAGCGGGGAGGGCTTGCTCAGCGGAGCGAGCTTGCTCAGCGGGGAGGGCTTGCTGGTCATCGGCGTTCCTGCCATCGGGTGAGGCGGCGCTCGGCGAGCTGGAGCAGCCGGTCCATGACCAGGCCCAGCACGCCGATGGTGATCAGCCCCACGAAGATCGTCGGGAGGTCGTAGTAGAGCTCGGCCTGCTGCATCCGGAAGCCCAGGCCCTCCTGGGCGGCGATCAGCTCGGCGGCGACCAGGGTGCCCCAGGCCGAGCCCAGACCGATCCGCATGCCGACCAGGATGAACGGCGCCGCCGCCGGGACGACCACCCGCAGGAAGATCGCCCGGTCGTTCGCCCCCAGCACCCGGGCGGCGTTCACCAGCGTCGCGTCCACGTCCAGCACGCCCTGGAAGGCCGCCACCACGCTGGACAGGAAGGCCGCCAGGAAGATCACCACGACCTTCGGCACCTCGCCGATGCCCAGCAGCACCACCGCCAGCGGGATCAGCGCCAGCGGCGGGATGGTCCGGAAGAACTGCACGTACGGTTCCAGCAGGGCCCGGGCCGTCGGGTACCAGCCCATCAGGAAGCCGACCGGCACGGCCGCCAGGGTGCCGAGGGCGAAACCGAGCAGCACCCGGCGCAGACTGGCCAGCGCGTCGTCCAGCAGGGTGCCGTCGGCGATCAACTCGCCCGCCCGGTCGGCGACCTCACCGGGACCGGGCAGGCCCTGGACGCCCGCCGCGGCCAGCAGCGACCAGGCGGCCAGGCCGACGGCGACCGCCAGCAGGTTCAGGGCGAGGGTGCGGACCACCCGGCGGACGCCCGAACGGGACGCCGTCGCGGCGGGCCCGGCGGGGGACTCGGTGGGGGGAGCGGTCACGGCCATGGCGTGACCGGTCTGCGACTGCCGTGCACGGGGACGTCCTCGGGGATGCGGGTGCGAGTAGGGAAGGAAGGCGGGGGCGGTGCGGGGGTCACGGCGCCTCCTCGGGGTCCGGCCGCCGGTAGTGCGAGAGCAGCGGGGTGGTCTGGAGCACCAGGGCGATGCCGCCCAGCGCGCCGCCGTACTCGCCGAGCGCGGCCCGGCGCAGGTCCAGCCGGCTGCGGGCCAGCGGCAGCACGTGCGCGGCCAGCGCCTCCTGCACCGGGTCGAGCAGCAGCGGCCCGGCCCCGGCCAGTTCGCCGCCGACCACGACCACGCCCGGCCCGACCGCGTTGCACACGGCGGCCAGCACCGTGCCGACGTGGCCGCCGACCGTGCGCAGCACGCCGAGCGCGGCCGGCTCGCCGCCGGTGGCCGCGGCCAGGAACTCCGCGAGGTCCGCGGACCGGCCGCCCGCCTCCCGGTGCGCGTCCAGCACCGCGCCGACGGAGGCCACCGTCTCCAGGCAGCCCCGGCCGCCGCAGTCGCAGGGCGGGCCCGCCGGGTCGACCGTGATGTGGCCGAGCTCGCCGGACAGCCCGTACGCCCCGGCGTGCAAGGCGCCCCGGATCACCAGGCCGCCGCCGACGCCGTGCGACAGGCGCAGGTACAGCACGTCGCGCGAGCCGGTCGCCGAGCCCCACACCGACTCGGCGAGCGCCGCCAGCCGGGTGTTGTTGTCCACCAGCACCGGCACGCCGAACGCCGCGCCGAGCAGCTCGCGCACCGCCCCCGCGCCGTCCGGCCGGTCACCCGGTGCGGCTGACCCCGTGCCGGACCCCGTGCCTGACGGCAGGTCGGACGGCGGGTCGGACGGCCGGTCAGCCGGTGCGTCGACGGCTCCGACCGGCCCGACCACGCCCACCCCGATGCCGGTGACCGAGCCCAGGCCGAGCGCGCCGTCCGCGAGGCCGTCCACCAGCTGCCGGGCGAGGGCGATCCGCTCCGGCCACGGCAGGCCCGCCGGGTGCGCCCGGCTGGCCGAACCGACCACCTCGTGCGCCACGTTGACCGCCGCGACGTGCACCGCGCGCCGGGCGAAGTCGATCCCGACGGCCTGCCCGGCCGCCGGGTTCAGGCTCAGCGTCTCCACCGGCCGTCCGCGCCGCCCGGTGCCCGCCGCGGGTGCCGACGCCACCACCGCGCCGGCCGTGACCAGGCCGCCGACGATGTCGTACAGCGTGGTCCGGGACAGCCCGGTGTGGCTGCCGAGCCCGGCCCGGCTGAGCGGGCCGTGCCGCCGCAGCAGGTCCAGGACCAGCTTCTCGTGGCCCCGGCGCAGGCGGGCCAGCGGTCCGTCGTGGGGGTGCGGGGAGTGCATGGCCCCCAGCATGGAGAGCGGCCCGGATTTACGTCAATGAGCCGGATTAAATGTCATGCCGCCGCAACGCGCGGCAACACTGCGGCCCGCCGCGGCACCCGGACGGGTGGCCGGCGGGCCCCGCCCCGCGCGCCCCGCCGGGCCGGCGGACCAGCCCGTGAACGTCCGAACGGGCCTGTTGTTACGGCGACTTGGCGCCCTGTCACGTATTCGACTTGTTTTCGGCCCAGCCCGGGGCGGCGCCTTGTCGCGTGCGCGACGGGTGTGGGAGAACGGGGGACCGACGCCGACCCAGGGAGGCCGCATGCGCGCCCGCGCCCGTCTCGTCCCCGCCCTCGCGCTCCTCACCGCCACCGGCCTGCTGGGCGCCGCCGCCCCCGCGCGGGCCGATCAGGCCGGGCAGGCCCCGCCGGGCAAGCAGCCGGTCGCGGTCGGCTGGGGCGGGGCGGTGGCCAGCGTGGACGCCGACGCCACCGCCGCCGGGCTGGAGGTGCTGCGGCGCGGCGGCAACGCGGTGGACGCCGCCGTCGCGACCGCCGCCGCGCTCGGCGTCACCGAGCCCTACTCGGCCGGGATCGGCGGCGGCGGGTACTTCGTCCACTACGACGCCCGCACCGGCGAGGTGGAGACGATCGACGGCCGCGAGACCGCCTCCCGGCACGCCGACAGCTCGCTGTTCCTGGAGAACGGCACCCCGCTGCCCTTCGACGACGCCGTCACCAGCGGCCTGTCCATCGGCGTGCCCGGCACCGCCGCGACCTGGGAGCAGGCGCTGCGCCGCTGGGGCAGCCGGAGCCTGGGCCAGGTGCTGGAGCCCGCCGAGCGGATCGCCGACCGCGGCTTCACCGTCGACCAGACCTTCCAGGACCAGACCGCCGCCAACCGGGCCAGGTTCCAGGACTTCCCGGCCAGCCGCGCGCTGTTCCTGCCGCACGGGCAGCTCCCGGCGGTCGGCTCCACCCTGCGCAACCCCGACCTGGCCGCCACCTACCGGGAACTGGGCCGCCGGGGCACCGACGCGCTCTACCGGGGCCCGATCGGCGCCGACATCGTCCGCACCCTCCAGCACCCGCCGGTCGACCCCGCCTCCGGCCGCAACGCCCGCCCCGGCCGGGTCGACGCCGCCGACCTGGCCGCCTACCGGGTCCGCGCCCAGGACCCGACCCACGTGAACTACCGGGGCCTGGACGTGTACGGCATCGCGCCGTCCTCCTCCGGCGGGACGACCGTCGGCGAGGCGCTCAACATCCTGTCCGGCAGCAGCCGGGCCGACCTCGCCGACCCGCTCCGGTACGACCACCGCTACCTGGAGGCCAGCCGGATCGCCTTCGCCGACCGCAACCGCTGGGTCGGCGACCCGAGCGCCGTGCAGGTGCCGACCCGCCAACTGCTCTCCCCGTCCTACGCCGCCGCCCGGGCCTGCCTGATCCGCCCGGACCGCGCGCTGACCAGCCCGCTCGCCCCCGGCGACCCGTACCACCCGGCGGCCTGCGGCAGCAGCGGGCAGCCGGCCGCCGAACCGTACGAGGGGCAGAGCACCACCCACCTGACGGTCGCCGACCGCTGGGGGAACGTGGTCGCGTACACGCTGACCATCGAGCAGACCGGCGGCAGCGGCATCACCGTGCCCGGCCGCGGCTTCCTGCTCAACAACGAGCTGACCGACTTCAACTTCGCGCCGCTCACGCCGGGCGTCCCCGACCCCAACCTGCCCGGCCCGGGCAAGCGGCCGCGCTCCTCGATCTCGCCGACCATCGTGCTCAAGGGCGGCAAGCCGTACCTGGCGCTCGGCTCGCCCGGCGGCGCGACCATCATCACCACCGTGCTCCAGGTCCTCACCGGCCGGGTCGACCGCGGGCTGACGCTGGAACAGGCCATCGCCGCGCCCCGGGCCAGCCAGCGCAACACCGCCGCCACCCAGGCCGAACCGGCCTTCCTGGCCTCGCCCGAGGCGGCGCGGCTCCAGGCGCTGGGCCACGTGTTCACCTCCACCCCGGAGATCGGCGCGGCCACCGGCGTCGAACGGCTCCCGGACGGCCGCTGGCTGGCCGCCGCCGAACCGGTCCGCCGCGGCGGCGGCGCGGCGGGGGTGGTGCGGCCCGCGCGCTGAGCCGCCGTCAGCTGCCGGACGCCGTCGGTGGCGGACGGTATGTTCGGACGGGGTGTCCGGCCCGCGCGCCGGGTGCCCCGTCCGTCCGCACCGCCGAGGGAAGGCCGCCGTGACCGTCCGCATCGCCACCTGGAACATCAACTCCGTCACCGCCCGGCTGCCCAAGCTGCTGGAGTGGCTGGAGTCCGCCGCACCGGACGTGCTCTGCCTCCAGGAGCTCAAGTGCGCCACCGACGCGTTCCCCGCCGAGGCGGTCGCCGAACTGGGCTACGCCTCCGCCGCGCACGGCGACGGCCGGTGGAACGGCGTGGCCCTGCTGTCGCGGATCGGCCTGGAGGACGTGGTCCGCGACCTGCCCGGCCAGCCCGGCTACCTCGCCGAGGACGCGCCGCTCCCGGTGGTCGAGCCGCGCGCCGTCGCCGCGACCTGCGGCCCGGTCCGGGTCTGGTCGGTGTACGTGCCCAACGGCCGCGAGGTCGACCACGCGCACTACCGCTACAAGCTGGAGTGGCTGGCCGCGCTGCGCGACGCCGTCCGCGAGGACGCCGCGGGCGGGCGCCCGTTCGCCGTGCTCGGCGACTTCAACGTCGCCCCCACCGACGAGGACGTCTTCGACGTCGCCGTCTTCGAGGGACTCACCCACGTCACCGCCCCCGAGCGCGCCGCCCTCACCGCCCTCCAGGAGACCGGCCTGCGGGACGTCGTCCCGCGCCCCCTCAAGTACGACCGGCCGTACACCTTCTGGGACTACCGGGCGCTGGCCTTCCCGAAGAACCGCGGCATGCGGATCGACCTGACGTACGCCAACAAGCCGTTCGCGGACGCCGTCACCGACACCTACGTCGACCGCGAGGCCCGCAAGGGCAAGGGCACGTCGGACCACGCGCCGGTGGTGGTCGACCTCGACCTCTGAGCCCGGGTCAGGAGAGCAGCCCGCCGAGGACGGCCGACAGGAAGCCGCACAGCACCGGATTGGCGTTGGCGCGGTCCAGCCCCGCCCAGGTGTACACCGCCAGCGCGAGCACCCGCAGCGGGTCGGCCCCCTCCTGCTCCCACCCCCGGAAGGAACTGCGGGCCACCGTCCGCCCGTCCTCCAGCAGTTCGGCGCGGGCCAGCCCCCGGCGGACGAAGCACAGGGTACGCCCGCCGCCGTGGAACTCCACCCGGCGGCGGGAGCGCCGGAGGCCGCCGCGCACGACGATCCGCAGTTCGGCGCCCTCGAAGCTGCCCACCGCGCCCCGGCGCAGCTCGGCGCCCCGCCCCGTGTGCAGCGCGAACCCGGGCAGTTCGGCCAGCGGCCGGCCGGCCAGGTTCAGCGACCACGCCTCCGGGCCGTTGACCGCCGGCAGGCCGAAGGCGTCCTTCCTCAACTGCCGCCGGTGCAGCAGCAGTTCGCCGAGCGGCGTGTCCGCCTTCGTCGTGAGGTGTTTCAGTGGTCCGAACCGCACCGTGCCCCCTCATCGGTGAAACCCCAGGTGGAGGCTAGTGGGTCGAAGGTCCGTGCGCCAGTATTCTTCGAGTGTATAGACGCGGAGTGTACGCGCGGCGTACGCTCCGGCCATGAGCGTTCCCCTCACCCTGCTCGGGCTCCTCGAACGCGAGCCCAGCCACGGCTACGACCTCAAGCGCGACTACGACGCCTTCTTCGGGCGCGGGAAGCCGCTGCCCTTCGGCCAGGTGTACGCGACCCTCGGGCGGCTCGCCCGGGACGGGAAGGTGGTGGTCGGCGAGCCCGAGGCCGGCGACGGGCCGGACCGCAAGCGGTACGTGATCACCGAGGCCGGGGCCACCGAGTTCGAGGACTGGCTGCGCGAGCCGGTCGCCGCCGAACCCCACCTGCAGACCGTGCTGTTCAGCAAGGTCGTGCTCGCCCTGATGCTCGGCCGCGACGCCGAGCACTACCTCGACACCCAGCGCGCCGCCCACCTGAAGCGGATGCGCGAACTCACCGAAGTCAAGCGCTCCGGCAGCCTGGTCGACGCCCTGCTCGCCGACCACGGCCTCTTCCACCTGGAGTCCGACCTGCGCTGGATCGACCTCACCGCCGCCCGGCTCGACGCCCTCGCCGCGGAGGTGGCCCGGCGATGACCGCCCCGCTGATCGAAGCCCGCGACGTCACCCTCTCCTTCGGCGAGACCCCCGCCCTGCGCGGCGCGAACCTGGCCGTCGGGGCGGGCGAGATCCTCGCCGTGATGGGCCCCTCCGGCTCCGGCAAGTCCACCCTGCTGCACTGCCTGGCCGGCATCCTCACCCCCGACAGCGGCGAGATCCACTTCGACGGCCGCCGGATCGACCGCCTCGGCGAACAGCGGCGCAGCGCGCTGCGCCGCGAGAGCTTCGGCTTCGTCTTCCAGTTCGGCCAGCTGGTACCGGAGTTGACGGCCGAGGAGAACGTCGCCCTGCCGCTGCTGCTCGGCGGTGCCAAGCGCGCCGACGCCCTGGCCCGGGCCCGCGCCTGGTTCCCCCGGCTCGGCCTGGACGGCCTCGGCGGGCGCCGCTCCGGCGAACTCTCCGGCGGCCAGGCGCAGCGCGTCGCGCTCGCCCGCGGACTCGTCGCCGAGCCGCGCGTCCTGTTCGCCGACGAACCCACCGGCGCGCTCGACTCGCTCACCGGCGAACACGTGATGGACCTGCTGGTCGACGCCGCCCGCGCCCAGGGCACCACCGTCGTCCTGGTCACCCACGAGGCCCGGACCGCCGCCTACGCCGACCGCGAGGCCGTCGTCCGCGACGGCCGCGCCACCTCGCCGACCGGGTGGGCCGCCGCGTGATCCGACTCGGCCTGCGCCTCGCCGTCAGCGGCGGACGCGAAGCACTGACCCGCCTGCTGGTCACCGCCGTCGCCGTCGCCGTCGGCGTCGGACTGCTGCTCACCACCCTCGCGGCCGTCAACGCCGTGCACGCCCAGAACGACCGCTACGCCTGGCTCAACACCGGTCTCACGGCCGCCCCCGCCGATCGGGAGGCGGCGGGGACGGCGGACGCGGACACGGGTGCGGCGGACACGGGCACGTCGGGCGCGGACGCGGCGGGCGGGGACGCGGCGGGCGGGGACCCGGACCGGAACGCGCCGATGTGGTGGCTGACCCGGCGCGACAGCTTCCAGGGCCGGGAGATCGGCCGGGTCGACGTCGCGCTCACCGGCGCCTCCGCCGCGCTCGCGCCCGGCGTGGACCGGATGCCCGCCGACGGCGAGTACTACCTGTCGCCCGCGCTGGCGGAGCTGGTCGACGCCACGCCCCCCGAGCAGCTCGGCGACCGCTTCCCCGGCCACCGGATCGGCGTCCTCGGCAAGGACGCGCTGCCCGCCCCCGACAGCCTGGTCGCCCTGGTCGGCCGCACCCCGCAGGCCCTCCAGGAGCTGGCGGGCGCCGCGCTGGTCGACCGGGTCGCCACCACCCCGCCCGACCGGTGCGCGGACTGCGTGGTCGGCATCAAGTCCGACGGCATCGCGCTGGTCCTGACCGTCGCCACCGGCGCCCTGGTGCTCCCCGTGCTGATCCTGATCGGCACCGCCACCCGCCTGACCGCCACCCGGCGCGAACGCCGCTTCGCCGCGATGCGCCTGGTCGGCGCGACCCCCCGGCAGGTCTCGGCGGTCTCCGCCGTCGAGGCCGTGCTCGCCGCCGCCGCGGGCGTGCTGCTCGGCTTCCTGCCCCACCTCGCGGTCCGCGGCCCGGTCGCCGACCTGGCGCTGAGCGGGGACCGGTTCTTCCCCTCCGACCTCACCCTGACGCCGCTCCAGCTCGCGGGCGTCGCCCTGGGCGTTCCGCTGGCGGCGGCCGTCGCCGCCCGGATCGCGCTGCGCCGGGTGCGGATCTCCCCGCTCGGGGTGAGCCGCCGGGCCACCCCGAAGCCGCCCCGGGCCTGGCGGGTGCTGCCGCTGCTGGCCGGGCTCGCCGAACTGGCGGTCTTCCTGCTCCGGCACCCCTCCTCGGTCGAGGGCCAGACCCGCGGCTACCTCTCCGCGTTCGCCCTGATCGTGCTGGGCCTGGTGCTCTCCGGCCCCTGGCTGACCGGGCGGGCCGCCGCCCTGCTGGCCCGGCGCACCCGGCGCCCGGCCGCCCTGATCGCGGCACGCCGCCTCGCCGACGACCCGACCGCCGGGTTCCGGGCCGTCAGCGGCCTGGTGCTGGCCCTGCTGGTGATGACCGCGACGGTCGGGATCATCACCGCGATGACCGCCGAACGCGGCCGTCCCGAGGGCGGCCGGCCGTTCGACCACGTGCTGACCGACGAACTCGGCAACGGCTACGCCCCGGACGGCCGCCCCGTTGCCCCCGGCCGCCCGGCCCCGCCCGGGCTGCTCGACCGCCTCTCGGCGATCCCGGGCGTGCACGGCGCGCTGCTGGTCCACCCCGTCCCCGGAGCGGTGCGGGTCGGCGACGGCGAGGAGCGCGACGTGGCGCAGGCCGTGGACTGCCGCCGCCTGGACGCCGTCCGGGTGTTCGGCCACTGCGCGCCGGGCGCGGCGACGGCGTACGTCCCGAACGTCTGGGCCGGCCGGCGCGACCACACCGGCGACGAGTGGCCCGCCGCCCCGTACACCGCCGAGCAGGCGGCGGCGCTCCCGGTGGTGCGGGTGGTGGTCGGCACCGACGGCTCGCAGGCCGCCGTCGAGCGGGCCCGGACGGTCGTGGACGCCGCGTACCCGGCGGTCCGGCAGTCGCTGACCCTGGCGGAGGAGCGGAAGCTGTCCGGCAGCGAGCTGGCGTCCTACCGGCAGCTCGCCGACGTGGTGATCCTGGCGACCTTCCCGATCGCGGGCTGCAGCCTGGCGGTCGGCGCCGCCGGGGCGCTCGGCGAGCGCAGGCGGCCGTTCAGCCTGCTGCGGCTGAGCGGGGTGCCGCTGCCGGTGCTGCGCCGGGTGGTGCTGATGGAGTCCGCGGTGCCGCTGCTGGTGGTCTCGGCGGTGGCGATCGGCGTCGGCCTGCTGGCCGCCGACCTGTTCCTGCGCTCGCAGCTGGAGTACACCCTGCACGCCCTCGACGCGGACTACTACCTGGTGGTGGCGGCCGGGCTGGGCGCCGCGCTGGCGGTCATCGGCGCCACCCTGCCGCTGCTGCGCCGGATCACCGGGCCGGAGGCCGCCCGCAACGAGTAGCGCGCCCGCCGGGCCGCCCGTCCCGAGCGGCCCGCGCGCCCGTGGCGGCCGGGGACGGACTCGAACGGCTGCACGGGTTCGCCGGGCCGGGTGGCACTGCCTAGCGTGGGCGGCAACTAGGAGTAGCGGGACGGACACCCGCCCGCTGCCCCCACTCCGACCCCCTGGAGGTACGGCATGCGCCCGACGCGCACCGCCGCCGCCGCACTGCTCGGCACCACCGTCCTGCTCGGCCTGGCCGGCACCGCTCCCGCGTCCGCGAAGGGCGGCGAACCCGCCTGGGTCAGCCCGGCGCAGGCCCAGCCCGGGCAGTCGGTCTCGGTCAGTGTCACGTGCGCGAGCAGCACGGAGAAGACCGTCACCGCGACCTCGCTGGCCTTCGCCGGCGGTTCCACCACGCTCAGCGTCGGCCCCGACGGCAAGTACTCGGGCAGCGCCACCGTCATCTCCGAACAGGAGATGGCCGCGGCCGCCGCCAAGCGCACCACCACCGACTCGTCCTGGGGCATCGACGGCAAGTGCCCCAACGGCGACGGCTTCGTCGGCGCGGTGGCCATCGCGGCCGCCGCCGCCAGCAGCGGCTCGGCCGCCGGGGCCGGGGTCTGGGAGGGCGCCCGGATCCCGCACGGCGGGGTGGAGACCGGCCTGGGCGGCTCGGTCGGCGTGGACGGCACCCGGCTGGCCGTCGGCGCGGGCCTGGTGGCCTCCGGCATCGGCGGGTTCTGGCTGCTGCGCCGCCGGGGCGCGGCCTCCGGCCGGGCCTCCTGAGCGGCCGTCCGGTACGAACCCACCGTACTCGGCAGGCCGCGCGTCCCCCGCGGCAGACGGCACGGGGAAGGGCGGCACCCGCAGCGGGTGCCGCCCTTCCGCGCGCGTTCAGTCCGTCCGGGTGGTGCGCTCCAGCGTCCCGAGGGTCAGCAGGTACTGGCCGACCAGGTAGGTCAGCATGATCAGGAAGCCGTGCGCGGGCAGGTGCCGCCAGCCCGCCAGGTCGGTGGCGATCAGGGTGTCGGAGAACAGGAACAGCGCCCCGCCCAGCCCCGCCCGCACGTTGACCTGCGAGGCGGTCACCGCGGTGGCGGCCAGCAGCAGGCTGTAGCACGCCACCGGGACGCGCATCCCGGCGTCCAGGTCCGGCCACAGCAGCACGATCAGCGCCGCCCAGACCACCGCGTAGCAGCCCGCCACGACCAGCGCCCGGCGGCGGTCGGCCAGCGCGCCGAGCTTCACGAACATCGTCACGTAGCAGACGTGGCCGGCCGCGAACGAGCCCATCCCGGCCAGGAACGCCACCGTCCCGCCGATCTCCAGCAGGATGTCGCCGCCCGCGCCGAACAGCAGCGCCGGCACCAGCAGCCGCGGCGTGCCGGGCTTCGCGGCGGCCCACACCCAGCCCGCCAGCAGCGGCATCAGCAGCGGCTTGGTGGCGTACTGCAGGGGCGTCAGGTGGACGGCGATCGCCAGCAGGTGCGCCACCGAGACGGCGGCGAAGGCGAACAGCAGGGCCCGCGCGGTGCGCGGGTCACGGGCGGGGGTCATGCGGTGGCACTCTCCGGTCCGGCGGCGGTGGCGGGGGGTTCGGTGCGCGGCCCGGGCTGCCAGCCCGGGCCCTTGGCCAGGTGGCGCAGCCGGTCTCCCCAGGTGGTCGCGGCGCGGACGTCCCGGGCGATCGAGGCGTACTCGTGGGTGGCGACCCGCAGCGGGTTGAAGGTGCCGATGTTCTTGGTCAGGCCGAACACCGGGCGCTCGGCCTCCGCCGCGAAGGAGCCGAACAGCCGGTCGAAGACGATCAGGATGCCGCCGAAGTTGCGGTCCAGGTAGCCGCCCTGCGAGGCGTGGTGCACCCGGTGGTGCGAGGGGGTGTTGAAGACGTACTCGACCGGGCGGGGCAGCTTCCCGATCCGCTCGGTGTGGATCCAGAACTGGTACACCAGGTTCGCCGAGGAGCAGAACGCCAGCGCCGCCGGGTGCACGCCCGCCAGCACCATCGGGACGAAGAACACCCAGCTGGTGGCCGAGGTCCAGGGCTGGCGCAGCGCGGTGGACAGGTTGTAGTGCCGGCTGGAGTGGTGCACCACGTGGCAGGCCCACAGCACCCGGATCACGTGGTGGCCCCGGTGCGACCAGTAGTAGAAGAAGTCCTGGGCGAGCAGCATCAGCGGCACCGTCCACCACAGCACCGGCACCCGCAGCGGCGTCAACTCGTAGAGGAACGAGTAGATCGCCACGATCGGGATCTTCCACCCCGCGTCGAACAGCAGCGAGCCCAGACCCATGGTCAGACTCGTCGCGGTGTCCTTCACGGCGTAGCCCCGCTCGTCCTCGTCCGGATGGAACCGGTACGAGACGATCTCCAGGACCGTGAGCAGCACGAAGGCCGGTATCGACCAGAGCACGACATCGGGCAGGTGTGGCATGCCCGGAACCCTAGGCGACGGCGGCGGCCGGCGGAAGAGGTTGTTACCGGCGCGTAGCGAGCGGTGCGGCGTCTAGGCTTGGCACCGACATGGAGCGGCACGAAGCAGCCGCCGGCCTCGCCACGGCGACCGGCGGGACGGGGACGCGGCGCACGGGCGGGGCAGGGCGGCTCGCCGCCCAGGCACGCCCCGGGGCAGCCGCGGACGGCCCGGCGCAGACCCGCCCGGTCGGCCGTCCGGGCGGTCGGCCGGCCGTCGAACCCGCCGCCGCGGCCGAGGAGTTGGCCGCCCGGTTCGCCGCCGCCGGACCCGCCGAGGCCGACCTGCTGGCCACCGCCGTGTTCGGCGCGTACGGGGCCCGGCACCTGGGCGGCGCACCCCAGCAGGCCGAACCCGCGCCCGGCACCAGCTGGTGGCACGGCCCCACCGTCCACCACAGCACCTCGCCGCTGTTCCGGCCGCTCGGCTACCGCCGGATACGCCGCGAGGCGCCCGCCCAGGCCGGCACCCGCCCCACCGGCGGCGGCCGGCACCGCAAACCCGAACGCCCCGCCGCCGCCGGCGCCCTCGCCGCCACCGCCGAACTGCGCACCGCCGCCCGGCTGCTGATGGCCCACCCGCTGGTCACCGCCGACGGGCCGCACGGCGCCGCGCTCCCGCTGATCCGGCGTCACGCCGAGGCGCTCGCCGAACACTTCCACGCTCTGCTCGGCTACCGGCTCACCCTCGGTCCCGCCCACGCCCGCCTGCACAAGGCCCCGCTGCCCGGCCGCACCCTGGCCGGACTCGACCCCGCCGGGTACGCCGCCCTCGCCCGCGCCCTGGCCGGCGGCTCCGCCGCCCCCGCCGCCGCCGCCCCCGCCCCGGTCCGCGCCCTGCTCGACGCGTGGCGCCCGCCCGCCGAACTCGCCGCCGACCTGCTCACCGCGCCCCCGCTGCCCGCCGCCGGACCCGAGGTGACCGTCCGCCGCCTGCTCGCCGAGACCCCCGTCGTCCGCTACGACGGACTCGCCCCCGCCGAACGCGCCCACCTGCTCGCCGCGGCCCCCGCCGAGACGGAACGATTCGCCGACTTCCTCGGCCTCACCGCCGAGATCCGCGCCGAGGGCGTCGCCCTGCTCGACCCCGCCGACGAACTCACCGACCTCGCCCTCCCCGGCCCCGGCACCCTCGCCCAGGCCGCCCTGCTGCTCGCCGAACGCCTGGTCGAGGAGCTCCGCCCGGCCGCCACCGAGAACGCCCCGCCCGCCGTCCTCGTCCCCGACGCCCTGATCGACGGCACCCTCGGCGACATCACCGACGACTACGGCATGAGCGCCGGCTGGGACGCGGGCTACCTCGCCGACCTCGCCGCCTTCCGCCGCGACGCACTCGACCTGCTCCACCGGATGGGCCTCGCCGCCCCGGCCGGCCGCACCTGGCTGCTGCTCGCCCCCGCCGCCCGCTACGCCCCCCGCGCCGAACCCGAGCCCCCCACCGGCACCGGCCGCCACTCCCGCCCGGCGACCGCCCCGGCGGCCGGGCGGGGGCGGGACCGGCAGGCGGCGTGAGGACGCCCGGTCGGCCGGCGCGGTCGGTGCCGGGCCGGTGGGTGATCGGTGGTGATCGGTGGGCGGTCAGCAGGTGGGCGGTCAGTAGGTGAGCGGGCGGACGTGCTCGGCGACGGCGCGGGGCTCCTCCCGCATCATGTCGTACCGGACGCGCTGGCCCTGGTGCAGGAAGCGGTGCGCGTCGGTGTCGGCGATCACCGAGTCGTAGTAGACCGTGACGTCGGGGCCGCCCGCGTCCGGGGTGATGTAGCCGTAGCCGTGCTCGATGCCGAACCACCGTACGGTGCCGGTCTCCATGGTGGACTCCCTTCCGGCCGGGTCAGTCCCAGTATCGGGTCCGGGCGCCGGGTCCACCACTCGTTCGGCTCAGCGGCCGGCCGGGGCCGCCTGCGCGGTCGGGGCCTGCTGCCGGACGGTCTCCACGGTGGCGCCGACGCCGAGCGAGCCCAGCGCCACCGAGGCCGCGACGGCGGCGCAGGCGAGCAGGCGGCGGTGGCGGCGGGGCAGCGGGAAGCGCGGGTCCTGGGCCGGGGAGACGGTGCGGGCGTTCATGGTGGAGAGCCTGGCAGCCGGGTGTTACGCGGTCGCGAAACGCGGGTGAAGTCTGGAAGGGATCTCGGCGTCGGAACCCCCGCTCCCGCATCCGCGCAGGTCGAACGCCTGACCGTGGACGCGCGCGGTGCGGCGGGCGGCATGCGGGCGGCATGCGGGCGGTGGCGGGGGTGGCGGCACGCGCGGCGGGGTGGCGGGGGCGGGCGCGGGCGGATGACGGCCGCCCGGCCCGCCGTTCGGCGTGGGTCCGACACGGACCAGGGTGCCACCGCCGCCGGGCGGCGTTGACCAGGGCGCACTCTTGGCGGAGGTCCGGGAGTCGGCCGCTCGGCCGGGCGCTCGGCCGGGCGCTCGGCCGGGCGCCGCACAGGCTGCCGGGCCGGCCGGGGGCCGCGGGCCCGACGGCGGGTTCACTCCTGCGGGCGAGACCGGTCGGGGTGCTCCGTCCCGACGCTGGTGCCGACCGCGTCGCGCAGGCCGTGCGCGGGACGCGGGTGGGGCGCGCCCGCCGCCGGGTCGGTGCGCAGCTCGCGCACCAGGGCCACGCACAGCCCCAGCATGACCAGCACGAACGGCAGCGCGACCAGGACGGTGGCGTTCTGCAGCGCGGTCAGCCCGCCCGCCAGCAGCAGGGCGGCGGCCACGCCCGCCATCAGCACGCCCCAGACCACCACCAGCCAGGTGCGCGGGTGCAGGGCGCCGCCGGCGGAGAGCGAGCCGAGCACCAGGGCGGCCGAGTCGGCGGAGGTGATGAAGTACAGCATCACCAGCAGCACCGCGACCACGCTGGTGACCGCGCCCAGCGGCAGCGCCTTCAGCATCTCGAACAGCCCGGCGTCCGCGCCCCGCGGGATGGTGGCCACCAGGTCGGCCGCGCCGGTCGCCTGCAGCCGGATCGCCGAGCCGCCCATCACCACGAACCACGCCGCGGTCGCCCCGCTGGGCACCAGCAGCACGCCGACCAGGAACTGGCGCACCGTCCGGCCCCGGGAGATCCGGGCGATGAAGGTGCCGACGAACGGGGCCCAGGACAGCCACCACGCCCAGTAGAAGACCGTCCAGGTGCCCAGCCAGTCCTCGTCCGTGAACGCCCCGGTCTGGGTGGCCAGCACCACCAGGTCGGAGAGGTAGCCGCCGACCGTCGAGGGCAGCGCGTCCAGCACGAAGACGGTCGGGCCGACCACGAACACGAACACCATCAGCAGGGCGGCCAGCACCACGCTGACGGTCGACAGCCACTTCACGCCGCGGTGCACGCCCGACATCGCGGACAGCACGAACGCGCTGCCCAGGGCCGCGATCACCACCAGCTCGACGCCCTCGGTGGCCCGGACGTCGGTGACGTAGCCCAGGCCGCCCGCCACCTGGATCGCGCCCAGGCCCAGGCTGGTCGCCGAGCCGAACACGGTGGCGAACACCGACAGCAGGTCGATCAGCCGGCCCGGCCAGCCGTTCGCCCCGCGCTCGCCGATCAGCGGCACGAACGCCGCCGACATCCGGTTGCCCCGGCCCTTGCGGAAGGTCGTGTAGGCCAGCGCCAGACCGCCCACCGCGTAGATCGCCCACGGGTGCAGCGTCCAGTGGAACAGCGAGAACTCCAGCGCCCGCTGCGCCGCCGCCGCGCTCTGCGGGGCCGGGCCGGAGCCCGGCTGCGGCTGCGCGTACAGCTGGAGCGGCTCGCCGACGCCGTAGAACAGCAGGCCGATGCCCATCCCGGCGGAGAACATCATCGCCACCCAGGCCAGCGTGGAGAACTCCGGCTCCTCACCGTCCCGGCCCAGCGGGACCCGGCCGAACCGGCTGACCGCCAGCACCACCGCGAGCAGCAGGAACACGTCCGCGGCCACCACGAACAGCCAGCCGAAGTTGTGCAGCACCCAGGCCAGCCCGGTGTCCGAGACCCGGCCCAGCGAGTCCTCCGCGCACACCCCCCAGGCCACCACCCCCAGCACGGCGGCCGCGCCGACCCCGAACACCACCCGGTCCAGCGGGAGGGCGCCGGCGTCCGGCGCGGCGGGCTGACGGTCCGTCGAGGGCTCCGAAGGCGTGGGCATACGGGGCACTATGTCCACAACCGGGCCCAGGAGGGGGCGCGGCACGCCGGAACGCGGCGGGGGCACGGCGGGTCGGCGCGGGGGCGCAGCGGGTCGGCGGAACGCCGCGGGCGGCGCGGCCGACGGCGGGTCAGGCGGCGGGTCAGGCGGCCGGGACCGGGGGCGGCTCGTACGGCGTCAGCACCATCCGGACCATCTCCTCCAGCCGGGTGCGGGCGTCGTCCAGCGTGGTCCGCCCGGTCACCCAGGACGTCAACTCGCCCTGCCAGGCGTGCCCCACCATGTGCCGCACCAGCTCCCCGGGGGCCGGCGGGACCTCCGGCAGCACCGCCCCCAGCGCCGCCCGGTCCGCCCGGGCCAGGCCCTGTAGCGCCTCGCTGGCGAAGGGGTCCGTGGAGGTGGCCACCGCCACCCGCAGCCGGGCCAGCTCCGGCTGCCGCTGGTACGCCCGCATCCCCCGCCGCACGAACCGCACCGCCCGCTCGGTCGGCGAGGCGCTGCGCCCCGCCCCCACCTCGCCGACCAGGTCGGCGAGCAGCAGCCGGTGCCAGTCCGCTATCGCGGCGGCGAGCAGGTGGTCCTTCGACGAGAAGTACCGGTAGGCGGTCCCGAGGGCCACGCCGGAGCGCTCCGACACCTGTTTCATCTGGAGGCGTTCCACGCCGATCTCGGTCACCAGGCCCAGGGCGGCGGACAGGAGGGATCCGCGGCGTTCCAGCTGACGGGGGGACATCGCCTCCACCGGACGAGGTGACAGGTCAACCTTGGTCACCCGAACCATGATACGGGGCGGCCCCGCACCGCGGTATGACGCGACGGGTCACCGGTGGGTGACGGGGGACGCGCGGCCGCTCGGGCGGTCGCGCGCGCGGCCTCTCGGGACGGCGGTCCGGCGGCAGGTCAGGGGGTGGGCGGGGCCTGCCGCGCCTGCTTCGGCCGCAGCTCGCGCAGCAGGGTCTCCTGGACGGCGGAGGCCACCAGCACCCCGTCCCGGTCGTAGAACTCGCCCATCGCCAGGCCCCGGCCGTCCGACGCGGACGGGCTGCGCTGCGCGAACAGCAGCCACTCGTCGGCGCGGAACGGGCGGTGGAACCACATCGCGTGGTCCAGCGAGGCCAGCGCGACCCGGGGTTCGGCGACCCGGTGCACCCGGTGCGGCTGGAGGTGCAGCGCCGTGGTCGAGGCCAGCGTCAGGTCGGACAGGTACGTCAACGCGCAGACCTGGAGCAGCGGGTCGTCCCCCGGCAGCGCGCTGCCCGTCCGCAGCCAGACGAACTGCTGCGGGACGCCCGGCAGTTCCGGCGGCATGCCGGGCGCACCGGCCGGGACGAAACGCATCTCCAGGGCCCGGAAGACCGTCGCGCCCGCGAACTCCTCCGGCGCGTCCCGCTGCCAGGCCAGGTACGGGTCCGGCAGCTCCTCCGGGCCCGGTACCGGCGGCATGGTGCGCTGCCGGTCGCCGGACGCCTCCGGGCGCTTGAACGACGCCGACATGGTGAAGATCACCTCACCGCGCTGGACCGCCGTCACCCGCCGGGTCGCGTACGAGCCGCCGTCCCGGGCCCGGTCCACCTGGTAGACGATCGGGCGGCGCGGATCGCCCGGACGCAGGAAGTACCCGTGCAGGCTGTGCACCCGGCGGGCCGGCTCCACCGTGCGCCCGGCCGAGGTCAGCGCCTGCGCCGCGACCTGCCCGCCGAACGCGCGCAGCGGCGCGCCCGCGTGGCAGTGGCCCCGGAACAGGTTCTCCTCCAGCTCCTCGATGCCGAGCAGCTCCGCGAAGGAGCGCAGTCCAGAGGCGGAGGCGGGCGTCGGGGCGGCGGGGGCGGTCACCCGGCCCATGCTAGAACACGTTGCAGTCGGCGGGAGCTGTGGTGCCCGTCACGTGCGCGGGGCGGGGGAGGGGTGAGCGGGGGCGGGTGGGGCGGGCGGGTCGGCGGGAGGGCGGCCGGGGTCGTGTCGGGAAGTCGTAGCGGGAAGTCGTGTCGGGAGGTCGTGTCGGGGGCGGAGGTTAGCGTTCCGCCCATGACCACGGCCGTTCACGCCCTGCGCTACCTGCACCCCTCCGCGCTCCGCCCCCGGCGGCTGGCCCTCGCCACCAGCGGCGGCGTCACCCCGGACGGCGAGGCCGCGCACCCCCGGTTCTTCGACGGCCTGCTGCGCCACCCCGACGCTGCGGCCGCCGCCCTGCTCGCCGTCGCCGACGTGGCCGCCGCCCGCTACCACCGGCCCGTGGGCGCCGACTCGCTCGACCCCGTGGTCACCGCCGACGGCGACCGGCTGCGCTTCGAGTCCTTCTCCGGCTGCGGCGGCGTGCACGCCCGGCTCGACGTCCTGCCCGAAGGGCTCGACGGCGCCGCCACCGGCCACGGCACCACCAACGTCGACGTCAACGCCCCGCTGCGCGAGGCCCTGCGGCTGCGCACCCCCGGCCAGCGGCTGGAACTCGCCGTCGGCGCCGGGGAACTGGCCGTCGGCGTCGGCACCGACACCCTGGTCGAACGCAAGGTCCCGCTGCCGGACCGCTGGCTCAAGGGCTTCGCCGAGACCCAGGTGATCACCGCCCGCTTCGACCTGCGCGCCCAGCTCCCCGCCGCCGAGGCCGTCCGCTTCCTGCGCACCCTCCCGACGGTCGGCCGCGGCGCCGTCCGCTGGGTCGTCCCGGCCGGCCCCGGCCTGCGCCCCGCCTCCCGTCCCGGCCCCGGCGCGATCTGCCTGCCCGGCCCCGAACGCCTGACCGCCCTGCGCCCGCTGCTGCGCCACGCCACCGCCCTGCGCGTCTACGCCCCGCCCGGCACCCCCGCCGGACCCACCGCCTCCGCCTGGGAACTCGCCCTCCCCGGCGGCCGGTTGACGCTCACCCTGTCGCCCGACAGCTCCCGCGGCTTCTCCGGTGAGGGCGGCCTGCTCGACCTGCTGGCCCGGGACACCCCCGCCGAGGACGTCGACGCGCTGGCCGCCCTGCTCGCCTGGGAGCCCCGGCTCGACCCGGCCGACCTCGCCGAGGACTCCGGCCTGTCCCCCGACCGGGTCCGCGCCGCCCTCGCCCACCTCGCCACGGCCGGCCAACTCGGCTACGACCTCGCCGACGCCGCCCACTTCCACCGCCGACTGCCCTACCGAGGCGGCCGGGCGGAGGACCGCAACCCCCGGCTCCGCTCCGCCCGCGCCCTGCTCGCCGCCGACGCCGTCGGCCCGGTCTCCGGGGACATCCGGGTGGTCACCGTCGGCGACCACGTCCACCACGTCCGGGTCGGCGCCGACGGCACCGCCCTCGGCTGCACCTGCCGCTGGTGGGCCCGCCACCGGGGCGGGCGCGGGCCGTGCAGCCACGTGCTCGCGGTGCGGATGAGCGCGGGAGAGGAGCGGCGGTGAGCGACGGGACCGCGGGCGGCGACGGGGCCGGGCAGCCGGTCGTGGGGGAGGCAGTGGGGACCGATAGGGCCGGGGAGTCGGTGGCGGTGGAGGCAGTGGGGACGGGTGGGGCCGGGGAGCCGGTGGGGGTGGAGGCGGTCGGGACGGGTGGGGCCGGGGAGTTGGCGGCGGCCGTCCGGGCGGCGGACTTCGCCCTGGTCGCCCGGCTGGTCGAGGCGATGCCGGAGGACCGGCGCCGGGCCGAACTGCCCCGGCTCCGGAAGCTGCGCCGCGAACTGCGCGACGGCGAGCACGCCCGGGGCGGCGCCGTGACCGCGCTGCTGATCGCCGGAGCGGTCTGCCACAGCGCCCCCTCCGGCGCCGCCGACTGGATCGGCGGCCGCGACTTCGACGTCCGGTCCTGGGCACAGCCCCCGCTGCTCGCCCTGCTGGACGCCCGGCCCGTCCACTGGCAGCGCGAGGTGGCCCTCCGGCTGGCCCGCCGCCCCGCCGACCGCACCGGCTGGGGCGACCCCACCCCCTACGAGATCGCCGAACACCTGCTGCGCCGCAGCGGCACCCCGCCGCCCGCCGAACCCGGCTTCGTCACCGAGTGGATGCGCGACCGCGGCGACCCGGCCCCCCGCCCCTGGCTGCGCGCGCTCCCGCCCGGCCCCGACCTGTACGCCCGGCTCGGCGCGGACGGCTTCGCCCCCGTCCTCGCCCCGCTGGTCTTCGACGCCGACACCGCCCAGCACCTGTCCGGCCCCTGGGCCGCCAAGGACCCGGCGCAGCGCTGGCCCGCCGTGCTGGCCCGGCTCGCCGCCGACGGCACCGTCGACCGTCCCGCACTGATCGGCCGGGGCTTCGCCCGGCTGGTGCGCGGCGGCGGGACGGGCGAACTGCGCACCTACCTGGAGGCACTGCGGGCCCTGGAGCCCGACCCGGACGAACTGGCCGACAACCGGCGGGCGTTGCTGGCACTGCTGGACGGCCCCTCGACGGTGGCCGGGTACGCGCAGGAGTCGCTGATCGCGCTGGACGACGCGGACCGGCTGACCGAGGAGGAGATCGCGGAGGCGTCCGGGGTGGTGCTGGCCCGGCCGGAGAAGAAGCTGGTCCGGGCCCAGTTGGGCTGGCTGGACCGGGTGGCGGCGCGCGGCCGGGCGGGACTCGCGCTGCGGGCGGTGGTTGACTGCTTCGGGCATCCGGACCGCCGGCTCCAGGCACAGGCGCTGAGAGTGACCGGACGCCATGTCGCCGGTGCCGGAGGAGAGTTGATGGCCGAACTGCGGGCCGCAGCGCTGCTGCTCGACCCGTCGAACGCCGGAGTCGCCGCCGAACTGCTCGGAACGCAGGTGCAGTCGGCGCTGGGGACGGCGGCGGAGGTGGAACCGGAGCCGGACCGGCTGCCGCAGCCGCCCCGCCGGATCGCGATGCCCGAGCCGCTCGGTACGGCCGCGCAGGTCGCCGAGGAACTGGCCGCTGCCCTGGCCGCCGGTTCGGCCGTCTCGGCCACTTCGGCCACCTCCGAGGAGAGCGTGTCCTTCGAGCGCGTCCTCGACGGCCTGGCCCGCCAGGTCTGGGCCGACCGGGACGCGCTCACCGCCGCCCTCGCCCCCGTCCTGCCGGACGGCGAATGGCGGGTGCTCGGCCGACTGGCCGCGACCGCCACCGGCGCCATCCCCAAGCAGCGGGTCTGGCGCGCCCTGCGCTTCCGGCCGGCCCACCTGTTCGGCCACGCCGAATTCCGCGGCCCCATCGGCGAGTTCCTCGCCGCTCGGCTGCACGAGACCGCCTGGCGGCTCGCCGCCGACCCCGTCCCGTTCCTGCTCGCCACCCCCAGCTGGCGCAACGGCGCCCTGGAGGCCGGGGAGTTGGCGGCGCGGCTGGCCCGCTACGAGGAACTGGGCGTGCGGCCCGGGCCGGTGGACTTCGCCCAGGCCCTGCTGCGGACGGCGGGCGACGACGACCCGGCCACCCTGGCCGCCGCGGACCGGCTGACCTCACCCGCCGGTCGGCGGCTGGCGGCCTGGCTGCGCACGGGCGGCCTGCCCCGGCGGACCTCCGCCCCGGTGCCGCCCGGCACCTGGACGTCCGGCGTCCGGTGCTCCGAGCACCGCCGCTACGCGTGCCAACCCGAGCTGACGGAAGCCGAGTCGGACCGCCTGGCGATACCCGCCCTGGACGTCCCCGGCGGCGGACCGGCGGACGCATCGGTGGGCGGAGGGCCGGTGGGCGGGCTGCCCCGCGAGGTGCGGGCCCTGCTCGGGCCGTCCGCGCCGTTCTTCCTCCGCTCCGCCGTGGAGAACAGCGCGCCCGGCGCCCGCTGGACCGCGCTGCTGCCGCACCACCGCGAGGAGTCGGCGCTCCGCATCACCGGCCTGCTCGCCGACTCCGCCCAGGACACCCCCGTCCGCGGCCACCCCCACCTGCTGCCCCTGCTGGCCGAGAACGGGGGCCCCTGCGGGTTCGCCGTCCACCAGGCGCTCGCCTACGGCCTCGGCGCGGGCCACGCGGAGGACCGCTCCGCGACCGTCGACGCGCTGCTCTCGCTGGCCGCCCAACAGCAGCTCGACCCGGCCGCGTTGGCCCGCGAGACGTCCGCGCTCCTGGCCCTCGGCGCGGTCAAGCCCAACCGCCTCGCCGCCACCCTCGCCGAACTCGCCGACCCCGCCCCGCGACTGACCTGGAGCATCCTCGCCGCCCTGCTCCCCGCCCTGCTCGACGGCCCGCCCCCGCGCGGAGCCGCCGACCTGGTCGCGGTCGCCGTCGACTGCGCCCGCCGCAGCGCCGCCCGCGGACCGATCGACGCGGTCACCCGCACCGCCGCCCGCCGGGGCGGCACCAAACTGCTCGCGGAGGCCCGGAACCTGGCGGCGCTGCTCGGCCAGGGCCGGTCCGGCGCGCTCGGGCGGACCTAGGTTCTGTCCGGTGGAGCGGGTGATCGTCTCGCACGGACCGTTGTGTCGCTCGTGGAGCCGGGTGATCTCACGAACGACGAGTGGCTGCAACTGGCACCGTTTCTACCGAAGGCCGGGTGCCGCGGCGGACGTCGGGCCGATCACCGGAGAGGGCCTCGGGCGTGTGCCAGCGGGGTCGCTCTCGTGTCCCGGCCATGGTCCGGCCTGTCGCGAACGCTTGCTGACGGGTGGGCTGATGTTCCTGGGCCCTCTCCCCAAACGCCTGCGCCTGCGGGTGATGGCCGGTGCTGACGAGGAACTCGAGCAGATCCTGCGCGAACCCCCATCCGGTGAGAAGAAGAGGACCAGGAGCTGTCCGTGCGAGCTGCTCAGGATCGGCGGTACCGGCGAACCACGGGAGCGCGGTGTCACGAAGGCGAGCTGCGAACTGCTCCAGTTCCGTCGGGCGCTCCTCGGCCGGGCCGGGCAGGGACCGCGAGTCGCCGCCGGGAGGGAGGGAGGGAGTCGGCCCTGCTGTGCGATGCCCTCGGCCCCGACCTCTTTGAAACCGCCCTTGCCGTCCGCCGCGCAGGAGCGGAACCCTTCGCGATGGTCACCGACGCGGACGTGGTGGAGGCGGTCCGTCGGCGGTGCCGACCCGCCCGGCCGGGCGGGTCAGTGGATCGTGCCCGTGGCCTGCTGAGCGGCGACGTACGTGCTGAGGTAGGGCGCGCAGTTCGACCTCGGGTAGGCCGACGGGATGGCGGCGGCGATGCCGCTCAGCACGGTCAGGTGGGTCTGGGTCTTGCTGCCCAAGGCCTTCAGCTGGGCCACGGTGGATTGGACCTCGGCCCCGAGTGCCCGGGGTTGTTCCACGCAACGGGCTGCCAACGCGGCGAAGGCCTGGTCGTACGCATCGGCGGTCTCGGTGGTGGCGCCCGCCGCCTGGTCCAGGGCGCGCAGCTCCTGGGCTGCGGCGGACAGGTCGGTTGCAGCGGGGGTCGGCAAGGGCTTGACGGTGACGGTGGTGCCGCTGCTGCAGGCGGCCAGCAGGAGAGTGGCGGTCGCGGCCAACACAATGCGCTGAGCGTTCATCATGTCACTTGACACTAGCCCGAGTTGAGGGATAGGGCGACTGATACAGACGACATGGGCAGCTGGACCGCTCCGGCCACCGGGTGGAGTGCCGGGCGTGATCGGCGACTGGCGAGAGGACAGGATCGCTACGGCGCCGGCGGGGAACCCCACGGTGCTGCGGCGGTTGGATGCCGGGTTCGCGGTGACCGGGAACCTGCGGTTCCTGCCGGGATACTCGGTGCTGCTGGTCGACGCGCCCGGGGTGCAGTGCCTGTCGGAGCTGCCGCGCGACAGGCGGACGGCCTTCACCCGAAGCACCGGATCAGTGGAGTCCACGACACAGCGGGCGAGCCGAAGGCGCCCGGTCTCGGTCAGCGGGGCATTACGGTGGGGCATGAGGGCCTCCCGGGCCAGGTGGAGATGTCGCAATCCACACCGAACCCGGAAGGCCCTCACTCATTCAAGAACCCAGCACGCGTGTCACCAACGTCCCGGAACAACACACCTAGGCCGGGCCGCCGGTCCGTTCGGCGGAGGGGGCGTCCGGGCGGGTGAGGGTGGCGGGGGTGTCGGGGACGGGGGAGAGGCCGTCGGGGAGCAGGAGGTCCACGCCGGAGGGGGGTGCGGCGACGGCGCGCCACCAGTGGGTGGCGGCGGGCGGGTCGGCGGGCTCGAAGGGGCGGCCGGGGCGGGGCATCGCCAGGGTGACGCCGGCGTCCTGGGCGGCGGCGAGGGTACGCTCGGCGGGCTCCTCCCAGGGGTGCGGGGCGAGGTCGAAGGTGCCCCAGTGCACCGGGAGCAGCACGTCGCCGCCCAGGTCCCGGTGGGCCTGCACCGCCTCCTCGGGCGTCAGGTGCACCTCCGGCCAGTGCTCGGAGTACGCACCGACCTGCATCATCGTCGCGTCGAACGGCCCGAAGCGGCGCCCGATCTCGGCGAACCCGGGGAAGTAGCCGCTGTCGCCGCTGTGGAAGATCCGGTGCCGCTTCCCCTCCACCACCCAGGACGACCAGAGGAACCTGCCGCTCGGCCGGGGCCCGCGCGAGCAGTAGTGGCGGGCCGGGGTGGCGGTCAGCCGCAGGCCGTCCAGTTCGGTGGACTCCCACCAGTCGAGGTCGACGATCCGGCGCGGCGACACCCCCCAGTGCTCCAGGTGCGCGCCGATGCCCAGCGGCACCGCGAACACCGCGTCGCCGGCCGCCAGCGCCCGGACGGTCGGCATGTCCAGGTGGTCGTAGTGGTCGTGCGAGATCACCACCACGTCCACCGGGCCGAGTTCGCTCAGCGGCAGCGGCACCGGGTGCAGGCGCTTGGGGCCGATCCAGTCGAACGGGGAGCAGCGCTCGCTCCACACCGGGTCGAACAGCACCCGGACCCCGTCCAGCTCGGCCAGCACGGTGGCGTGGCCCAGCCAGGTCAGCCGCAGGCCGGAGGCGGGCGGGGCGGCCAGCTCCACCGGGAGCAGGCGGTGCACCGGGACGGCCGCCGCCGGGGCGCGGCGGTTCGGGTCGACCGCGAGCTTGGTGCGCATCAGGGCCAGCGGGGTGTACGCGTACGCGAGGCGGCGGGTGGCCACCGGGTTGCGGAACGAGCCGTCCACGAAGTGCGGCGAGTTGCGGACCCGGTGCAGGCGCCAGCCGGCCGGGTCGGCGCCGAACGCGTCGGTGCGCATCCGCTGCCAGGTCTCCCGGGGCAGCGTCCGGTACGAGCGTTTCGCGTCGCGCAGTGCGAGTCCGGCCTCGGCGGCCAGTTCACCGGCGCGGAACAGCCAGGAGACGGGGCGGGACACGGTACCTCCACGGTCGGACACCCGAACGGCGGCGCACCGGGACGGCGGGACGCGAGGCGCCCCGCGGCATCGACGGCAGGCCGGAGGGCGACACCCGGGCAGCCGGAAGCCCCGGCGGCAGGCAGCGCATCTCGGACCTGGACATTACCGCCCAAAACCCCGCACAGCAGGCATTCGGTCGGCGGCGCGCCGGGGGGCGCGACCGGTGCGGGCCCGTCCGGTGCAACGAGAACGGACCGCCCCGGGGTGCGGGACGGTCCGTGAAGACGCCGTGGAGGCGGAGGGCGGTGGGGGCGGGGCCCGGTTCAGGCGGCCGGGTAGAAGCGGGTGATGGTCTCCGCGACGCAGTGCGGCTTGGCGCTCGCCTCGCTGGCGATGGTGAACCGGACCACGGCCTGCACGCCGCCCGGCACCTCGTCCGCCGAGACCAGGACCGCCGTCGCCCGGACCGCCGTGCCCACCGGCAGCGGGGCCGGGAAGCGGACCTTGTCCGAGCCGTAGTTGAGGGCCATCGCGATGCCGCCCACGTCGTAGCACTCCTTGGCGAGCACCGGGAGCAGCGAGAGCGTCAGGTACCCGTGCACGATCGTCCCGCCGAACGGCGTCTCCTTGGCGCGCTCCGGGTCGACGTGGATCCACTGGTGGTCGCCGGTCGCCTCGGCGAACAGGTTCACCCGGTCCTGGTCGACGGTGTGCCACTCGCTGGTGCCGAGTTCGGCGCCGACCGCGGCGGTCAGGTCGGCGAGCGAGGCGAAGGTCGTCACGGTGCGCTCCACAGGTGCGTCGGGGCAGGGACGGCCCGGGCAGGGGCCGCCCCGCAGAGTATGCCTACTCGCCGGTCACATGTCAGTGGGGTGCCGTTCGGGCGGCCCGGACGTTCCGGGCGGGTCAGGCGGGGTGGTGCTCCGGGCGGGCTCCGGGGAGGGCGGCGGCGGCGAGGTCGTCGAAGTCGTCGAGGTCGTCGAGGCCGTTTCGGTCCGCGTCCCGGTCCGGGAGGACGCGGCGGCCGGAGACCAGCTCGGGGCTGATCGCCACGTACTCCGGGCCCGGGTCCGGGATCCACGGGCGCAGGCCGCCGGAGCGCAGGGCGGCGCGCTCGCCCGAGTCCCGCACCACCTCGGCGCGGCCGTGGACCAGCACGCTCCAGCCGCAGCGCCCGGCCCGGTCGAAGTCGTCCACCTGGAAGGCGGCCACCGTGCCGTCCAGCGCCCGGGCCACCTGGGTGCCGGCGCGCAGGGCCAGGATCAGCCGCCCGTCCGCCGCCACCCGGAAGGCCACCGGGAGCACCGCGGGAAGCGCGTGCTCGGTGTACACCACCCGCCCCAGCGGCACGGTGCCGAGCAGCCGCAGGCACTCGGCCTCGCTGAGGTTCTCCACCCGGTCGTCACGGTCCATACCCACGATGGTGCCCCCGCCGGTCCGGCCCCGAACAGGGCCCATGGTCCCTGAGCTGGGGCTCATCGGACCGATTCCGCCCCGCACCGACACCCCTCGGCGATACCTTGGCCTCCGGCGGCGCCCCGGCGCGGCGTCCAGGTGTCCCGGCACCCCGAAGGCGGGGCGGCGGGACGGGCGCGGCGGGCCAGGGGCGGTACGGCAGGAAGGGGCGGTACGGGTGAGCGGTGGCATCGAACTGGTGGTGATCGGCGCGGACGGCGGCCCCGAACGCGGCCACGGCGGCTCGGCCCGCGCCGCCGACGGCGCCCGCGTCCTCGCCGACGCCCTCCCCGGCCGCACCTTCGACGCCGGCACCCGCGGCAGCACCGTCACCGGCCCCCCGGCCGACGCCGACGCCAACACCCTGCTCACCGCGCTCCGGCAGGCCGCCCAGCGCCCCGCCCGCTGGCTGGTGGTCTGCCTGGTCGGTCAGCTCGTCGCCGACCCGCGCGGCCGCCGGGTCGCCCTGGTCACCGCCGGCTCCACCCCCGACAACGCCTACCGGCGCGGCCTCGCCTGGGACTGGATCACCAGCGCCATGGTGCACGGCGAGCAGGAGGAGACCCTGCTGATCGCCGACGTCGTCGCCGACCGCGACACCTGGGCCGCCCTCCAGCGCGAGGACGGCGCGGGCGAACTGCTCGCCCACTCGCGCGTCCCGCTGTGGGGCCGGATCGGCCGCTGGAGCGCGGGCCGGCGCGGCCGGGACGGCGTCCTGCCCGGCGCGGAGGGCTCGTTCAGCTGGGCGCTCGGCCGGGTCCTCGAACACGGCGTGCCCGGCGCACCCGCCGCCGTCGGACCGCTCGACCTCCAGCCCGCCGTGGAGGGGCAGTTGGGATGGGGGGACCCGGCCAATGCCGGGGAGGCCAGACTCCTGGTCCCGCGTGACGGGGGGAGACTCCTGATGCGCAATCGCGCCGCCGTGAGAGGGGCACTCGCCGGATTGCCGTTTTCCGATGAACTTTTGGCGGTTCTGTGGCGAGAAAGTGCCCCAACCGATCCGCCTTCCGCGTAAGGTCAGGACGCCCCGGGTGTTGCCGTGCCGGGGCGGGGTGGCGAAGAATCGACCTCCGAGCGACCTCAGAACGACACCGGGGACGGCAGACGACATCCGCGGTCCGGACCCACCACAGGTCCGGCCGCAACAAGGTGGGGCTATGCGGCAGCGCTCAATTCTGGTGCGCCCTGGGGCGATTGGGATCAGCGGGTGGCTTCTGCCATTCCTGCTGACGGCCTGTTCGGCCGGCGGTGCCGGGTCCGCGGACCGGCTCGGAACACCCTCCGCCAATCTCCCCCGGGCCACCTCCGACGCCACCACCGCCGACCCCGGCACCGGCAGCCCCGTCCCCCGGGAAGGCGCCCAGGCGCTGGACGGGAACGGCGCGGTGACGGCCTATCAGGGCTGGTGGGACGTCCAGGTCAAGGTGCTCGGGCGATCGGATTCGGACGGAACGCCGCTCCGGCAGTACGCCACCGGGGCCGCCTTCACCGACACCGTGATCTCGCTCACCCAGCTGCACGACAACGGACTCGTCATGGTCGGGCAGCCGCGCACCTCACCCGTCCTCAAAAGCCTCGACCTGCAGGCGAATCCGCCCACGGCGACGATCGGGGACTGCCTCGACGTGTCCGGCTGGCACCAGGCGGACGCCACCAGCAAGGAGATCAAGGATCCGCAACAGCGGCTGTCGCGTTATCCGGCGACCGCCGTGATGAAGAAATACGGAAACCGCTGGCTGATCGCCGACTTCACCCGTGAGGTGGACAAGACATGCTGAACTCCGTCTGGCGAACCGCTATTTGTACACTGATCGGAACCGGATTGGCGGCCACGGCCGTTCCGGCGGCGCGCGCCGACGACGGCGTGCCCGCCCCCTGCGCCGACCGCGTCATCTGCACCGGCACCCACCAGCCGGGCAGCACCCCGACCGGCGGCGGTGGGACATCCGGCGGGGGCGGGGGCGGCGAGGCCCTCTGCACCTGGAAGGGCAAGCAGGTGAAGTGCTGGCGCGACGACCTGGGATGGTTCTCGGAGGGCTGCTACTACTCGGAGGTCACCCCGCAGCCCGTGCCAGGGGAAGCCGTCTGGGACGGGCACACCAGCAAGGACGGCGCGATCTACCAGAAGGCCTGCGACCTCACCGGCGACCTGGTCAACTTCCAGGCCGCCGGCCAGGTGTTCCTCGCCCAGCCCCCCGGCGCCACGCCGCCCAAGACGCCCGCCCAGGTCGCCTACGACGCCCTGGTGTCGATCGAGGTCGCCGAGCCCGTCCTGCACGCCGCGCCCGCGGGGGACGCGGTGGTCGGCTCGCCGGTGTGGCTGTGGATCGACCCGGACCCGAAGGTGGTGGGGCCGCTGAGCAGCAAGCTGCCCGGGCAGGGGTTCGAGGTGACCACCACGATCACCCTCGCGGAGGTGGTCTGGCACGTGGACGACGGGCCGGGCGGGGTCCGGGAGTTCACCTGCAAGGACGCCGGGAACCCGTTCAGCCGGAGCGGGACGCCGACCTGCAGCCACGTCTTCACCGAGAGCTCGGCGCGGATGAAGGACAAGGCGTACAGCCTCAGCGTGACGCTGAAGTGGCACGTGACCGCGCGCAGCAGCGACCGCACCGCCATCGACATGGCCGACTACGACTGGTGGCCGACCTACACCGAGGCGGTGCTGAACGTGCCGGTCAACGAGGTCCAGGTGGTGAACTGACCCGGCCGGCGGCCGCGACGAGGACGACGCGACCGCCGACCGGGCCGGAGTCGACGTTCCATCACGAGTGAGAGGCCGCAGAGCGGTGGAGAACCGAAGCATGCCGACCCCGCCGCGCCGACTCGGCGCACGACGGCGGCGACCCGCCGTGCTGGCGATGGCGGCGGCGCTGATCGCGGCCGGCGGCCTGGGCGGGGCGGTGCTGTACAACAGCAGCGGGCAGCGGATCGCCGTGCTGGCGCTGGCCCGGGACGTGCCGATGGGGCAGGTGCTCGGCTCCGACGACCTGGTGGTCGCGCACATCGCGGGCGACCCCGCGCTGCACCCGCTGGACGCCCAGGACCTGCCGCGCACCGTCGGCCTGCGGGCCACCACCGACCTCAAGCGCGGGGCGCTGCTGGTCAAGTCCGACCTGACCAGCGACCCGGCGACCCAGCCCGGGCAGCAGATCGTCGGCGTCTCCGCGAAGCGCTCCCAGCTGCCCGCCACCAGGCTCCAGCCCGGCCTGCAGATCCTGATCGTCAACGCGCCCGGCGGCAGCGGCGACGCCGCCACCACCCGCACCCCGGAGACGATGACCGCGGTGGTCGCCGCAGTGGGCAAGCCCGACACCGACGGCAGCACCGTGATAGACGTCGCCGTCGGCCCCGCCGACGGGCCCCGGCTGGCGCTCTGGGTGGCGGGCGGCAAGTTCCAGGTCATCCTGGCGCCCCGAACCGCCGGGGGCTCCTGATGACGGTGGTGGCCGTGCTCGGCGGGCCGGGCGCGCCGGGGGCCACCAGCAGCGCGCTCGCGCTGCTGCTGTCCTGGCCGCTGCGGCCGGGCCGCCGGGTGCTGCTGGTCGAGTGCGACCCGGACGGCGGCGCGGTGCTGGCCGGCGCGCTGGAGGGCCGGGTGGAGGCCGTGTACGGGCTGCGCAACCTGGCCGTCGCCGACCGGCGCGGGCTGCTCGCCGAGACGCTCTGGGAACAGCTGCTCGACGTCTCCCCGCAGGGCACCGGCGAACGCCTGCTGCTGCCCGGCCTCACCGACCCCGCCCAGGCCCCCGGCCTGGCCTACACCTGGGAACCCCTGGTCGAGGCCCTGCACGCGCTCGAACCGCAGGGCTACGACGTGCTGCTCGACCTCGGGCGCTCCGGCGCGAACGGGGCGATGGCGGTGCTGCCCCGGCGCGCCGACGTGGTGGCCGCCACCGTCCGCACCACGCTGCGCGGCCTCTCCGCCGCCCGGCCCCGGATCGCCGCGCTGCGCGAGGACCTCGACACCCACGGCACCGGGGCGGACGGCCTCGGCCTGCTGCTGGTCACCGAGGGCCCCTACCCCGAGCACGAGGTCGCCCGGCAGTTCCAGCTGCCCGTTCTCGGGGCGCTCGCCCACGCGCCGCGCACCGCCCGGGTGCTCTCCGACGGCGGCGACACCACCGACCGGCGCTTCATCCGCTCCGAGCTGATGCGCACCGCGCGCACCGCCGCCGACCGCATCCAGGACCTCGCCACCACCCGCCGCCGACGCCTCGGCGGCCCGCAGCCCGCCGTCCAGCACGCGCTGCCCCCGCAGCAGCCCGGCCAGCCGCAACCGCCGTTCGTCCAGCCGCAGCCCGTGCAGCCGCAGCCCGTCCAGCCGCAGCAGGCGGCGTCCCCGCAGGTGCCGCCTGTGCAGGTCCAGGTTCCGCAGCCGGTACCGCCGTTCGTGGCGGGTCCGGTGGCCGGGACGCCGTACCAGCAGCCGCAGCAACCACAGCAGCCTTACCAGCAGCAGCCGTACCCGCAGCAGCAGCCGTACCCGCAGCAACAGCCTTATCCGAAACAGCAGTTCCAGCAGCATGCGCCGCAAGCCCCCTTCACGGGAGGCCAGTTCACGGGGGAGTGGCCGGTCCGGACGGAGGCGCCGCAGATCTCGTACGCCGCGCCGCACATAGCGCCGCCCGCGGTGCCGCAGCCGCCCGCGCCCGCGCCGTTCCCGGGGCAGGGCGGACAGCCGGGGCAGGCGGAACAGGACGGCGAGGAGGTGTGGCGTGCGCGCTAGCCCGTACCAGGGGCCGCTGCCCCCGCAGCAGTCGGTGAACGGACAGGTGGTGCAAGGGGGTTCGGCCGACGCGGCGGGGCTGCCGTGGGCGAAGCCGCCGACGGCGGGGCCGGCCGGGCCGGTGGGGGCGGCGGGGGTGCCCGCGCTCTCGCCGGTCGGGGCGTCTCCGGCCGTGGACCCGCAGGTGGCGAGGGAGTTGAAGCGGCAGGTCGCGGCGGAGCTGCACCAGCAGCTGTCGCGGCTGTCCGAGGCGTCCGGGAGCGAGGCGGACCGGGCGACCCGGCGGCAGCGCGGCCGGGCGCTGATCGAGGAGGCGGTGGCCCGCTGGTCGGACGCGTACGCGCAGACCCACGGCATCCCGCCGACCCGGGAGCAGGACCGGGTGCTCGCCGAGGCGGTGTACGACCTGCTGTTCCGGGCCGGGCGGCTCCAGCCGTACCTGGACGACCCGGAGATCGAGAACATCCTGATCAACGGGTGCGACGACGTCTGGGTCTCGCGGGTGCACCAGCCGCTGCGGCAGGTCCCGCCGGTGGCCGACACCGACGAGGAGCTGATCGAGCTGCTCCAGGACCTGGCGCGCCAGCACGGCGGCGGCGAGCGCAGCCTGTCCACCGCCAGCCCGATGCTGGCGCTGCGCCTGGAGGGCGGGATGCGGCTGCAGGCGATGACCGAGGTCACGCCCCGCCCGTACGTGGCGATCCGCCGGCACCGGGTGGCCAGCGCGACACTCGCCGACCTGGTCCAACTCGGCACCGTGGACACCACCTTGGCGGCGTTCCTGGCGGCCGCGATCCGGGCCCGGAAGAACGTGATGATCACCGGCACCCAGGGCGTCGGCAAGACCAGCCTGCTGCGCGCGATGGCCGCCGAGATCCCGCCGGACGAGCGGGTCGGCACCCTGGAGTCGGAGTTCGAGCTGTGGCTGCACACCCTGGGCCACCTGCGGCAGGTCGTCCCGATGGAGGCCCGCGAGGGCAACGGCGAACGCGTGGACGGCCGCCTGGCGGGCGAGTTGACGATCGGCGAGCTGATCCCGGCGGCGCTGCGGATGACGCTGTCGCGGATCATCGTCGGCGAGGTCCGCTCCGCCGAGGTGGTGCCGATGCTGCGGGTGATGACCAACGGCGAGGGCGGCTCGATGTGCACCCTGCACGCCCGCGGTCCGCACATGGTGGTCGACCGGATCGCCGAACTCTGCCTGGAGTACGGCGCGCACATGACCGACACCCTCGCCTACCGGCTCACCGCCAACGCGGTCGACTTCATCGTGCACGTCGCGATGGTCGACGAGACCGCGGTCGGCGGGCGCCGGCACCGCTTCGTCTCGCACGTGCTGGAGGTGGCCGGCCTCGGCGAGTCCGGCCGCCCCGCGCTGAACACCGTCTTCGGGCCGCGCCCGGAGATCGGCGAGGTGCGGGCCGTCCCCGCCACCCCGCCGCACTGCCTGGACGACCTGCGCCGGGCCGGATTCGACGCGGGCCTGCTCGGCTCCCCGTACGGGGCCTGGAGCGCGCCGCTGTCGCTGCGGATCGGGGGGATGCGCTGATGCTGCTGTACGTGCTGTGCGGACTGCTGCTGGCCGCCGGGCTGGTGGCGCTGGCCGCCGGCCTGACCGGGCGGGCCGACGACGGGCCGGAGCGGGACAACCCGCTGGAGGGGCGGCTGCACACCCTCTGGTACGGGGCGCCCGGCACCGCCTCGCCCGGCATCGCCCGGCTGCGCCGGATCCAGCTGGCGCTGGCCCTGCTCGGCGCGCCGGGCGGCTGGCTGTTCACCGGCATCCCGCTGGTCGCGCTGCTCGTCCCGGCCGCCGTGTTCGGCCTGCCCTGGCTGTTCGACGCGACCCGCTCCGACACCCGGCGGATCGAACGGCTGGAGGCGCTCGCCGAGTGGACCCAGCGCCTGGCCGACGTGCTGCTGCTCGGCGTCGGCCTGAACCAGGCGATCGTGACCAGCCGGCGCACCGCGCCGGCCGCGCTGGAGACCGAGATCGCCGACCTGGCGGCCCGGCTGCAGTCCCGCTGGCGGCCCGAGGACGCGCTGCGCGCCTTCGGCGACCAGGTCGCCGACTCGACGGCCGACAAGGTGCTGGCCGCCCTGGTGCTGCGGGCCGGCGACAGCGGGCCCGGCCTGGCCCGGGCGCTGGCCGACATGGCGGACTCGGTGCGCGAGGAGGTCCGGCAGCGGCGCGCCATCGAGGCGGACCGCTCCAAGCACCGCACCACGATCCGCTGGATGGTCGGCATCATCCTGCTGGTCATCGTGATCGGCGCGTTCAACTCCCGCTACACCGCGCCCTATTCGACGGTGCTGGGCCAACTGGTGCTGGCCGTCGTGGCGGTGGCGTTCGTGGCGGTGATCGCCTGGATGCGCTCGCTGGCCCGGCACACCCCGCTGCCCCGGCTGCTGGAACCCGACCGCCGCTCCAAGACCGGCCGGCTGCCCGGCCACCGGGCCGCCGACGAGAGCGCCGCGGCCGAGGACGAAGCACTGCTGAAGGAGGCCCGGTGATCTCCCCCTGGGCGGTCGTCGCCGGCGGCGCCGCGGCCGGCGGCGTGGCCCTGCTGCTGGCCGAACTCCGGCCCGCCCCACCGGACCTGGGCCAGGCCCTGGACCGGCTGCACCGCGTCCCCGAGCCGCGCCGGGCCGAGGACGCCGACGTCGCGCTGCCCTGGTACGACCGGGTCGGCGAACGCTCCGGGCGGCTGCCCGGGGTGCGCGTCCCGCACCAGGAACTCGCCCTGATCGGCCGCAGCCCGGCCCGGTTCATGGCCCACAAGCTGCTGTTCGCCGCCCTCGGCCTCGCCCTGCCCGGCTACCTGTCGGTGATGGCCGCCGTGGTCGGCGACGGCCTTCCGCTCGCCGTCCCGCTGCTGGTCGGGCCGCTGCTGGCCGGACTGCTCTGGTTCGTCCCCGACGGCATCGTCTCCGGCGAGGCCAAGGAGGCCCGCACCGAGTACCTGCACGGCATCGCCGCCTACCTGGAACTCGTCGCGCTGGAGCGGGCCGCCGACTGCGGGCCCGCCGAGGCGCTGCGCCGGGCCGCCTCGGTCGGGCGCGGCACGGTGTTCCGGCGGATCCGCGACGCCCTGGAGCGGGCCGCCACCGACCGGCTCCCGCCCTGGGACGGACTCGACGCGCTGGCCCGGGAGTTGGGCCTCACCCCGCTCCAGGACGTGGCCGACATCATGCGGATCTCCGGCGTCGACGGCGCCGCCGTCTACGACACCCTGCGGGCCCGCGCCAAGAGCCTGCGCGGCGAACTGCTCTCCGAGGAGCTCGCCAAGGCCAACGCCGACAGCGAACGGATGGTGGCCCCCGGCTCCGCCCTGACCCTGCTGATGACCGTCCTGATCGCCTTCCCGGCGGTCTACCAGATGCTCAACAGCGGCTGACCGCACCGCACCGCACCACTCCGTCCACCGATCCCCGACCCCAGACCCCGACCCCGACCCCAGACCGAGCAGCGAACGAACAGCGCCACCCGTACCGAAGTCCCTTCCCGCGAAGTCCTGGAGACCACACCATGGCCCGAATCCGCACCGTGGCGACCGCCCTGCGGCCGCTGCTCCCGCTCCATCTCGTCCGACCCGTCGTCGAGTACCGCCTCGTCAAGCTGCGCGCCGCCCGCGAGTCCGGCGACCGGGGCGCGATCAGCATCGAACTCGCCCTCGCGGTGATCGTGCTGGTCGCCATCGCCGGGACGGTCGTCTACGCGATCACCCAGCTCGGCCAGAAGGTCCAGGGCAACATCCAGAAGGACGTCCCCGCCGGCGGCACCGCGCCGTGATCCGCCGCCCGCACCGGCCCGCCACCCGGCCCGCACCGGCCGGGTGGCTCGCGCGTGCCCGCAGGTCCGACCGGGGCGCGATGGCGATCAGCCTCGCCATCGTGTTCCCGGCCGTGCTGTTCGTGATCCTCCTGGTGGTGCAGGCCGGCCTGTGGTGGTACGCCGAACAGGCCGCGCTGGCCGCCGCCCGGGAGGGCGTGGAGGCCGGACGGATCAACGGCGCGCCGGCCGGTGCGGGCGAGCAGCGGGCGAGCGAGTTCGTCGGGCGGCTCGGCGACGTGGTCGAGTTGGCGCAGCCGCCCCGGCAGACCGGCGGCGACCCGGACCTGTACCAGCTGTCCGTCACCGTGGAACCGCTCACCCTGTTCCCGTTCGCCGACCTGGCGATCACCAAGACGGCCACCGCGCCCCGGGAGAAGTTCGTCGCACCGGGGCAGCCGTGAGCGCCCGGGGGAGGACCAGTGACCGGGGCGACCGCCCGGCCGGGGACCGGGGTTCGTTCGCGATCGAGGCGGCGGTCCTGGTGCCGGTGATCCTGAGCTTCGCGCTGATGGCGGTGGCCGCCGGGCGGCTGCAGACCACCGGTTCGGTGGTCGACGCCGCGGCCCGCGCCGGGGCCCGGGCCGCCTCGCTGGCCCGCACCCCCGAGGGGGCCCGGCAGGCCGCCGCGGACGCCGTCGGGGCCTCGCTGGCCTCCCGGGCGGTGCGGTGCGAGGCCGAGCCGACCGGGGACCCGCAGTACGGCACGCTGGACACCGCCGGCGGCCAACTGGCCACCGTCACCGTCCGGGTGTCCTGCACGGTACCGCTGTCCGACCTGATCGGGCTGGACGGCGTCCCCGGCCACAAGACCGTCACCGGCACGTTCACCTCCGTGCTGGACCGTTATCGGGGAAACTGAGGGGACGTCAACAGACCGTGGGGGGAGGGAACGTGGCCGAACGAGGCGTGAACGCCCGGGACCGGGGCAGCATTTCGGTCATGGTTGCCATCACCGCCGTCAGCCTGGTGGCCGTGGTCGGCCTGGTGCTCGACTTCGGCGGCCAACTGCGCGCCGTGGAACGGGCCGACGCGCTCGCCCAGGAGGCCGCCCGGGTGGCCGGTCAGCAACTCGACATCGCCCGGCTGCGCGCCGACGGCGGCTACCAGGTGGACGCGGCACAGGCCGAGTCCGCCGCCCGGGCCTACCTCGACGGCCAGGGCGTCTCGGGACGCGTCGACTTCCCCCGGTACCCCGACCTGAGCGAGATCAGCGTCACCGTCACCAGCACCTACCCGACCGCGCTGCTCGGCGTGATCGGCATCACCACACTCTCCGTGCAGGGGCACGGCAAGGCCACCCTGCTGCACGGCATCACGGAAGGGACGACCGGCTGATGGCCGCGCGCGGAGCCGACGACCAGCACCGCAAGGGCCGCCGCACCAGGCGGCCGGACCGCCCCGCCCCCGCCGCCCGCGGCGGACGGCACCCCGCCCCGACCCCCGTCGGGCGGGGCGGGCGGCGGGGGCGGGGCGGCTCGGCGCTGGCCGCGCTCGGCGCGCTGCTGGCACTCGTCCTGCTGCTGGTCGGGGTGCCCGCCCTGCTCGGCTACGGCACGCTCGCCGTCGCCGCGGCCGGCGACCCGGTCCACGGCGACCTGCTGACCGCGCTCACCAGCCCCGACGACGGCAGCCTGTTCCTGTGGCTGCTGGTGGGCGTCGGCTGGATCGGCTGGCTGTGCTTCCTGGTCTCCGTCCTGGTCGAGATCCCCGCCCAGCTGCGCGGCCGGGTCGCCCGCCGGATCCCCGCGTTCGGCTGGAGCCAGCGGATCGCGGCCGGTCTGGTCGGCTCCGTCCTGGCCCTGCTCCCGGTCGCCGGATCGGCCTTCGCCGCCACCCCCGAACTCACCCAACGCCCGGCCGCCGTCGCCCAGTTGAACGCCGCTCCGGCGTACGCCGCACTGCCCGCCGGAGCGCCCGCGGCCGCGCCCGCCGCCGACCCGCAGCAGCCGGTCTACACCGTCCGCGACGCCCGCCCCGCCGACAGCCTCTGGTCGATCGCCGAGCGCCAACTCGGCTCCGGCGAACGGTGGACCGAGATCGCCAAGCTCAACGCGGGCCGCCCGATGGACGGTTCGGGCACCCGCTTCGACGCCGACCGGCCGATCCAGCCCGGCTGGCAGCTGCTGATGCCCGCCGACGCCGCGCCCGACACCGGCCCGGCCGCCGCCGCCCGCAGCACCACCGGCACCCCGCCCGCGCTCCCCGCCGCACCCGCCGCGCCCGCGCACGGCAGCGTCACCGTGCACTCCGGCGACTCGCTCTCCGCGATCGCGCAGCGGGAGCTGGGCGACGGCGACCGCTGGCCCGAGCTGTTCGAGGCCAACAAGGGCGTCGCCGCCCCCGACGGCGAGAAGCTCACCGACCCGGACGTGCTCGCCCCCGGCATGGTGCTCACCGTGCCCGGCGCGGCCCAGGCCCCGGAGAGCCCGGCGCCGAGTGTGCCGAGCACGCCGACCGCGCCGAGCACGCCCGAGACCCCGGCGCCGGGCGCGCCGACCCCGCCCGGGTCGGAGGCCACCCCCGCGCCCGCGCAGTCGCCGCAGACGTCGCAGTCGCCGCAGGCCCAGCCCTCCGCCGCCCAGTCGCCCGCGCCGCAGGACTCCGCGTCCGCCACGAACCTGCCCGCCGTCCGCGAGCAGCACACCGCCGCCACCGGTGGCGACGACTACACCGTGGCGCTGGCGGCGTCCGGCCTCGGCGTGCTGATGGCCGCCGCGCTGATCACCCTGGTCGCCCGCCGCCGCACCGACCAGCAGCGGGCCCGCCGCCCCCGGCACCGGATCGCGCTGCCCTCGGCCGCCGCCGGCCGCTTCGAGGCGGAGCTGAAGGCCCGCCAGGACGAGCACGGCCTGGAACTGCTCAACCGCGCCCTGCGCACCCTGGGCCGCAACGCCGTCCGCGGCGAGAAGCGGCTGCCCGCCCTGGTCGCCGCCCGGGTCACCACCGTGGGCACCGTCGAACTGCACCTGGCCGCACCGGCCGTGCCGATCGCCCCGTTCCGGGCCGCGCACGCCCCGAACGTGTGGTGGTGCCCGACCGACTCCACCGAGCTGCTGTCCGCCGGACAGGCCGCCAAGCACGCCGCCCCCTACCCGGCGCTGGTCACCCTCGGCGCCACCCCGGACGGCTCGACCGTCCTGGCCGACCTGGAGACCGTCCGGCTGGTTCACCTCTCCGGACACCCCGAGGACGCCGAGGACGTACTGCGCAGCCTGGCCGTCGAACTCGCCCACAGCCCGCTCGCCGACCGCCTGCACCTGCACCTGGTCGGCATCGCCCCCGACCTGCCCACCGCCGGCCCCGCCGCCGACCGGGTGCACCACCACCCCACCCTGGAGGCCGCGCTCGCCGCCCTCGGCCCGCGCACCGCCAAGGCCCGCGCCACCCTGATCGGCGCGAACGTCGGCAGCCCCCGCGAGGCCCGCAGCCGGGGCAGTGCGGACGAGGCGTGGCTGCCCGAGATCGTGCTGTCCGCGCAGCCGCCCACCGGCGGCGTGCCCGCCGAACTCGGCCGCCTGCTCGACGGCCGCCCCCGCACCTGCCTGGCCGTCCTCACCCGCGCCCCCGAGCGCGGCGCCGGCCCGGTCGCCCGCTGGACGCTCCCCGCCACCGGCCACGCCCCGCTGCCCGGCCTGCACCTCAGCGTCGAACTCCAGCGACTGAGCCGCGAACAGTACGCCCAGCTCGGCGAACTCGTCCGCGCCTCCGGCGACTTCACCCAGCACCCGGCCCCCGAATGGACCCTCGACGGCCCGCACAACGGCCCTGAGGACGAGCAGGAACTCCCGCTGCCCGTCCCCGCGCTGGCCACCGTCGGCGCCGCGATCGGCGCCGTCCCCGGCCCGCTCGGCAACGGCTCGGGCGATGCCTTCGGCGGCGACTTGGGTAACGGCTTCGGCGGCGACCTGCTGGGCGTCGGCCCCGGTCCGGCGGACCCGGACACCGACGCGGGCGCGGGCACGGACACCGGCGGACGGGCCGAGGGCACCCTCGACGCCCGCCTGATCGCCCTGCTTGGCGGCCCGACCGGCCCGGAGGCGAGCGCCGCGAGCGCTCCGCCGAAGCCCAGCCTGGCCAAGCCGGTCGGGGGTAGCGGCGGTGGCGATGGCGCGGGCGAGCGGCCGGACGGCGGCGAAGCGGCCGGGCCCCGGCTGCTGGCCCGGGTGGTGCCCACCGGCAGCAGCCCGTTCGCCGGGCTGGTCCCGACCGCCCCCACCAACCCCTACGCGGTCGTCCCGGTGACGCCCGTCCAGCCCGCCGCGCTGCCGCCCGCCGCCGCTGAGCCAGCCGTGCCCGCCGCGCCCGCCGCGCCCGTCGAGCCGCGGCACGCCGCCAACGGCCAGGCCCGCAAGGCCACCACCCCGCCGCACGGCACGCCCGTCGACCCCCGGGTCGCCGCCGCCCTGCCGCAGAACGAACTCCCGCCCACGGCACCGCCGTTCACCGCGCCCGTACCCGCTCCCGAGTCCGAGTCCGAGTCCGAGGCCGAAAGCACCGCCGGACTCGACCCCGTGTCCGATTCGGCGCCCGTGCCCGTGCCCGCGCCCGCGTCCGACTCCGTCCCGGACGGCGGCACCCGCTCCTTCGAACTCGCCGCCCCCGTCGCCGTCCCGGTGCCTCCCGCCCCGGTGGACGCGCCGCCGGTGGTGCCCGAGCCGCTGCCCACCCACGACCAGGCGGCGGCGCCCGACCCGCGTTCCCCGGCCCGGCCGTCCGCCCGGCCCGGGAGCGGTCCGGCCCGCACCGACAGCGACGACCTGCTGGCGATCCTGCGCTCCCCGGAGGCCCACCACCTGCGCTCCGCGCCGCGCATCCGGGTGCTCGGGCCGGTGGACGTGCTCGGCGCGGCGGGCAGCGCCGACCCGGCGGGCCGCCCCCGGCTGACCGAGCTCGCCGCGTACCTGGCGCTGCGTCCGGGCAGCGAGCACACCACCGTCGACCGCGACATCCACCCGGGTGCCGCGCACCTCGACCCGCGGGCCACCGCCGAGCGGCTGGCCGAACCGCTGCCGGTCAAGATCGCCGCGCTGGCGGGCTGGCTGGGCACCTCCCCGGAGGGCCGCGACTACCTGGGCGGGCAGCCCGCCGACACGTACAGCCTGGCTCCGACCGTCACCTGCGACTGGGACGAGTTCCGCAGCCTGTACCGGCGCGGCATGCGCTCCACCTCCGCCACCGCCGACGCCGCCCTCGCGCACGCGCTGGCCCTGGTCCGGGGCGCCCCGTTCGCCGAGGCCCCGGCCGGGACGTACGCCTGGGCGGAGGCCGAACGCCAGGACATGCTGGCCGCGATCGTCGACACCGCGCACGAACTCGCCGCCCGCCGCCTCCAGTACGGCGACCACCGCACCGCCGAGGCCGCGATCTTCCGCGCCCTCGCCGTCGCCCCGGAGGTCGAACTCCTGCACCGCGACCTCTTCTACGCCTACGCCTCGGCCGGCGCCCGCGACCAGCTCGTCCGCTCCGTCAACCGCCTCGACGCCCTCAGCCGCCGCACCGGCCGCGACCTCGACCCGGACACCGTGGCCCTGCTCCGCGACCTCCTCACCGGCAGCTGACCGTCCCCCGTCCCCCGTCCCCCGCCCGGGGGACGGGGGACGGCTACCCGGCGGGCACCCGGGTGCCCGCCGTACCGGCGGCGGTGGAGGAGTGGCGCCGCGGGGCGTCAGGTGCCGTCCGCGGCGGCTTCCAGGGCGGCGATGTCCAGTTTTCCCATGGTCAGCATCGCGGCGGTGGCCCGGCGGACGCGTTCCGGGTCGGGGTCGGTGAGCAGCTCGGTCATCCGGCGCGGCACGATCTGCCAGGACAGGCCGTAGCGGTCCTTCAGCCAGCCGCACGGGCCCGGTGCGCCGCCGTCGGCGGTCAGCAGCTCCCAGTAGCGGTCCACCTCGGCCTGGTCGGCGCAGTCGACCTGGAGCGAGACCGCCTCGTTGAAGCGGAACACCGGGCCGCCGTTCAGGGCCAGGAACTCCTGCCCGAACAGTTCGAAGGACACCAGCATCACGCTCCCGGCCTCGCCCGGCCCGGCGTCCGAGTAGCGCTGCACCTCGGTGATCCGGCCGTGCTCGAACACCGTGGCGTAGAACTCGGCGGCCTGCTCGGCCTGGTCGTCGAACCACAGGAAAGTGGTGATCTTCTGTGCCATCGGAAGGGTCCTCCGTTCCCGGACGGTCGCCCGGCCGTACGGCCGGGTCCTTTCGACGGTAGGGCGTGCCCGGCGCTTCCCGGCGGAGCCGCGCCCGGCCGTCCGGGGCGCGTCCGGGCGTGTTCAGGTGGGCCCGGACGCGCCCGGGCGTACCCGAGGTGCCAGCATGGGGGGCATGACCTTCCCGGAGCCGCCGTTCCTGCCCGCGGATCACGACGATGAGCAGCAACGGGCCCTCGCCGCACCGCTGTTGGCGCGGTTCGCGGCCCGGCTGGCGGACGCCGTGCCGGTGGACGCGCTGTGGGTGCACGGTTCGCTGGCGTGCGGCGACTACCGGCACGGCCGCAGCGACCTCGACCTGGTCGCCGTGCTGCCCGCCGCGCCCGGCGGGCCGGTGCGGGAGCGACTGGCCGCGCTGCACCGGGAGTTGGGCGCGCGGGAGCCCGGCGCGGCGAAGCTGCACTGCTCGTACCTGCCGCGCCAGGAGCTCGGCGACCCGGCCGCCGCGCACTTCACCTTCGCCCAGGGCGAGCCGATGGAGCGTCCGGTCACGGTCATCGCCCGCCGCGAACTGCTGGACGCCGGAACGGTGTTGGCAGGCGAGCGGCCCGACGCGCTGCTGCCGCCGGTCTCCGACGCCGCGCTGCACGCGCACCTCCGGGCCGACCTGCGCGACTACTGGTACCCGGTCACCGCCCGCCCCGAGCCGTGGCGGCGCGACATCTGGGTGGACTTCGGCCCGGTCACCGCCGTCCGCGCCACCGTCGCGCTGCGCGAGGGCCGGCTGATCACCAAACGCGAGGCGATCGCCCGCCTGCCCGCCCTGGACGCCCCGCCCGGCCTGGCCGAGGACATCGCCGCCCGCCGCTACGGCGTCCCGCCGGTCCTCACCCCGGAGGAGCGCGCTCAACGCGCCGAGCAGGCCCGGCTGTTCACCCGGCTGCTGATCGAACGGGCGCTGGGCTGACGGGTGTCGGGCGCCTCGGCGCTATGCCTCGTTCCGGGCCGTTCCGGACAGTTCCGGACAGTTCCGGGCCGTTCGGTTCCGCCGGGCCGTCGTCGGCGCCCGGTTCGGCGCGGCGGGTCAGGTGGCGTCGGCGAACAGTGCGGTGAGGCGGGGCAGGCGGGCGGCGGTCTGTTCGGACGTCCAGGTCGGTTCGGTGAACTCGGCGTTGCAGGGGCTGTCGTGGCCGACCGCCTCCAGCGCCTCCTCCAGGCCGTCCTCCTCGCCGGTGAGCTGCTCGTACGCCTCCTGGGCGCAGTAGTCGAGCAGTTCCCAGTCCGGGAAGTCGTCGTCGTCCCACTGCTCGTAGGGGAGGGCGGCCAGGCGCCGGAGGGCGGGGTGGTCGGCGAGGGCGTCCGGGTCGTGGACGGCCAGGCGGTGGGCGTCGCGGCCGAGGCCGATCAGCCAGGCGTGGAAGTACCAGAGGCCGTCGTCGCTGACCCAGCCGCGCAGCACCAGCCGGGCCAGCGCCAGCGTGCCCGCGGTGTCCAGCGGGGCGCGGGCCTCGTCCAGGCGGAGCTGGAACTCCAGCACCTCGGACAGCGGCAGCCCGGCGAGGTGCGTGGTCAGCCGGTCGGCGCGCTCGCAGCCGGGGCCGCCCGTCGCGCTCGACTCCACCAGGTCCCAGAATCCGTCCGTGTCCATGCCGGGCATCCTGGCACCCGCCGGTGACAGGGTGCCCGCCGCGCCGGAAAGCGCCCGCCCCGGGGGGAAGCGGCCGGGCCGCCGGTCGGCTTGACCTCAAGCGGGCTTGACGTCACAGGATGGGCGGCGGGCCGGAACGACCGGCCCGGGAACGGGCGGAGGCGTGATGCGTGCGGTGTGGCTGCGGGAGTTCGGCGGACCCGAGGTGCTGGTGGCGGGGGCCGCGCCCGATCCGGTGCCGGGGGAGGGGCAGGTGCTGATCGCGGTCGCGCACGCCAACCTGACCTTCGTCGAGACCCAGTTCCGCGCCACCGGCCTCGGGCCGTTCACCGGCGCGCTCCCGATGGTCCCGGGCAACGGCGTCGGCGGCACCGTCACCGCCCTCGGGCCCGGCGCCGACCCGGCCTGGCTGGGACGGCGGGTGGTCTCCTCCACCGGGGGCAGCGGCGGGTACGCCGAACTCGCCGCCGTCCCCGCCGACGGACTGCACGCCGTCCCCGACGGCCTCGCCCTGGACGCCGCCACCGCGCTGCTCGCCGACGGCCGCACCGCCCGCCTGCTGCTGGAGACCGCCGCACCCGCACCCGGCAGCCGGGTCCTGGTGACGGCCGCCGCCGGGGGCGTCGGCACCCTGCTGGTCCAACTCGCCACCGCCGCGGGCGCGCACGTCGTCGCCGCGGCCGGCGGACCCCGCAAACTCGCCCTCGCCGCCGAACTCGGCGCCGCCGAGACCGTCGACTACCTGCGGCCCGACTGGACGGCCGCCACCGCCCCCGTCGACCTCGTCCTCGACGGCGTCGGCGGCACCCTCGGCCGGGCCGCCGCCGACCTGCTCCGCGACGGCGGGAAGCTGCTCAGCTACGGCCTGGCCGGCGGCAGTTGGACCGCGCTCCCGGACGCGGAGGTCACCGCCCGCGCCCTCACCGTGCTCACCCTGCGGCCCACCCCCGCGGGCATCCGCGCCGCCACCGCCCACGTCCTCGCCGAAGCCGCCGCGCACCGGCTGCGCCCCGTCATCGGCCGCCGCTTCCCGCTGGAGCGCGCCGCCGACGCGCACCGCGCCATCGAGTCCCGCGACACCCTCGGCAAGACCCTGCTGGACGTCGCCCCTTGAAGTCCTCAAGCCCCCTGAGCCCCGAAACCGGGTCGTGCCCGACGCGTCCGCGCCGCTAGCATCCCGGCATGTCAGACCAGCCGACGTACCCTCCCCGGCCCCGGCCCGGCGACCGGATCGCGATCGTCTCCCCCGGCTTCGCCGGTCCGGGCGCCTTCCCGCTGCCGCACGAACTCGGACTGCGCCGCCTGCGCGAGGAGTTCGGGCTGGAACCGGTCGAGTACCCCACCACCCGCAGGCTCGGCGCCACCCCCGCCGAGCGCGCCGCCGACCTGCACGCCGCGTTCGCCGACCCGACGATCGCGGCCGTGATGGCCACCCTCGGCGGCGACGACCAGATCACCCTGGTCCCGCACCTCGACGCCGCGCTCCTGCGCGCCCACCCCAAGCCCTTCTTCGGCTACAGCGACAACACCAACCTGCTCGACTTCCTCCACCGCCAGGGCATCGTCGCCTACCACGGCGCCTCCGTCATGACCCAGCTCGGCCGCCCGCACGCCGTCCACCCGCTCACCGCGGCCTCGCTGCGCGCCGCCCTGTTCGAGGGCGGCGCGTACGAACTCACCGCCGCCACCGACACCAGCACCGTGCAGGGCCGCTGGGAGGACCCGGCCACCTTCGACCGCGCCCCCGCCGACGAACCCGCCACCGGCTGGCGCTGGCACCGCCCCGACCGGGTCGTCGAGGGCACCGGCTGGGGCGGCAACCTGGAGATCCTGCACTGGATGGCCGCCGCGGACCGGCTGCGCCCCGCCGCCGAGTACGCCGGCCGCGTGCTCTTCCTGGAGACCTCCGAGGAACTGCCCAGCGCCACCGAGGTGTTCCGGATGCTGCGCAACCTCGGCGAACGCGGCCTGCTGCGCCAGTTCCCCGCCCTGCTGGTCGGCCGCGCCATGGCCTGGAGCTTCGACCACCCGCACGACGCCGAGGCCCGCGCCCGCTACCGCGCCGACCAGCACGCCGCCGTCCTGCGCGCCCTGGACGCCTACGCCCCCGGGACGATGGCCGTCCTCGACGTCGACCTCGGCCACACCGAACCGCAGCTCGTCATCCCCTACGGCGGCCTGATCCGGGTCGACGGCCCGGCCCGCAGGATCACCGTCACCTACTGACGGTCACCCGCCGCCGCCCAGCCCAACGCCGTTGTGCGGGAAGGGAGTCGATCATCAGCGGGTGCCGCCGAAGTGCCAGCCGTCGGCCGGCTCCGGGTCGGGTGCCAGGCCCAGGTGCAGGGTGATGCCGGCGGTCGTGAGCAGCGCCAGCGTCAGCACCACGATGGCGACCAGCAGGGCCGCCGTCCCGTCGGACCGGTCCGCGTGCAGCGCCCGGGAGGGCCTCCGGGGCCGGTAGCGGACCGTCAGGACGTCGCCCGCGACCAGGTCGCGGGCCTGTAGGTGGGCGCGGTGCGCGGTGCCGTCGGGCGTGCGGAACTCGACGATCGCCCGGCGCACGGACGGCCGGTCGTCACGGCGCTCCTGCACGTACGTCTCCAAGCAGCGGGCCTCGGCGGTCGTCCCCTCGGCGGCCCACCGCCGCCGCAGCAGCAGCGCGCCGGGCAGTCCGGCCCCCAGCAGGGCGAGCCCGCCCGCGCCCGTGACCAGTCCCGCCACCAGCATCGCCCGGTACGCCATGGTGTTCCGTCCTCCTGCTTCCGCTTCCGCTGCCGTTCCCGATCCGGCTCCGGGCGCGCGGACCGGCACCGGAGTCGCCCCAGTGTCCAGCCGGTGATCGTCCGCGCCAAGGGGCGCCCGGCGGTCGGGACGATCCCGTGACGAGGCGGCGACCCGGCCGGGACGGACCGGAGCCGCCGTCAACCCTCCCGGGGCCCGGCCTGGCCCGGCCGCCCGCGGACCACGTATCGTGGCCGGGATCGAAGCGTGGTGCGGGACACCACGGCGTACAGGCACGACGTCGCACGGGCGACGGACGGGGGCGGTGACCGAACGGTGGCTGACGTGGCATCGACGACCGGGAACGGCCCCGCGGCCGATCCGGAGGGGACGCTCGAACTCCCCCCGAACGCGCCCGCCCCCGACCGGACGCCGGAGCACCCGCCCGCCGCGGACCCGTTCGCCACCTCGATCAACCCGGTGGTCCCCGACGCCGCCCTCAGCTCCACCCGCACCATCCCGCTGCCCACCCCCACCCCCGCGGGCGGCACCCCCCTCCCGCCGCCGCCCGCGGCCCCGCCCGCCGCCACCGGCTGGACCGGCACCTTCCCGGTCGTCACCCTCCCGCCCCCCGCCGCCGACCCCCCGCCGCCCGCCACCGCGCCGACACCGGCGTCCGCGCCCGCCGCCCACGGCATCGGCGGCGGCCTGCGCGGCCGCATCCTGGTCGTCGAGGGCGGCTACGGCGGCGGTCGCCGCTGGGGGCGCGGCGGCACCGCGAACGCCTCCGTGCTCTCCGCCGCGCTGGCCGGCGTCGCCCCGCAGGTCCTGCTCTCCGCCGGGCAGGTCGACGCCGTCCACCTGCCCGGTGCCAGCGACCCGCAGACCGTCCTCGCCCACCTGCGCGCCGCCGCCCGCCACCCCGGACCGCTGCTCATCCACCTCGGCGGCCACCTGATCACCGACCGGCGCGGCGAACAGCTCTACCTCTCGCTGCGCGAGAGCAAGACCTCCGAGAGCCTGCCATGGTCCGCGATCGCCACCGAACTGCGGCACCGCGGCACCGAGTTGGACACCCTGGTGATCGGCGACCTGAGCGCCGACCAGGTGGTCTGGCCCGGCCTCGCCGCCACCGCCGGACAGCAGCTCTCCGACGGCGTCCCGCTCTGGGCCGTCGTCAACCACGACCCCGACCAGCTCGGCACCTTCACCCGGGCCCTGATCGAGACGCTGCACCGCGGCCGCCCCGGCGCCGACCGGTTCCTCACCCCCGAACTCGTCCGCCAGCAGGTCCACTCGGTGCTGCGCCCCGACACCGTGGTGATCGCCTCCCACCCCGTCGACCGTCCCTACTTCCGCAACACCGCCCGGAAGATCGGCCCCGGCGACCCCGCGACCACCGCCCCGCCCGCCACCGCCGCCCGCCCCGGGAAGACCGCCGCCCCCGCCACCGCCGCGCCCGAACCCACCCGCCCCCGGCTCGCCCCCGGGTGGACGCCGCGCGGCCTGGTCTCGCTGCGCAAGCCCGGCGTCCCGGCGACCCCGCCGCGCCGCACGATGATCGTCTCGCTGGTCAAGGGCGAAGCGATGGTCCCGGCGGAGCCGCTCACCGCGACCGTCCCGCTCGGCAAGCCCGAACGCGTCGAACGCGTCGAACTCGGCAAGGGCGCGCCCGTTCCCGGGTCCGTCGGTGCCTCGCCGGTGGCGCTCGCGAAGACGCTCGAACTCCCGGACCAGGCCGACCCGTTGGCCGCGACCCTCCCGCTGCCGGGCCCCGACCCGCTCGCCGCGACCGTCCCGCTCGGCAAGCCGGCCCCGGCCCCGGCCCCGTTCGTCGAACGCGCCCCCGAGCCGGACGCCCCGCCCCGGCACGACCCGCTCGCCGCCACCACCCCGCTGCCCGGGCCGGGCGCCCCCGCCGTGACCGCAGCCGAAGCCGCGAGCTCGACCGCGACCGTGACCGTCCGGCTCGGCAAGGGGACCGAGGCCCCGGCGGCCGATCCCGGGCAGGTGCCGCCCGGCGACTACCTGGAGACGATCGGCCACATCGTGCGCAACGCCGAGGCCGGCGACCACGACACCGCCGCCGCGCTCGCCCTCGCCCTGGAGGAGAAGGCCGTCGGCGCGTACGGCGCCCGCGCCCCCGTCGTGCTCCAGGTCCGCCAGGTCCGCGCCCACGTCTGCCGGGTCGGCGGACTCCCCTCGGTCGCCGCCGAGCTCTACCGCCAGGTCGCCGCGGCCCTCCTCCAGACCGACGGCCCCGACCACCCCGAGACCCAGCGCGCCGTCACCAACGCCGAAGCCTGCTGGCGCGCCGTCAAGGACCCCACCGAGGCCATCCGGATCGCCCCCGACATCATCGAGCTCCGCGCCCACCTCCCCGGCCCCGAGAACCGCAAACTCCGCGCCGCGGAACGCTACTTGCGGCAGCTCGCCGCAGCCAAGGCTGGCGGCTAGCCGCCGGCCGGGAGGCGGACGCCACGCACGGCGGCCCGGGCCGTCGTCGCGGGCTGCCTCAGCGGGCGCCGCCGTTGACGTACAGGGTCTGGCCGCTGACGTAGGAGGCGTCCTCGCTGGCGAGGAAGGCGACCACGGCGGCGACCTCCTCGGGCCGGCCGACCCGGCGCAGCGGGGTGCGGCCGGCGACCTCGGCCTGGTGCTCCTCGGGGGTCGCGCCGACCCGCTCGGCGGTCGCGGCGGTCATCGAGGTGGCGATGTAGCCGGGGGCGACGGCGTTCACGTTGACGTTGTAGGGGCCGAGTTCGATGGCCAGGGTGGCGGTGAGGCCCTGGATGCCGGCCTTCGCCGCCGCGTAGTTGGCCTGGCCGCGGTTGCCGAGCGCGGAGCGCGAGCTCAGCGACACGATCTTGCCGTACTTCTGCGCCACGAAGTACCGCTGCGCGACGTGCGCGCAGTTGTAGGCGCTGGTCAGGTTGACCGCGAGCACGGTGTCCCAGTCCTGCTTGGGCATTTTGAAGAACAGGTTGTCGCGGGTGATCCCGGCGTTGTTGACCAGGATGTGCACCCCTCCCAACTCCTCGACCACGGCGGCGAACACGGCCGCCACCGCGTCGTAGTCGGCGACGTCGCACCCGTACGCCCGCGCGCTGCCGCCCGCCGCGGCGATCTCCTCCACGGTGCCCTTCGCGCGCTCCGCCGTGAGGTCGACCACGGCCACCGTCGCGCCCTCCTCGGCCAGCCGCCGCGCGGTGGCCGCCCCGATGCCCTGCGCGGCCCCGGTCACCACCGCGATCCTGCCGTCGAACCTGCCCATCGCCGCACTCCGTTCCTGAGGTTCCGTCATGTCCGTTGAGAGGGAAGCTGGTTCAGTCGCGCTCGACCAGGACGGCGGAGCCCTGGCCGACGCCGACGCACATGGTGGCCAGGCCGCGCCGGTCGCCGGTGCGGCGCATCCGGTGCAGCAGGGTGGTGAGGATGCGGGCGCCGGAGCAGCCCAGCGGGTGGCCCAGGGCGATCGCCCCGCCGGAGGGGTTGACCAGGTCCGGGTCGATGCCCAACTCGCGCACCGAGGCCAGTGCCTGGGCCGCGAACGCCTCGTTGAACTCGGCGGTGTGCACGTCGGCGAGCTTCCAGCCGGTGCGCTCCAGCACCCGCCGGGTGGCCGGCACCGGGCCGATGCCCATCACGTCGGGGTGCACGCCCGCCGAGGCGCCCGCCACGTACCGGCCCAGCGGCTCCAACTCCAGGTCGCGCAGAGCCTGTTCGCTGACCAGCAGCAGCGCCGCCGCGCCGTCGTTCATCGGCGAGGCGTTGCCCGCGGTGACCGTCCCGCCGGGGCGGAACACAGGCTTGAGGGCGGCCAGCTTCTCGGCGGTGGTGTCCGGCCGGATCGACTCGTCGCGGTCGACCGCCGTCCCGTCCGGGCGGGCCACGGGCAGCAGTTCGGCGTCGAAGTGCCCCGACTCCCGGGCGGCGGCGGCCAGTCGGTGGCTGCGCAGCGCGAACGCGTCCTGCTCCTCGCGTCCGATCCGGTGGCGGACGGCGACCTCCTCGGCGGTCTCGCCCATCGACAGCACGCCGTGCAGCTCGCGCATCCGCGGGTTGGTCAGCCGCCAGCCGAGCCGGGTGTCGAAGGTCTCCATCCGGTGCGGCAGCGCCTCGTCCGGGCGGGGCAGCACGAACGGGGCGCGGCTCATCGACTCGCAGCCGCCCGCGACGACGACGTCCGCCTCTCCGGAGCCGATCGCCCGGGCCGCGGTGGTGACGGCCTCCATCCCGGAGGCGCACAGCCGGTTGACGGTCGCGCCGGGGACGGTCTCGGGCAGCCCGGCCAGCAGGACGGCCATCCGGGCCAGGTTGCGGTTGTCCTCGCCGGCCTGGTTGGCGGCGCCCCAGTACACGTCGTCGATCCGCGCCGGGTCCAGCGCGGGCACGTCGGAGAGCAGCCCGCGCAGCACGGCCGCCGACAGGTCGTCGGGCCGGACGGCGGACAGCGCGCCGCGCAGCCGCCCGATCGGGGTGCGGCGGGCGGCGGCGATGAAGACCGGAAGCACTTCGTCGGGCTCCTTGTCGGTGGGGGAGGGGGTCAGAACGCGTTGACGCCGGTCAGGGAGCGCCCGATGAGCAGCTTGTGGATCTGGCTGGTGCCCTCGTACAGGGTCATCACCCGGGCGTCGCGCAGGTACTTGCCGACCGGGTACTCGTCGATGAAGCCGTACCCGCCGAACACCTGGAGCGCGTTGTTCGCGCAGCGCACCGCCGCCTCGGAGGCGTACAGCTTCGCCACCGAGGACTCGGTGGCGAACGGCAGGCCGCGGTCGATCAGGTCGGCGACCCGCCAGGTCAGCAGCCGGGCCGCGTCCACGTCGACGGCGATGTCGGCCAGCAGCTCCTGCACCAGCTGGTGGTGGGCGATGGGCTTGCCGAACTGCTCGCGCTCCCCGGCGTAGCGCACCGCCGCCTCCAGGGCGGCCCGGGCGATGCCGACGCAGCCCGCCGCGACCGACATCCGGCCCTTGGCCAGGGCCGCCATCGCCACCGTGAATCCCTTGCCGGGCTCGCCCAGACGGGCGCTGTCCGGCACCCGGACCCGGTCGAGCGCCAGCTCGGCGGTGGCCTGCCCGCGCAGGCCCAGCTTGCCGTGCACCAGGGTGCGGGTGAAGCCGGGCGTGTCGGTGGGCACCAGGAAGGCGCTGACGCCGCGGTGTCCGGGCTCGCCGGTGCGGGCGAAGACCAGGGCGACGTCCGCCCACGTCCCGTTGGTGATGAACATCTTGGCGCCGGAGATCAGCCAGTGGTCGCCGTCGCGCTCGGCCCGGGTGGTCAGGTTCGCCGCGTCCGAGCCGGTGCCGGGCTCGGTCAGCGCGAAGCAGCCCAGCGCCTCGCCCGAGCACAGCCGGGGCAGCCAGTGCCGCTTCTGCTCCTCGGTGCCGAAGGCGTTGACCGACTTGGCGACCAGCCCCAGCGTCACCGACACCACGCCGCGCACCGAGGAGTCGCCGCGGCCCAGCTCCTCCAGCACCAGGCAGTACGCCAGGTGGTCGCCGCCGCTGCCGCCGTACTCCTCCGGCAGGGTCAGCCCCAGGAAGCCCAGGTCGCCGAGCTTCTTGACGACGCCCAGGTCGATGGACTCCGCCCGGTCCCACCCGGCGGCGAACGGCACGATCTCCCGATCGGTGAACTCGGCCGCCAACTGCCGTACGGCGGCCTGCTCCTCGGTCAGTTCCAGGTCCACGCGGCGACACCTCGAACAAGTCGACGATCCTGACGTTCCTGCGGTGCCCGTAAACTAGCACTGCAAGTTTTACGGTGACTGTAGCCCGCCCCGCCCGGAACCGGAAGAGCACCCGGCGGCCCCCCGCAGCCGCCCACGGGCACCTGCGAGAATGACCCGGACCCCGCAGGCCCGCGCCCCCAGGAGGCGGAGATCGCCCGACCCCGCACCCCCCTGCTCAGCCGGGAACGCATCATCGCCGCCGCCCTCGCCCTGGTCGACGCCGAGGGCCTGGCCGCGCTCTCCACCCGCCGCCTGGCCGCCGAACTCTCGGTCAGCGGCCCCTCGCTCTACAACCACTTCGCCACCAAGGACGACCTGCTCGACGCCGTCGTCGACAGTGTGATGGGCGAGGTCGACCTCACCATGTTCGACGCGCCGGACGACTGGCGCACCGCCCTGCACGCCTGGGCCCGCTCCTACCGCGCCGCCCTCACCGCCCACCCCCACCTCGTCCCGGTCCTCGCCCAGGGCCCCGGCCGCCGCCCGCACGCCCTGCGGCTGGCCGACGCCGTCTTCGGCTGCCTGGTCGACGCCGGCTGGCCCCGCGGCCAGGCCACCCGGATCGGCGCCCTGATGCGCTACTTCGTCACCGGCTCCGCCCTCGCCTCCTTCGCGGCCGGCTTCCCCGACGACGCCAGCCTCTACGACGCCGCCGACTACCCCCACCTCGGCGACGCCCACCGCCTCGCCGAACACCGCCGCAGCATCGACGAGGGCGCCTTCGCCACCGGCCTCGACGCCCTCCTCGACGGCCTCGACCTGCGCTACCGCCGCCTGCCCTGAGCCCCCGGCCGCCCCGGACCGTCCCGGACCGGCCCTTCGCCGTACGACGGTTGGCGGTCCAGGACCGGCGCGTTCGCGACCCGGTTCGGTGCGTACAGCTCCTCCTCCGGCAGTTCCCGGTCGTCCTTCGGCAGCGTCGTGGACGTGCCGGACGCGGAGGCCGGAGCCGGCAGTCCCGCGTACCCGGGCAGCGTCTGCGTTGCCCGGGCGTCCGGCGGCGACGGCGTCACGCCCGCGCCACCCGGCCGCATCAGCGTCCGGTACGGCTCTCGCCCCGCGGCTCCGACCCGCTCGTCGGGAACAGCGCCGGTCCCAGGGACTCCAGCGCCCGCCGCACCTCGTCGGCCGGGTCGCCCGCGTGGTACGGGTGTTCGCTCGGCTCGATGCCGTCCAGGAACTCCTGGTAGCGCAGCGCGGAGTGCACGTGCGCCAGCGGCGCCGCCAGCTCCAGGGCCCGCTCCGGGTTGCTGCGCGGCGCCAGCGCCCGCCAGGCCGCGACCCAGCGCGCGCGGACGTCCGACCAGCGCTCCGGGGACAGGAACGCGGCGGGCCGCAGCCCGTCCAGCGCCGGGTGGCCCCAGACCGCGTCGGAGAAGTCCAGGACGGTGACCCGCTCGCCGTCGAAGCGCCAGTTGCCCGGGTGGAAGTCGCCGTGCACCAGTGTCGACGGCAGCCCGCAGTGGGCGAGCACGGCCGTGATGCCGGGTAGCAGCCCGGCCAGTTCCAGCGCCTTCGCGTACTCCGCGTCCGTCAGCTCCGGCCGCAGCCGCTCCAGCAGCGCCGGGAAGCGGGCCGCCAGCGCGGCCGGGGAGCAGTCCGGCAGCTCGCCCGGGCCGTCCGCGGCGACCGCCGCCTGCACCGCCGTCCACCGGTCGAGCACGTCCAGCATGCCGTCGACCGGCACGCCCCAGCAGTCCACCCCGGGCACGTCCGCGAGCAGCACCCGCCGGCCGTCCGCCGCGAGCACCCGCGGCACCAGCTCCGGGTCGGCCCTCCCCGCCCGGGCGATCACCGCCGCCTCCGGCACCGCGAACGGCGGGGTGCTCTTCAGCCACACCGGGCCGTCCCCGGTCGGGAACCGCGAGAGCGCCGACAGGTTCCAGCTCCGCACCTGCTCCACCGGCCCCCGCCTGGGCCGCCCCAGCGCCGCCAACTCGCCGTCGGCCCAGGCCCATTCCCCGTCCAGCCCGTCGGCCGACGCCCACCGCGGGCGCAGCGGGTGCCCCGCGTCCGGCGCCGTCCCGGCCGCGGTCAGGGCCCCGGTCGGGCGCCGCGCCGCCACCGCCAGGTACACCGTCCCGCCGCCCCGGCCGCCCGCGCCGCCCGTCACCGAGAGCAGCCGCAGCACCGCCAGCGGCACCCCCGCCGCCTCCGAGGCCCGCGCCGCGACCTCCCCGACCTGCGCCCAGAACGGCGATTCCGTGGTGAACGGCCCCACCGCCCCGACGAGTTCGCCCTGCCACTCGACCACGACGGTCGCCGTCCGCTGCTCAGTCATCTGCACCCGGGCATTCTCCGGACGGCACCGGGCCCGCGCCAGCGAATAAGGCGGACAAACCGCAGGCAGCGGGCCCGGGTCCCCGACGGACCGGTCAGTCCGAGCTGTCCTCGAAGGGGCGGGAGAGCGAGAGCCCGAAGCGGCCCTCGTCGTCGGTCCACCAGTCGGTCAGGCGCAGGCCGGAGGCGAAGAGTTCGCGTTCGACGCGCTCGCGGCGGAACTTCGCGGATACCTCGGTGTGCAGTTCCTCGCCGGCCTCGAAGTGCACGGGCAGGCCGAGGTCGGCGACCTTGACGGTCTGGTCGCGCAGGGAGCGCAGCCGCATCTCGATCCACTCGTGCTCGGCGTCCCAGAGCGCCACGTGCTCGAACTGCCCGGGGTCGAAGTCGGCGTCCAGCTCGCGGTTGAGCACCGACAGCAGGTTGCGGTTGAACGCGGCGGTGACCCCGGCGGCGTCGTCGTAGGCGGCGACCAGGACGGCGGGGTCCTTGACCAGGTCGGTGCCGAGCAGCAGCCAGTCGCCGGGCATGAGTTGGGCCCGCAGGCCGGTCAGGAAGCCGTGCCGTTCGGCGGGCAGCAGGTTGCCGAGGGTGCCGCCGAGGAAGACCACCAGCCGGGGGCCGCCGCCGTCGGGCAGGCCCAGGCTCTGGGTGAAGTCGGACAGCACGGCGGAGACGTCCAGCCCCGGGTACTCGGCGATCAGCGCCTTCGCGGCGGACTCGAGGGCGCTCTCGCTGACGTCGACCGGGACGTAGCGCTCCAGGGTGCCCGCGGTGCGCAGCGCGTCGAGCAGCAGGCGGGTCTTCTCGGAGGAGCCGGAGCCGAGTTCGACCAGGGTGCGGGCCCTGGTGGTGGCGGCGATCGTGTCGGCGCGGGCGGCGAGGATCTCGCGTTCGGCCCGGGTGGGGTAGTACTCGGGCAGCCGGGTGATCTCCTCGAACAGCTCGGAGCCGCGGGCGTCGTAGAACCACTTCGGGGGCAGCCGTTTGGGTCGGCCGCCCAGGCCCTCGCGGACGTCCGCGCGCAGCGCGTGGTGCAGGTGGTCGGGGGGCAGCAGACGGGTGAGCCGGTATCCGGTCATCGCGGGGCGTCCTCTCGAATGCGCGGGCCGACGGCGGCCAGCGGGGTCAGCGAGCTGCCGGCCGCGTCGGCCACCAGCAGGGTGCGGTCGGGGACTTCGGACCAGCCGGGCCCGTCGTCGAAGGGCTCGGAGGCGAGCAGCACCGAGCCGTCCGGGTCGCGGCGCTGGAACAGGGTGTCGCCCCACGTCGTGGCGGCGAGCGAACGGCCGTCGGTGGCCAGCAGGTTGATCCGGGACTCGGTCGACTCCGAGGCGAGCAGGCAGACTTCGGCCAGCGACTCGCCGAGTTCCCCGCCCGCGCGCAGCCGGTTGAGCACCAGGGCCCACAGCAGCGCCGAGTCGGTGCGCGCCTCCAGCTCCAGCAGCTCGGCGGCGGGCAGCAGCGCGGCCAGCGGGGCGAAGGCGCCCGGCCAGCCGGGCAGGGCGCCGTTGTGGCTGAACAGCCAGCGCCCGGCGGCGAACGGGGCGGCGGCCTGTGCCCCGGCGGCGCAGCCGGGGGTGGCGGAGCGGACGGCGCCGAGCACGGCGTGCGAGCTGACCACCCGGGCCAGGTCGGCGAGGTCGCCGTCGGCCCAGATCGGGCCCTCCCGCCGGTAGCGGGCCGGGCGTTCGTCGCCGGGCGCGTACCAGCCGACGCCGTAGCCGTCGGCGTTGACGGTGCCGTGGCGCTGGAGCCGGGGCGCCCAGGACTGGCGCAGCAGCCCGTACGGCGGGTCGAGCAGGACCGAGCGGATCGGGACCGGGCGCCCCAGGTAGGCGAAGTGGCGGCACATCAGGCGCGCGCCCCCGAGCCGCCGCGGCCCGAACCGTCGCGGCCGGAGCCGGCCCCGCCGCGGGGCCCGCCGGAGCCCGGTCCGGCGCCGTTCCCGGTGCGGGGCTCGGCGTCGCGGGCGGTGCGGAAGCCGGCGAAGATCTGCCGCCGCACGGGGTAGTCCCAGTTGCGGAAGGTGCCCCGGCAGGCGACCGGCGCGACCGCGAACGAGCCGCCGCGCAGCACCTTGTACTCGGGGCCGAAGAACACCTCCGAGTACTCCTGGTACGGCCAGGCCGCGAACCCCGGGTAGCCGGTGAAGTCGCTGGCCGTCCACTCCCACACGTCGCCGATCAACTGCCGTGCGCCGTACGGTGACTCGCCCTCGGGGTAGGCGCCGACCGGGGCCGGGCGCAGGTGCCGCTGGCCGAGGTTGGCGTGCTCGGGGCCGGGCGCGGCGTCGCCCCACGGGAAGCGCCGGGAGCGGCCGGTGGCGGGGTCGTGCCGGGCGGCCTTCTCCCACTCCGCCTCGGTCGGCAGCCGCCGCCCCGCCCACCGGGCGTACGCGTCGGCCTCGTACCAGCTCACGTGCAGCACCGGCTCGTCCTCCGGCACCGGTTCGAGGTGGCCGAAGCGGCGGCGCAGCCACTGCCCGCCCTCCTGCCGCCAGAACAGCGGCGCCTCCAGGCCGGCCGACATCCGGTGCGCCCAGCCCTCGGGCGTCCACCAGCGCGGGTCCCGGTAGCCGCCGTCGGCGATGAAGCGCTGGTAGGCGCCGTTGGAGACCGGCGTGGTGTCGAGCCAGAACGCGGGCAGCTCGACCGGGTGGGCCGGGCGCTCGTTGTCCAGGGCCCACGGCTCGGTGTCGGTGCCCATGGTGAACGGCCCGGCGGGGACCAGGACCTCGGCGGGCAGCGGGCCGGTGGCGGCGGGCGGCGGCGGGGCGTCCAGCACGGCCGGGCCGGTGCGCAGCTGGTGGGTGATCAGCATGGTCTCGTCGTGCTGCTGCTCGTGCTGGACGATCATCCCGAACGCGAACCCGGCGTCCAGCAGCGGCGCGCCCTCCAGCGGGGAGGCGGCCAGCAGGTCCAGCACCCGGCCGCGCACCTCGTGCGCGTAGGCGCGGGCCTCGGCGGGCGGCAGCAGCGGCAGCCGGGGGCGTTCGGCGCGCGGGTGCTCGAACGCGTCGTACAGCGGGTCGATCTCCGGGTGCAGCGGGTCGCGGCCGCCGACGTTGCGCAGCAGCCACAGCTCCTCCTGGTTGCCGATGTGCGCCAGGTCCCACACCAGCGGCGACATCAACGGCGAGTGCTGGGCGACGAGTTCGGCGTCGTCGACGGCCTCGGTGAGCTGAGCGGTGCGCTCCCGCGCGGCGAGCAGCTCGACGGCGATCAGGTCGCGCAGCAGCGCGGGGTCGGTCCGGTCGGCGTTCAGCACGGGGCGTCCTCCTGCCGTACGAAAGGGGTGGCGGTCAGCACGGGGCGTCCTCCTGGAGGACGGCGGCTCCGGTGCGCAGGGCGGTCAGCTGGTCGTCGGCCGGGCAGCGGCCGCGGGCCGGGTAGCGCTCGGCGAACTCGACCAGGGGGGTGCGCAGTTCGCTGCCCCGGCGGGCCAGCGAGCGTTCGGCGGCGGCGAAGCACAGCAGGGCGGCGCGGCGCAGGTCCGGGTCGGCCATGCCGAGCGCGGCGGCGCGCCGCCACAGGCCCGAGCGCGGGGCGCGGCTGCCCGCGTGGCCGAGCCGCTCCAGCGCGGCGCGGGCCTCGTCGGCCGCCACCGGGTCGTCCAGCAGCGCGCTGACCAGGGCCAGCGGCACCCGCCAGCCCTCGGCGGGCTGGGCGTCCATCATCCGCAGCTCCAGGTACCCGTGCGGGCGCACCGGCGGGAACAGCGTGGTGCGGTGGTAGTCCAGGTCGGCCAGGGTGGCGGGCCGCTCGCCCGCGCCGCGCAGCCAGCCGCGGAAGGTCAGCCCGGCCGGCGCGTCCCACGGCAGCCCGTCGGAGCGGCGCACGCACAGCAGCGCGGCGTCCAGCACGTACCGGGCCCAGGCGTCGCGCGGGTCGGCGGACGGCGGCGGGGCCAGCGTCCGGGAGGGGTCCATCCGGGACCAGACCAGCTGCCGGGTCGACTTCCAGCCGGTCGGACGGCCCTCCAGCAGCGGCGAGTTGGCGAACGCGGCGACCAGCACCGGCCCCAACTCGTGCGTCAGCCGCCAGCGTTCGACGCAGTCGGCCTCGGTACCGACGTCCACGCAGACCTGCACGGAGGCGGTGCCGGTCATCATGATCCGGCCCCAGGGCCCGCCGCGGTCGAAGTAGCGCCCCATCGCCCGGTAGCGCGGGTGGGTGGCCAGCATCCGCCGCTCGCGGTCCATCGGGTCGGTGCCGCTGCCGGTCAGCCGCAGGCCCTCGGCGGCCAGCACCGCCCGCAGCACCGCCTGGTCGGCGCTCAGCCCGGCCGCGCAGCGGGCCGGATCGGCGGCGGGCGGGGAGCTGAGCTCGACCTGCCCGCCGGGTTCACGCGTCAGCCGCGAGCCGGCCGGGAGCACCGGGCCGTCGGCCGAGTCGGGCAGCACCGCCAGCGCGGCCGCCACCCGGTCGGGATCCACCGGGGAGCCCGGACATCGGGCGTCGTGGACGAACCACTCCGCCTCCACCCCGACCAGCGCCGGAGGACCGATCTTGAAGCAGATGGCGCCCAGGTGCCGTTCGGCCGACGCCTCGGTCAGCTCCGTCCGGAGCGTCACGCTGTGTACCGGATCGACGGCCGGAGCGGCCTGTTGCGGACGTACAGATGTCACCGGGTTTCACCATCCCTCGGTTCGCGACTTGAGCCCGGTTGTTCCTGCTCAGTCTGCTCCGGGGCAAACCTCGATGCCGCCCGAGCGCCTTCCTCGCAGGTCAGCCGGGTGAGAGCGGTGCGCAGGCGGTCCAGTGGCAGGGCGAAATTCAGCCGCAGGCGCCCGGAACCGGCCGCTCCGAAATCCGACCCGTCCGCCAGCTCGACATGACGCTCGGTGAGCAGCTCCTCCCGGGTGCCGAGCCCCGCCCCGTCCAGCCAGAGCAGGTACGACGCCTGCGGACGGGCCAGCACCGCACCGCCCAGCGCGGCCGTCGCCAGCTCCCGGGCCCGCACCAGGTGCGCCAGCAGCGCGTCCAGCCACGGCCCGCCCTCGGCCAGCGCCGCCCGCTGCGCGACCGCGCCCAGCAGCCCCCCTTCCCACAGCCCGAAACCCGCCATCACCGCCGCCAGCCGCTCCCGCAGCCCCGGGTCCGGCACCAGCACGAAGCAGCTCGGCAGGCCCGAGACGTTGAAGGTCTTGCCGACCGAGTTCAGCGTCACCACGTTCGGCGCCCCGCCGGTCACCGCCACCGCGACCGGCTGCTCCACGCCCGCGTCCGGGTGCCGCAGGTCGCCGTGCACCTCGTCCGAGACCAGCAGCCCCGGGGCGGCGGCCGCGGCCAGCGCCCGGACGTCCCCGGCCGGCCAGATCCGCCCGGTCGGGTTGTGCGGGCTGCTCAGCAGCACCAGGCCCGGCCGGGCCGCCGCGACCCCGGCCAGCGGCAGCCGGTACGGGTCGCCCGGGTCGCCGGTCGCCAGCAGCGGCAGCTCCCGGGTGTCCACCCCCGCGGCCCGGCAGACCCGGGCGAAACCGCCCCACTCCGGCGTCACGAACACCGCCGGACCCGCCAGCGGACGCACCGCCTCCAGCAGCAGCCGCACCGCCGTGCCCGGCGCGAACGGCAGCAGCATCACCCAGCGCGGGTCCACCGCCACCCCGTGCCGCCGCCGGTACCAGTCGGCCACCAGCGCCCGGTCCGCGTCCTCCGCCACCGGGTACCCGAACGCCGGGTGACCCGCCCGCGCCCGCAGCGCCGCCGCCACCGCCGGCGGCCCCGGCAGGTCCATGTCCGCCACCCCCATGGCGATCCGCCCCGTCCCCGCCCGCGCCCACTTCGCACTGCCCGTCCCCGCCCGCGAGAACCGCTCGAACACCGGGTGCTCCCTCCGTCGCCGTCCCCTCACGCTAGGCCGGAACGGGCGCGGGCGGGGGACGGACGGGGGACGGGCGGGGCGGGGGCGGCGACGGGGCGCGGGCGCGGGCGACGACGGGGCGCCGAGGGGCAGCACCGCGCCGGAGGGCAGCGCCGCCGACCGGCCGCCGCGTTCGGCGCGGCCCGCTCAGCCCGCCCTGCGCCCGTGCAGGACCCGGGCGTCCAGCGGCAGCGGCTCCGGGCCCACCAGCACCGCCGCCCACACTCGCCCCCGTGACCGCCGCCGAACGCCTGATCCGCCCGGCCGCCCCCGCCGACCTGGACACCGTGGCCGAGATCCACACGCACTACGTCCGACACACCGTCAGCACCTTCGAGGAGACCCCGCCGCCCGCCGACCACTGGCACCTGCGCCTGGACGAACTCGCCGCCCGCGCCCTGCCCTTCCTGGTCGCCGAGGTCTCCGGTCGGGCCGTCGGCTACGCCTACGCCGCCCCCTGGCGCCCCAAGCCCGCCTACCGCCACACCGCCGAGGACTCCGTCTACCTCGCCCCGGAGCACACCGGGCACGGCCACGGCACCGCCCTGCTCGCAGCCCTGATCGACGCCTGCGTCCGCACCGACCTCCGCCAACTCGTCGCCGTCATCGCCAGCCCCGGCAACGACGCCTCCGTCGCCCTGCACCGCCGCCTCGGCTTCGCCGAAGCGGGCCGCCTCACCGCCGTCGGCCACAAGCACGGCCGCTGGATCGACACCCTCCTGATGCAGCTCTCCCTCGGCCGCCGCCCCGATCGCCCCGACGCTCCGGACGCTCCGGACGCGTCGCGCGACGCCCGCAACGGTCCGTGATCGGCGCAGGTGCGGTGGGGGCCGGGGCCGGTTCCCCGGTTCGGCGGGACGACCCGCCGGGGGTAAGGTGGGAGCGCAACGCCTCCGGGCGTTGAACGGCGGTGGGGCCCGCCGGACCCGAACCGCGGCAGTGGCCGCCAACGGTCCCTACTTGTGACGGTCGCGCCCGCACGTCCGGGCGCCGCGCGAGTAGGAGACGCATGCCCGTGGAACGATCCCGCGCCGGGGCGACGGCCGAGCCCGTCGACCCCGACCTCGAAGCCGCCCCCGCCGAGCGGCCCGCCCGCAGCCGTGATCAGGGCCTGCTGCCGGTCCTCGCCGTGATCGCGGTCGGCGGCGTGCTCGGCGCGAGCGCCCGCTACGCGATCGCGCTCGCCTGGCCCACCGCGCCGGGCCTCTTCCCGTGGAGCACCCTGGTGGTGAACGCGGTGGGTTGCGCGGTGATCGGCGTCTTCCTGGTGGTGATCACCGAGGCGTGGGCGGCGCACCGGCTGGTGCGGCCGTTCTTCGGCACCGGCGTGCTGGGCGGCTTCACGACCTTCTCCACCTACACGGTGGACATCCAGCGCCTGGTCGACGGCGGCCACGCCGCGACGGCGCTCGGGTACCTGGCCGCGACGCTGGCCGCGGCGACGGCGGCGGTGTGGGCGGGCGCACAGGCGGCCCGCCGGGTGATCGGGCGGAGGACACGATGACCGGACTCACGGGCCGCGCGCTGCGGGTGACGGTGTACGTCGGGGAGGACGACCTCTGGCACCACCGGCCGCTGTACAGCGAGATCGTCCACCGGGCGCACGCCGCCGGACTGGCCGGGGCGAGCGTGTTCCGAGGCGTCGAGGGCTTCGGTGCCTCCTCGCTGGTGCACACCGCCCGGCTGCTGTCGCTCAGCGACGACCTGCCGGTGGCGGTCGTGATCGTGGACGCCGAGGAGCGGGTACGGGCGTTCCTGCCGCAACTGGACGAACTCGTCACCGGGGGAACGGTGGTCCTCGACGCGTGCGAGGTCGTCCGGCACGTCGGCCGCGACAGGGGGAAGAAGTGAACTGGCTGCTGGTGATCGTCGGGGCGGCCGTCGGCGCGCCGCTGCGCTACCTGACCGACCGGGCGGTGCAGTCCCGCCACGACACGCTCTTCCCGTGGGGCACCTTCGTCGTCAACGTCGCCGGGTCGATGGTGCTGGGGCTGCTGACCGGCGCGGTGGCGGCCGGGGCGGCCTCCTCGCACCTCCAACTGCTGGTGGGGACCGGGTTCTGCGGGGCGCTGACGACGTACTCGACGTTCTCCTACGAGACGCTGCGGCTGGCCGAGAGCGGCGCCCGGTTCTACGCGGTGGCGAACGCGGCCGGCAGCGTGGCCGCCGGCCTGGGCGCGGCCTTCACCGGCAACGCGATCGCCCAGGCCCTGTGGGCGTGAACCCGGCGTCCGTCGCCGCGTCGTCCGTCGCCGTGTCGTTCCTCGCCGTGTCGTCCGTCGCCGCGACCGGATCAGACCGGGCTTGAGCGCCCAGCCCCCAGCCCCGAGTCCCGAGTCCTGATCCCGGCGCTCCCGCCCCGGCGGGTCAGCCGGTGAGCCGCCGTTCGAGCGGGGTGCGGAAGCGCGGGGTGACCCGGGTCTCGGCCAGCAGGGCGCGCAGGGCGGCGGCCTTCGCGGCGAGGGCCTCGCGGGCTTCGGTGCCGGGGTCGGTGAGGAGTTCGAACCGCACCTCGCCGTCGGGGTGCTGGGCCCAGCCGCCGACCACGCGGCCGTTCCACCAGGCGGTGGGGCCGAGGTTGCCGGAGCGGTCGACCAGTTCGGAGCGGTGGCCGGGGGAGAGGTACCAGTCGCGGTCCTTCCAGCCCATCACGCTGGGGTCGAGGGCCGGGAGCAGGGCCGCCCAGGGGGCGGGTTCGGCGACCGGTTCGAGGTCGTCGGGCAGCACGAAACCGGTCGTGCCGTCGGCGAGTCCGACCTCGACGGCCGCGCACGCGGCCAGCGCGGCCCGCACCTCGCGGACGCCCCAGCCGGTCCACCAGACCAGGTCCTGCTCGCCGGCCGGGCCGTACGAGGCCAGCCACCGCCCGGCCAACTCGGCCTGCGCGGCGGCCCGTTCGGCGGCGGACGGGACGGCGGGGACGGGCGGGCCGGGCACCCAGCGGTGCCGGCTGCTGGTCCAACCGCCGAGCGGACGGCGGCGGACCATGGCGCCCTCCATGCCGAGCAGCCGCAGCAGCCGCATGCCGACCGGCTGGACGGTCTGGTAGGAGGTGCCGACGCCGTAGTCGATCGTTTCGCGCAACTGCGGTACCAGCTCGCTCAGTTGACTGCCCGTCAGGCCGTCCGGGGCATCGGCGAGGGCGGCCAGCACGGCGTCCTGCGCGGCGGAGGTCCAGGCGGCGTCCCGGCCGGAGGCGGCGAAGTCCTTGAGCAGGCGGGCGCGTTCGGCGGCGGCGGCCTTCGCCGTGGTCGAGGCGTACAGCGCCGGTTCGAGCTCGGCGGGGATCGCGAAGAGGGTCTTGCGCGGGCCGTGGCGGCGCAGCACGGTGCCGTCGGCGTACAGGGCGCGCTCGGTGTCGGCGACGCCCGGGACGGCGAGCCGGGCCGCGACGGCGAGGAAGACCGTGGCGGGGTCGGTGGCGTGCACGGCGACCAGGTCCGCCACCACCTGCTCGGCGCGGTCGGCCGCGGTGCCGGGGGCCAGCCGGTGCCGCCGGGCGAGCCGGGCGCGGCGCTGGTCGTCGTCGAAGGCGGGGCGGGTGGGCACGGGATACCTCCTGCGGATCGGGGACAGCCTGCCACGTGCGGGCCGGCCGGGCGTGAAAGTTTCGGGTGGCGGCGGGTGTGTCCGGGGTGCGGGGGAGCGGCTGCCGGAGAGGCGTGGGCGCCGGCCGGGGCCGGGCGGGACGGGGCGTCGGCGAACCGCTCCGGTGCGGTGGTGAACGGTGGTGTTCAGCGGGCCTGTCGGGGCGGCGGTGGTGCCCGCCCCGGGGCGGGGGCCGGACGGCCGGACGGCGACGGGCGGCGTCCATCGAGGTTGGCGGGAGCGCTCCCACGGGTTCTGTCGAACTTCTTGACGGGAGTGCGAGGTCATGGCTTCATATCGGTTGTCCCCGAGCTGAGTTGGTCTCAGCCCAGGCCAAGTATGGGAGCGCTCCCATTAGTTGGGAGCTCTTCCGTCGAGTCCGTCCCCCACCCGAAAGGACTCCCTTACCGTGTCGGCAAATCTGACGCGCCGTCTCCGGACGGCGGCAGCGGCCGCGGTGCTCAGCGCCGCGACCCTGCTCCCCCTTGCCGTGTCGACCACCGCCGCCCACGCGGCGGCCCGTGTGGACAACCCCTTCGTCGGCGCCGGGGTCTACGTGAACCCCGAGTGGGCCGCCCACGCCGCCGCCGAGCCGGGCGGTTCGGCCGTCGCCAACCAGCCCACCGCCGTCTGGATGGACCGCATCGCGGCCATCGCCGGCGGCAACGGCGTCATGGGTCTGCGCGACCACCTGAACGCCGCGGTGCAGCAGGCCGCGGGCAAGCCGTACGTGTTCCAGGTCGTCATCTACGACCTGCCGGGCCGCGACTGCGCCGCCCTGGCCTCGAACGGCGAGCTCGGCCCCACCGACCTGCCGCGCTACAAGAGCGAGTTCATCGACCCGATCGCCGCGATCCTGGCCGACCCGGCCTACGCGAACCTGCGGATCGTCACCACGGTCGAGATCGACTCGCTGCCGAACCTGGTGACCAACGCGGGCGGCACCGCCACCGCCACCCCCGCGTGCGACGTCATGAAGGCCAACGGCAACTACGTCAACGGCGTCGGCTACGCGCTGGCCAAGCTCGGCGCGATCCCGAACGTCTACAACTACGTGGACGCCGGCCACCACGGCTGGCTCGGCTGGGACTCCAACCTCCAGCCGGCCATCGACACCATCAAGCAGGCCGCCACCGCGTCCGGCTCGACGGTCAACAACGTCCAGGGCTTCATCGTCAACACCGCCAACTACTCGGCGCTGCACGAGCCCAACTTCACCGTCAACGACTCGGTGAACGGCACCTCGGTCCGCCAGAGCAAGTGGGTCGACTGGAACTACTACGTCGACGAGGCGTCCTACGCCAAGGCGTGGCGCACCAAGGCGATCGCCTCCGGGTTCAACTCGAACATCGGCATGCTGATCGACACCTCCCGCAACGGCTGGGGCGGCGCCAACCGTCCGACCGGCCCGGGCCCGAAGACCTCGGTCGACGCGTACGTCGACGGCGGCCGGATCGACCGCCGCTTCCAGACCGGCAACTGGTGCAACCAGTCCGGCGCGGGCCTCGGCGAGCGTCCGAAGGCGGCCCCCGAGGACGGCATCGCCGCGTACGTGTGGGTGAAGCCCCCGGGTGAGTCGGACGGCGCGAGCTCGGCCATCGCCAACGACGAGGGCAAGGGCTTCGACCGGATGTGCGACCCGACGTACACCGGCAACCCGCGCAACAACAACAACATGTCGGGCGCGCTGCCGAACGCCCCGGTGGCCGGCCACTGGTTCTCGGCCCAGTTCCAGGAGCTGCTGAAGAACGCCTACCCGGCGGTCGGCACCGGCACCGCGGACACCACCGCCCCGACCGCCCCCACCGGCCTCGCGGCGACCACCACCGCCAGCAGCGCCGCGCTGACCTGGACCGCCTCCACCGACAACGTCGGCGTGACCGGCTACAACGTGTACCGGGGCGGCACCCTGGTCGGGTCCACCAACAGCACCTCGTACACCGACACCGGTCTGAGCGCGTCCACCGCGTACTCGTACACGGTCAAGGCCAAGGACGCGGCCGGCAACCTCTCCGCCGCCTCCGCGGCGCTGAGCGTCACCACCGCCTCCGGCGGCACCTCCGACACCACCGCCCCGACCGCGCCGACCAACCTGGCGGCGACCACCACCGCCAGCAGCGCCGCGCTGACCTGGACCGCCTCCACCGACAACGTCGGCGTCACGGGCTACAACGTGTACCGGGGCGGCACCCTGGTCGGGACCACCGCCGGCACCTCGTACACCGACACCGGTCTGAGCGCGTCCACCGCGTACTCGTACACGGTCAAGGCCAAGGACGCGGCCGGCAACCTCTCCGCCGCCTCCGC